>NZ_BJZU01000004.1 GCF_007992195.1 Methylobacterium oxalidis | reverse complement strand
CATTCGTTCTGGGCCCTGTGCCCGCAAAAACCTCGGATCCGGCCGCGTTCCGCGCTATGAAGCGCGGGTGATCCTCACCAGCGTACAATCGACACAGCAGATCGAGCCGAAGCGCGCCTTCGATTACTGGCGCAGCACGGCCCTCGCGCGCGTCGATGCCAGCCTCGTCGAAGGGGAGGGGGCTTTCGCGGCCCGCCGCCTCGTCGCCGTGCTCTCCGAGGGCACGCTGATCCGCACCCGCAGCAGCCCGCTCGTGATCGAGCGGCTGCCGCAGCAGATCCGCCGGGACAGCCACGACGACGTATGCCTCAGCCTGCTCCTCGGCGGCAGCGGCCATCTGGAACAGGGGAACCGGGGTGCTCTCCTCGCCCCCGGCGAGATCGGCCTCGTCTCGCTCGCCCGGCCCTTCGTGCTCGGCGCGCACGAGAGCTATGAGGAACTGCGGCTCCACATCCCGCGGGCGGTCTTCCGTCAGCATGTCGGAAACGTCGAGGAGGTTGCCGGCCGCGCCCTCCGGGCCGGCGCGCTCGGCGACCTGTTCGCGAGCTACCTGACGACGTTCGCCGCGACGGTCGAGCGGATGTCGGAGGCGGAGGCTGCCCACGCCTACGAGGGAGCCCTCCACCTCCTGCGCGGCATCGTCCACGGCGCGGGCGAGCGGGGCGAGGGCGACACCTCGGCGCGGGCCCTGCGCTCCCTCGCGGACGCCCATATCGAGCGGCGGCTGCACGATCCGGCCCTCGGCCCCGCCGAGATCTGCGCGGCCCTGCAGGTCTCCCGGACCCGCCTCTACGCGGCCTTCGCGCCGACGGGCGGCATCGCCGCCGCGATCCGCGACGCCCGCCTCGACCGCGCGCACCGCCGCCTGTCCGCACCCGGCCGCGACGGCGAGACGATCACGGACATCGTGCGGGCGTGCGGCTACCTGGATCCCGCGGGCTTCAGCCGCGCGTTCCGCCGCCGCTTCGGCCTCGCCCCCCGGGACGTGCGCGCGTTGCGACGGACCCGAGGGCTGGACTGAGCGGAGCGTCCCTCAGCCGATTCGGCGCAGCGCGCCGCCGGCCCGCACGACGGCGCCCGCCGGAGCGCTCGATCCGGCCGGCGCGTTCCGCGCGGCGCGCAGGCGCTGCACCTCCTCGTACGGAACGGTGTTGCCGGCGGGCTTCTCCGGATCCGGGCCATCCTGGTCGGGCCGGGAGCGTTCGAGCGCCGCCGCGATCCGCGCCTTCGTGCGGGCCGTGAAGCCCCTTCGCGCCAACCAGGCCGGCATCCGCTTCGCACGCTTCATCAGGTCACCCGCAGGCCTCGGACAGTCGCCGGCACCCATCAGGAGAACAGGATCGGCCCGGAGCCGGGAATGGCTCCGCGTCCGGAATACTTGGCCCAGCGTCCCGCGGGCCGGATCGCGGGGGCCGCCGGTCCGCGCGGGTGCGAGCCCGGGCCTACTCGCGCCGGTTGCGGAGCGGCACTGTCTGCAGGACGAGCTGCGGCGACTGCCCTCCGGTCCAGCCGTCGGCCCCGGCCGCGACGGGCGGTGCGCTGGCGAGCAGGTCCGCGCGCGACCGGCCGATCTCGGTCTTGCTCACGCCGAAGCGACGGTCGCGGTCCTGCAGCAGCTCGGGCTTGATCTGGCCGTCCTGCGTGAAGCCCATCATCAGTTGCGGGATGCCGAGCGGCAGGCTCGCGTGGCGGTCGGTCTGCCACGTGTGCCAGGTCTTGCCGTAGGTGGTGACGAGATCGGCGATGGCCGCGTGCTCCACGCCGCCCGGAATGCCCGGCATGATCAGTTCGCCGGAGGTTGTCTCGTGGCGATGGCTGTGCCAGAGCGGCTTCTCGTCCTCGGGCAGGGTCCGGAACAGGCGCTCGGAGACGATGTACTCGATCCCGATCAACCGGGCGCCATCGCCGTTGCCGTCGTAGATCACGCACTGGAAGAAGTCCTCGGTGACGTGGGTGCAGTAATGGTGCGCCTCGATCTGACGGCCCATGTCGTCGGCGTAGAAATGGAACCCGTTCAGGTACATGCTGACGGCGTCGATCGGGCGCTTCTTCTGCAGCACCTCGGCGCCGAGGCCGAGCGCCTTGCTCTTGGTCGATGGTTCGGCTCCGGGAATCCCGCCTCCGGGCTCGGCCGGCTGCTGAGCCCGTGCGCGACCGCAGGCGCAGGCCAGGAGGGCCGAGGCGGAGCCGAACAGCCCGGCGAATCCGCGTCGATTGAGCGATGCCTCGGTCCATCCCATGCTGGCCTCACCGGAAGTCTCGGATCCTGCGAGGGCAACCGGACGGGTGCGCGATGGATCCTCGGCCGAGGCGCCGCCGCCGGGCGGTCGTCCCGGGCTCAGCCCTCGGCCTTGTCGGGCTGTCCGGTCTTCGCGCCGCCCTCCGGGGCGGTCGAATCCTCGCCCGCCGCGTCGGGATCCGTGCGCCCCTGCGGGGTCAGGCGCGGGGCGGCGATGTCGGACGGGTCTGCCTGCGATCCGGACCGTTCGGGCTTGTCCTTGTCGTCCACGCTCATGCGGGTCTCCTCTCGTCGTTCGAGGCCGAGGCCGGCCCGTGCGGGGCGGGCCTTCCTCTAGTCGGTGGTGGACTTGGCCCCGCGCTCGGCCTCCGTCGTGCCGGGCACGATGCCCTTCGCCGTCACGTAGCGGCCGAACGCATCGACCCATGCGTCGAAGCAGGCCATCGCCTCGCGCTCCTCCACCATGTCGTCGGCCTGATCGTCCGCGTAGGCGCGGCCGATGCCGATGCGGGCATGGCGCCAGAGCTCGTCCGGCACCTCGATCCCGCTGTAGCGGCACTGCCAGACGAGGCCCTGATAGGCGCTGCGCTCGTCGCCGCCGTAGGGCTCGGCCTCGGGATCGAACCAGGCCTTGTGGCGGAGGATGCGCGGGCGCCCGTCCGCGTCGAGTTCGTTCCCGCCCTCGTTGCCGTAGCAGAAGAAGGCCGCGGTGCGCCCTTCGAGGTGGTTCCGCGTCAGATCGCGCCAGAGCGGGGAGCGCTCCAGGGCCTGCGCCTTCAGGGTGCTCTTCTTGTCGATGAGGTCGGGGCGCGGATTGCCGCCGCTCATGCAGACGAGGCGGTCGAACATCGCCTTCAGGTTCGTGGTCGGGCCGTACCACCAGACGGGGCCGATGATCGCCCAGGCATCGGCCCGGGCGAGGCGCTGATACAGCTTCTCGTTCCACATCAGGTCGGGCTGGGTCTCGCTGTTCGGCCCGTAGCAGTTGCAGGGCCAGACGCAGAGCGCCATCGAGGTGCCGACGCAGCCGTTGCAGCCCTGGATCTTCGGCTTGCCGTGCTCGTTGCCGATGTCGACGTGGTCGATCTGCCAGCCGGCCGGCAGGCGGCCGAGCATCCGGTGCAGGAGGGCGCGGGCCTTGCCGTCGAGGCCGGGGCAGCCGTCGATCCGGCGGGCGGAGCCGGCGATCAGAAGCACCTGGAGCGGACGTTCCTCCAGGGGCAGCGCCTCGGCCTCGGCCTTCGCTTCGTCCAACGTCGTCACTCCCCGCGCCAGAAAATACACCTTTCGATAGTGTCTGATGCGAATGGGTCCTGCGCCGAAAGGTTCCGGCGGCGCGCCGGACCGGTGCGAACCGGTTATCGCGGCTCACGAGCGGGGTAGGGTAGTCTTCACCTGGGTTAAGCCGAGGTCTCCACGCGCAACCGCCCAGTATCCTCCTGCACGTCTTCGCCGCCGGAGGCCGCTGCCACGCGGGAACGACGGGATTTCCGGTGCGGTTGACCGGAGGCATCCTGCCGCCCGGAGAGGATCATGGGCGCCGGCGCCTCGAAGAACTTCGCAGCGACGTCGGCCGCCGAACCGGTCCGGCCAGCTCTGGGCGAAAATCCCTGCCTGGATGCGGGGCAGCGCCCGCGGTGCCGGCCATGATCGATTCCGCCCGGCACCGATCCCTGACCGCGATGATCGCCGCGGCGGCCGAGCCTCTGCCCACCCTCGACGACCCCACCTTCGCCGAGCTGTTCGACCGCTTCGCCGGGCGCCGGGTCGTGCTCCTCGGCGAGGCGAGCCACGGCACGAGCGAATTCTACCGGGCGCGCGCGGCGATCACGCGGCGGCTGATCGAGCGCCACGGCTTCACGATCGTGGCCGTCGAGGCGGACTGGCCGGACGCCGCGGCCGTGGACCGCCACATTCGCCGTCGCCCGGACCGGCCCGGCGCGGAGCCGCCGTTCCAGCGCTTCCCCACCTGGATGTGGCGCAACGCGGAGGTCGCCGCCCTCGTCGCGTGGATGCGCCAGCACAACGCGGCGATCCCGGAGCCGGACCGCCGGGCCGGCTTCTACGGGCTCGACCTCTACAACATGAGCGCCTCGATCACGGCCGTGCTCGCCTATCTCGGTGAGGTCGATCCCGAGGCGGCGGCGGTCGCGCGCGAGCGCTACGGCTGCCTGACGCCGTGGCGGACGGAGCCCGCGGGCTACGGGCGGGCGGTCGCCCGCTCGGGCTATCGAGGCTGCGAGAAGGCCGTGATCGCGCAGTGCCGGGCCCTGCTGGAGCGCCGCCTCGCGGACGGGAGTTCGAACGACGGCCTCGTCGACGCGGCCCAGAACGCGCGCCTGATCGCGGCGGCCGAACGCTACTACCGCGCCATGTACGACGGCGGTGCGAAATCCTGGAACCTGCGCGACACGCACATGTTCGAGACGCTGCGCCAGCTCGTCGAGGCGGGCGGACCGCAGGCGCGGGCGGTGGTCTGGGCGCACAACTCGCATATCGGCGACGCGCGCGCGACCGAGATGGGCAGCCTCCGCGCCGAGCTGAACATCGGCCAGCTCTGCCGCGCGCATTTCGGGGACGAGGCCGCCCTCGTCGGGTTCGGCACCCATGTCGGCACGGTTGCGGCCGCCACCGACTGGGACGGGCCGATGGAGATCATGACGGTCCGGCCCTCGCACCGCGACAGCTACGAGCGCCTCTGCCACGAGGCCGGGCGAGAGGCTGGCCTGACGCGCTTCCTGCTCGATCCCCGCCGCGACGAAGCGCTGCGCCGGCGTCTCTCCGAGCCGCGGCTGGAGCGCTTCATCGGCGTGATCTACCGGCCCGAGACGGAGCTCGCGAGCCACTACATGGAAGCCTCGCTGCCGCAGCAATTCGACGCCTTCGCGTGGTTCGACGAGACCGGAGCCGTGACGCCGCTCGGTCCCGACCGGCCGGCGCCGGGCGGCGCCGAGACCTATCCGTTCGGGGTTTGACGCCGGGCGGGCTCTACCCCCCGCGACGGCCACTTCGGTCGATCAGCGTTGGCCACCCTTCGGGCGCCGGTCCCCGAGGGGTGCCTTCGCCGGCCGGGCGGGCTCGGAGGTGGCCATGCGGCCCTCGTAGCCGTCGAATCCGCCCGAATGCCCGAACCGCCGGTAGGGCGCGCGCCTGTCGGAGCGCTCGCGCGCCGGATCGATCGGGCGCGGGATGCTGCCGGCTCCCGCCTGATTCTCCGCGCGCGGCTCCGCCGGCGCCGGCGCGCTCGGCGCGGTCCTCACCTGCGCCGTCCTCATCGGCGCGGAGGGTTCGCGGCTCGGCTCGCCGTCCTCCGGCTGGCCGTCGTCGAGCAGGATCCGGTAGCCCATCGTCAGGTAGCAGCCGGACGCATCCTGCCGCGGAAAACCCTTCCACGAGCGGTCCCGGCCGTAAGTCTGCCAGAACAGCCGGCTGTGCCAGTAGCGGACCTCGCGCATGCTTCTCTCGTTTCCGGCGGCGAACCGTTTCTAGTCCGCCGCGCCGGCAGCGCAACACGGGGCCTCACGCCGCGCCGGGCGCGGGCTGCCCTTCTCACCATCCGCCTCGCATGCCAACCGGCCGCGAGAGGTCCGGACCGCACCGTGGGCTCCGCGTCGGAGCCGCCACGCGATCGGCCAAGTGCCTCGCGATCGTCTCGCTGGGCTGCAGATCCCCCTTCTCGCGGCCCCGGCCGCCTTCTGATGCGCGCATGTTGGTACCGTCGAGAAACACCATGCCGGGTTGGACACATAAGGGTCTGCTGGCAATGGAGCGCCATGGCTAAGGCACCGATCCCGTTCAGCGAACCGGCGGGCCATGTTTGACGGGCCGATCTCGCCATGCGGCCCTTCGGTCGAAAGGCGAAGCTTGTCGCCGATCTCACCAGCACATGAATCTCGCGGATGTAAGACGACGATAATCCTAATCCTGAAAACGGGGAAGACCTCTAAGAGCCCGCTGGCAAGACCCTGAGAGCGCGCCTACAGAAATGATGCCTATCAACAAGGCCTGCTTGTTGGTCGACCAGATAGCTTGATTGAATCGCGGCGGCACTCCTGTTCCTATCGGTCTTAGAACGAGACCAATCTGAGCAGGAAAGTTCATGCCACGTCACGAGCCGTGGAACGCGGGCCGCGCCGCCGAGATCGTCGCCGAGCATGGTCATCTTGAGGGTGCGACGCTGCCGATCCTGCACGCGCTGCAGGAGACCTTCGGCTATGTCGATGCCGAGGCCGTGCCGCTGATCGCCGACGCGCTGAACCTGTCGCGCGCCGAGGTGCACGGCTGTATCACCTTCTACCACGATTTCCGCAGCGCGCCGGCCGGCCGCCGCTCGGTCAAGCTCTGCCGGGCCGAGGCCTGCCAGGCCCAAGGATCGGAGCGGCTCCACGGCGAGATCCTCGCGCGCCTCGGCGTCGGCTGGCACGAGACCAGCGCCGACGGCGCCGTCACGGTGGAGCCCGTCTACTGCCTCGGCCTCTGCGCCAACGGCCCGGCCGCCCTCGTGGACGAGGAGCCGATCGCGCGGCTCACCGCCGATTCTCTCAGCGCCGCCCTGGCGGAGGCCCGGTCATGAGCGTCACCGTCACCGTCCCGCGCGACGCCGTCGCCCTCGGCCTCGGCGCCGACCGGATCGCCCGCGCCCTCTTCGCCGGCGCCGAGCGCCGGGGCCTCGACCTCACCATCGTGCGCACCGGCTCGCGCGGCCTGCTCTGGCTGGAGCCGATGATCGAGGTAGCGACGGCGCAGGGCCGCGTCGCCTACGGGCCCGTGACCCAGGGCGACGTCGAGGCGCTGCTCGACGCGGGCCTCGCCGAGGGCGGGGACCACCCCCTGCGCCTCGGCGACCCGGAGAAGATCCCCTATCTCGCCCGCCAGCACCGTCTCACCTTCCATCGCTGCGGCGTGATCGATCCGGTCTCGGTCGACGATTATCGCGCGCACGGGGGCTATCGGGGCCTCGAGGCGGCCCTGCGGCTCGGGCCCGAGGCCGTCGTCGGCGCGGTCCGCGAGTCCGGCCTGCGCGGCCGCGGCGGCGCCGGCTTCCCGGCCGGCATCAAGTGGAACACGGTGATGCTGGCCCAGGCCGACCGCAAGTACGTGGTCTGCAACGCCGACGAGGGCGATTCCGGCACCTTCGCCGACCGGATCATGATGGAGGGCGATCCGTTCTGCCTGATCGAGGGCATGACGATCGCCGGCATCGCGACCGGCGCCACGCGGGGCTACATCTACTGCCGCTCGGAATACCCGCAGGCCTTCCGCACTCTGCAGGAGGCGATCGCCAATGGCGTCGCGGCCGGCGTCCTCGGCGACGACGTGCTGGGCTCGGGTCGCAGCTTCCACCTGGAGGTCCGCCTCGGGGCCGGCGCCTACATCTGCGGCGAGGAGACCTCGCTCCTGGAGAGCCTGGAGGGCAAGCGCGGCATCGTGCGGGCGAAGCCCCCGATCCCGGCGCTCAAGGGCTTCCTCGGCCGCCCGACGCTGGTCAACAACGTGATGACCTTCACGGCCGTCCCCTGGATCCTGGAGCACGGGGCTGCGGCCTACGCCGCCTACGGCCAGGGCCGATCGCTCGGCACCCTGCCGATCCAGCTCGCCGGCAACATCAAGCACGGCGGCCTCATCGAGTACGCCTTCGGCATCACGCTGCGCGAGGTGATCGAGGATTTCGGCGGCGGCACCCGCTCGGGCCGTCCGGTCCGCGCCGTGCAGGTCGGCGGTCCGCTCGGCGCCTACTTCCCGGACAGCCTCCTCGACACGCCCCTCGACTACGAGGCGATGGCGGCCAAGAACGGGCTCGTCGGCCACGGCGGCATCGTGGTGTTCGACGACACCGTCGACATGGCCGCGCAGGCCCGCTTCGCCTTCGAGTTCTGCGCCACGGAATCCTGCGGCAAGTGCACGCCCTGCCGGATCGGCGCGACCCGCGGCGTCGAGACCATGGACAAGGTCATGGCCGGCATCCGTCCGGCCGAGAACCTGAAGCTCGTCGAGGATCTCTGCGAGATCATGACCGACGGCTCGCTCTGCGCGATGGGCGGCCTGACACCGATGCCCGTGATGAGCGCCATCACGCATTTCCCGGATGATTTTACGCGCGGCGGCGACCTGCCGATCGCGGCGGAGTGAGGAGCGTTCCATGGGCCTCATCAAGGAAATCGACTACGGCACGCCGATCCGCGTCTCCGACCAGAGCGTGACGCTGACGATCGACGGCGTGGCCGTGACCGTCCCGGCCGGCACCTCCGTCATGGCCGCCGCCATGAGCATGGGCACGCAGATCCCGAAGCTCTGCGCGACCGACTCGCTCGAGCCGTTCGGCTCCTGCCGGATGTGCCTCGTGGAGATCGAGGGCCGGCGCGGCACGCCCGCCTCCTGCACCACGCCCGCCGAGCAGGGCATGGTGGTGCGCACCCAGAGCGACAAGATCGCGCGCCTGCGCAAGGGCGTGATGGAACTCTACATCTCCGACCACCCGCTCGACTGCCTCACCTGCGCGGCGAACGGCGACTGCGAGCTGCAGGACACCGCGGGCCAGGTCGGCCTGCGCGAGGTCCGCTACGGCTACGACGGCGACAACCACGTCAAGCCGACCGCCGAGAAGTACCTGCCGAAGGACGAGTCCAACCCCTACTTCACCTACGATCCGTCGAAGTGCATCGTCTGCAATCGCTGCGTGCGGGCCTGCGAGGAGACCCAGGGCACGTTCGCGCTGACGATCTCCGGCCGCGGCTTCGACAGCCGCGTCGCGGCGGGGCCGACGAACTTCATGGACTCGGAGTGCGTGTCCTGCGGCGCCTGCGTGCAGGCCTGCCCGACCGCGACGCTCCAGGAGAAGTCGATCATCGAGATGGGCCAGCCGGAGCACGCGGCGGTGACGACCTGCGCCTATTGCGGCGTCGGCTGCGCCTTCAAGGCCGAGATGCAGGGCGACCGCGTGGTCCGCATGGTCCCCTACAAGGACGGCAAGGCCAACGAGGGCCATTCCTGCGTGAAGGGCCGCTTCGCCTACGGCTACGCCACCCACAAGGACCGCATCACTAAGCCGATGATCCGCGAGCGGATCACGGATCCGTGGCGCGAGGTGAGCTGGGAGGAGGCGATCGCCCGGGCGGCCTCCGAGTTCAAGCGCATCCAGTCGACCTACGGCAAGGACTCGGTCGGCGGCATCACCTCGTCCCGCTGCACCAACGAGGAGGCCTACCTCGTCCAGAAGCTCGTGCGGGCGGCCTTCGGCAACAACAACGTCGACACCTGCGCCCGCGTCTGCCACTCGCCCACCGGCTACGGGCTGATGTCGACGCTCGGCACCTCGGCCGGCACGCAGGACTTCAGGTCGGTCGACGAGTCCGACGTCATCCTCGTGATCGGCGCGAACCCGACGGACGGCCACCCGGTCTTCGGCTCGCGCATGAAGAAGCGGCTGCGGGCCGGCGCCAGGCTCATCGTGGCGGATCCGCGCCGGATCGACCTCGTGAAGTCGCCCCACATCCGGGCCGACCATCACCTGCCGCTCAAGCCCGGCTCCAACGTCGCCTTCATCAACGCCTTCGCCCACGTCATCATCACCGAGGGGCTGGTCGACGAGGCCTACGTGCGCGAGCGCTGCGAGCTCGGCGACTTCGAGTCCTGGGCCCGCTTCATCGCGGAGGAGCGCCACTCGCCGGAGGCGCTCGCCGAGGTCACCGGCGTCGACCCGGCCGAGCTCCGCGCCGCCGCCCGCCTCTACGCCACGGGCGGCAACGCCGCGATCTACTACGGCCTCGGCGTCACCGAGCACAGCCAGGGCTCGACCATGGTGATGGGCATGGCCAACATCGCCATGGCCACCGGCAACATCGGCAAGGTCGGGGCCGGCGTGAACCCGCTGCGCGGCCAGAACAACGTGCAGGGCTCCTGCGACATGGGCTCGTTCCCGCACGAGCTGACCGGCTACCGCCACGTCTCGGACGACGCCACGCGCGAGAGCTTCGAGGCGCTCTGGGGCGCCAAGCTCGACGCCGCGCCGGGCTTGCGCATCACCAACATGCTCGACGAGGCCGTCGATGGCGGCTTCAAGGGCCTGTACATCCAGGGCGAGGACATCGCCCAGTCGGACCCGGATACGCACCACGTCACGGCGGGCCTGACGGCGATGGAGTGCATCGTCGTGCAGGACCTGTTCCTGAACGAGACGGCGAAGTACGCCCACGTCTTCCTTCCGGGCGCCTCGTTCCTGGAGAAGGACGGCACCTTCACCAATGCCGAGCGGCGCATCTCGCGCGTGCGCAAGGTGATGGAGCCGCTGGGCGGCTACGGCGACTGGGAGGGCACGGTGCTGCTCTCGAACGCGCTCGGCTACCCGATGGCCTACACGCACCCGTCCGAGATCATGGACGAGATCGCGGGCCTGACCCCGAGCTTCACCGGCGTCTCCTACGAGAAGCTCGAGGCGCTGGGCTCGGTGCAGTGGCCCTGCAACGAGAAGGCCCCGCTGGGTACGCCGATGATGCACGTCGACCGCTTCGTGCGCGGCAAGGGCAAGTTCATGATCACCGAGTTCGTGGCGACCGAGGAGCGCACCGGGCCGCGCTTCCCGCTCATCCTGACCACCGGCCGCATCCTGTCCCAGTACAATGTCGGCGCGCAGACCCGGCGCACCGAGAACTCGCGCTGGCACGAGGAGGACGTGCTGGAGATCCACCCCTTCGACGCGGAGAGCCGCGGCATCGTCGAGGGCGACCTCGTGGCGCTGGAGAGCCGCTCGGGCGACATCGCCCTCAAGGCCCGGGTGAGCGAGCGGATGCAGCCCGGCGTCGTCTACACCACCTTCCACCACGCCAAGACCGGCGCCAACGTCATCACCACGGACTACTCGGACTGGGCGACGAACTGCCCCGAGTATAAGGTGACGGCGGTGCAGGTGCGGCGCACGAACCGGCCTTCCGACTGGCAGGCGCGCTTCTTCGAGGAGGATTTCTCGCTGACGCGCATCGCCAAGGTTCTGGACGCGGCGGAGTGAGGGGATGAGCGCGACCTCTCAGACCGACAAGCTCGTGCGCATGGCCAACCAGATCGCCGCCTTCTTCCGGTCCTACCCGGAGGAGGAGGCGGTCGCCGGCATCCACAAGCATCTCGTGGCCTTCTGGACGCCGCGGATGCGGGACCGGCTCGCGGAGTACGCGCCGCAGGCGGGCGCCCGGCTCGACCCGCTGGTGGTCGCGGCGATCGCCAGCACGAGCGACGATCCGGGCCCGATCAGGCCGGCCACCTACGACCCGCATCTTCTCGGAGCGGGCGCCAGCGACGCCGGATAAGCCTTTCCGGCATCGCACTTCATATTGAAGGGCGAGCAACAGCAGAATAGCACCGATCCGCCGCGAGGCTCGCGGCCACGCGGACTCGGTTTTGGGCTGTGATCGACAAGCTGGACTATCTGCTGGCTCTCTCGCGCGAGCAGCATTTCGGGCGTGCCGCCGAGGCTTGCTCCGTCAGTCAGCAGGCGCTCTCTGCCGGGATCAAGTACCTGGAGAACCGTCTCGGCGTGCAGCTCGTGCAGCGCGACTCGCGCTTCCAGGGCTTCACGCCGGAAGGCGAGCGGGTGCTTGCCTGGGCACGTCGCATCATCGCCGACAGCCGTGCCATGCAGCAGGATGTGAGGACGCTCCGCCGTGGTCTGTCCGGGCATCTGCGGATCGCCGTGATCCCGACCGCGCTCCCGATGGTGGCTGCCCTCACCACTCCGTACCGGGAGCGTCACCCCGATGTGCGTCTGACCATCGAGTCGACGACGTCCTCGGACATCTTCTCCCATCTGAAGAACCTGGAGGCGGATGCCGGGGTCACCTACCTCGACAACGAACCCCTCGGCCATGTGATGGCCATACCGATGTACCGAGAGCACTACCGCCTCGTCACGGCAGTCGGCGGCCCCTTCTACGATCGCGACGTCGTGACCTGGACCGATGTCGCCCGCACGCCCCTGTGCCTCCTGACGCCCAACATGCAGAACCGGCGCATCGTCGACGAGCAGATCCGCAAAGCCGGGGTCGAGCCGACTCCCGCTCTCGAGTCGAACTCGATGATCGTGTTGCTGACGCATGTGCATACGCTGCGCTGGGCCAGCGTGATGCCCGCGATACTCGTTGATGCCCTCGGCTCGCGAGATGATATCCGCGCGATCCCGATCGTAGATCCGGATATCCAGCACACGATCGGGCTCGTCGCGCTCGACCGGAATCCGTCTACGCCCACGGTGAACGCTCTCATGAGCATCGCTCGCGATGTGGCGCGAAGTGTTCGTGGGAATGGCGTCGCTGTCCCAGGCCTGCCGAACCTTCGAGCGAGCTTGGAAATTCCGCTTAATTGAGCAGGATGAATCTCTCAGTCGCGGAGGCTTGCTCCCTTGCGTCGGGAGCATCCAACAGGCTGCTTATCCAGGCTGAGCGGTCCGCACAGCTTCGCTTGTGCTCCAAGTGAGTTGCAACATCGCCGCGCCGCAGGTCTCACCCGTCAAGAGCCGCGGTTGCGGCCCCGGCGTTCAGTTGTTCCCGAGCGGCCGCATCCAATCCACCTCCGTCACGGAGACGAGCGGCACGCAGGTGCGGAGGCTCGTTGGCGAAGGCGCACGCTGCATCGCCACCGGGGTCAGGACCTGTGCCTCTGCTCGACCTTACGTCTGCGCCTCGCGGGCCGTGCGCGCCATCTCGTTGAGCATCGTCACGGCCTCGTCGAAGCGGTGCTCAGCCTCGGCGTTGCGCTGGAAGGCAACCCGCTGCACCAGGATCTCACGCGGCGTCGGCTGCCGCTGGAAGAGCGTCATCACCTCGTCGATGAAGTCGTCCAGCGGCAGGTAGCCTTCCCGCGTGGATTGGCCCGGTGTGAGGTCAGTCTGGACCGCCGGCGGCACCAGCTCGATCACCTCGACCATGCCCTTGAGCGCCTCCCGGAGCGCGACCGTGTAGCTGTGCATGGCCGCTTTGGTCGCCGAGTAGGTCGGGGTCGCGACGAGCGGAACGAAGGCCAAGCCCGAGGTGACGTTGATCAGCGCCGCGTCGGGCTGCCGGCCGAGGTGCTCGACGAGAGCGTTGGTCAGCCGGATGGGGCCGAGCAGGTTGGTGGTGACGGTCGCCTCCGCATCCGAGAGGTCGCGCTGCTGGTCCAAGGCCTCGAAGCGCATGATCCCGGCATTGTTGATCAGCACGTTGAGGGCGGGATGCTCCGAGGTCACGCGCCGGGCGAAGTCTTCGACGACGTCGCCGCGGTCGGCATCGAACGCCAGGGCATGCATGTTCGGGCGTCCGGCAATCGTCTGCTGCAGCGCCTCCATGCGGCGGCCGGCGACGATGACGGTATTGCCGAGATCATGGAAGCGGTGAGCGAGAGCCTGTCCGATACCGGAACCGCCGCCGGTGACCAGGATGGTGTTACCCGATGTTTTCATCTGAGCGACCTTCGTTGTTGTCGCTGCAGAGGGTAGGAACCGAGCTTTCCAGCCTGAAGTAGGCACCGAAAAGATTTATACGCACCGAAAGGAGAGTGTCGGATGCGCAAGGCTTTAGCGGACTCGGAGATCGAGACGCGTCGCCGATACCCGGTCCCGGCCGAGACCGATCCGGCCATCGAAGCCCTGGTCCAGGACATCATCGGCAAGGTCGCCGACAAGTGGACCATGCTGATCCTCGAGGCTCTGCAGGAGCAGGGCACGCTTCGCTTCACCCAGCTCGGCAAGGCGGTCGGGCGCATCAGCCAGAAGATGCTGACGCAGACGGTGCGGCAGATGGAGCAGGACGGTCTGGTGCACCGGACGGTGCATCCGGTGATCCCTCCTCACGTCGACTACACGCTCACGCCGCTCGGTGAGAGCCTGAGCGCCGCGTTCTGCGGCGTCTGGATCTGGGCGGAGGCGCACCATGCCGAGATCCTGCGGGCACGTGAGGCATTCGCGGCTGCCAGGAAGGCGTGACGCCGTCGTCTCACCGCCGCAGAGGTCTCCGCCTCCCTCTCCGGCGGGATGCCCGATGAGCTGCGCGAGGCGAGATCCGGAGAAGCTCCGGATCTCGAAACGTGTTTCGCGACCGGCCTGTCCGTCACGCGGCGTGGCGGGCGGTCCGAACGATGTTCTCGTTACCCGCCGACGAGGATCGAACGGGTGCCGCAGCGGGGATTGGCCGAAGAGCATCGGCCAAGCGCACGGCCGGGCCGAACTTCAGTGCGACTGCCGCAGAAAAGCCGTAGTAGATCGCGGCGGCAACGCCGGCGCAGAAGGCGTAATAGAGAAGAAGGGAGGTCACCGGCGCAGCTCCAGTCAGTGGTGAACTGCATTGCATGTGGCCGCGGCGCTGCCCCGGGACCAGCGATCCCTTGGCAATCGTGGCATGCCAGAAGTGCATGCGGTTCGGCCTTCGCGACTGGGCCATGCGAACCGACCGGCCGTCACGTCAGCAGTTTCCGATGCGATTTCCAATCACGACTGTCGCGATGGCGAGCATTGCCAATGACCGCCTCCCGGAGGTCGCTGGGACTGATCGAATGGCCGGAAGGGGTGCATCGTTGCCGGGCGGGTTTTGACCGAAGGCGGAACGGCGGCGTACGGGCGAGTGCTGGGCTCAGTGGACGTCTCGGTTCGGCTGGGATCGTCCGTGTCAATCCCTCGCGAGCGACGTTCAATAGGGTCCGGAACGTCGGCGCGTCTGCTGCTCCAGAATACCGGACGACGTGTGGGGAACGAGTTATGTCGACGCGTGGGCCGGTCCACATGAGCGAGCCCTATTGGAACGGGGCCGTGATCGTCCGCGTGGCTTCACCCAGGTTGTGGCAACCAACCGCTTGCTCGGTGCAGAAGTCGACGATCGCTGACTTTGAGCCCGGGCGTCGGCGACTGTGAGACCAGTGTGCTCCCGCCTGTATTCTGCGGAGAGCGACATGCCGCGGTACTTTTTCGACGTTCACGACGGCGGTCCGGAGTTCGATGACACTGGCACCGAGCTTTCCGGCCCAGACGAGGCCCGTGCAAAGGCCCGGTCCCTCCTGCCGGACATCGCCCGCGAGGAGATCCCCAAGAATGGCGACCAGCGCATCTTCACGGTAATGGTCAGGGACGAGAGCGGCCATCCCGTCTACTCGGCCACGCTCTCGTTCGCGGGCCTCCGATTGCAGCGATAGATCCGCTCGCGATGGCTGTCGGTGACCGTGACCGCCGATGTCCAGCGCGCGAAGGCGAGCCAGGAGGGCATGGGTCTCGGACAGGTTCGCGCAGAGTGCGTCCCGCTCCCGGCCCACCGCGACGATCAGGCGGCGGGTCCGCTCGACCTCCGCCCGTGCCTTCCGATCCAGCACGCGCGATGACCGGCGTGGCTCGCGATCCGGGGCGAGGACCTCCGTGAACGCCACTTCCCTCAGGAAGTGCCCCTCCGCGTCCGAGGTCTCGAAGGCGGAGCGCATCAGGCGGGCCCGGCTCGCCCCGGCATGCGCCAGGCCGGCCGCGATCATCGTGATGCCCTGACACACGTCGAGGTAGGCGTCCTCCAAGTTGTCGAAGGAGGCAGCTTCCGGATCCCGCTGCAGGCCGTCGGGAGTGCGCAGCTGGAAGTCGTCGCGCGGCATGTAGCAGCCTCGGCTGGGCTCGGCCGACAATGCGATCGGCTAGGGTTGGATCGACATCCTGGATTCACCCGCCCGAATTTCCTATGCCGCTACGATTGCGATCATTCACACAGGTGAAATCTCTGCTGGGCTAAGCCGCCTACGCTGAGGCTGCACGCCAGGGAGGCAGGCTTGGCTCAGCACCTCATCCGCAAGCTGGAGCACTTCGTTCGGCTGTCGCCAGAGGACAAGCAGGCGCTGGAGGAAGCTGCTCGCCGGAACGTGCGCGTCTTCGGAGCCCACCAGGACATCATCAGCGAGGGCGACAGCCCGGAGCACGTCAACCTGATCCTGGAGGGCTGGGCCTGCCGCTACAAGCAGCTGGAGGATGGGCGCCGGCAGATCATCTCGTTCTTCGTGCCGGGAGACCTGTGCGACCCGCACGTCTTCGTCCTGCGCGAGATGGACCACTCGATCGGCACCATCACGCCCGTGCGGCTGGCCGAGATCTCACGCGATGTCCTGCTCAATCTCACGGATCGGTACCCGCGGATCACCAAGGCGCTGTGGTGGGAGATGCTGGTGACGACGGCGATCCAGCGGGAGTGGACGGTCAACCTCGGCCAGCGCACCGCGCTGGAGCGGATCGGGCACCTCCTGTGCGAGCTGTTCATCCGGCTGCGCACGGTCGGGTTGACGGAGGGCGACAGCTGCCTGCTGCCGGTCACCCAGGTGGAGCTCGGCGACGCGACGGGTTTGTCGAACGTGCACGTGATATCGCGTGCTGCAGGAGTTGCGGAGCAGGGAGCTGATCGTCCTGAAGGGCAAGCGCCTGACCATTCCGGACCTGGAGGCGCTTCAGCAGGTGTCGCTGTTCAACGTGAACTACCTGCACCTTGAGCGCGAGGGGCACTACCTCGACGCGAACGGACCAGAGCACCTGTCGGCGTGACGATCTGAAGGGCAGGTGCGCGATGCCCGACCCGATACCCGATCTGGACCGCGAGCAAGACGATCTCGCTTGGTTGACGCAGGAGCTTGATCATCTCGCCCAAGCCGATCGGCATCTGGCCGTTTGGAGGCGGCGTATGCTCGATCAGATGATCCTCATCGAGGACCTGCAGGCGAAGAGCTATGACACCACGCTCGCCGAGGCCCTGCTGGCGACGATGCAGCGCACGCTCGAGGAGGGCCAGCGGCACCGGCAACTCATCCTGCAGGCCCTGGCCACCTTCCCGCGATCTCGAGGTACCGGACAGGCGAGGCCTCCATGACATCCAGCCGGCGAGGGGCGCCGTCTCCGATCCCTCCTCCGAGCGCGGACCAATCCACCCCAATGTCTGGAGTAGATACGTAAGCTCTCTTCGCAGGCTCGCGCGAGATTTCCGCTCGCCTCGCACAAAGAAAAACCCCGGCGGGGCCGGGGCTGAAGGTCATCTATGGGGACCAAAAACACGGCCGCTCGGGGGAATGGAAGAAGGCCGTGCATCAGGTCAACGACGCTGCGGATCACCCGTTCCGCGCAGCTCCCCGGCATCCGGCAGGCACGAAACAGCCCCGCCAGGACCTGGCGGGGCTCATCAGCTTGCAGCGTCAGTGCTGAGCAGGAGTTTGCCTAGGCGGCGAGCTTGCCAGCCACGGCCGGAACGTTCTCGTTGCCCGCCTTGACGCGGCTGACCTTGCCGGAAGCAGAGGCGGTCCCGGCGACGGCGACGAACTCACCAGCAGCAACAGTGCCAGCCTTCGGGCTCAGGCGGTCGGCCAGGAATGCGACCAGCGCGACGTTGGCGGCACCAGCGGCGACGGCGGCGGTGAGGAGCAGAGAGATCATGGTGGGCGTCCCGTGCGGTTATTTGCGGTGGAGCGCTTATGCCATTGAACGACCCTCTCTGGCATACCAGATGCCAGATGCCAGTCATGCGAACAACGCATGGGTAGCGGCGCTATAGGGACGAGACCCAACATTTTTGCATTATGATGCTCGTTTCGACAGGCTTCCCTGGTGGTGGAAAACGGCTCGAAGATCCGGCCGATCCGGTCCGGCGCGATCATGCAAGGCTGAATGACGCTGGCATCCCGCGTTCTCACGTTCGGCCCCACCCCTGTCACGCTGCAACGCCCTGACGGTTGCGACGCGCAGCCATTCTCCTGGCGCGATTGCATGACAGGTGAACGCGACGTACGCCCCCGCTACTGCCGAGCGCCGCTCGTCTCACCTACGCGGTGGCTTCCCCTCTGCCGATCCGGCCGGTTCCTCGTCTTGTCCACGTCCACGTTCGCCATCCCCGCTGGCCGCACGTCAGGGTCCGCCTCCTTCCGGAAGCGGGCTCGCCCGGTCACTCGCTCCCGCGTCGGAAAGGCACGTCCGTGAGCGAGGCGGAGGTCGAGCGACTCCGGCGGCGCGAGCGCGAGCTGGAGGAGGAGCTGGCGCGCCTGCGAGGCGACCGCTCCTCGCCTCAGGCGGCTCCCTACCGGGCGATTTTCGACAGCGCCGTCGACTTCGCCATCATCACGACCGATCACGAGGGACGGGTCACCGCCTGGAACCCGGGCGCCGAGCGCATCATGGGCTGGTCGGCCGAGGAGATGCTCGGGCAGTCCGCCGCGACCTTCTTCACCCCCGAGGAGCGGGCGGCGGACCGGCCCGCGACGGAGATGAGGTGCGCAGTCGAAACCGGGCGCTCCGCCGACGAACGCTGGCACCTGCGCAAGGACGGCTCCCGCTTCTGGGCCAGCGGCGAGATGATGCCCTTGCTCTCCCCCGAGGGCGCCGACCTCGGCTTCCTCAAGATCTTGCGCGACCGAACCGAGGCCACGGCGCGGGAGGGCGAGAACCGCCGTGTGAGGGACGAGTTGCAGGTCGTCACCGACGCGCTGCCGGTGCTGATCTCCTTCATCGACCCGGATCACGTCTACCGCTTCGCGAACCGGCACTACGAGACGTGGTTTGACCGGCCCGCGAGCGAGATCCTCGACCGGAAGGTGCGGGAAGTCGTCGGCGAGGAGATCTACGCGGCCCGGCTCCCCTACATGGCGCGGGCCCTGGCCGGCGAGGAGGTCGCCTTCGACGCGTTCATGCCGTACCGGGGCGGCACCACCCGGGAGGCGGAGATCCGCTACATCCCACGGCGGACCCGGTCGGGGACCGTCGACGGCTTCTTCGTCATGGTCACCGACATCGCCGAGCGGCAGCAGGCGCAAGCCGACCTGCAGGCAGCCGAGGACCGCCTCAGGCTGGCGCTGGAGGGGGCCGGCACCGGCATCTACGACTATGACCTCGTGACCGGTGAGCTGACCTGGGACGCGCGCACCCGCGCCCTGTTCGGGCTCTCGGAGGACGATCCGGTCTCGTACGAGGGCGCCTTCCTGCCCGGCGTTCACCCGGATGACCGCGCGCGGGCCGACCGAACCGTCCAGGCGGCCATCGGTTCGCCCGAAGGCTTCGACATCGATTACCGCGTCGTCGGCCGGCGCGACGGCGTCGAGCGCGTGCTCGGCGCCAAGGGCAACACCGTCTTCCGGGACGGGAGGCCCGTCCGTTTCGTCGGCACGGTTCGCGACATCACCGAGGCCAGGGCCGCCGAGGCGCAGGCGCGCCGCCTGGCCGCGCTGGTCGAGCAGTCGAGCGATTTCATCGGCATCGCGGGCGTCGATGGGAGGGCCGAGTTCCTCAACGAGGCCGGCCGCAGGCTCGTGGGTCTGGCAAGCTTGGAGGAGGCCCGCAGCTACGACCTGGTGGACTATTTCGAGCCCGGCGACAGGTCGGCGGTGCTGGGTGAGGCCCTTCCGGCGGCGCGCGAAAGCGGCTTCTGGGAGGGCGACCTCGCGTTCCGCAATTTTTCCACCGGCGCCGCGGTCCCCGTCCACCACACCATCTTCCCGGTCCGCGACGCGCACGGTGCGGTCTCCGGCTTCGGCACCGTCACGCGCGACCTTACGGAGCGTCGGCGGCAGGAATCCTTCCGGGACGCGCTGATCGCGTTCGGCGACCGCCTCCAGGCCTGCCGCGACACAGCGGAGATGGCCGCCGTTGGAGCGGAGATCATGGCGCGCACCCTTGGCTTGGATCGCGCCGGCTACGGCACCGTCGACGCGAGGCTGGAGCATATCGAGATCGAGCGGGATTGGACCGCACCCGGCGTCGCCAGCATCGCGGGCCGCCATCGCTTTGCCGACTACGGCGAGGTCCAGGCCAGCCTGGAGGAGGGGCGCGAGATCGTCATCCCGGACGTGACGACGGACCCGCGGACGGCAGGCAACCCGGCCCCCCTCCTCGCCATTGGCGTCCGCGCCCTGATCAACGTGCCGGTTATGGAGCAGGGCCGGATCGTGGCGGTGTTCTTCCTGCACGACCGGCAAGTGCGCGACTGGCGCACCGACAAGCTCGCCTTCATCCACGACATCGCCGAGCGCACCCGGGCCGCCATCGAGCGGTTCCGCGCCGAGGCGAGCCGACGCGAGAGCGAGGAGCAGTTCCGGGTCTTCGCCCAGGCCATCCCCAACCAGGTCTGGGCCGCGCGCCCGGACGGCTCCCTCTACTGGTTCAACGACCAGTTCTACGCCTATTGCGGCGAGCCCAGGGGCAGCATGCTCGGCCCGGAGGCCTGGGCCGGAATCGTCCACGCGGAGGACGTCCCACCCGCCGCGGCCGCCTGGGCCCACGCCCGCGCGACCGAGGTCGTGTACGAGACCGAGTACCGGGTGCGCCGCGCCGACGGGGTCTACCGCTGGTTCTTGGTCCGGGGCGAGCCAGTGCGCGACGCTGCCGGCCGGGTCGCGCGCTGGGTCGGCACCAACACCGACATCGACGACCAGAAGCGGGCGGTCGCGGAACTGGCACGCCTTGCTGGCAGCCTGGAGCAGCAGGTTGAGGAGCGCACGCGCGACCGCGACCGGATGTGGCGGCTGTCGACCGACGTGATGCTCGTGGCGCGGTTCGACGGCGCCATCGTGGCCGTCAACCCGGCCTGGACCACCCTGTTCGGCTGGAGCGAGGCCGAGTTGATCGGGCGCTCGTTCATGGACTTGGTGCACCCTGACGACGCGGCCAGCACCGCAGCGACGGCCGGCGACCTGTCGGCCGGCTCCGTCATCCCGCGCTTCGAGAACCGCTACCGGCACAGGGATGGCAGCTACCGCTGGCTATCCTGGACGGCGGTGCCGGACGAGAGCTTCATCCACGCGGTCGGGCGCGACGTGCAGGTCGAGAAGGAGGCCGCTGAGGCGCTTGCGAGGACCGAGGAGGCGCTCCGGCAGTCGCAGAAGATGGAGGCGGTCGGGCAGCTCACCGGCGGCATCGCGCACGACTTCAACAACCTGCTCACCGGCATCGCGGGCAGCCTGGAGCTCCTGCAGACCCGCATGAGCCAGGGCCGGATGACCGACCTCGACCGCTACATCAACGCCGCCCAGGGCGCGTCGAGGCGGGCGGCCGCCTTGACGCACCGGTTGCTCGCCTTCTCGCGCCGACAGACGCTGGATCCGAAGCCGACGAACGTGAACGCCCTCGTCCATGGCATGGAGGACCTGATCCGGCGCACCGTGGGTCCCTCCGTGCACATCGAGGTGGTCGGGGCGGCCGGGCTCTGGCTCGCGCTGGTCGACCCGCCGCAGCTTGAGAACGCGTTGCTCAACCTGTGCATCAACGCCCGCGACGCGATGCCGGACGGCGGGAGGATCACCATCGAGACCGCGAACAAGTGGCTCGACGAACGTGCCGCCCGGGAGCGGGACCTGCCGCCGGGTCAGTACCTGTCGCTGTGCGTCACCGACACCGGGACCGGCATGACGCCCGACGTCATCGCCAAGGCGTTCGATCCGTTCTTCACGACCAAGCCCCTCGGCCAGGGCACCGGGCTCGGCCTCTCGATGATCTACGGCTTCGCCCGGCAGTCCGGCGGCCAAGTGCGCATCTACTCGGAGGTTGGCCAGGGCACCACGATGTGCATCTACCTACCCCGCCACTACGGTGAGGCCGAGGGCGACGAGGCATTGCCCGACCTCGCCGGCGCCCCCCGGGCCGAGCAGGGCCAGACGGTGCTGATCGTCGACGACGAGCCGACGGTGCGCATGCTTGTCACCGAGGTTCTGGAGGACCTGGGCTACACCGCCATCGAGGCGGCCGACAGCGTCGCCGGCCTGAAGGTGCTGCAGTCGGACGTGCGCGTCGACCTGCTGGTCACCGATGTCGGGTTGCCGGGTGGCATGAACGGCCGGCAGATGGCCGACGCGGGGCGGATAGCCCGGGTCGGCCTCAAGGTCCTGTTCATCACCGGCTACGCGGAGAACGCGGCGGTCGGCAACGGGCACCTGGAACCCGGCATGGCCGTCCTCACCAAGCCCTTCGTGATGGAGGCGCTCGCCTCGCGCATCAAGGATCTGATCGCGGCTCCTTGAGGCTGCCTCCCGCGCGTCGTCCATGGCGACGGAGGCGAGCGGGTAGCCCCAGGCCGGCCAGGCGATGGCGAACACTGAGCCGAGGTGAGCAGGGTCGTTGCTGACGGTTTGAGGCTCCCGGCCAGCCGAGAGTTCGGAGACGAAGGCTACCACTTCGGCGCTGGTGATCGCAGAGCAGGGCTTCCCCGCGATGCCGTAGCCCTTGATCGCTTTCAGCACCTGCGCCTTCGTGCGTCCGAGCGCTCGGCGTGCATCGCGGACATCACGGTCGAAAACTCCCAACGTGGGATCGTCGATCTTAGCGGCGGCAAGAGCGCCCGGTAGCGCGAGCTCCTGCTATCGCGTCTCAAACCAGGCGCGGGCGGCCGGGCGGCGATCGAAGGTTCGAGTCTCGCGGTGAGTGGCGCCCGCCTTTTTCACCACCACCTGTGCATGGTAACCGGTCGACCCGTCCTTCCGCTTGCGTTCCTGAATCGTGCCCATGCCTGCCTCCAGCAGGTACGGCATGGAGCCGGGAGGTACAGCGTTGCTGTACCTCCCGGCTACGAAAGCGGCGGAAACGGTACAGCAAGGATCGAGCAGCAAGTGACGGTAGAGGCTGAAAAATCCAGCGATTTCAGAGAGTGGCGCTTCTCCGTCGCTCCGATGATGGACTGGACCGACCGGCACTGCCGGGCGTTCCATCGCGTCCTGTCGCGGCGCGCGCGGCTCTACACCGAGATGGTCACGACCGGCGCCGTGCTGCACGGGCCGCGCGAGCGCCTCCTCGGCTTCTCGGCGGCGGAGCACCCGGTGGCGGTGCAGCTCGGCGGCTCGAACCCGGCCGAGCTGGCCCAGGCCGCCCGGATCGCGGAGGATTTCGGCTACGACGAGATCAACCTCAACGTCGGCTGCCCCTCGGACCGTGTGCAGGACGGGCGCTTCGGCGCCTGCCTGATGCGCGAGCCCGAACTCGTCGGGGCGTGTATCGCGACCATCAAGGCCGCCGTGTCGGTTTCCGTGACGGTCAAGTGCCGTATCGGGGTCGATGATCAGGACCCGGAGTCCGCTCTCGACGCCCTCGCCGAGGCGGTCGTTGCGGCGGGCGTCGACGCCCTGATCGTTCACGCGCGCAAGGCCTGGCTGCAGGGCCTGTCGCCGAAGGAGAACCGAGACATACCGCCCCTCGACTACGGCCGGGTGGTGCGCCTGAAGCGGGCGCGGCCGGACCTGCCGGTCGCCGTCAACGGGGGCATCGCCACGGTCGCGGCGGCGCGGGCCCACCTGCAGGATCTCGACGGCGTGATGATGGGGCGGGCCGCCTACAGCGATCCGGCGGAGCTGCTGGCGGTCGATCCCGAGCTGTTCGGTGAGCCGGCGCCGGTCGCCGACGCCTTCGCGGCCGTCGAGGCGTTCGAGCCCTACGTCGCGCAGGCTCTCGCGGCGGGCACGCGCCTGCACAGCCTGACCCGGCACATGCTCGGGCTGTTCAACGGGCGCCCCGGCGCCCGCGCCTTCCGCCGCCATCTCGCCACGCAGGGGATGCGCCCGGAGGCCGGGCTCGCCACATTGCGGGAGGCGGTCGCCCTCGTCTCGCGCGAGATCCCCGAGGCGGCCTGATCCCGTCGCGCGGCGGCCCGCTCACTTGCCCTTCAGGATCAGCCGGTCGCCGCGGACCTCGTAGGAGGGCAGGCGGTTCAGGAAGCTCTGGCCGAGCAGGTTGCCGGACAGGACGCCGGGCCGGCTCACCATGGCGGCGACGCGCCGCTCGATGATCGGCCCGATGCGCAGGCTGTCGAGGAGAATGGGCGCCGCGAAGGTGACGCCGTTCGCCGTCGCGACCCGCGTCGTGAAGGCGTCCTCGCCCGGGCGGATGCCCAGCGCGGCCGCGTTCTCGGCCGTCAGCACCACCGCGCTCGCGCCGGTGTCGAACAGGAAGCTCTGGGTGCTGCCGTTGACCTCGGCCTTGACCGCGAAGGGCCCGTCCGCCCGGCGGGTGATGGTGACGGTGCCGCCCGGGCCGACCGTGGCGCTGCCGGGGTTGAGCTCGCCCATCACCCGGGCCCCCACCTCCTGCGCGGTGTCGCGGTAGGAGTAGCCGACGATGCAGGCGAGGCCGAGGAGGCCCCAGATCAGCAGATAGCGCAGGTTGGTGCCCATCCGGTCCCGGAACTGGTGCCAGAAGCCGGCCATCACGAGGCCCAGGATGGCCACGCCCCAGGTCAGGCCGGCGAGCTGGTCGGGCTCGATCACGCCGGCGATCGGGCCGCCATCCGTGGCGACGAGGACGACGAGGACGAGACCGAGAGCGATGAGCCCGAGATAGATCATGGGGATGCGCGTACCTCCGCGGGCTTGAGATAAGCATCCCGCAGCCGCGCTTCGAGGCCGGCCATGATGGCGCGGCGCTGCGCCTCGCTGAGCGAACCCCACCGGGCGATCTCGTCGCGGGTGCGCCCGCAGCCCTCGCAGAGGCCGGTGCTCTCGTCGAGGATGCAGACCCTGATGCAGGGCGAGGAGGGCGTGGGGCGGCTCGGCTGGTTCATG
This sequence comes from Methylobacterium oxalidis, assembly GCF_007992195.1. Classification (GTDB taxonomy): domain Bacteria; phylum Pseudomonadota; class Alphaproteobacteria; order Rhizobiales; family Beijerinckiaceae; genus Methylobacterium; species Methylobacterium oxalidis. The sequence goes on along the minus strand of NZ_BJZU01000004.1, from coordinate 200,601 downwards.
GCTTGAATCCATGCCCGCGGGCGCGCCGGGCGATCAAGCCCCGCGCTACATCGGGACGGCCACGATCAGGCCGAGGAGCGCGCCGATCTCGGCGGTCTGCTGGCAGGCGCCGATCACGTCGCCGGTCTGGCCGCCGATCCGGGCGCGCGCGAGCGCGGTCACCGCGAGGCTCGCCGCGACGGCCAGGACCGGCATCAGCACGAGGCCGCCGAAGGGCAGGCCGAAAGGGAGCGACAGCAGAACCAGGACGAGGGCGAGCAACCCGGCCAGCCCCGTCGCCGACTTGCTCGGGCGGCCGACCGAGGCGGAGGCCCCGCCCGGCCGGGCCGGCGGAAGCAGCACCATGGGGGTGAGCGCCGCGGTGCGCGAGAGGCTGGCCGCGAGGATCAGCGCGACGGCCGCTGCGGCGCCAGTCCGGTCGAGGAGCGTCGCCAGCGCCCCGATCCGGAGGGCGAGGGCGAGGACGAGGGCCGCGCCCCCGTAGGCGCCGATGCGGCTGTCGCGCATGATCTCGAGGCGCCGGGCCGGGTCCGCCCCGCCGCCGAACCCGTCCGCGACGTCGGCCAGCCCGTCTTCGTGGAGCGCGCCCGTCACGAGCACGAGAGTGGCGACCGCGAGCGTCGCGGCGAGGAAGGGCCCCAGGCCGAGGCCGCGGCCCGCCAGGAGGACCAGGGCGGCCGGTAGGGCCAGGACGAGGCCGGCCAGTGGCAGCATCCGCGGCACGGTCCGGAAATCGGGCGGCAGGTGCGGGTCGGGCTCGCCGGGCAGGCGCGGCACGGGCAGGCGCGAGTAGAATCGCAGGCAGGCGGCGAGGTCGTAGAGGTGGTCGAGGCCCGGCATGTCGGCCTCGCCGGAGCGCCTCGGATCGTCGGCCATCGCGCCTCGCCTTCACCCCCGCATCCCGCCCCGTTATAGCTCCGGCCGCGGTCGCCCCGGCACGGGGGCGGCCCTGCCCACAGGAATGTTCGACCGATGACCGATGCCGGCCCCTTCGCGGATATCCGCGGCCTGATCGCCTCCATGCCGGGCCCGGACCGGGAGGCGGCGTCGGCCGTCGCCGAGCGCGAGGCGCGGCTGACGAAGCCGGCAGGCGCCCTCGGGCGCCTGGAGCACCTCGTGGCGTGGCTCGGCGCCTGGCAGGGCAAGCCGAGCCCCACCCTCGACCGGCCGCTCGTCTGCGTCTTCGCGGGCAGCCACGGCGTGACGGCGCGCGGCGTCTCGGCCTTTCCGGACGCGGTGAACCGGCAGATGCTCGACAATTTCGCCGCCGGCGGCGCCGCCATCAACCAGATCTGCGCGGCCTACGGGCTCGGCTTCAAGGTGTTCGATCTCGCCATCGACCTGCCCACCGGAGACATCACGGTCGGGCCGGCCTTCGACGAGAAGGCGTGCGTCGCCACCATGGCCTTCGGCATGGAGGCGGTGGCAGCCGGTACCGACTGCCTCGCGGTCGGCGAGATGGGGATCGGCAACACCACGGTCGCGGCGGCGATCTACGCGGCGCTGTACGGGGGCGAGGCGCGCCACTGGGTCGGGCGCGGGACCGGCGTCGACGACGCCGGCATCGCCCGCAAGATCGCGGCCGTCGAGGCTGCGCTCGCCCACCACGCCGGCCATCTCGACGACCCGCTGGAGATCCTCTCCCGGCTCGGCGGGCGCGAGATCGCCGCGATGGCGGGCGCCATCCTGGCCGCGCGCCTGCAGCGGGTGCCGGTGATCCTCGACGGCTACGTCGCCACCGCCGCGGCCGCGATCCTGCACGCCGTCGATCCCGCCGCCCTCGACCATTGCCTGGCGGGCCACGTCTCGGCCGAGGGCGCGCACGCGGACGTTCTGGAGCGCCTCGGCCTCGTGCCGCTGCTGGCGCTCGGCATGCGCCTCGGCGAGGGCTCGGGCGCGGCGCTCGCCATGGGCCTTCTCAAGGCCGCGCTCGCCTGCCACCGCGACATGGCGACCTTCGAGCAGGCGGGCGTGTCGGGGCGCTCGGACGCGTAGGGCGCGCCGCGCTCCCTATCCCGAACGGGAGAGGCGGGAGCTGCCTCAGGCAGCCTTCGCCGGACGCCGCACCGTCGCCGGCTGGGCCTCGGCCGTGACATCCACGGCCGGCAGCGTATCCATCACCCGGCTCGCCGGCAGGGTGACGATGACCTCGGTGCCCTCGCGGGGGCGCGAGGCGAGCTGGAAGTTGCCGCCGTGCAGGTCGACGAGGCCCTTCACGATCGGTAGCCCGAGCCCCGAACCCTGCTCGGCGGTCTTGATGGCGAGCGAGCCGCGGCCGAAGGACGACATCACCGTGCCGAGCTCGTCCTCGGGAATGCCCGGGCCGCTGTCCTTGACAGCGAGGTACTGGCCGCCGGAGCTTGTCCAGCCGACCTTGATGGTGATCTCGCCGCCGGGCGGCGTGAACTTCACGGCGTTCGAGAGGAGGTTCAGCACGATCTGGCGCAGCGCGCGCTCGTCCGCCCAGATCCGAGGCAGGGAATCGTCCACGAAGTCGTGGAAGACCTGCCCCTTCGAGCGCGCGCGCAGGCCGATCATGTGGCGGCATTCCTCGACGATGTGGGCGAGGAAGATCGCCTCCTCGTTCATCTCGTAGCGTCCCGCCTCGATCCGCGAGAGGTCCAGGATCTCGTTGATGAGGTTGAGGAGATGCAGGCCGCTGTCGTGGATGTCGTTCGAGTATTCCTGATAGCTCGGCGCGGTGTGCGGCCCGAACACCTCGTTCTTCATCACCTCCGAGAAGCCGAGGATGGCGTTGAGCGGCGTGCGCAGCTCGTGGCTCATCGTGGCGAGGAAGCGGGACTTGGCGAGGTTCGCCTCCTCGGCGCGCCGCCGCGCCTCGTCGGAATTGGCCTTGGCCTGCTCCAGCTCGGCGAAGATCGCGTCCTTCTCGGCGCGCGATTGAAGAGCGCCGACCGTCGAGGTGTAGAGGCGGCGCGCGAGTCCCAGGAAGAAGAGCTGCGAGCCGACCGCCATGGCCACCAAGAGCAGCGCGTCCATGTCCCGCGAGAAGGCGAGGAGCGAGAGCGTCGCCAGCGCGAGCGGCACGAGGCCCGCCACGGCGGCGGCCGGCACCGTCGCGGCGAGCATGGTCGCCACCGCCGCCGCGATGACGAGCCCGAACAGGGCGAAGGTCCGTCCGCCCGTCGCGCACAGCCCGATCATCGCCGACCAGCACAGGCTCTGCACCGTCTCGCCGGCGACGAACAGGCGCCGCCAGCGCGCGAGCGAGACTTCCTCGGGATTCTGGCGCAGGAAGCGGCGGCAGCCGGCGGAGATCACCGTGATCGCCGCGAAGATGCAGAGCGCCCAGGCTCCCGCCACGACGGGCGGCGTCCAGAAGGCCGAGGCGCCCGCCATCACCACGGCGAACAGGCCGAGCGGGATCCCGGCGCCGACCCGGTACTGCGCGTAGAGGCGCAGCAGCTCGTAGTCGAAGGCCCGCTCCAGGCCGGTGGCGGAGGTCAGCTTCTCGCGCGCCGAGCGCATGTCGCGCGCGATGCCGCGGCGGCGGTTGGCCTCCTCCGCGGACGGGCCGCGACCCCGCTGGACCATCTCCACAGTCAGGTCGGACATCGGTCTCGAAGTTTACGCTTGGGGACGCCCACACGGGTCGAGGGCGGCGTGCCGAAACGCCACCGCCCGCAGGATGGTATGGATGTGTTAAGAACCGCCTGCTGCGCCCGCTCGGATTGTCCGCATCCGCGAAAGGTGCCGGGCCCCGCCGCGCCCCTCGCGCGGCCGGCAGGTGCGCGGCCGCACATCGGTTGCGCGCGCGGCACCGCTACCGCTCGGCGATCCTCGCCAGATCGGAGGGCTTCGGGATGATCAAGCTGACCGTCAACGGCACCGCCCACGAGGTCGATGCCGATCCCGAGACCCCGCTCCTCTGGGTGCTGCGCGACCATCTCGACAAGACGGGCACCAAGTACGGCTGCGGCATCGCCCAGTGCGGCGCCTGCACCGTCCATCTCGACGGGCAGCCGGTCCGGTCCTGCCAGACCCGGATCGGCGACGTCGGCGAGGGCAAGGTCACGACCATCGAGGGCGTCTCGGGCCGGGTGGCCGAGGCGGTCCAGACGGCGTGGCGCAAGCTCGACGTGGTCCAGTGCGGCTACTGCCAGTCCGGCCAGATCATGTCGGCGATCGGGCTCCTCACCGACAATCCGAAACCCTCGGATACCGACATCGCGGGCGCCATGGACGGCAACATCTGCCGCTGCGGCACCTATCAGCGCATCCGCGCGGCGATCCACGAAGCCGCGCGCTCCCTCGCCTGATTCCCGTTCGTCCTGACTGGAGCACCCCCATGCTGACAATCGGTCGGTCGAAGACCGGAGCGCGCGCCCCGCGCGTCTCCCGCCGCGGCTTCCTCGGCGGCGCCGCCGCCGCCACAGGCGCCATCGTGATCGGCTTCCGCCTCGACCCGAAGGGCGCGGCCTACGCCGCCGGCGGCCCGGACCTCTCGAAGGTGAAGGCGATGCCGAACGCCTTCGTGCGGATCGCCTCCGACGACACCGTCACGGTGATCGTCAAGCATCTCGACATGGGCCAGGGCAACACGACCGGGCTCGCCACCATCCTGGCCGACGAGCTCGACGCGGACTGGTCGCGCGTGCGCACCGAATTCGCGCCGGCCGACGCCGCCCTCTACAACAACACCCTGATGGGTCCGGTGCAGGGCACCGGCGGCTCGACCGCCATCGCCAATTCCTGGTTCCAGCTGCGCAAGGCGGGCGCGGCCGCCCGCGAGATGCTGGTCGCCGCCGCCGCCTACCAGTGGAAGGTGCCCGTCGCCGAGATCTCGGTCGAGCAGGGCGTCGTGCGCCACGCGGCCTCGAAGCGGGAGGCCCGGTTCGGCGCGCTCGCGGCTTCCGCCGCCACCCTGCCGGTGCCGCAGGAACCTCGCCTCAAGGAGCCGGGCGAGTGGCGGCTGATCGGCCAGAGGGTGCCCCGCCTCGACTCGGTGGCCAAGACCGACGGCAGCGCGATCTACTCCCTCGACATCCGGCGGCCGGGCCAGGTGACGGCGGTGGTCGCCCACGCGCCGCGCTTCGGCGGCGCCGTGAAGAGCGTCGACGATACGGCGGCCCGCGCCGTGAAGGGCGTTCTCGACGTGGTGACGATCCCGACCGGCGTCGCGGTCATCGCCAAGGACACCTGGACCGCCATGAAGGGGCGCGACGCCCTCAAGGTGACCTGGGACGATGGCGCGGCGGAAGCCCGCTCCTCCGAGGCGATCCTCGCCGAGTACCGCGAGACCGCCAGGCGCCCCGGCCTCGTCGCCTCCGAGCGCGGCGATCCGGAGGCCGGCATCAAGGGCGCCGCCAAGGTGCTGGAGGCCGAATTCAGCTTCCCCTACCTCGCCCACGCGGCGATGGAGCCGCTCAACGCGACGATCGAGCGGGCCTCTGACGGCACCTACGACGTCTATGCCGGCTGCCAGCTCCAGACGGTGGAGCAGGCGGTGATCGCGGCGATCCTCGGCGTGACGACCGACAAGGTCCGGCTGCACACGCTCTGGGCCGGCGGGTCGTTCGGGCGCCGCGCCACGCCGGGCGCGGACTACCTCGCCGAGGCCGCCGCCATCGTGAAGGCGACGGGCGGCAAGGCGCCGGTCCACCTCGTCTGGACCCGCGAGGACGACATGACGGGCGGCTACTATCGCCCGACCGTCTATCACAAGCTGCGCGCCGGGCTCGACGCCAAGGGCGCCATCACGGGCTGGCAGCACGTGATGGTCGGCAAGTCGATCATGATCGGCTCGCCCTTCGAGGCGATGATCGTGAAGAACGGCATCGACGGCACCACCGTCGAGGGGGCATCGGACACGCCCTACGCGCTGGCGGCCTACCGGTTCGAAGTCCACAATGCCCGCGAGGGCGTGCCGGTGCTGTGGTGGCGCTCGGTCGGCCACACCCACACGGCGCAGGTCATGGAGGTGTTCATCGACGAGCTCGCTCACGCGGCGAACGTCGACCCGCTCGCCTACCGCCTCGCACTGCTGAACCAGGCGCCCCGGCTCTCCGCCGCGCTGAAGCTCGCTGCCGAAAAGGCGAACTGGGCCGAGCGGACCCGGGAGAAGGGGCACGGCCTCGGCGTCTCGGCGCACGAATCCTTCGGCTCCTACGTCGCCATGGTGGCCGACGTCTCGGTGCAGGAGGCGAGCGTCAAGGTGAATCGCATCGTCGCGGCGGTCGATGTCGGCATCGCGGTCAACCCGGACATCATCCGCGCGCAGGTCGAGGGCGCCGTGGGCTTCGCCCTGTCCTCCGTCCTGCGCAACCGCATCACGCTCAAGGACGGCGTGGTGCAGGAGCGGAACTTCGACAGCTACGAGCCGACGCGGATGAGCGAGATGCCGGTCGTCGAGGTGCACATCGTGCCCTCGCAGGCCGCGCCGACCGGCATCGGCGAGCCCGGCGTGCCGGTCCTCGCCCCCGCGATCTCGAACGCGATCTTCGCCGCGACGGGCCAGCGCCTGCGCTCGCTGCCCCTCGACCTCGCGAGCCTCAGAGGCGTGTGATCCAAGGATCCGGTGAGCCGGGGGTGTGAGGAAACGCACAGACCTCCGGGCGCTCGAGGCGCAGGTTCGCCTCACCCCAAAGGTTTCGACCCAACTCATCGACGGCGCGGCTCAACACCGCGCCGTCTTTTCGTTCCGGCCTCTCCCGCCCATCTGCGGGACGTGCCGCAACGCGCCCGAATTTTCCCCGCCGCCTTCGACGAGACCGCCGCGCGGCTCAGAGCCTGCCGCCTCTGCCGCGACGCGCCCGTCTACGGCGCGCCCCTGCCGCAGGAGCCGCGGCCGATCGTGCAGGGCAGCGCCACCGCGCGCCTCTGCATCGCCTCGCAGGCGCCGGGCACCCGGGCCCACCGCACCGGGCGCCCCTTCACCGATCCGTCCGGCGTGCGCCTGCGATCCTGGCTCGGCCTCGACGAGGCGGCGTTCTACGACGCTTCCCGCGTCGCCATCGTGCCGATGGGCTCCTGCTTCCCGGGCCTCGACGCCAAGGGCGGGGACCGGCCGCCGCGCCGCGAATGCGCGGAAAGCTGGCGGGCGGAACTCTTCGCCGGGCTGCCCGACCTCGACCTGATCCTGGTCATCGGGCAGTACGCGCAAGCTTGGCATCTCGGGCGCTGCGAGGGCGGCCTCACGGGCACCGTCGCGCGCTGGCGCGAGATCCTGGCGGAGCCGCGCCGGCCGCGGGTGCTGCCCTTGCCGCACCCGTCCTGGCGCAACAACGGCTGGCTGCGTTGCCACCCCTGGTTCGAGACCGACCTTCTGCCGGTGTTGCGCGCCGAGGTGGCGCGCGCGATGGCCTGAGGCCGGCGCGGGCGCATTGACACGCGGGGCCGCCCGCGTGATCGGTGCCCGCGACCCTTCCGGAGTGCCCGATGCCCGATCCCGCCGACCCTCGCGACCGCCTCATCGTCGCCCTCGACCTCGGCGACGTGGCCGCGGCGGAGGCGCTCGTCGAGCGCATCGGGGACGCGGCGACCTTCTACAAGATCGGCTATCGCCTCGCCTATGCCGGCGGGCTCGACCTCGTGCCGAAGCTCGCCGCCCGCGGCCTCAAGGTCTTCCTCGACCTCAAGCTCCATGACATCGGCAACACGGTGGAGGAGGGGGTGCGCTCGATCGCCGGCCTCGGGGCGACCTTCCTGACGGTCCACGCCTACCCGCAGACGATGCGGGCGGCGGTGCGCGGGCGGGGCGCGGACGGCCCGAAGATCCTCGCCGTCACGGTCCTCACCTCCTACGACGAGGCGGACGCGCGGGAGGCCGGCTACGCGCTCGGCGTGCGCGACCTCGTCGCCAGCCGCTCCGCGCAGGCGCGGGAGGCCGGCATCGACGGGATCGTCTGCAGCGCGGAGGAGGCGGAGGCCGTGCGCGGAGTCGTCGGGCCGGACCGCCTCATCGTGACGCCGGGCATCCGGCCTGCCGGCTCGGATCTCGGCGACCAGAAGCGTGTGATGACGCCGGATCAGGCCCGCGCGGCGGGCATCGACCACATCGTCGTCGGCCGCCCGATCACGGGCGCCGCCGACCCGGCGGAGATGGCCCGGCGCATCGTCGCCGAGATGGCCTGAGCAGGAGGAGGTGCCGATGGCGCGCGGATACTGGATCGTCCGGGTCGATGTGCGGGACGCGGAAGCCTACCGGGACTATGCGGCGGCGAACGGAGCGGCGTTCGCGCAGTTCGGAGGCCGCTTCCTCGTGCGGGGCGGCGCCTTCGAGGCGGTGTCGGGCTCGGCGCGGGCTCGCAACGTGGTGATCGAGTTTCCGTCCTACAACGCTGCGCTCGCCTGCTGGCATTCCGAGGCTTATCAGGCCGCCCGCGCCAGGCAGAAGGGCGGCGCCGAGACGGATCTTATCGTGATCGAGGGCTACGAGGGCGAGCAGCCCGGCGCCGGCGCGCCCCCGCAGCCGGCCAATCCCGCCTCGGAATAGCGCGCCCTCAGGCGCTCGCCGGCCGCGCCTGCAGTGCCCGCAGCACGAACGCGATCATCGCCTCGATCGGCGGGGCGGGCCCGTTCGGGTACTGACTGACCAGGACGGGGTGGCAGTAGCGCACGATCGCTACGTGCACGCACTGCGCCGCCAGGACGGGATCCTCCGCCGCGAACTCGCCCGTGCGCGCCCCTTCCGTCACCACCCGGACCAGCACGGCGAGGATCCGGTCGACGTGGTGGCGGCAGACCTCCCAGCTCTCGGTCATCGCCGCCTCGACCATCTCGTGGATGCGCGGGTTCTGGCGGCAGCGCTCCAGGCAGTCGCTGTGGAGCGCCCGCACGATCTCGGCGATGCGCTCGGAAGCCGATAGGCCGGGCGCGGCCGCGATCGTCGCGATGAGCGCCTCGACCTCGCGGGTGACGCGCTCCACCACCGCCTCGTTGATCGCCTTCTTCGAGTCGAAGAACCGGTAGACGTTGGCCGGGCTCATGCGCAGCGTCTTGGCGATGTCGGCCACCGTGGTCTTCTGGTATCCGATCTCCCGGAAGAAGCGTTCGGCCGTCGCCAGGATTCGGCAACGGGTGGTCGGTGCGCTCTCCTCCGCGAGTGCGAGCTCCTGTTCGGCTGTTTGGCTCATGGGCGGAACCTAGGCTTGGGGCTCCCGGGCGTCAAAACAACTTTGAAGAATCAATTCCGAATAGCCGGCGAAGTGCCGTCGCCGCATCACCTGCATGCACGCGGCGCGGTAACAACCGGAGCGAGGGCCGATTGCCCATGGCATCGGGCCCCCGCGGCCGCCCTCACGACATTCCGGGAAGATCCCTTATGAAGCTGCAAGGCAGGAAGGCCCTCGTCACGGGCGCGGATTCCGGCATCGGCCAGGCCACCGCGATCCTGTTCGCGCAGGAGGGTGCGGATGTCGCCATCCTCTACCACACGGACGAGGCCGGCGCGGCAGAGACCGCCCGGCAGGTCGAGGCCGCCGGCCGCAAGGCCCTCGTGCTGCAGGGCGACGTCGGCGATCCCGCCTCGGTCAGGAACGCCTTCGAGCGGGTGGCGCAGGATCTCGGCGTGCTCGACATTCTCGTGAACAACGCCGGGCAGGCGATGAGCGGCATGGAAGTCGCCGAGATGGACGACGGCAAGCTCGAGCAGATCCTGCGGGTGAACCTGATGGGTCCGCTCTTCTGCTGCCGCTCCTTCATCAAGGTCCGCCGGGCCGCGGGCGGGCGCGGGCGCATCGTGACGATCTCCTCCGTCGCCCAGCACCTGCCGACGCCGGAGAGCGCACCCTACGGCATGTCGAAGGCCGGCGTCGGCTCCCTGACCCGCAGCCTCGCGCGGGAACTCGCCGAGGATAAGATCAACGTCAACAACGTCGCCCCGGGCCTCATCCAGACGCCGATGACGCAGAAGCGCTTCGAGCAGCCGGAGAAGATCGAGGCGTCGCTGGAGAAGATCCCGTGGCATCGCGCCGGTCAGCCGGACGAGATTGCCAAGGTGGCGCTCTTCCTCGCCTCCGACGACGCGGACTACGTGACCGGCCAGACCTGGGTGGTCGACGGCGGCCTGACGATGCAATGGGGCGGTGCCTGACGGGCCCGTTGCGATCAGCTTCTCGAAAAGGCCTGCCGGATCCCAGTTCAGATCTAACGGCGGGCTGGATCGAGCCTTGTATTCGGCTGGTCGATATCGCGAGAAAGCGAGAGCAAAATCTGCTCAGATGGCGAATGGACCGCGGATCTTGCGGCAACGAGGCTCGGATCCCGGTGAGGGATTGTGTCCGAATGCTTCGTCGAATCCGTGCTTTAAGGGAGCGTTAGTCATCCGGGCGGTATGGATGGGCATGCGGTTCTCCCTGCGCTCCCGTTCCCCGTCCGCGAAGACCGAAGCGGAGGTCCGGCCTCGGGCCGAGGCGGCGGCTTCGACGAAGTCGTCCGAACCGGATGTACGGCGGGGCGACACCGAGATCCTCGACGCGATCGAGGCCGACGTCCTCACCGCGATCGGCGGCGTCGGCACCTCGATCGCCGCGGCGCGCGCCGAGGTGGAGCAGATGCAGGCCGGGCTCGTCGGCATCCGCGGTCAGATGGACGCGCTCGCCCGCGCCGCGGTGGCGGCCGCGTGTGCGAGCGGCGGCCTGACCGAGACGACGGGCCTGCTCTCCGCCACCACGAGCCGGATCGCCGGCGCCATGACGGATGCGGGCGCCCATCTCGACGATGCGGGTGCGCGCGGCTCCGAGGCGCGGACCCTGGTCGCCGCGCTCGCGCAGGCCGGCAATGAGATCGCCAGCATCGTCGATACCATCGCGGCGGTGGCGCGCCAGACGAACCTTCTGGCCCTCAACGCGACGATCGAGGCGGCGCGCGCCGGCGAGGCGGGGCGCGGCTTCGCCGTGGTCGCCGGCGAGGTGAAGGCGCTGTCGGTGGAGACGGCGCGGGCCGCCGAGGAGGTCCGCGCCCGGATCGCGCGCCTGCGCGAGGGAGCGACGGCTTCAAGCGCGGCGATCGAGGCCGTAGCAGGCGCCCTCGACGCGGTGCGGCCGGCCTTCGCCACGGTGCGCGGGATCTCCGACGAGCAGGCGGCGATCGTGGCGGGTGTGGTCTCCGGCGTTTCGCAGGCGGCCGACCTCGTCGCGGCCGTCGATGCGGAGGCGGGCGCCGCGAGCGAGGCGACCGTTGCCCTCGACGCGCAGGCCGCCGCGATGGAGGCCGCCTCCGGACACGCGGCCGAGCAGGCGGCCGGCCTCGGCCGCCGCTTCGTCGCGGTGATCCGCCAGAGCGAGATCGGCGACCGCCGCCGCTCCGACCGCTACCCCGTCGATCTCAGTGCCGATCTCGGTGACGGGCGGCGCACCCGCACCCAGGACATCAGCGCCGGCGGCGTCCTCCTCGCAATGCCCGCGGACGGCGCCGCCCCTCCGGTCGGTCACCGGTTCACGCTCAGCCTCGACGGGATCGGCCGCCTTCCGGCGACGATCGTCGCGGTGAGCCCGATGGGCCTGCACTGCGCCTTCGGGATGATGGAGCCCTCGGAGCAGGCCCGGTTGCAGGAGAAGATCGCCGCGATCGAGGCGGCCTACGAGCCGCTGATCGTCAAGGCGCAGGGCCTCGCCGAGCGTATCGGCGGCGTGATGGAGGCCGAGATCCGGGCGGGCCGCCTCTCGCCAGACGCCCTCTTCGACACCGCGTACCGGCCGATCAGGGGAACGAACCCGCCGCAATATCGAACCGCCTCGGTGGAGCCGCTGGAGCGCCTGCTGCCGGGCATCCTGGAGCCGGAACTCGACCGCGACGCGAGCATGCTGTTCTGCATCGTGGCCGATCGCAACGGCTTCGTGCCGGTGCACAATCGGCGCGTGTCGCAGACGCCGCGCTCCGAAGATCCGGTCTGGAATAACGCCAACTGCCGCAACCTGCGCATCTTCGATGACCGCACGGGCATCACCGCCGCGCGCTCGCAGCGTCCTGCCACGGTGCAGGTCTATCGACGGGAGGTGGGCGGTCAGATCGTGATGGTGCGGGAGGTGGACGCGCCGATCCGTGTTGACGGCCGACACTGGGGCGCCTGCCGCACGGCCTACCGGTTCTGACGCGGTAACGCGCCGGCGCCTTGCGGCCCGACCGCTTCTCGACGGGATGTCCTGAGGCTCAGGAGCCGAACTGCGAGCCGAGTTGCTCGAGGTATTCCGCGAGATCGACGCCGCCGATACGCTTGCCGTAGTCGAAGCGCATACCCTGTCGGATGTCGACGCTGGCGGTCTTGGTGGTGAGCGTGAACGGCTTCACGCAGACCCAGGCGCCGTCGCGGCGATGCTCGAAATAGCCCAGGATCTCGTGCTTGGCCATGTCCGCCTCCCCATGAACTTAAGCTTACAACGGCCGGACCAAGCAACGGTTCACCGGACGGAAAGCTTTTTCAGGGTCGAGGACTGAAGCGTGGCTGTTGTCCGTCCGCACGCGTACTGTCGGGCTCGCGGCGCAGCGGGTCGTGCGCGCCCCGGGCACCATCCTCAGCCGCCTGGACCGGCCGCGTTCACGAGGTCCGGTGTCTCGATCTCCGGCAGCACGACCACCTGGGACGGGTCCGGTCGGGTCCGGCGCCGGAGCGGCGGCAGCGCGACCGGCGCGCCGCTGGCGAGCGAGCGCTTCACTGCCTCGACCACGCGCACGTCGGCCAAGCCTTCCTCGCCGTCGGGCTCCGGCTCGCGGTCCTCCAGGATGCAGGCCGAGAAAGCTCGCGTCTCGGCGCCGAACTGATCGATGCTCTCGTAGACGAGGTCCTTGGACTTGCCGTCCACCGTGAGGCGGCCCGCTAGGCCCTTCCCGAACCCGAAGCCGGGCGACATCGCGAGGTCGCCCTTCGTACCGACGATCCGGTACGCGTCGACGGCGGCGGTCCCGTAGCTGACCGTGAACTGCGCGATCCGCGCCCCGGGGAAGCGCAGCGTCACCGCGACCGTGTCGTCGAAATCGTAAGGGCTGTCGGCGGCCCGCACGGCGCGGGCGCTTACCTCGGTCGGCTCGTCGCCGAACAGGTTGCGGCAGGCGTTGATCGGGTAGGGACCCATGTCCGCGACAGGGCCGGCCCAGAAGCCGTGCTTCGCGCGGTGATTGTCCGGCGAGACCTGCTGACAGAAGGTTGCGGTGAAGAGGCGAGGCTCGCCGATCTCGCCCGCCCGCACCCGGCGGAGGGCATCCAACGTGCCGGGCTCGAAGTGCAGCCGGTAGGCGATCATCAGCTTGGCGCCCGACCTGCGGGCGGCTTCACGGATCGCCTCGCACTCGGCGCTGCTCACCGCCATCGGCTTCTCGAGGAGCAGGTGGCAGCCGGCTTCGAGTGCGGGCACCGCATAGTCCCGGTGCATCCAGTTCGGCAGGGCGAGATAGACGGCATCGAACAGGCCGGAGGCCAGCGCCTCCCCGTACTGCTCGTAAGAGAAGGTCCTGAGGCCGTACCTCTCGCCCAGCACCCGGGCCTTCTCGGGATCCCCCGTGACGAGCGCCGTCATCTCGGAATTGCCGGTCTGCGCCACCGCCGGCATGAAGGCGGCCTGCGAGATCCAGCCGCCCGCCACCACCGCGTAGCGCACCTTGCCGTCCGTCACCCGTCTCGCGTCCATGCCCGTCTCCGATCAATCGGATGGGGAACGCGAGGCGGGGAGCGGTGTATCCCGGCGCCAGAGGCGCGCCTCAGGCGGCGCTCTTCAGCGCGCCGGTCTGCTCGTGGAAGTCCGGCCCGTTGATCGTGCGGGCCACGTAGCCCGCCCGGATCAGGTAGTCGCCGAAGCGCTCGCCCGGCTTGCGGCCCTGAGCGTAGGCGGCGAAGAGCGGGTCGAGCGTGCCCCGGATCTCGGCCGCCGTGACGTCCTCGGCGTAGAGCTTGCCCAGGCGCGAGCCATCGAAAGCGGCGCCGAGGTAGAGGTGATAGCGCTCCGGACCACGGCCGACGAGACCGATCTCGGCGATGTAGGGGCGGGCGCAGCCGTTCGGGCAGCCCGTCATGCGGATGGTGATCTCGTCCTCCGCGAGTCCGTGGCGGGCGAGGCTCTCCTCCAGTTCCGTGATGAGGTCGGGCAGGTAGCGCTCGCTCTCGGCGAGCGCGAGCCCGCAGGTCGGCAGCGCCACGCAGGCCATGCTGTTGCGCCGCAGCGCCCCCGCGCCCTTCGTGAGCCCGTAATCGTCCACCAGCGCCTCGATCTCGGCGCGCTTGGCCGCCGGCACGTTGGCGATGATCACGTTCTGGTTGCCGGTGAGGCGGAAATCGCCCTCGTGCACCTCGGCGATCCGGCGCAGGCCCGACAGGAACCGGGGGCCGCCCTCCACGTCCTTGATGCGGCCCGAGGGCACGTAGAGCGTCAGGTGGTGGCGCCCGTCCTCGCCCTCGACCCAGCCATAGCGGTCGCCGTTGCCCTCGAACTTGAAGGGCTTCGGGTCGGCGAGCCTCTTGCCGACGCGCTTCTCGACCTCGGCACGGAAGGCCGCGAGGCCGTAGCGCTCGATCGTGTACTTGAGGCGGGCGTTCTTGCGGCTCTTGCGGTTGCCCCAATCGCGCTGGACGGTCATCACCGCCTCGGCCACCTTCACGGCGTCCGCGGGCTCGCAGAACAGCATCACGTCGGCGGTGCGCGGGAAGGTGTCGGTCTCGCCGTGGGTCATGCCCATGCCGCCGCCCACCGTGACGTTCCAGCCCGTGACCTTCCCCTTCTTGTCGAGGATCGCGATGAAGCCGAGGTCGTGGGCGAAGATGTCGACCTCGTTGGAGGGCGGCACCGCCACCACCGTCTTGAACTTGCGGGGCAGGTAGGTCTTTCCGTAGACCGGCTCGACCTCGGCCGCCTCCTCGCCGCCGATCACCCGCTCGCCGTCGAGCCAGATCTCGCGCCACGCGCTCGTCTTCGGCAGCAGCGTGTCGGAGATGTCCTTGGCAAGCTGGTAGGCGGCCTTGTGGGCGCCGGCCTGGGCCGGGTTCGTGGCGGCCATGACGTTGCGGTTCACGTCGCCGCAGGCCGCGATCGTGTCGAGGAGCGCGGCGTCGATGCCGGCCATCGCCCGCTTCAGGTTCGACTTGATGACGCCGTGATACTGGAAGGTCTGGCGCGTCGTCGCCCGCAGCGTCCCGTTGGCGTAGGTGGTGGCGATGTCGTCCAGGATCAGCCACTGCTTCGGGGTGACGACGCCGCCCGCGATCCTCAAGCGGATCATGAAGCTGTAGGCCTTGTCGAGCTTCTTCTTGGTGCGCTCGGGCCGCAGGTCGCGGTCGTCCTGCAGGTACATCCCGTGGAACTTCACGAGCTGCCCGTCATCCTCCGAGATGGCGCCGGTGGCGTGCTTGAGGAGCCCGTCGGCCAGCGTGCCGCGCAGGTAGCCGCTCGCGATCTTGATGTGCTCGTTGTGGGCGAGCCCGGCCGCGCGCGCAGCCTCGGCCTCCGAGATCGGGCGGTCGGTCGGCGGCGCCTCGTAGACGCGCTCGGGGGGGGACTTGCGGTCGGTCATGGCGGAGATCCGGTTCAGGTTCCTCTGTCTTCCCCTCGGGGGAGGAGGTCACCCGGTCAATACACGTCCTGCTGGTAGCGGTGGCTGCGTTCCAGGCCGGCGACGGCGGCCTCTGCGCCCGCCTCCGACAGGCCCTTCACGTCCGCGTAGGCGCGCACGAGCGAGGCCCGCACGTCCTTGGCCATGTTCTTGGCATCGCCGCAGACGTAGAAGTACGCGCCCCCGTCGAGCCATGCCACGAGTTCCCTGCGGCGCTCGAACAGGCGGTCCTGCACGTAGATCTTCTCGGGCTGGTCGCGCGAGAAGGCGACGTCGATCTGCGTCAGCGAGCGGTCCTCCAGCGCCTCCTGCCACTCGAGCTGGTACAGGAAGTCGTGCGTGAAGTGCCGGTCGCCGAAGAACAGCCAGGAGCGGCCGGGCGCCTCGACCGCGCGGCGCTCCTGCACGAAGGCGCGGAAGGGCGCCACGCCCGTGCCGGGGCCGACCATGATGATGTCGGCGGCCGGGTCCTGCGGCAGGCGGAAATGGCGGTTCGGCTTCAGCTTCACGCGGAGCTTGGCGCCGTTGCGGATGCGGTCCGCCACGTGCACGGAGGCGACGCCCGAGCGCGCCCGGCCGTGGGTCTCGTAGCGCACGGCGGCGATCGCGAGGTGCACCTCGTCGCCGACCTCCTTGCGCGAGGAGGCGATCGAGTAGGCGCGGGGCGGCAGCGGCCGGGTGATGCTGTTCAGATGCTCGGCCGAGAGCGCGGCCGGATAGGTCTCGATCAGGTCGATCAGGTGGCGCCCCTCGATCCAGGCGCGGACCTCGCCGCTCTCGATCAGGCGCTTCGCCTCGGCGTGGCCGGTCGCCTTCACGAACCGCTCCACGGTCGTTGCCGAGAGGGTGGTGATGTCGCGCTCGGAGAGGAGCGCGCGGCGCAGGGCCTCGTCGCCCGTGAGGCCGCTCGCCTTCAGGATCTCCTCGACGAGCTGCGGGTCGTTCTCGGGATAGATCTCGAGGGAATCACCGGGCTCGTAGGCCGGCGCACCGTCCTCGAAGGCCAGCGCGAGGTGGATCGTCTCCTTGTCGGAGCGGGACGAGTTGAGGTTGACGTGGTCGACCACCTCGACGACGGACGGCTCGCGGCTCGGCTCGGCATCCTCGTCGTGGGAGGCGCCCCGCGCGAAATCGACCGCCACGACGTTGTCGGCGGCGCTCGCCGGCGGCGCGAGCGCCTTCAGCGTGCCCTTGATCCACTCCGCGGCAGGCTTGTCGAAGTCGAGGTCAAGGTCGGCGCGCTCGTGCGCGCGCTTGGCGCCCAGGGCCTCCAGGCGCGCGTCGAGCGCCTTTCCGATCGCGCAGAACTCGGCGTAGCTGGTATCGCCGAGGGCGAGCACGCCGAACTCGGCGCCGTCGAGGCGCGGCGCGGCCTCGCCCATCAGCTCGTTGTAGGCGCGGACCGAGCGCGCGGGCGGCTCGCCCTCGCCCCAGGTCGCGGCGATCGCGACGATGCGCTTCTCCTTGGCGAGGCTCGCCACGTCGAGATCGGCGAAATCGATCACCTTCGGCTTGAAGCCGCTCTTGCGAGCGAGCTTCGCCACGTCGCCGGCCAGCTTCTCCGAATTGCCGGATTCACTCGCGTAGATGATCGCCAGCGGCTCGGCCGCCTTCGGAGCCGCGGCCGGCACGGCGGCCGGCTGTCCGCCCGCCGCGTCGAGGCCGGCGAGGAATCCTGCGAGCCAGGCGCGCTGGATCGGCGTCGCGGTGCCGAGCACGGCGTCGAGGCTGGCCCGTTCGATATCGCCGAAGGGCGCGGTCTGGGGGAGGAGGGCTTGTCGTGACATCAGGGGACCATGTCGTGTGCGCCGCGTCTCCTGTCAACGGGGAATGTCCGTTTTACAGAACGCCGTTGCGGGAGAAGGAGCTGACTGCTGTTGCGACGCGAAAGAGAAAACTATTCTCCGGCCAGGGCCAGAACCGGCATGTGCCGGGTGTTCGTGGGCGGAGCCGGCAGGGGAAGGGCCGTCGTGGACTTCACCTTCTCCATGGCGAAGCGCGAGGTGACGTTCTTGAGCGGCAGCGTCGCGATCAGCTTCTTGTAGAAGGCGTCGTAGGCCTGCATGTCGGCCACCACGACGCGCAGCATGTAGTCGACGTCACCGGCCATCCGGTAGAACTCGAGCACCTCCGGCATGGCCGCGACGGTCGCGGCGAAGCGGTCGAGCCACTCCTTCGAGTGGTCGGCCGTCTCGATGGAGACGAAGACGGTGAGACCGAGGCCGAGCTTGACCGGGTCGAGCACGGCCACGCGCCGGTCGATCACGCCGTCCGCCTCCAGGCGCTGGATGCGCTTCCAGCAGGGTGTCTGCGACAGGCCCACCTTCTCGCCGATGGCGGCGATGGAGAGCGTGGCGTCCTGCTGCAGGAGCGCGAGGATCTTCAGGTCGATCGAATCCAAGCCGGACCCCTCTTGTTCATGAAGGCAGGGTGCGAGGCCGCACCGACATCACCCGTGCATGAGAAGGATTTTCCTCACTCACGCAACCGGGAGGCCCCGGCATCGGTTGCCCGCCCACAGCTTGCCGCAGTGCGAGGGCCACGTTGCCCCGCCGTTCACGCCTTGACACCGTTCGTTATAGCGAACATTTCAGGGGTCGGACAAGCAGTCATCCCATCTCGAACCCGTCAATCGTCATGAATCGCGAAATCGCACAGGCTGCGGACGAGCTGGCCGCGGCGATGGCCGGCCTCGATCTCGCCGGGCGCATCGCGCTCGTGGAACGGCGCGTGCCGGGCCGCCTCGTCTTCACCACGAGCCTCGGCATCGAGGATCAGGCGCTCACGCACGCTCTGGCGATGGGCAAGTCCCGCACCGAGATCGTCACCCTCGATACCGGCCGGCTCTTTCCCGAGACCTACGACGTCTGGGCCGAGACCGAATCGGCCTACGGCATCCGCATCCGGGCCTACGCCCCGGAGCGCGAGGCCGAGGAGCGCTTCGTGCGGGAGGAGGGTATCAACGGCTTCAGGCATTCCGTGGCCGCAAGGCAGGCATGCTGCGGCTTCCGGAAGGTCGAGCCGCTCGGCCGCGCGCTCGCGGGCGCCGCCGTCTGGTTCACCGGCCTGCGGGCGGGCCAGTCCGCGAATCGCGCCGAGACCCCGCTCGCGGAGGCCGACGAGGCTCGCGGCCTGATCAAGGTGAACCCGCTCGCGGACTGGACCCGGGCGGATGTCGACGCTTTCGTGCGCGACAATTTCATTCCCTACAACGTGCTGCACGACCGGGGCTTCCCCTCGATCGGCTGTGCCCCCTGCACCCGCGCGGTGCGCGTCGGCGAGCCCGAGCGCGCCGGCCGCTGGTGGTGGGAGCAGGAATCCAAGAAGGAGTGCGGCCTGCACGTCCACACGCCCGAGGCGGACGTGCGGCCCGGCCAGGAAGCGGCCGCCTTCGAGACCACGAACCTCAAGACACCGGAGATGGCCCGATGAGCGCCGCCCCCGCGATGACGGCCGCCCGGAGCGGCCACGATCGCCTGACCCACCTCCAGCGCCTGGAGGCGGAGAGCATCCATATCCTGCGGGAGACGGTCGCCGAGACCGAGAACCCGGTGATGCTCTACTCGATCGGCAAGGATTCCTCCGTCCTGCTGCACCTCGCGCAGAAGGCGTTCGCGCCGGGGCGGCTGCCGTTCCCGCTTATGCACATCGACACGACCTGGAAGTTCCGCGAGATGATCGCCTTCCGGGACCGGCGCGCGGCCGAGATCGGCGCCGAACTCATCGTGCACACGAACCAGGAGGGTCTGGCCAAGGGCATCGGCCCGATCAGCCACGGCTCCGAGGTGCACACGGACGTGATGAAGACGCAGGCCCTGCGTCAGGCGCTCGACAGGCACAAGTTCGACGCGGCCTTCGGCGGCGCGCGCCGCGACGAGGAGGCGAGCCGCGCCAAGGAGCGCATCGTCTCCCTGCGCACGGCCCAGCACCGTTGGGATCCGAAGCGCCAGCGCGCCGAGCCCTGGCACCTCTACAACATGAGGAAGAAGCGCGGTGAGAGCCTGCGCGTCTTCCCGCTCTCGAATTGGACCGAGCTCGATATCTGGCTCTACATCGAGCAGGAGCGGATCCCGATCGTGCCGCTCTACTTCGCCAAGCCGCGCCCCGTCGTCGAGCGCGAGGGCCAGCTCATCATGGTCGATGACGAGCGGCTGCCGCTCGAGCCCGGCGAAACCCCGAAATCCCTCTCCGTGAGATTCCGGACGCTCGGTGACTATCCGCTCACGGGCGCCGTCGAGAGCCGGGCCGCGACGCTGCCCGAGATCATCGGCGAGACGCTCGCCGCCCGCACCTCGGAGCGCCAGGGCCGGGTGATCGACAAGGACGGTGCCGGCGCCATGGAGCGCAAGAAGCAGGAGGGCTATTTCTGATGACGATCCATCAGTCACCCGAGGCGTTCGGCTACGACGCGTTCCTGGCCGCTCACCAGAGCAAGGAAGTCCTGCGCTTCATCGCCTGCGGCTCCGTGGACGACGGCAAGTCGACCCTGATCGGGCGCCTCCTGCACGACACCAAGCAGATCTTCGACGATCAGATCACGGCCCTGCAGCGGGATTCGCGCAAGCACGGCACGCAGGGAGCGGAGGTCGATCTCGCCCTCCTCGTCGACGGCCTTCAGGCCGAGCGCGAGCAGGGCATCACGATCGACGTCGCCTATCGGTTCTTCTCGACCGACCGGCGCTCCTTCATCGTCGCCGACACGCCCGGACACGAGCAGTACACCCGCAACATGGCCACGGGCGCCTCGACGGCGGACGTCGCGGTCATCCTCGTCGACGCGCGCCAGGGCCTTACCCGCCAGACGCGGCGCCACGCGCTCCTCGTCTCGATGCTCGGCATCCGCCGCGTCGCGCTCGCCGTGAACAAGATGGACCTCGTCGGCTGGTCGCAGGACAAGTTCGAGGCGATCCTGGCGGGCTTCCTGGATTTCACCGCGAGCTTCGGCTTCGCGGAGGTGCGGGCGATCCCGCTCTCGGCCAAGAACGGCGACAACGTCGTGCTCCCCGGTGCTGCCGCCACTTGGTACACGGGCAGTCCGCTCCTCGAATACCTCGAGGACGTGCCTGTGCACGAGGAGGCGCAGGCCGCCCCCTTCCGCATGCCGGTCCAGTGGGTGAACCGCCCGAACTCGGAGTTCCGCGGCTTCTCCGGCCTCATCGCCAGCGGGCGCGTGCGTCCCGGCGACCGGGTCGCCATCGCGCCTTCGGGCCGCTCCACGGCGATCGCCCGTATCGTCACCGCTGACGGCGACCTCGAGGAGGCGGTCGAGGGCCAGTCGGTGACGCTGGTGCTGGCGGACGAGGTCGATGCCTCCCGCGGTTCCGTGATCGCTGCGGAGACGGCGCCGATGCAGGTGTCCGACACGCTCGAGACGCGCCTGTTCTGGGCGGCCGAGACCGAGCTCCGGCCCGGCGCGACCCTGCTCGCCAAGATCGGAACGGTGACGGTGAACGCCACGGTGAGCGCGATCCGCACCCGCATCGACCCCGAGACGGGACGGCCCTGCCCGGCCGAGCGGCTCGCTGCCAACGACATCGCCGACGTGACCCTGAGCCTCGACCGCGCGGTCGCCTTCGACGCCTACGCGGAGAACCGGGACACGGGCAGCCTCATCCTGATCGACCGCGAGACCACCGACACGGCGGCCCTCGGCCTGGTGCAGGCGTCTCGCCCGCCCGACGCGCAGGCGGCTCCGGTATCCGAGGCACGCAAGTCCGGCGGCTTCCTGGCGGGCCTGCGCCGCCTGTTCGGGGGGTGACCAGATGGCCCTTTCGGAGGGCCGGCCCTAACATCGGCCTCCGCGCGGCGAGTCGTGCCGCGCGTCCCGTGCGGAGGCTGCCATGGCTCCCATCAGCGTGGTGCTGGTCGGCATCGACCCCGACCTGATCGACTTCTCCGCCCCCGCCTACAGCGGCTTCCCCGGACTCGACGCGGCCAAGATCCGCGCGGGGCTGGAGGCCGACGCGGCGCGCCTCCGGGACCTCGGCTACGACCCGGAGATCTGCTTCGTCGATCTCGGGCAGACGGCCGAGGCGGTGGTGCGCGAGCGTCTTCGGCGCAGGCTCTTCGACGCGGTGATGATCGGCGCGGGTGTCCGCCTGATCCCGGAGAACACCGCCCTGTTCGAAAAGCTCCTCAACGTGATCCACGTGCACGCGCCGCAGGCGAAATTCTGCTTCAACACGCGGCCGACCGACACGGCGGAGGCGGTGCAGCGCTGGTTTCCGGCGGGTCGATCCTAGGCGACCTGCTCCAGCACCCGTCCGGCCGCACTGCCGCGCGCCCTCGACCATTCCGTGCTGATCGTCATCGAGACCGTGCAGAGCCGCTCGCCGGTCTCCGTGCGCACGACGACGCTGAGGGGCGCCTCGCGGCCCTCGGCGGTGGCGATGCGGGCAAGATCGTGGAGCGTCGCGACCGCGATCTCGTGGGCGCTCGTATCATCGAGGGCGACCACACCGTCGTCGTCGCGGTCGCGGAGGGACCCGACGGCAGCGTCGATGAAGTAGCGAGGCATGGTAGCTCCCATTCCGGTCCCTGCGACGCTAGGCGATCCGCGGCCGGCCGCATTAACCTGAAGCAGGCCCGCGGCCGCCCGCGCCTCGCGCCGGGCGACGCGTGCGCGCCGGGATCATCCACACCTGTCCAAATCGTCATGTTGCGCACAGGCGCTCGCAAGGCTGCCGTGCCCTAGATGGGCCTACGGCCAAGCCGCGCGACCGCCGCGGTGCAGGACGCGAACAGGTAGGACGCGAACAGGAGGAATCTGCGATGTCGAAACGCTGGATGCTCGGCCTGGGCGCCGCGCTCGCCCTCGGCGGCCTCGGAGCCGTCCCGGCCGCGCAGGCCGCGCCGCTCGGCGTCGGTGCGGTCGAGGGCCTGACCGGCACCACCCCCCTCGTCGAGCAGGTGGCGCAGGGCTGCGGGCCCGGCTGGGGCCGGGGCGCCTACGGCCGCTGCCGCCCCTTCGCGGGCCCCGGGCGCGTCTACGGTCCGCGCCCGTTCTACGGCCGGCGCTGCTTCCTGCGCCCGACGCCGTTCGGGCCGCGGCGCGTCTGCCGCTGGTGAGCCAACCTCAGGCCGCAGCCGGTGCGGCGGAGCCGAACGCCTCCGCGAGGAGCGTGTAGGAGCGCTGCCGCGCCGCCTGATCGTGGATCGCCGAGAAGACCATGATCTCGTCGGAACGGGTCGCCTCGGCCAGAGCGCCGAGGCGCGCCCGCAGGGTCTCCGGCGAGCCGACATGAAGCCGGGCGCGTCCCCGTTCCAGGCGGGCGCGCTCGGCCGCCGAGTACGGATAGGCCTCCGCCTCGGCGAGGTTCGGCAGGGGCAGGTACTCGCCCCGCTCACGCCGAAGCGTGGCGAGCCCGGCGCTCAGCGCCAGGCGCTCGGCCTCCGCATCCGTGGGCGCGCAGACCGCCGCGACGGCGAGAATCGCGTGCGGGCTCTCCCGCCAGCGGGAGGGGCGGAAGCCCTGCCTGTAGGCCAGCATCGCGGCTTCCGCGTCGAAGGATGCGAAGTGCTGCGCGAAGGCGAACCCGGTTCCGACCTGCGCCGACAGGTGCGCGCTGTAGTCTGAAGACCCGAGCAGGAAGAGCGGCGGCAGCGGCGCGCCCGCCGGCATCACCTCGACGCTGCGGAACGGGTGGCCCGCGGGGAAATCGCCCGTCTCCCAGAGCATCAACTCCTGAAGGCGATCGAGGAAGTCGTCGCCACCGCGCGCGACATCGCGGCGCCGCAGAGCCTGCGCGGTGACGCCGTCCGTTCCGGGTGCCCGCCCGAGCCCGAGGTCGATCCGGCCGGGGAACAGGGCCTCCAGCATCTTGAAGCGCTCGGCGACCATCAGCGGGGCGTGGTTCGGCAGCATGATGCCGCCGGAGCCGACCCGAAGGGAGCGGGTGGCGGCGGCGATCTGACCGATCATGATCTCGGGCGCCGGGCTCGCCACGGAGGGAAGGGCGTGATGCTCGGCGAGCCAGTAGCGGGTGAAGCCGAGCCCGTCGACGTGGCGGGCGAGGGCGAGCGAGTCGTGCAGCGCCTGCGCCGGACTCGCGCCGGCGTTGACGAAGGAGAGGTCGAGGACGGAGAGCGGGATCATGCCCTGCGAGATGGGAAGGCGCTGCGGCCCGTACGAGGCCGCCCCGCATGCGGCGCGGGCAGCCCGGCCGTGAGCCCCGCGCCGGCACGGGGTCCGGACTGCTCCGGCATTCCGGCCAAGCATGACATTCGCCGCCCGAGGCCAGCCTCCGCACCTTGCCCCTGGCACGAGCCGCGACTAGGGTCCGCGCCGCCTGGAACACGGCACACCACCTATCCTTCGATCGGAGTACCACCCCATGGGCTTTCTGGCCGACGCCCTCTCCCGCGTGAAGCCGTCCGCGACCATCGCGATGACGCAGAAGGCGCGCGAGCTGAAAGCGCAGGGGATGGACGTGATCAGCCTCTCGGTCGGCGAGCCCGACTTCGACACGCCCGACCACATCAAGGAAGCGGCGATCGAGGCGATCCGGCGCGGCGAGACCAAGTACCCGCCGGTCTCCGGCATCAACCCGCTGCGCGAGGCCATCGTCAAGAAGTTCAAGCGCGAGAACGGGCTCGACTACAAGGTCTCCCAGACGATCGTCGGCACGGGCGGCAAGCACGTCATCTACAACGCGTTGCTCGCGACCCTGAACCCGGGCGACGAGGTCGTGATCCCGCGTCCCTACTGGGTCTCGTACCCCGAAATGGTGATCCTGTGCGGCGCGACGCCCGTCTTCGCCGACACCACGATGGAGCACGACTTCAAGCTCCAGCCGGAGGATCTCGAGCGCGTCATCACACCGAAGACCAAGTGGATCATCCTCAACTCGCCCTCGAACCCGTCGGGCGCCGCCTACACGCGGGACGAGATGAGGCGGATCACCGACGTGCTGATGCGCCACCCGCACGTCTGGGTACTGACTGACGACATGTACGAGCACCTGACCTACGGCGACTTCGAGTTCGTGACGCCGGCCCAGGTCGAGCCCGGCCTCTACGAGCGCACGCTCACCATGAACGGCGTCTCGAAGGCCTACGCGATGACCGGCTGGCGCATCGGCTACGCGGCGGGGCCCGAGCACCTGATCAAGGCCATGGACTTCGTCCAGGGCCAGCAGACCTCGGGCGCCTCGTCGATCTCGCAATGGGCGGCGGTGGCGGCCCTCGACGGCACGCAGGAGCACCTGAAGCGCTTCAAGGCGGCCTTCCAGGAGCGCCGCGACCTCGTGGTCTCGATGCTCAACCAGACCAAGGGCCTGCAATGCCCGGTGCCGGAGGGTGCCTTCTACGTCTACCCGTCCTGCGCGGAGACGATCGGCCGCAAGGCGCCCTCGGGCAAGACCATCGAGACGGACGAGGATTTCGTCACGGAGCTGCTCCAGGCCGAGGGCGTCGCCGCCGTCCACGGCTCGGCCTTCGGCCTCGGGCCCAACCTGCGCATCTCCTACGCGACCTCGAACAAGACGCTGGAGGAGGCCTGTCACCGCATCCAGCGCTTCTGCGGCTCGCTGCGGTAATCGCGAACCTCCTGGTCGGCGAAATCGGGCGCCCGGTGCCTCGCACCGGGCGCCTTTCTCATGCCGGGCTCTCTGAGCCGCCCCAGGCTGATCGTCACAGCTTTGCCGAAACGCCGATCGTCTGTTGCCCGGGCGGGTACCACCGCCTACATCCGCTCTCCCCAGCCGCCGATGCGTCCGACGGTTTCGCGAGCCCTCTCGGGCCTGCATGGCGGCGGGGCCGGCAGTGACGGGATGGCGCGGACCAGTTCTCTGCGCTCCTCCTGTGAGGCTCAGTGGGCCGAGTAGCTGCAGGCGTGTCGGGAGCGCGGGGAACAGGAACCGCGGACCTTGGCGCATGGCCCACCTGCCTTCCGCACCTGCGCCATTCCGGGATCGCTTCAGCGGGACCGCCTTGCGGCTTCATTCACGATCCTGAGCGAAGCTGAGCTTGGCCGTGAAACCGGCCGCGTTCCACCGCGTATCCTCAGGTTACCCATCATGCGGCGCCTCCTGTCCGGCGGCATCAAGGCGATCCTGGCGATCGCGGCCCTCTCCACCGCCGCCCACTGGGCCATGCGCGTGCAGCGCGAGCCCGCCGCCCGCCCCGGCCCGGTCGCGGCGGTCCCCGACCCCGTCACCACGGGCTCGATCGAGGCGCGCAAGGTCGAGGCGGGCCGCCAATCGATCTCCGGGACCCCGACCCGCGGCCTCGACCAGGACCATCTCTCGGCACTCATCGCGAGCACGACCGGCGACAAGGCCAAGGTGCAGAAGGCGGTCGCGAAGCGCTGACATGCGGGACGGGCGCGGCCGATCCCGGCCCGCGTCGCGCCCGCGCGTGATGTCGCCGCGCAGCTTGCGGCGGCGCGGACGAATGGCGTTCAGGCCGCGAGCTGACGGGCCTCGTGCTTGCCCTCCTGCACCTCCTCGATGATCTTCGCACAGAACGCATCGAGGTCACCGGGATTGCGGCTCGTGATGATGCCCTGATCGGTCACGACCTCCTTGTCCTGCCAGTTCCCGCCGGCATTCATGACATCGCGCTTGATCGACGCGTAGGAGGTGAGCTGCCGACCCTTCACGGCGCCGGTCTCGATCAGCAGCCAGGGTGCGTGGCAGATCGCGGCAACCACCTTGCCGGATGTCAGGAAGCTCCGGATCACCTCGAGCGCCTTCGGCTCCAGTCTCAGCTTGTCGGGGTTGATCTGGCCACCCGGCAGCACGAGCGCGTCGTAGTCGCCCGCGCTCACGCTCTCCACATCCCTGTCGACGGCCACGCTCTCGCCCCAGTCGGTCTTGTCCCAGCCGCGGATGGAATCCTTCGACTGACGCGACTGTGGAGCGGCCACGTCGACGGTCGCGCCAGCCTGCTTGAGCTTGGCCTGCGGCACCGTCAGCTCGCTCTCCTCGAAGCCGTCGGTGGCGAGAATCAGGATCTTGGCCTGCTTGATGTCGGCCATGGTCAAACCTCCATGTTCGGGATCTGGAGGCGCAAACCGCAGGGGTTCGGCGAGGTTCCGGCAGGGCTGCAGGCCCGATGCCGCACGGGACAAAAACGGAACCGCCCGCCTAACGGTCCCGTTGACTCGCATATCCCGACATCTGAGAGGAGGCTCCGCATGGCCAATCCCGGCCTTCCGACCCCCGAACCCACGCCCGGCGGCAACATCCCCGGCGACCTTCCGCCGCCGCCACAGCCCGACGAGCTGCCGGATACCGGCCCGACCGGGCCGCGCACGCCCTATCCAGTCGACGACCCCGGCATCGACGAGCCCTCCGGACCCGGTTCCGAACCCGACTACCTGCCGGGCAACCCGACCGATCCCGGTGTGCGGATGTAGTTCGGCTCAGTGGCCCCCGTGCGAGGCACGCACGTCGCGCGGGGCGTTGAGGATCTCGGAGAGGCTCGTCGCGACGTGGCGGGCCTCTTCGTCCGTCAGGCGCAGCTGGAACGGGGGCAGGGCGCCAGCCTGCAGGGCGACGACGGCCTGGCCCTGCTCGTCGGTGCCGACCTCGATGGCGGAGGATGTGACGTCCAGCATGGCGATGTCCTCGTCGCCCATCTCGTCGGCCAAGTCCGTCTCGTCCGGCTCGTCGATCGCGGTGAGGAGCTGGCCGACGGCGCGCACGAGGGCGCGGGCCGCGCGGGCGTCCATCACGACCGCCGTCGCCTGGTCGTCCTTCTGAAACGAGAGCTGGATGTTGCCGCCTTCGAGGGAAACCGAGATACCCGCCATGGATCGCCTAACTGCCTGGAGCCGAACTCATATATGCACGCTGCGGCGCGAAAAACACAGGGTCGCGGCGGCGGCCGCCCCCTGTCCACGCGGCAGGAAGACGGATGGTCGGGCCGGCAACGCCTTGTTGCGGCCGCATGAAGCGCCTACATAGGGTCTCGGGGGGCCATTGGTGAGACGGGCGCTCTACAGGTCTTGCGTCTCCAGCCCCGCCGCTCCATCAGACTACGGAAGAGGTCACGACGCATGTCTCGCGTGGACGCGCGTTGTCGACCAATGGACGATACGAGGTTCTATTCGTGAATACCGGCACTGTGAAGTGGTTCAACGAGACCAAGGGCTACGGCTTCATCCAGCCCGATGATGGCGGCAAGGACGTGTTCGTTCACATCTCCGCCGTCGAGCGCGCAGGCATGCGCAATCTCGTCGAGGGTCAGAAGATCTCCTACGAGATCCTGACCGACAAGCGCAGCGGAAAGGACGCTGCAGGCAACCTTCAGGCGGCCTGATCGGCGACCGATCGTCCAGCGCCAGCCCGTTCGCGCGGGCTGGCGTCCACGAACGGCTCTCCGAGCCGAAACCATCCGACGCCGCCGAATGCCCGTTTCGGGCCGGTCGCGCCGGACGGTGAAACCCATAACCAGAAACGAGTCCGGGCTTCGCCGACGCGCGAATATCCGGTCCTAGAGACATAAGAAGAAACGACATGCAGTTCGAGTTCACCCGGCGCCGTAGCGCCCGGTCGCCCGTCACCGACGCCGCGACCTTCCGTGTGGCCCGCCTGAACCAGGCCTCGATCGCCGGACGCCCCGGCACCGATTGCAGCCACATCATCGATCGCTCCTACAATTACCACTCGCCGCGGGAGCTGCGCTGGCATCTGGCCGAGCGCTTCGGCCTGCCGCCCGCCGACGTCTCGCTGCGCGAGGCTCGGGCCTGAGCTCAATCAGGCGGTGAGCGCAGCGATCACCGGCGCGAGCAATCCCTCCGAAACGGCGACGAGTTCGCCGTGCACCGGGTTGTTCCGGTTGTAGACGGTGCGGCGGCCTGCGAGATCGCAGACCGAACCGCCCGCCTCGCGCAGGATCAGGTCGGCCGCCGCGAGATCCCAATCCCGCGCGTCCGACGAGACAAGCCCCACATCGATGGCGCCCTCCGCCACCCGGGCGACCCGCAGCGCGAGCGAGGGCACACGGTCGATCCGGACGAAGTCCGGCTCGACGCCCTCGCGCGTGAGGCCGCGCGCGAGGCGCTCGATCATGGGTTTCGGACCCGTGACCCGCGCGCCGGGGAGATCGGTACAGGCCGAGACCGCGATCGGCACGTCGTCGCGACGCGCGCCGGCGCCCGCAACGGCCTCGTAGAAGTGCCCGCTCGCGGGTGCGTGCACGATGCCGACGACGGGCTGGCCCGCCGAGAGCAGACCCACCGCGATCGACCAGTCCGGATGGCCCGACAGGAAGGCGCGGGTGCCGTCGATCGGGTCGACGATCCAGACGAGGTCGGCCCCGAGCCGCCCGGAATCGTCCCGCGTCTCCTCCGAGAGCCATGCCGCCGCCGGCACGATCTGACTGAGCCGCACCTTCAGGAAGGCGTCCACGGCCACGTCCGCTTCCGTCACCGGGGAGCCGCCCGCCTTCGACCAGATCCGCGCCCGTGTCTGCTCGCCCGGCCGGAAATGCGGCAGTGCGAGCGAGGCGGCCTCGCGGATCGCCTCGCGCAAGGCCGGCATCACGGCCTGCGCGGCCTCGGAGGACATCGTGTCGGGCATGAAGAACCGGGTCGGACGGGGCGGTCTGCCCGCACGGGCCCAAGGCGGCGTCGTGCAGGCGGCGGGTCGGGCGGTCGCCGCTTCCGATGGCGGGAGGCTCCCCGCCGAGGGTGCGGCATGGCCCGTGCGTTGCGCAAGCTGAAACTAGGTCGCGACCCGATTCGTCACAAGCAGCGCGACGCAGAATGGGATACGCCGTCTTTGCGCCGTTCTGTGCAAGGAAGCGTTGAGCATTCCGGCCATCAGGCGGCTCTCCACGAACGCTTAACGCTCACTCTTAAGGTGGTCTGAGGAGGTTCGACGCGATTTTGCTTGGCATAACGGACGATCCGACAGAGATCGCCACTTGCATCAGGGCGTCAGGCAGATGAACACTTATCAGAGCATGAACGCGCACAGCCTCGACCCGGCCTCGGCGAAGTCTCCTGCCTTCGTCGCCTCGCCGCTCCCGATCCTCGGCACCCTGCCCGGCGCCGCTCGGCTCGCCGGGATCGCCCTCGCTTTCGCTGCGGACGCCGCCGAGAGCTGCGGCGAGGACCGTTTCGACCTCCTGCTCGTCGACGGGCAGGGCGAGGTGGCCTCGCGGCTCGGACCGTTCGCGGAGGAGGACGTGGTCGCGGTCTGGCGGGACCTCTCGAACCGGACCGGCCTGCCGCGGATGATCGTGCGCGAGGACGGCGGCCTGAGCCCCGTCTCCTCGCTGATCGGCCGGCTCGCACTCGGCACCACCCGGATGCGCCGCCGCTGCGGCCTCCTCGGCGGGCGCCGCCCCCGCTTCCTCGTGCGCCGCAAGACCGGCCGCCTGCCGGTGCGCCCGCTGATCCACCGCGGCGAGCAGGAGATCATCGCCCGCTCGTGAGCGGATTCAGCCGGGCCAGTTCCTGAAGAGGGCGTCCGCGGCGAGGCCCGCGAACAGGATCAGCCCCGCGTCGCGGTTCGAGCGGAAGAGGGCGAGCGCCCCCCGCCCGTCGCGCTCGCGCAGCTTCAGCACCTGCCGTCCGAGATGGGCCGCGAACAGCGCGATCCCGGCGAAACCCGCCGCACCGGCGCCGGCCGCGTGGGCGGCGAGCCCGGCGAGCAGCACCGCCGCCCCGTAGCAGAGCCCCACCGCGAGGCGCAGCCGCTGCCCGAACAGCCGCGCCGAGGACCGGATCCCGGCGATCTCGTCGTCCTCGATGTCCTGCACCGCGTAGATCGTGTCGTAGCCGATCACCCACGCGACCGCGCCGGCGTAGAGCAGCAGGGCCGGCGGATCGAGCCGCCCGAACACGGCGACCCAGCCCATCAGCGCGCCCCAGGCGAAGGCGAGGCCGAGCACGGCCTGCGGCATCGACATCACCCGCTTCATGAACGGGTAGATCACGACCGGCACCAGCGAGGCCATGCCCACGGCGACGGCGGTCGCGTTGAACTGCAGCAGCACGGCCAGCCCGACCAAGGATTGGGCGAGAAGGAACAGGGCGGCCGCCTTCGTGCTCACCTGGCCGGAGGGAAGAGGGCGGGAGCGCGTGCGCTCCACCTGCGCGTCGAGGTCGCGGTCGGCGATGTCGTTGTAGGTCGAGCCCGCGCCCCGCATCGCGACCGCGCCGATCAGGAACAGGGCGAGATGCCAGGGATCGGGGTAGAGGCTCCCGTCCCGGCCTGCCGCGAGCGCCGCCGACCACCAGCACGGCAGAAGCAGCAGCCACCAGCCGACCGGCCGGTCGATCCGCGCGAGCCGCAGGTAGGGCCGCGCGCGCCGGGGTGCGAGGCGATCGACCCAATGTCCCGCCACAGCGTCGGCGACACGGCCGTTCTCGACGGAGAGATCGCTCACGGCCAACCGGGGCGGGGGGAAGGACGGGACATCGACGCGCGGGCGGTCATCGCGGAGCTTCGAGGGCGGGCAGGGGCTTCTGCGCGGAACGGGTATGCGCGCGTTGCCCGGCCGAGGCCACCCCCGTGTATGACGCGGCCCCGCCGGCTCACCAGCCGAAGGCCGAATTCCGGCTCGGCAGCCTCGCAGGCGGGCTTCAGGGCTCGCGGGGGCAGGAGGCCGCTTACGAAGGCGCCCCCACGCGCTGTCCCGGGAAGCGGTCGCGGGGCGGAGCAGCGCTGCGCTCAGGCGCGGCGCCTATCCGTGATGAGACGACGTGCGGTCCGGGCAAGGGCGCTCAGAGCGCGCCCTGTGGCATCTTGAAGGAGCCGGTCAGGCCGGGTCCGCCGAGGAGGCCGCCGGCGCCCGGCATGCCGCCGCCCGCCGCAGCCTGAGCCTTCGCCTGCGCCTCCATCTTCGCCGCCTGGGCGGCCACCGAGCAGATCTTGGTGCGGATGCCCGAGACCTTCACGTGGTCGGCCTTGAAGCCCTCGGCGAAGGAATCGGGGATCGAGCACCATTCCTTGTTGGCGGCGATCCACTTCAGCCCGTCGGCACCGTTCGACTGCAGCTTGCCGAACAGGGCACATGCCTCCTGCGGCGTCATCTTCTTCTTCGATTGCGAGGCCGCGTTCGCCTTCGCCACGAGCTCCTGGCGGGTCTTCAGCGTCTGCTGGATCGCGCCGCACTCAGGGGCCTGCGCGAGCGCGGCGCCGCCGAGGACGACGACACCCGTGATCGCGCCGGTCAGCGTGGCGATGGTTTTCGTGAGCATGCCGTCTTCCCTCTAGGCGTCGGTCTTCGGTCCGCTGCCCCGTCCGCGACAGATGCGCGATCGACTCTCCAGGGCGGGACCGGGATCGTTCCGTTCTGCTTGGGCTCGGTTCTGCATGAGAATGTGGCGTCATTCGAGCCGCAAACCGGCGCGCGCGATCGGGCGTGGGCAAATCGCCGAATGAGGCGGGGCGTAACGTTTTTGCAACGCTTCTTCGGGCGCGTTGACAGCGCCGGCCGCACGCGCGACTTCGCCCTCATGGCCGCCTACGACTTCACCGCTCCCCGCCTCTTCGTCGAGACGGATCTCGGATCGGGCGCGCGCCTGCCCCTCGACCGGGCGCAGGCGAACTACCTCCTCACCGTGCTGCGTCGGAAGCCCGAGGATATGATCCTCGTCTTCAACGGGCGCGACGGCGAGTGGCGCGCCCGCCTCGACCCCACCGGCCGCAAGAGCGCCGACCTCGTCCTCGAGGAGCGGACGCGGACCCAGCCCAAGTCATCCGACCTTCACTACCTGTTCGCGCCGCTGAAGAGCGCGCGCCTCGACTATCTCGCCCAGAAGGCCGTCGAGATGGGGGCGGGCACGATACGCCCGGTCTTCACCCGCTACACGCAGGGCGAACGCATCAACGCCGAGCGGCTGCGCGCCAACGCGATCGAGGCGGCCGAGCAGTGCGGCATCCTCGCGATCCCGGACCTGCCGGAGGCGGTGCGCCTGCCGGCCGCGCTCGCCGACCTCGCGCCCGAGCGCCTGCTCGTCTTCTGCGACGAGGACGCTCCCGTCTCCGATCCGATCGCGGCCCTGCGCGGCGCTGCGGATCCGGCCGCCCCGCCGCCGCTCGCCGTTCTCGTCGGGCCCGAGGGCGGCTTCGCGCTGGACGAGCGGGCCCTCATCGCGGCCCGGCCGAACACCGTGGCCCTGTCGCTGGGACCTCGGATCCTGCGGGCCGACACGGCGGCCGTGGCGGTGCTGGCCCTCGTCCAGGCGGTCCTCGGCGACGCCCGCTGAGCCCGGTCCAGCGTGCGCGGGCGCACACCGGGACGCGCGGCGGCGCCCGTTCCTCGCGTTGTCGCGCCTCGCGGGCTGGATTAAGGACACGACATCCGATCGAAGGGCTCGACCGCACGCATGACCGGCGCGCCTCTCTTTCCCCCGAACGATCCCGCACGACGAGGCAGCGCATGGCGCGCGATACGTCCGACACGACCCCGCTGACCAGGCGCGCCGAGCTGATCGCGTGGTTCGCCGCCGGCGAGAAGCCGCGCGAGCAGTTCGCGATCGGCACCGAGCACGAGAAGATCCCGTTCTACCGCGACGGCGGCGCCCCCGTTCCTTACGCGGGCGATCACGGCGTCCGCGCACTCCTCGAAGGCGTCGCTCGCGAGACGGGCTGGGAGCCCATCGTCGATTCCGGCAACATCATCGGGTTGGCCGGCGCCGAGGGCGGGGCGATCTCGATCGAGCCGGGCGGCCAGTTCGAGCTCTCCGGCGCGCCCCTGCCCGACGTCCACGCCACCGTGCGGGAATTGCAGGAGCATCTCGACGCGGTCGCCCGCGCCGCCGAGCCCCACGGCATCGGCTTCCTCACCCTCGGTATGAGCCCGAGATGGACGCGGGAGGAGACGCCCGTGATGCCGAAGAGCCGCTACCGCATCATGGCGGCCTACATGCCGAAGGTCGGCTCGCTTGGCCTCGACATGATGCTGCGCACAGCCACCGTGCAGGTGAACGTCGACTTCTGCTCGGAGGCCGACATGGTGCGCAAGATGCGCGCCTCGTTGGCGCTCCAGCCGGTGGCGACCGCGCTGTTCGCCAACTCGCCGTTCACGGACGGGCGGCCGAACGGATTTCTCTCCCGCCGCTCCGAGATCTGGCGCGACACCGACGCCGACCGCACCGGCATGCTGCCCGAGGCGTTCAAGCCCGGCTTCGGCTACGAGGCTTATGTCGACTGGCTGCTCGACATGCCGATGTACTTCGTGAAGCGTGGCGACACCTACCACGACGTCGCGGGCGCTTCGTTCCGCGACCTCATGGCCGGCAAGCTGCCCCAGTTGCCGGGCGAATTCGCCACCGTCTCCGACTGGGCGAACCACGCCTCCACGGCGTTTCCGGAGGTGCGCCTGAAGCGATTCCTCGAGATGCGCGGCTCCGATGTCGGCGGCCCCGCGATGATCGCGGCGCAGGCTGCCTTCTGGACCGGACTCCTCTACGACGAGGCCGCCCTCGACGCCGCGCTCGACCTGGCGAAGGACTGGACCGAGGCGGAGCGCGAGGCGGTGCGGGCCACGGTGCCGCGCCTCGGCCTCGCCACGCCCATCGCTGGTCGCAGCCTCGGGGAGGTGGCGGCCGAGGCGCTCACGATCGCCCGCACCGGACTCCAGGCACGGGCGCGTCGCGACGCCGCGGGACGGGACGAGACCGTGTACCTGCAGCCGCTGGAGGCGATCGTCGCGGCGGGCCGCACCGAGGCCGAGGATCACCTCGCCGATTACGAAGGCCCTTGGCGGCGCTCGGTCTCACCTGCCTTCGCGGAGTGCGTGTTCTGACCCTTCGACAGGGTCGCGCCAGCCTGCCAGGATCGTGCGGCGCCGCCCTACCGGAGGCTGGACCGTACACATGTGCGTGAAGGCACCCGGAGATTGCCGGGGAACTCACGGCCGGCGGAACGGAAGCGGAGCGACGTCGTTCCTAGGGCACTAAGGCTTCGACTCAGGAGTTCGTCCGCATGTCCCGCATCATGACCCTCGCCCTCGCCGGCACTGCCGCGATCGGCATGACTGCAGGTTCCTTCACCGCTGCCGAGGCCGCTCCGCTGCCGGCCCTCTCCTCGTCGCAGGTAGGCGGTCCGGCCGGAAACGTCGACCAGGTTCGCTGGCGCGGCGGCGGCTATTACGGCGGCTACCGCGGCATCGGTTACCGCGGCTACGGCTATCGCGGTTACGGCTACCGCCGCGGCGTCGGCGGTGCGCTGGCGGCCGGTGCGGCCCTCGGCATCATCGGCGGCGCCATCGCGGCCAGCTCCGCACCCCGCTACGGCTACTACGACGGCTATTACGGCGCCGGCTACGGCGGCTACCCGGCCTACGGCTACGGGTACAGCTACCCGTCCTACGGCTATGGCTACGGCTACCCGGCTTACGGCTGGGGCTACTGAGACCGGACAGGCGCGCCGCTCCGCCTGACGCGGCCGCCGCCATCGTCTAGACACCCCGCCGAAGGCAAGCGCCCCGGCGGGGTTTTCGTGTGAGCGATCAGGTAGACGTCGGCAGCATGATCGAGCTGGATCTGAGGGGCCTCAAATGCCCGCTCCCGGTCCTGCGGACCCGCAAGGTCCTGCGCGGCCTCGCGCCGGGTCGGCGCCTCGTCGTCGCCTGCACGGATCCGATGTCGGCGATCGACATCCCGAACCTCGTGCGCGAGGAGGGCGCGCGCCTCGACGCGCAGGAGCGGCTCGGCGAGACGCTCCGCTTCACGATTTGTCGGGACGGCGGATAAGGGCCGCCTCATTCCTGCGGCAACAGTCTCCTAGAGGCCGGATTCGGAGGCCCGGGGCAACGGGCCCGGCGGAGATCTCGGCATGGCCCCCATCATTCGCGGCACGCGCACCGTGCACGACGGCTGGAGCCGCTTCCTCGTCGCCGAGGTCACGATGCCCGACGGCACCCCGATCAAGCGGGAGATCGAGGATCACGGCCGCGCGGTCGGTGTGCTGCCCTACGATCCAGAGCGCCGCGTCGCCGTGCTGATCTCGCAGTTCCGCGCAGCGCCCTTCTACGCCGACGGAGTTCCGGACCTCCTGGAGGCGCCGGCCGGCCTCCTCGACGAAGGTGAGCCGGAGGACGGTGCGCGGCGCGAGGTGTTCGAGGAGACAGGCATCGCCCTCGGCTCCCTGGAGCGGGTGGTGCGCGCCTGGAGCATGCCGGGCATCTCGACGGAGCAGATGGATCTGTTCCTCGCTGCCTTCACGGCCGCCGACCGCACCGGACCCGGCGGTGGCCTCGCTTCCGAGCACGAGGCGATCACGGTTCACGAGGTGCCGCTCGCGGATCTCGCCGCCATGAGCGACCGTGGCGAGCTCAACGACATGAAGACCCTGGTTCTCGTCCAGGCCCTCCGCCTGCGCCGGCCCGAGCTGTTCGCCGCGGGCTGAGGCGCCGGCCTCAGCGCTCGTCCAGCGTCGCCAGCGCCACGAGCATCAGGATGACCGCCGGGCCGGTCTTAACGAGGGCGCCGAGCGGCTCGATCCAGAGGGACGGCGCGAGGATCGCCGCACCGGCCATGTAGAACAGCGACAGGGCGATGCCCGCGACGAGCCCGGCCCGGCAGGTTCGGCGGAGCGCGATCGCGAGGCCGACCGCGATGTCGGCGAGGCTCGTGACGAGCGTGATGAAGCGGGCGAGGCCGTCCGGAAAACCCCTTGCCGTGAGGATAGCGGCGGCGGCATCGAAAGCTGGAACCAGCGCGATCAGCCCCGACATGGCCCAGAACACGGCGAGGCCGCCGATGACGAGCGGCTTCAGCAGGTAGAGACCACCGAACCAGCGCTCCTGGACCGTCGGCGGCAGGTCCGCGAGAATCTGCGGCAGCGGGGCCGGCCGGATCCCGCTCTCGGCGATGAACGGTCCCGGATCGCCTCTGACGCCGCGCATCATCTCGCGCATTGCCGTCGTCCGGACGGGGGGCGACCAGCCGAGCATCGCCGCCGCGTCGCCCAGCCGGGCGCCGACGCTCAGGAGCCAGGTGGGCAGCGTCATGCGCGGCCGCGGGCCGCCCAAGCGCAGCCGTATGCCATCGATCACCGTCCCGACCCGCGAGGGGCGTTCCTCCAGGAGGTCCCAGACCGCGTGCCAGTCCCGCTCGCCTGCCTGCCAGCGCCGGGCGACCGTCGAGACCGTACGCACGATGTCCGCCATCGCCGTTGCGGCGAACGGCCGCTTCGCGACCGCCTCGGGCAGGTCGAGCGGAGCCGCGGCGAGCGCGCGGATCAGGGCGCTGCCGCCGAAGGCGGCCGGACCGATCACGAAGCCGGGCCGGAGGATGACCGAGGGGCAGGCCGCGTCCGCGATCAGGCGCTCGGCCTCCCGCTTCGTCCGGCTGAACGCGGTCTCGTCCTCGTCGGGGTCTCCGGGAATCGAGACGTGGACGAGCAGGATCGACCGGCCCTGCGCTCCGATCGCCCGGAGCAGCCGACCGACGAAGCCGCCGTGGACGTCCTGGGTCGAGCCCCGCGGGCCGTCCTGCAGGACACCGAGGCAGTTCACGACGAGGTCCGGCCGATGCTCGGCCAGCAGCGCTCCGAGTTCGGGCTCGCCGAGATCGACGATGGGGCAGCAGATCGCCCCCGCGCCGAAGGCTTCGGTCTGGGCCGGCGTGAAACGGCGCGCGATGGCCGTAACGGCGAACCCTTCGCGCCCGAGCGCCTCGGCGAGACCCTGCCCGATCAGGCCCGAAGCCCCGAGGATGGCGATGCGTGCGGAGGCGTCCATGCTCACCCGCCGAGCGCCGGCTTCGCGACCATCAGCCAGACGATGGCCATGACCGAGCCGAAGCCGGGGATGCCGCAGGCGAACCAGATCCGGAACAGCCGGTTGTAGGCTGCGGGAAGTGGCGCGCCGGCCCGCGCGGCGGCTGCGGCGAGGTCGCGCATGCGGGCCTGTATCCAGACCACGGGCAGCCAGAACAGACCCGCGGTGACGTAGAGCCCGAGGGAGAGCGCCACCCACCCCTCGCCGAGGCCGATGCCGGTCTCGCGAGTGAGGAGATAACCCGTGACCGGCTGCGCGACCACCGCCGTTGCCGTGAAGAGCGCGTCCGCGACCACGACGATGCCGGCGGTTCCGGCCACGAACGCCGCATCCCGGCTCAGGTGCGCCATCAGCATGAAGAAGGCGATGCCCGTCCCGGTGCCGAGGAGGATCGTGGCGCCGAGCAGGTGCAGGAACTTGAGGGCGAGGTAGAGGCTCACCGCCTCACGCCCGGGGCGCCGCGGCCTTGCCCGACTCCGCGAGATCCTGCGCGGCGATGCGCAGGAACCGCCAGGATCGGACGAAGTAGCGCCAGAACAGGCGTTGCGGCGCGTGCAGGAAACGGAACAGCCACTCGAGGCCGGTGCGCTGCATCAGGAGCGGCGCGCGCGGTACGAGACCGGCCGCGACGCTGAGCGCGTCCCCGACAGCGAGTGTCACGGGGGCGCCGAGCGCCGCGCCCTGCCGGTGGACCCAGATCTCCGATTTCGGCGCGCCGACGCCCATGACGAGGAGGGTGGTGCCGTGCGTCCGCACCCGCTCCGCGAGATGGCGCCCGTAGGCCGCGTCGTCCTCGAAGCCGAAGGGCGGCACCGCGACTGCGACGCCGGCCTCGGCGTGACCGCGGCGCACGAGCCGCGCCCGCAGGCGCTCGCCGACGAGAGCGTTCGGACAGACCAGGAAGATCCGGGCCCGCGGGTCCGCAGGCGCCGAGAGGGCGCTGGTGAGGAGGTCGTGCCCGGTCACGCGCCGGGCGCCCGACCGCCCGATGAGGCGCGAGAACCAGACGAGCGGCATGCCGTCGAGGGTGCGCACCGCGGCGCTCTCGTAGGCCGCCCGGAAGGCCGCGTGCTCGGACAGGAGGACGATGTGGTCGACATTCGCCGTCACCACGAGGCGGGGGGCGCTGCCGGAGCGGGCCGCCGCCTCTGCGATGATCTCGTCGGGTCCGCCGGTGGAGAAGTCGAGGCCGAACAGGCGCAGGCTCGCCCGGCATTCCGGCATCCCGCCCGTGGCGTCGCGTCCGGTCTCAGGCATCGGCCGCCCGGAAGCTGCGGGCTCGGGCCGGTGCGGGGGCCGGCGCGGGCACGCTCCGGCGCTGCGCCTGGCGCCGGTCCCGGTCGGCGCCGAGCATGAGCGCGATGCCGGCACCGAGCAGCAGGCCGAGCAGCAGGGCCACCGGCAGCACGATCTTGGGCGAGGGCGGCCATGTCCGCTCGCGGGCCGGCGTCGCCGGTGAGATGATCCGCACGTT
The DNA here is from genome assembly GCF_007992195.1 of Methylobacterium oxalidis. Classification (GTDB taxonomy): domain Bacteria; phylum Pseudomonadota; class Alphaproteobacteria; order Rhizobiales; family Beijerinckiaceae; genus Methylobacterium; species Methylobacterium oxalidis. The sequence goes on along the minus strand of NZ_BJZU01000004.1, from coordinate 161,945 downwards.
GGTGTTGTTCAGGCGCTCCTGCTCGCTGGCCTCGCGGGAGCGGCGCAGGAAGGTCTCGTAGATGCCGCGGCGCGATTCGACCGCCCGCTCCAGTTCCCGCAGCCCGACATTGGCGCGGTCGCTCGCGGCGTTCTCCGTTTTCACCCGCTCCAGGTTCTTCTGGATGGCGGCTTCGCTCGCGGCGGCGCGGTCGTAGTCCTTCTGTGTCGTCTCGATGATGCGCTCCTTCTCGCGCTGGATCAGGCGCTGCAGATCGCGCTGCTGGGCGTACTGCTCCGCCATGGCCGGGTGGCGCTCGCCGAGGCGCGTCGCGAGTTCGGCGGTGTTGCGGGAGAGCGTGGCGTATTGCTGCCGCAGAGCCTGCATCTCGAGGGATTGCAGCATCTCGGGCAGCGCCGTGCCGGCGTCGCCGACCTTCATCTTGCGGGCCTGCTCAAGGCGCGAGCGGGCCTCCGCCGTCTTGATCGAGGCGGTGACGAGCTGCTGGTTCAGGTCGCCGAGCTGCTGGTCGGTGAGGAGGCGCCCGGACGAGGCGACGAGGTGGTTCTCCTCACGGTAGCGCACGACCTTGCTCTCGGCCGCCTCGACGTCCTGGCGCAGGGCGTTCAGCCGGGCGGAGAGTGCGTCGGAGGCGCGGCGCGCCGCCTCGGTGCGGGCGCCTGCTTCCTCCGCGAAATAGGCGTCGCCGATCGCGTTCGCGATGCGGGCCGCCTTCTCGGGATCGCGCGACTGGACGGCGACCTCGATCACGAAGGTGCGCTCGGCCCGGCGCACGGTGAGCTTCAGGCGAAGGGTGTCGAGGGCGAGGTTCACGGGGTCGCGGCTCGCCGGCGGCGGCGTCATGCCGAGAGCGCGTTTCAGGCCGACGATGACCGGATTGTTCGAATCCGGTTTCACGAACTCGTCGTCCTCGGCGAGGCCGACCTTGGCGACGGCCCGGCGCAGCACGTTGTCCGACTGGATCACCCGCACCTGGCTCTCGGCGATCGAGACGCCGGCATCGGCCTGCGGCGTGCGGGCGCTGATCTCGTTCTCGACGACCCGGAGATCGGAAGGGTCGATCAGGATCTGGATGGTCGAGGTGTAGCTCGGGGTCAGCAGGCCCATCACGGCCACCGCCACGGCCAGCATGAACAGGCCGCCGAGCAGGATGAAGCTCAGCCCGCCCCAGAGGCGCCGGGCGACGGTGCGCAGGCTCGGCCCGGCACTCTCCGAGTGCTGGAGGACAACCTGAACCGGCTCGCCGCGAATGGGTGTCGCGAAGTCGAACATCTGCCTCGTCCCTGACCTGTCCGCCCCCGGCACGCGCAGGGGCAACGCTTGGCCTCGTCGGACCCGTCCTGTGGGCGTGCCGTACCGAATCGGCACGGTGTCTCCGCTAACGGTGACGAACGATCAACCAATCGCAACCGTCATGCCGAAGAGATAGATCACCTCGCGCCACGAATGTCTTGTGAGGCGCGAGTCATCGCAGTGCAAACGTCAGGTCATCAGCAGTTACCGACGATTAAGATTAATCCGGCTGCCACTCCTGATCGCGTGAAATCGCGAAATTATGATTTCCGCAGCTTCACGTTGTCGCAACAGTGCCGCCCTCCGCATAGGCGGCCATCCCGCGGACGAGGAAGTCGCGAAATCGAGTCGCGTCCCGCGTTGCCTCTGTGTTCCACGCAGCGACGTTGCGGCGAGCAGCCCGCGCCGCTGCGGCCAGTCGGCCCTCGGCCACCCAGGCCGCCACGGCCCCCGCAGCGCCCTCCGGATCGTCCGGATCCAGATGGAGGCCGGATTCTCCCAGCACCTCCTCGAACACGGGACCGACCGGCGCGGCGACGGGCAGGCCGCCGTGCTGCACCTCCAGGAGCGGCAGCCCGAGACCTTCCGCCTTCGAGGTGGAGAGAAGGAGGTGGCTGCTCTCGACGAGGCGGCGCACGCCCGCATCGTCCACGTAGCCGTGGCACGTCAGGAAGGGTGGAGGCGCGTCGAGGAAAGCGTGGCGGCCCCAGCCGACGCGGCCGACGAGGTGCAGCTCGGCCGGCACGCCCATCCGGTTGAGAGCCGCCACGATGGCGATGGCGGCCGGATAGTTCTTGCGCGGCTCGATCGTGCCGAGAGCGAGGAGGCGCAGGGGTTCGCCGGGCGCAGGGGCGCGGTGCCGGTCGGGCAGGCCGGCGAGCCCGAACACGTCGCCGACGGCAGGCCGCAGCAGGGCGACGAGGGCATCCCGCCGGCAGATGCGCCGCAGGTCGCGCCCCGTCGTGCGCGAGTTGACGAGGAAGCGCCGGACGTAGCGCGTCGCGAGCGCGAAGCTCGGCGCCATGTAGAGCCTGCTCTTCCAGTTCAGATCCTGCGGGCGGGTCATCAGGAAGATGTCGTGGACGTAGAGGATGCAGCGCTCGCCGAGTGCCGCGCACAGGGGACCGGGCGGGAAGCCCGGGAGGATGACGAGGGCATCCCGGTCGGTCAGGCCCCTCCAGGGCAGGCCGACCTGCTGGGCGGCCAGCATCCCGGGCAGGCCGCGGCTCCTCACGAAGCGGACGTCGTGGGGATCGAGGAGGTCCGCTGCGAACAGGTCGCGGGCGACCCGTTCGATGCCCGTGACATGGCCGCGGATGTGGGTCTGGTCGACGTAGATGCGGCGCGCGCTCACGCCAGGCGCTCCGCCCGGCGCAGGGCGCCGCGCATCCGTGCCGCGAGGTAGAGGCCCCGGCGCATCCAGAAGGGGAGGTTGCGGCCGAGGACGGCGTGCTTCGCGCGCCTCAGGCGACGGACGAACGGAGGAGAGAGAGCATCGACGGTACCGCCCGAGCCGCCGTCCCGCTCGGCGGCGAGGGCGAAGCGGGCGAGCATCTCGGGGGCGAAGCGCACGCGCCCGGCCCGGGGCGGCAGGAGACCGGCGCCGGTGAGGGCCTCGTCGAGGGACATCGCCGCCGCCGCGTGGCTGAAGCGGCTCTCCAGGGTGATCCGGCCGAAGGCGCCGAGACGCTGGCGGGCGGCCCCGTCCGCGACGAGATCCTTCAGGGCGGCGGCGAGGGCGCCGGGCTCCTCCGGCACCAGCCGCCCGCTCACCCCGTCGATGACGGCGGAGGTGAGGCCGGTCGCCCGGTAGGCGAGGGTCGGCGTGCCGCACAGCCCTGCCTCGATCGGCGTCTGGCCGAGGGTCTCCAGCCGGCTCGCGGTGACGTGCAGGTCACAGGCGCCATACCAGGCGGCGAGATCCGCCTCCTCGGCGATCGGGCCGGGCGCGTACAGGTTCGGCAGGCCGAGGCGCGCCGGATCGTCGAGCCGGCCGATCGCCACGAATCCCACTCCCGGGCCCGCCACGGACCGGAGCGCGGCGACGAGGTCGGCGACACCCTTGTCGGGCGCGTCGACGATCACCGCGGAGAACAGGATCAGCACGTCGTCGCCCGGCAGGCCGAGGCGATGGCGAAGCCCCCGCCGGTCGCCGGGGGCAAAAACGCCGGTGGGAAAGGCCAGGGCGACGCGCGCGACGGCCGACCCCGGCGCGTGACCCCGCGCCTGCTCCGCCGTCCAGTCGGAATTGGCAAGCAGCAGCGGCCCGGCGGCTCCAGCGAGTAATGTGCGCTTTCGGGTGTGCTCGGCGGCGATGCGCCCGCGCCGGAGCTGCGGGTACTCGTCGGGCGTCGGGCAGGCGGCGTCGCACCCCGTGACGATCCGGGTGCAGCCCTTCGGGTAGGCGCAGCGACCGGTGAGCGGAAACAAGTCGTGGAGCACCACGGCGACCGGGCTCTCCGAGCGGAGGCGCCCGAGAATGTCGAGGCTGCGGGTCGCCCCATGAAGGTTGCCGGCGATGACGAGGTCCGGTGCGAAGTCGCGGATCGCGGCCTCGGCGCGGGGGAAGCGGTCGGCCCACTCGGCCGCGGCGGCCGGTGATTCATCCGTGAGCGCCACGTGCGCCAAGCGATGGCCCGCGAGGCTCAGCGCCTCGCCGAGGCGGCGCTGCGCGATGCCCGCCCCGCCACGGTGGCCGGTTCCAGTGAGCGACACGATCGACAGGCTAGCGCCGCTCGCGGGCGGCTCGCTCGCGCGCTGCAGGAGGACGGGCCGCCCGATCCGCGCGAGCGGCGCGCCGGAGGCCGCGAGTTGCGCCCACAGGGCGGCCGGCTCCGCGAGGTTCGCGGCCCTTCCGACACGCGCGAGGTCGAACAGGATCTCGCTGCCGGAGGGGAGGGCGTCGTCCCCGGCGGCTGCCCCGCGCAGGGAGGCGGCATCGAGGCCGAGGACGGTCTCCCCGTAGAGGACGCGCAGGCCCGCCACCGCGGCGGCACCCGTCAACGCCGCCTCGAGCGCCAGGGCGACGAGGGCTCCGGGCGCGAGCATGTCGCCCGCCCGCAGGATCAGGGCGTGGCCGGCCCCCGCCTCATCCGCCTCGGTGCCGAACGCCTCCGCGATCGCCGCGCCCGCGGGCAGCACGTCGTGGCGTGCCTCCGGATAGGCCTGGGCGAGGACCGAGGCGAGCGTGTCGGCGAGGCCAACCTCCGATCCGTCGGCGATGGTGACGACGCGCAGCCGCGGCCAGGGCCGCCCGTCGGGCAGCGTGTCCGGACGCTCCGGTGCGGAGCGATGCCCACCCCGAGGCCAATCCGCCACGCCGTGCGCCGGCCGTGGCCGGCCGGCGGCGGGCACGGCCGCGTGCGCGCCGTCTGCGAGATCGTCGGAAGGGCGCTTCACGGCTGGTACGGGCGGGGCTGCATCGCGGGTCTCAGATCTCGCATCCTGAACGCACAGTGGTTGAAGAAGCCCTTTCCCGGCCGAACTTCCCACGCCTGCCCGCCGAGCCTATCTGATCCTTCGAGCCGGGGGCATCCTCCCGGCCTCCAGCCCACGCGTTCCTGCGAGCCAGAACCATGCCCGCCTCCGACGCCTCGCGCAGCTTCATACCGCTCTCGATCGCCGTGCTCACGGTGTCCGACACGCGGCGCCCGGAGGACGACCGGTCCGGCGACACGCTGGTGCAGCGCCTCACGGATGCGGGCCATCGCCTCGCGGCCCGCGCCATCGTGCCGGACGAGGTGGCGGCGATCCGCACTCAGGTCGAGGCGTGGTCGCGCGATCCCGGCATCGACGTCGTCATCACCACGGGCGGGACCGGCTTCACCGGCCGCGACGTGACGCCCGAGGCTCTGGAGCCGCTCTTCGAGAAGCGCATGGACGGCTTCTCGGCGGTGTTCCACCGAATCTCCTACGACAAGATCGGCACCTCGACCCTGCAGTCGCGGGCAACCGCCGGGGTGGTCAACGCCACCTACGTCTTCGTCCTGCCGGGCTCGCCCGGTGCCTGCAAGGATGCCTGGGACGGCATCCTTGCCCAGCAGCTCGACTACCGGCACCGGCCCTGCAACTTCGTCGAGATCATGCCCCGCCTCGACGAGCACCTGCGCCGCGGAGCTTCCGTCGTGGCCTGAGGGCGGCTCAGGCCCGCTCCAGCCGCGCCAGGAGCAGGCGCGGCTTCAGCCGCGGCGAGAAGTTCGGGCCGGCCACCAGCCGCTCGCGGCGGACGAGGTCGCCGGGCCGGGGGGCGCTGGCGCCGAGGACGCTCTCGCCCTTCGTCGCGAGGCGCACCGGCAGGTTCGCATGGGGCCGGCGCAGCCGGGCCAGGGCGACGTCCGGCCGCGCGGTGTTGACGAAGCGGTCGAGCGTGCGGATCCAGCCTTCGGCCGGGACGTCGCCCGATTCGAGGCACAGCACCCACTCGCGCCGGGCGGCCTTGGCGCCCGCCGCCCAGGGCGAGGCGCCGCGCGGCCGCACCACGAGCGCGGCCCCCGTGGCCTCGGCGACCGCGGCCACGGTCTCATGCGGCGCGGCCGCGATGATCACGGCGTCGCCGATCAGTCCCGCGGCCACACCGGTCACCAGGGCGCCGAGAGTGTCCGCAAGGCGATCGATCGTGTCCGGATCTGCCGGTCGCGCCACGTAGGTCAGGGCGGAGATCATGCGCGCCCATAGACCATTTTCCGTGGGATGCGACAGCCGTTTGCGCGACGCGCGGCGTTGCGGCCCCGCATCGGGGCGGAATGCACAGCAAATGTCCGACATTCGGGCAGGCGGACTCGCGCGTGTTCGCTTTATGTTCTATTCGGACGCCCGGAAAGCCTCGCGAGATTTCACCACATGTCCAACGACCTGGGACGATTCCGGGACGGCACCGACCCCCACGCCTCGCGCCGGCTCGCCGGGACGACGGTGGAGGCCGCCTCCCGGCGCGGGCGCGGCGCCACGGCAAACCCCGACGGCCGCTTCGAGCGCCTGAGCCGGGAGGCTTTCGACGACGGTTGGGAGCCCGTGGAGAGGCCGCGCCTGCGCACCCACGTCCTGCCTGAGCGGGCCTCCCACATCATCACCCGGAACGCCTCGCCCGACATCCCGTTCGACCGCTCGATCAACCCCTATCGCGGCTGCGAGCACGGCTGCATCTACTGCTTCGCGCGGCCGAACCACGCCTATGCGGGCCTCTCGCCGGGCCTCGATTTCGAGACGCGGCTCTTCACCAAGCCCGACGCTGCGCGCCTCCTGGAGCGCGAGCTCTCGGCACCCGGATATGCGCCGCGCACGATCGCGCTCGGCACGGCGACGGATCCCTACCAGCCGATCGAGCGAGCCCACCGCATCACCCGGAGCGTGCTGGAGGTGCTCGCCCGCTTCCGCCACCCGGTCGGCATCGTCACCAAGTCGAACCTCGTGGTGCGCGACATCGACATCCTCGGCGCCATGGCCGCGGATCGTCTCGTGAAGGTCGCGGTCTCGGTGACGACGCTCGACCCCGCCCTCGCGCGCCGGATGGAGCCGCGGGCGCCGCATCCGCGCAAGCGCCTGGAGGCGATCGAGCGGCTGAGCGCGGCCGGGATCCCCGTAATGGTGATCGTGGCCCCCATCATCCCCTCGCTGAACGACCACGAGATCGAGACGATCCTCGCCGAGGCACGGGCCCGCGGCGCGGGCGAAGCGAACCATGTGCTCCTGCGCCTGCCCCACGAGCTCGACGCCCTGGTCTCCGACTGGTTCGCGGAGCACTATCCCGATCGCGCCCGCCACGTCTTCTCCCTGATCCGGCAGGCGCGGGGCGGCAAGGTCTACGACGCCGCCTTCGGGCGCCGCATGGTCGGGCAGGGCGCCTACGCGGAGCTGATCGCCCGCCGCATGCAGGTCGCCAGGGCGCGGCTCGGCTACGCGATGGAGCGCGTCACCCTGAACGCCGACGCCTTCGCGGCGCCGGGCGCGCAGCTCAGCCTGTTCTGACGCCTCAGGTCCGAGGGTCCGGTCCGAGGGAGCGGGTGAAGCTGATGCGGTGGTGCGGGCTCCGGCCGAGCCGCGCGAGACCGGCCAGATGGGCGGCGGTGCCGTAGCCGACGTTCCGGTCCCAGGCGTAGTGCGGGTGGCGGCGGGCAAGCGCGCGCATCAGGTCGTCGCGCAGCGTCTTGGCGACGATCGAGGCCGCCGCGATCTGCGGCACCAGCCGGTCGCCGCCGATCACGGCCCGGCAGGTCTCCCCGAGCCCGGGGATGGCGTCGCGCCCGTCGACCAACACGGGCGCGTCGAGCCCGAGGCGGGCCACCGCCCGCGCCATCGCGTCGAGGGTCGCCCCGCGCACGTTGAGCCGGTCGACGAGAGCGCGGGACCCCGCCGCCAAGGCCACGCGGGCATGCGCGCGGATGAGCGGCGCCAGGGTCTCCCGCAGCGGCTGCTTCAGGCGCTTGCTGTCGTCAAGGCGCCCCAGGATCCCGGGCGGCAGCGCCGTCGGGTCGAACCAGACCGCGGCCACCACCACCGGACCGCACAGCGCGCCCCGGCCGACCTCGTCGCAGCCGATGACGGCGGGGTACTCCGCCGCGCGCGCGGGGTCGAAGGGAGGCATGGGGCCGGCTCGCAGGACGCTCGGGTGAGGGACGTGGCAATCCTCTCCTTGGCATCATCGGCGGTCGGCGTCACGGCCTCGCCGCCGCGGCCTCAGCCGAGTTCCACCATGCCTGCGGCCGGGCGCTTGGCCGCGCGCTTCCGCAGGGCGCCGCGCTGATGGGCGAGCTCGACGTTCGTGTAGAACTGGCGCGCGCTCTCGGCCCAGGTGTAGCGCAGAGCCTCCTCGCGGCAGCGCTCCCGCGGGATCGCGAGGGCGGAGAGCGCGGCCTGCCGCAGATCGGCGCCGAGCACGCCGGCGCCCGTCTCACTCAGGACGTCGAGGGGGCCGGTCACCGGGTAGGCGGCGACCGGCAGGCCGCAGGCCAGGGCTTCGAGCAGCACGATGCCGAACGTGTCGGTGAGGCTCGGGAAGACGAAGGCGTCGGCCGCCGCGTAGATCCGCGCCAGGTCCGCACCCGTCCGCGTGCCGAGGAAGCGCGCCTGCGGCGCCAGCGCCTCGAGGCGCTGGCGGTCCGGGCCGTCCCCGACCACGACCTTCGTGCCGGGCAGGTCGAGACCGAGGAAGGCGGCGACGTTCTTCTCCACGGCGAGCCGCCCGACGAACAGGAAGATCGGGCGCGGCAGGCCGGCGAGCGCGTCGGAATCCTGCGGCCGGAACAGGTCTGTGTCGACGCCGCGGGTCCAGCGCATCAGGTTGGTGAAGCCCCGGCCTGACAGCTCGCGCTCCAGCGAGGACGTGCTCACCATGGTGCCGCTGCCCGCCCCGTGGAAGCGCCGCAGCCAGGCGTAGCTCCAGGATTGCGGCACCGGGGCCCGGGCAGCGAGGTATTCGGGGAAGCGGGTGTGATAGCTCGTCGTGAAGGGCCGTTCGTGCGCGAGGCAGTAGCGGCGCGCCGCGTAGCCCACCGTGCCCTCGGTCGCGATATGGACGTGGGTGGGCGCGATGGCGGCCACCCGCGCCGCGAGCTTGCGCCGCGTCGCGTAGGCGAGGCGGATCTCCCGGTAGCCCGGCAGGGGCAGGGACGGGAAATCCTGATGCGTCAGGAAGACGGGGTCGAAACCGAGGCTGCGCCCGGCCGAGGCCATGTGCTCGAGCGAGCGCACGACGCCGTTGACCTGCGGGTGCCAGGCATCGGAGGCGATGAGGAGCCTCACGCGACGGCCCGCCGGCCCGGAGCCGCATCCTGCGTCCGCCGCGTCTCCGCGGCGGCTTCCGCGTCGCGGGCCCGCAGGAGGCTCGGGTAGTGCAGCACCTCCATGCGGCCGTCGTAATGCTCGACGATGGCGGTGCAGGATTCCACCCAGTCGCCGGTGTTGAGGTAGCGCAGGCCCTCGATCTCGCGGTTCGCCGCGTGGTGGATGTGGCCGCAGATCACCCCGTCGGCGCCGACGCGCCGCGCCTCGGCCGCCAGGAATTCCTCGAACTTGCCGATGAAGTTGACCGCGTTCTTCACCTTCAGCTTCGCCCAGGCCGAGAGCGACCAGTAGGCGAGGCCGAGGCGGCGGCGCACCTTGTTGAGCACCGTGTTGACCGACAGGGCGAGGCTGTAGGCCCCGTCGCCGAGATAGGCGAGCCACTTGGCGTGGCGCACCACCATGTCGAACTGGTCGCCGTGGATGACGAGGTAGCGCCTGCCGTCCGCCGCCGTGTGGATCCGGCTCTCCGCGATCTCGATGCCGCCGAAGGTCGTGCCGATGTAGTCGCGCAGGAACTCGTCGTGGTTGCCCGGCACGTAGATGATGGTCGAGCCCTTGCGGACCTTGCGCAGGAGCTTCTGCACGACGTCGTTGTGCGCCTGCGGCCAGTACCAGCCCGAGCGGAGCTGCCAGCCGTCCACGATGTCGCCCACGAGGTAGATCTCGTCGGCGTCGTAATCCCGGAGGAAGTCGAGCAGGAGGCCGGCCTGGCAGCCCTTCGTGCCCAGATGCATGTCGGACAGGAAGAGCGTCCGGACCCGCACAGCCTTCTCCGTATCTTCGGCCACGAGCGTCTCCCGGCGATATTCCCGCGGGGGAGCCAAACCGGATTCCCGTATCAGTTTGATGACGCCAGCCCGGACTTCATGTTGCAGCGCCGAAGAAGAGTGAGCAACTGCACAGGTTTACGCTGCAGTGCACGACAAATTTTTTGGACGGCCGCCCAAGTTTTTTGAGTTTTCCTTCCTCGGCGAAGGCGGTCATAATCGTGGCCAAGGAGACCACCGGGCTCGCCCGGTGCCGGAAACGGCCAATGGGATCAACCGCGGCAGGAAGGAAGGTGTCCACACGGCGTCGGGAGTGCTTGCAAGCGCGGCCGGACCGACGCATTGAGGCTCTCGGCCCATCGGAGGCGACCGGCATGCGAACATGCCGCGAACGCGGCCGGCTCATGCCGGTCCGCCGCTCCGTGCGGCACCATGATCTGAGCTGGGGCGGACGACGTCGGCGGAATGGAGTGCGGCCACTCAACCCGGCCCGGCCCGTTCCAGGCGGCGGGATCCGCGAGAACCGGACCGTCACGTCCGAGACCGCCCGACGACCCCCCGTGGTCGAGGGACCTGCCCCCTCCGGTCACGGCATCCACGGGCCCCGACGACGGGCCACAAACGAGCGACGCTGGCTCACTGACATCATCCTGGTCCCGCCCGACGGGCCGGCCACGAGTTTAGGAAATCGGAGGACACAACATGGCGGCAACGAGACGGCCGGGTCGTAACCATCTCTTCGTGCCGGGCCCGACCAACATCCCGGACCGCGTGCTGCGCGCGATGATGGTTCAGTCCGAGGATCACCGCTCGGTCGACTTCCCCTCGCTGACGAAGCCCCTGTTCGAGGATTCCAAGAAGGTGTTCGGCTCGACCGACGGCACCATCTTCCTGTTCCCGTCGAGCGGCACCGGCATCTGGGAATCCGCGCTCTGCAACACCCTCGCCCGCGGCGACAAGGTGCTGTCCTCGCGCTTCGGCCAGTTCAGCCACCTCTGGATCGACATGGCGCAGCGCCTCGGCCTCGACGTGATCGTCCAGGAGGAGGCCTGGGGGACGGGCGCGAACCCGCAGCGGATCGAGGAGGCGCTGCGCGCCGACACGAACCACGAGATCAAGGCCGTCATGGTGGTCCACAACGAGACCGCCACGGGCGTCACGAGCGACATCGGCGCCGTGCGCAAGGCGATCGACGCGGCCGGCCACCCGGCGCTGCTCTTCGTGGACGGCGTGTCCTCGATCGGCTCGCTGCCGTTCTACGCGGACGAGTGGAAGGTCGACGCGGCCATCGCCGGCTCCCAGAAGGGCCTGATGCTGCCGGCCGGCCTCGGCGTCGCCTGCATCAGCCCGAAGGGCATGCAGGCCGCGGAGAGCCAGGCGGGCAAGAACGACCGCCTCGCCAAGGTCTACTTCGACTACGCCGACCAGCGGAAGGCGAACCCGACCGGCTACTTCCCCTACACCCCGCCGCTGCCGCTGCTCTACGGCCTGCGCGAGGCGCTCGACTGCCTGTTCGAGGAGGGGCTGGAGAACGTCTACCACCGGCACGCCGTGCTCGGTGAGGCCACCCGCCAGGCGGTCGCCGCCTGGGGCCTCAAGACCTGCGCCAAGGAGCCCAAGTGGAACTCCGACACCGTCACGGCGATCGTCGTGCCGGAGGGCGTCGACGCCGCCAAGATCATCAAGCACGCCTACGTCCGTTACAACCTCGCCCTCGGCGCGGGCCTGTCGGAAGTGGCGGGCAAGGTGTTCCGCATCGGCCATGTCGGCGACCTGAACGAGCTGTCGCTCCTCGGCGCCATCGCGGGCGCCGAGATGTCGATGCTCGACAACGGCATCAAGGTGACCCCGGGCTCGGGCGTTGCCGCCGCGTCGAGCTACCTGCGGGAGAACCCCCTCTCGAAGGCGTAAGGGACATCCCGGGCGGGGTCGGCGGTTGCCGGCCCCGTCTCGCTGAGAGACACGGACGAAGGCCGGGCGGAGGCCGCGCCGGCCGCCCGGTTCTGAAAGGGGTTCCCCATGACGCAGAAAATCGTCTTCCTCGACCGCGAATCCCTCGACGCCAAGGTGCGTGAGTTCAACTTCCCGCACGAGTACACCGAGTACGAGTCCACCTGGACGCCGGAGGAGATCGTCGAGCGCCTGAAGGACGCGGAGATCGCGCTCATCAACAAGGTGCCGATGCGCGCCGACGTCCTGAAGCAACTGCCGAAGCTGAAGCTCATCGCGGTGGCCGCCACGGGCACGGACGTCGTCGACAAGGCCCAGGCCAAGGCTCAGGGCATCACGGTCTCGAACATCCGCAACTACGCCTTCAACACGGTGCCGGAGCACGTCATCGCGCTGATGTTCGCCCTGCGCCGCGCGATCGTCCCCTATGCGATCTCGGTCCGCCGGGGCGATTGGAACAAGTCGACGCAGTTCTGCTACTTCGACTACCCGATCCACGACATCGCGGGCTCGACGCTCGGCATCGTCGGCTACGGGGCGCTCGGCAAGTCGATCGGCAAGCGCGCCGAGGCGCTCGGCATGAAGGTGATCGCCTACGACGTGTTCCCGCAGGACGGGCTCGTCGACTTCGAGACGATCCTGAGGGAATCCGACGTCATCACGCTCCACGTGCCGCTGACGCCCGACACCAAGAACATGATCGGGCGCGACGAGCTCGCGAAGATGAAGAGCAGCGCCATCCTCATCAACACGGCCCGCGGCGGCCTCGTGGACGAGGAGGCCCTGCTGGAGGCCCTCAAGAACGGCACCATCGGGGGCGCGGGCTTCGACGTCGTGGCGCAGGAGCCGCCGAAGAACGGCAACATCCTGTGCGATGCCGACCTGCCGAACCTCATCGTCACGCCGCACGTCGCGTGGGCGAGCAAGCAGGCGATGCAGATCCTCGCCGATCAGCTCGTCGACAACGTCGAGGCGTTCGTCGCGGGCAAGCCGCAGAACGTCGTCGAGGCCTGAGCCGGTTTCCGTGACGCGAGGCGGTTCACCGCCTCGCGTCACGGTACCGCTTCGCCATTCCAAAGCGCCGCGGGCGCCCGGAAGCCGGGCCAGCGCGGGCGAGGAGCGCCGGAGCGCACGGCTCCCGAGCCGCGCCGGGCAACCCCGGCCTGACGACGGGGTGGCGGCCGGCTCGAACATCCCGGACTTGAACCCGGTATCTCGGAAACGCTGAACCGCGCGAAACGGCGCGGACTGAAGGGACAACCAATGAAGAAGCTGCTTTTCCTGTTCGACACGGATCCGGTGCCGAGCGTGTTCGATACGGTCGTCGGCTACGACGGCGGCGCCGACCACATCACGGGCTACGGCAACGTGACGCCCGAGAACGTGGGCGCCCTGGTCGACGGGACGATCTACACCCGTGGCGGCTCGGAGAAGAAGTCGACCGCGATCTTCGTCGGCGGCGGCAACATGGCGGCCGGCGAGGCGGTGCTCGCGGCGGTGAAGAAGCGCTTCTTCGGGCCCTTCCGCGTTTCGACCATGCTCGACTCGAACGGCTCGAACACCACCGCGGCCGCGGGCGTGGCGCTCGTCGCCAAGGCCGCCGGCTCGCTCGAGGGCAAGAAGGCCGTGGTGCTCGCTGGCACCGGCCCGGTCGGCATGCGCTCGGCCGCGCTGCTCGCCAAGGAGGGCGCCCAGGTGACCGTCGCCGGCCGCTCCATGGACAAGGCGCAGGCCGCCGCGGACGCCATCAACAAGCGCTTCAACGTCAAAGTGATGGCCGCCGAGACGCCGGACGCGGGCTCGCGCGCGCGCATCGTCAAGGGTCAGAACCTCGTCTTCTCGGCGGGCGCCATCGGCCTCGAGCTGCTGCCCGAGGAGGCCTGGAAGGACGAGGCCAGCATCGAGTTCCTGGCCGATTACAACGCGCAGCCCCCGCTTGGCTTCGGCGCCATCGAGGCCATGGACAAGGGCAAGGAGCGCAACGGCAAGCGTGTCTTCGGCGCTCTCGGCATCGGCGGCCTCAAGCTGAAGCTGCATCGCGCCTGCGTCGGCCAGCTCTTCGACAACACCGAGCAGGTGCTCGATGCCGAGGAGATCTACGCGCTCGCCAAGAAGATGGCCTGAGGGGAGGGGCATATGGCCGAGAACGAGACCATCCAGAAGTTCCTCGACGGGCTGGCGAGCTCGGCCCCGACTCCCGGCGGCGGCGGTGCCGCCGCCATCTCCGGCGCGATGGGCGCGGCCCTCGTCTCGATGGTGTGCAACCTCACCATCGGCAAGAAGAAGTACGTCGAGGTCGAGGCCGACCTGAAGGAGGTGCTCGCCAAGTCGGAAGCCCTCCGCTCGACGCTCACCGGCATGATCGCCGACGACGTCGAGGCCTTCGACGCGGTGATGGGCGCCTACGGGCTCCCGAAGGAGACCGACGAGCAGAAGGCTGCGCGGGCCGAGAAGATCCAGGCCGCCCTCAAGATCGCCACGGACGTGCCGCTCGCCTGCTGCCGCGTCTGCCGAGAGGTGATCGATCTCGCCGCCATCGCCGCCGACAAGGGCAACCTCAACGTGATCTCGGACGCGGGCGTGGCGGTCCTCTCAGCCTATGCGGGCCTGCGCAGCGCCGCCCTCAACGTCTACGTCAACGCCAAGGGGCTCGATGACCGTGCCTTCGCCGAGGCGCGTCTGAAGGAACTCGAAGGGCTCCTCGCCGAGGCCGGTGCTCTCAACGAGAAGGTCTACGAGGTCGTCAAGGCCAAGGTGAATTGAGACAAGTTGAACTGAGCCAGCTTCTCAGTCTTGGCTCGCCGCGTCCCCGGTTCCTGCCGCCGGGGACGATCTCATTCTGAATACGAAAAGCATTCCGGCTGCCCTTCAAGGCAGACTTAAGGAGAATGCAAAAAAATATAAACGCTGGAGCGCTTCCCGCGAAATGAAATTTGCGGGATGATCGCTCCCAAGGAAGCGCCAAAAAACAGGAGGTCTCGGATGGACGTTCACGAGTACCAAGCCAAAGAGCTGCTCGCGAGCTTCGGCGTCGCCGTGCCGAAGGGCGCCGTCGCCTTCAGCCCCGATCAGGCGGTCTACGCCGCGACCGAGCTCGGCGGCTCGTTCTGGGCGGTGAAGGCGCAGATCCATGCGGGCGCCCGCGGCAAGGCCGGGGGGATCAAGCTCTGCCGCACCTACAACGAGGTGCGCGACGCCGCCCGCGAGCTCCTCGGCAAGCGCCTCGTCACCATCCAGACCGGGGCGGACGGCAAGCCCGTCCAGCGCGTCTACGTCGAGACCGCCGATCCCTTCGAGCGCGAGCTCTATCTCGGCTACGTCCTCGACCGGAAGGCCGAGCGCGTCCGCGTGATCGCGAGCCAGCGCGGCGGCATGGACATCGAGGAGATCGCGGCCAAGGAGCCGGAGGCGCTGATCCAGATCGTGGTCGAGCCCGCGGTCGGCCTGCAGCAGTTCCAGGCCCGCGAGATCGCCTTCCAGCTCGGCCTCAACATCAAGCAGGTCTCGGCCGCGGTGAAGACGATCATGAACGCCTACCGCGCGTTCCGCGACTGCGACGGCACCATGCTGGAGATCAACCCGCTCGTCGTCACCAAGGACGATCGGGTGCTGGCGCTCGACGCCAAGATGTCCTTCGACGACAACGCCATGTTCCGCCGCCGCAACATCGCGGACATGCACGACCCGTCCCAGAGCGACCCGCGTGAGGCGCAGGCCGCCGAGCACAACCTCAACTACATTGGCCTCGACGGCGAGATCGGCTGCATCGTCAACGGGGCCGGCCTCGCCATGGCGACCATGGACATGATCAAGCACGCGGGCGGCGAGCCGGCGAACTTCCTCGACGTGGGCGGCGGCGCGAGTCCGGAGCGCGTGGCCACCGCCTTCCGGCTGGTCCTGTCCGACCGCAATGTGAAGGCGATCCTCGTCAACATCTTCGCCGGGATCAACCGCTGCGACTGGATCGCCGAGGGCGTGGTCAAGGCCGCGCGGGAGGTGAAGATCGACGTACCGCTGGTCGTCCGGCTCGCGGGCACGAATGTGGAAGCCGGCAAGAAGATCCTCTCGGAGAGCGGGCTCGACCTGATCACCGCCGACACGCTGACCGAGGCTGCCCGCAAGGCCGTTCAGGCCTGCCAGGGCGCCCGGGCAACCCACTGAGCGGACGGGAGGAGACGGACCATGAGCATCCTCATCGACGAGAAGACCCCGATCCTCGTTCAGGGCATCACGGGCGACAAGGGCACGTTCCACGCCCGCGAGATGATCGAGTACGGCTCGAACGTCGTCGGCGGAGTCACGCCGGGCAAGGGCGGGAAGACCCATGTGGGCGTGCCGGTCTTCAACACGGTCAAGGAGGCCGTACGCGAGACGGGGGCCACCGCCACCATAACCTTCGTGGCCCCGCCCTTCGCGGCGGACGCCATCATGGAGGCGGCGGATGCGGGCGTGCGGCTGATCTGCTCGATCACCGACGGCATTCCGGCCCAGGACATGATGCGCGTGAAGCGCTACCTGATGCGCTACCCGAAGGACCGCCGCTCCATGGTGGTCGGGCCGAACTGCGCCGGCATCATCTCGCCCGGCAAGTCGATGCTCGGCATCATGCCCGGCCATATCTATCTCCAGGGCAACGTGGGCATCATCTCGCGCTCCGGGACGCTGGGCTACGAGGCCGCCTCGCAGATGAAGGCGGAGGGCATCGGCATCTCGACCTCGGTCGGCATCGGCGGTGACCCGATCAACGGCTCCTCGTTCCTCGACCATCTCGCCCTGTTCGAGCAGGATCCGGACACGGACGCGGTGCTGATGATCGGCGAGATCGGCGGCCCGCAGGAGGCCGAGGCCTCGGCCTGGATCAAGGAGAACATGACGAAGCCCGTGATCGGCTTCGTGGCCGGCCTCACGGCGCCGAAGGGCCGGCGCATGGGGCATGCCGGCGCCATCATCTCGGCCACGGGCGACAGTGCCGCCGAGAAGGCGGAGATCATGCGCTCCTACGGCCTCACCGTGGCGCCGGACCCCGGCTCCTTCGGCGCGACCGTCGCCGAGGTGATGCGCAAGCGCGCGGCCTGAGCCGCACGCATTCCCTCCCCTCGCGGGGAGGGGCAGGGGCGGGGATGGTGTCCGCGCGAGGCTCCGCGAAGCCTCCCGCGCATCCCCACCTCCAACTTCTTCCCCGAAGGGGAGGGGAATCGCCGTCGCGCGGGAGGCACGATCAGCCATGACCCAGACGCTCCACGCCTCGCCGGGCACCGCGGTCGACCACGTCTTCGCGCCTCCGGTGATCACGGGCACCTCCTCGAAGGAGGCGCTCGACATCCTGTTCCACGCGCTGCTCGAGGTCGCGCGGCGGCACGAGCCCGAGCTCGAGGTGGTTCTGCACGGCAACGCCAACATCTCGGAGTTCTCGCCCGAGCTGCTCGCGCGCGCGCTGCAGGTGCAGGGGATCTGGTTCCAGCTCCTCTCGATCGCGGAACAGAACGCCGCGATGCGCCGCCGCCGCCACATCGAGCGGAACGAGGGCCGCGCGGCGCTCGGCGGCAGTTTCAGCAAGGTGCTGGCCGAGGCCGTTGCGGGCGGCATCGAGGCGCGCGAGATCCACGCCCTGCTCAAGGACCTGCGGATCCGTCCGACCATCACGGCGCACCCCACCGAGGGCAAGCGCGTGACGGTGCTGGAGAAGTTCCGGCGCATCTACCTTCTGCTGCGCGAGCTGGAGCTGCCGCGCTGGACGGAGCGCGAGCGCAACGGTCTGATGAACGACCTGCGCGACCAGATCGAGCTGGTCTGGATGACGGGCGAACTGCACCTGGAGAAGCCGACCGTCGAGCGCGAGGTCGCCTGGGGCCTGCACTTCTTCGACGAGACGCTCTTCGAGATGCTGCCGGAGGTTCTCTACTCGTTGGAGGAGAGCCTCGCGGAATTCTACCCGGACGAGAAGTTCGAGGTGCCGGCCTTCTTCCAGTTCGGCTCCTGGATCGGCGGCGACCGGGACGGCAACCCCTACGTCACCGCGAGCGTCACCCGGGCGACGCTCCAGCGCAACGCGCTGGCTTCGCTCCACCGCTACCGGGACGGCGTGAACGGGCTCGGCCGCATGCTCTCGCTCACCGAGCGCTCGCTGCCGGTGCCGGAGAGCTTCAAGCGCGAGCTCGCGCATCTCCTAGCGGAGAGCGGGGACGGCAAGGCCATCGCCGGCCGCAATCCCGGAGAAGCCTTCCGCCAGTATCTCACCTGCATCCTGCGCAAGATCGAGGCGACGATCGCCCGCAACGAGGGCCAGAGGGCGACGGGCCCCGACTATCCGAGCGCCGACGGGCTCATCAACGACCTGCGCATCCTCGAACAGGGGCTTGCGGACGCGAAATGCGCCTCGCTCGCGGTCGATCTCGTGCGGCCCGTGCGGCGGATGGTCGAGATCTTCCGCTTCTCGACCGTGCGCCTCGACCTGCGTGAGAACAGCACCCGCACCACGCAGGCGCTGCAGGCTCTCTGGCGCCAGCAGTACGGCGAGGGCAAGACTCCGCCGGACGTCGATACGCCGGAATGGAAGGCGTGGCTCATCGCCGAGCTGGCGAAACCCCGCAACCTGGAGCGCAGCTTCGACGACCTGCCGGACGACGCCCGCGAGACGCTGGAGACCTTCGCCCTCGTCGGGGAGATGCGCGAGCAACTCGACCGCGAGGCGTTCGGCGCCTTCATCCTCTCGATGACCCGATCGGTGCCCGACATCCTCGGCGCCTACCTGCTGGCCAAGGAGGCCGGCATCTTCCTCGACACGGCGGGCACCGAGATCTGCCCGCTGCCGATCGTGCCGCTCTTCGAGACGATCGACGATCTGCGCGCCGCGCCCGTCATCATGAAGGAGCTCTTGTCGATCCCCGTCGTACGCCGCTCCACCCGCTGGCAGGGCGGCGTGCAGGAGGTGATGATCGGCTACTCGGACTCGAACAAGGACGGCGGCTTCGTCGCCTCGAACTGGGAGCTCTACAAGGCGCAGTCGAAGCTCACGGTGCTCGGCAAGCATCTCGGCGTGCCGATCGCCTTCTTCCACGGCCGCGGCGGCTCGGTGAGCCGCGGCGGCGCGCCGACCGCGCGGGCCATCGCCGCCCAGCCGCCGGGCTCGATCAACGGGCGCTTCCGCACCACCGAGCAGGGTGAGGTGGTCTCGTTCAAGTACGCCAACCGCGGCACCGCCGCCTACCAGATGGAGCTTCTCGCCTCCTCGGTCTTCGAGCACGCGCTCCGGTCCGAGCGCGAGGCGGCCTCGCTGCCCCGCGCCGAGTTCGACGACGTGCTGGAAGCCTTCTCGGGCGCGAGCCGGGCGGCCTACGTCAACCTGATCCAGCACCCGGATCTCGTGACCTATTTCGGCTGTGCGAGCCCGCTCGACGAGATCGCGCTCCTCAACATCGGCTCGCGGCCGGCCCGGCGCTTCGGCGCCCGCTCGCTCAGCGACCTCCGGGCGATCCCCTGGGTGTTCGCGTGGGCGCAGAACCGGCACGTCATCACGGGCTGGTACGGCGTCGGCTCGGGGCTCCAGAGCTTCCTCGACGTGCGCGGCGCGCAAGGGGAGATGCAGCTCAAGCGGATGTTCCGCGACTCGCGCCTGTTCCGCCTCATCCTCGACGAGGTCGAGAAGACGCTCCTGATGGTCGATCTGGAGATCGCCCGCGACTACGCGAGCCTCGTGCCGGACGAGAGCGTGCGCGAGAACATCTTCCGCATGATCGAGGCCGAGTACCGGCTCACCTGCGAGATGGCGCTGCTGGTGAGCGGCGGCCGCGAGCTCGCCGAGCGCTTTCCCCTCTTCCGCGACCGGCTGAACGAGCGCCTGCCGACGATCAACCAAGTTAGCCGCGAGCAGGTCGAGCTTCTGCGCCGCTTCCGCGGCGAGGAGGACGAGGACAAGCGCGAGGCCGTGAAGTCCGCGCTGCTCCTCTCGATCAACTGCATCGCGGTGGGCTTCGGCGCGACCGGGTGAGCCGACGATCCGAGCGCCCTGTCTCAGGGGAAGCCGGGCGAGAGGTTGAAACAGAGGCGGGCCGTGCCCTAGCTGCCCGCCGGAATTCCAGACATCCCAAGTCTCACAACACGCAAGTCTCACAACACGGAGGACCCCGATGAGCTTCACCCTGATCCAGCAGGCCACCCCGCGCCTGCACCGCTCGGAACTCGCCGTTCCGGGCTCCAATCCGACCTTCATGGAGAAGTCGGCCAAGTCCGCAGCGGACGTGATCTTCCTCGACCTCGAGGACGCGGTCGCGCCCGACGACAAGGAGAAGGCCCGCACCAACATCATCCAGGCGCTCAACGAGATCGACTGGGGCAACAAGACCATGATGATCCGCATCAATGGTCTCGACACCCACTACATGTATCGAGACGTGGTTGACATCGTTGAGGCCTGCCCGCGCCTCGACATGATCCTGATCCCGAAAGTCGGCGTGCCCGCGGACGTCTACGCGATCGACGTTCTGGTCACCCAGATCGAGCAGGCGAAGAAGCGCGACAAGGCGATCGGCTTCGAGGTGCTGATCGAGACCGCGCTGGGCATGGCGAACGTCGAGGCGATCGCGCAGTCCTCGAAGCGCCTGGAGGCGATGTCCTTCGGCGTCGCCGACTACGCGGCCTCGGCCCGCGCCCGCTCCACCGTCATCGGCGGCGTCAACCAGGACTACAGCGTGCTCACCGACAAGGATGAGGGCGGCAACCGCCAGACCCACTGGCAGGACCCGTGGCTGTTCGCGCAGAACCGGATGCTGGTGGCCTGCCGCGCCTACGGCCTGCGCCCGATCGACGGTCCCTTCGGCGACTTCTCGGATCCGGACGGCTATGTCTCGGCGGCCAAGCGCTGCGCCGCCCTCGGCTTCGAGGGCAAATGGGCGATCCACCCGACCCAGATCGAGCTCGCCAACGATGTCTTCACGCCCTCCGAGGCCGAGGTCACCAAGGCGCGGCGCATCCTGGAGGCGATGGAGGAGGCGGCCAAGGCCGGCCGCGGCGCCGTCTCCCTCGACGGGCGCCTCATCGACATCGCCTCGATCCGCATGGCCGAGGCGCTGATCGAGAAGGCCAACGCCATGGCGTCGAAGTAACGAGGGCGCATCCCGAGCCCGGGTCCGCCCGGGACCGGCTCCGCGCCGCGCCGCGCCGGGCCTCTCGGTTACAGGAGGCTTGGCGAGGCGCGCCGCACGAGGCAGCCTCGGCGCATCCGGCCGGATCGCGGCAATCGTCCCGGCCGGACGTGCAGGAGCCGCCCATGAACGCTGCAGCCACGCCGCTCTCGGTGATGTCCCTCTCGGACCTCGATCCCCTCGTGACGGTGGGGGTCGTCGTCGCCACCGCCGTGACGGACGCGGCCTACGTCTTCTTCAACGCCGCCGTCGGTGCTCGGCACCGGATCCGCGCCGCCAACTGGAGCGCGGTCTGGTACCTGCTCTCCGCCTTCGCCGTGATCAGCTACACGCAGAACGCGCTCTACGTCATGTTCGCGGCCGCTGGCTCGTGGATCGGCGCCTACGCCTCGGTCACATGGCTGGCCCGCGGGCCCGACGGCGGAACCGGCCGCCACCTCTAGCCTTTTCTACAGCGCCGCGCTCCGCGGCCAAGCTCGGAGGAGTTCCGCCATGCACGTGACGATCGAGGACGCCCACAAGGCCATCGAGGCGGCCCGCGCCAAGGCCGTCGAGCTCGGCACGCAGATGTGCATTGCCGTGGTCGACTCGGGCGGCAACCTGAAGGCGTTCTACCGGATGGACGATGCCTGGGTCGGCTCGATCGACATCTCGCAGAAGAAGGCCAAGACCGCCCTGTTCTTCGGCATGCCCACGGGCCAGATCGGCCAGCTCTCCCAGCCCGGCGGTCCCCTCTACGGCATCGAGCACTCGAACGACGGGCTCATCACCTTTCCCGGCGGCATTCCGATCGTGGACAAGGACGGCGTGATGTCGGGGGCGATCGGTGTCAGCGGCTCGACCGTCGAGAACGATCACGCGGTCGCCGAGGCCGGCGCCAGCGCGATCGGCGCGACCGAGCTGCCGGAGCACCCCTGGCGGACCTGAGCGGCCGACCACCCGCCAAAAACCTGCGGTTAAGCATAGGCGCCCTATCACGGACCCGAGAGCCATGGGCTGCGGGAACGGGGAGCGGCGATGAATCGGGAGCAACTCGCGGACGCGCTGAGGCGGCTGGCCGCCTCACAGGTCGAGGACATCGAGCGCGCGGTCAGGGACGGGCACAAGACCATCGCGCTGAACGAGCTGGCGGACCTCAACCGCCAGCTCAAGGCTTTCGCTGCCGCCCTCAAGAAGGCGCCGGCGCGAGCCTGAGGCAGGACGCGGGCGCCGCGACAGGCGCCGGTAGCGCGGCCCGACCGTCCCGCGCTACCAGCGCGGCCCACCCCAGCGCCCCTCGGGGACAGGCGCCGGAGGGATCGGCGGCGCGAAATCGTCCCGTCCGAAACGGGGACCGCCCCTGAAACCGGGGCGCTCGTCGCAGACCTTCACCCGCCGCACCACCTCGTCGCCGTAGACGTCGAAGCGGCGCTTCACGAACACGCGGCACTCGTCGACCGGGGGCTCGAAGCGCGGGCCGGCGGTGAACCGGGGTGCGTGCAGCCGTGGCTCCGGCGGCGGGGGAGGGGGCGGTCCCCGCTCGAACTCGACCTCTCCTGGCGGCGGGTAGGGGCGGTCGAAGTCGGCGGCGTGCGCCGCACCGGCTGCGAGCGCGATGGCCGCGAGGCCGCAGAGGCGCATCAGGATCGGACTCGACACAGGCTTCTGGCTCCGGGAAGGGCCGGCAGGATCGCGCGGCTACCGTTCGGCCGCGATCTTCCGTCGTCCGGGCTGAACGGCGCCGGAGCGACAGCGTGTGCATCCGTTCAGGATGGCGGCGCAGAGGCTCTTGACCGAACCATGAGTGCCGTGGCGTGTTCTTGTTCTGTTCGCATAGCAGGACACGCGATGGGCCCGGTACGCAGCGCAGAATCCACTCTTCCGCCGACCGTCGAGGCCATCGCGGCCGCCTATCTCGACGCGGCGCAGGGAGATGCGGAGGCGGCGATGCGCGCGATCATCCGCGACGCGCTGACCGACCTGTGCGAGGCCGAGCGCCGGACTCTGCGGCGCGACCGGCTGATCTCGCGCGGCTACGTGCGCAGAGCCCTCGATGCGGAGAGGTCCGACAGCTGAAGGCGGAGCGTCACGGCCGCGCCGGGCCCTCCTCGACCTCCCGGTTCTCCTCCACCTCAGGTGCGACCTGCCCGTAATTCAGCACGGCCACGAGGGCGACGCCGCCGAACACGTTCCCGATGAGCGTCGGCAGGAAGAACCGGTAGGCGTAGTCGCCGAGGGTGGCCGCCCCGCTTGCCACGAGGAAAAACCCCTCGACCGAACCCGCCACGATGTGGGCGAGGCCGCACATCGAGACGAGCCACGTCATCAGGAAGATCACGAACGGCGCGGCGGTGCCGGTCGCGGGCAGGATCCAGACCATCAGGGCGATCATCCAGCCGGCGAAGATCGCCTTGATCACGGTCGCGCCGAAGGGAAAGGCGATGGCGTGATGGCTGATCTCGGAGAAGGCCGCCGTGACGGCCGGTCCGAACGCGTCCGAGTGCGCCAGCACCGTGGCGATGGCGGCGGTCGCCAGGATGTTGCCGGACAGGACGATCGCCCAGAGACGCAGCACCCGGAGCGCGGTCTTGACCGAGCGGTCGTGCAGCAGGGGCAGGATGGGCGTGATGGTGTTCTCGGTGAAGAGCTGCTGGCGGCCCAGCACCACCACGAGAAAGCCCACCGCGTAGCCCGTCGTCGTCACGAGCTTCGCCCACTCGGCGCTGGGCAGATGGGCCTTCAGCACCCCCGGCACGATCAGCGACAGGGCGATGCTGAGGCCGGCGGCGAAGGCCGAGAGGAAGAGGGCGAGGCCGTGGCGCCGAAGCTCCTCGTCGCCCTCGTGGCGGATCACCTCGTGCAGGACGTAGGCGTCCGGGCGGCCGATCTCGTTGACCGCCTCGATCATCTCGTCGTGCTTGGCGACAGCCTCGGCTCGGTCCCGCTCCGTCATCGTCTCCGCCTGGATTGGTGGGGCCGTCGGCCCGCCGGGTGGGTGCTCACGCGCGCAGCCGTGCGATGAGCGCTTCGATCTCCGACCGGGCGGCGGTGATCGCGGCCCCATCCCGGCCGCGCACCACGATGCGGTTGAGGAAGCCCGACTCGGTCATCGACGGGTAGGAGCCGATGGAGACGCCGGCATGTGCGCCCGCGATCGCCGCGAGCTCCGAGGCGTAGGCGCCCTCGGGCATGTTGCCGACCTCGATCGTCTCCGAGATGACCCGCCCGCCCGTGCGGAGCGAGGGGCCGATCTGGTCGAGCATCGCCTGCATGATCGCTGGCACGCCGGCCATGACGTGGACGTTGCCGATGCGGAAGCCCGGCGCCTTCGAGATCGGGTTCGGGATCAGGTCGGCGCCCTCGGGGATCCGGGCCATGCGCAGGCGCGCGGCGTTGAGATCCTCGGGCTTGATGCGCTCGAGCAGCATCGCGCGCGCGCGCGGGTCGACGTCGATCGGCACGCCGAACGCCTCGGCGATGCAATCCGCTGTGATGTCGTCATGGGTCGGCCCGATGCCGCCGGTCGTGAAGAGATAGGTGTAGCGGGCGCGAAGCGCGTTCACCGCCTCGACGATCATCGCCCGCTCGTCCGGCACGATGCGGACTTCCCGCAGGTCGATGCCGACCGCCGTGAGATAGTCGGCGATGGTGCCGATGTTCCGATCCTTGGTGCGGCCGGACAGGATCTCGTCGCCGATCACGAGGATGGCGGCGGTCACGGCGTCGTTCGAAGCGGACGTCATCGAGGGGTCTTCAGTGATCTTCGGGGATCTTCGCGGGAATGATCGCGATCATCCGACTTAGCGCGGCTGCGCCGCATCGCCAGGGCGGGAAAAATGCGCGATCTCCGGCCGCTCCTGCAGGCGAGATCACCGATGCGCTTCACTGACCCGCTCGTCGCCGGCCGTCTCGTCCGGCGCTACAAGCGCTTCCTCGCCGACGTGATGCTCGCGGACGGTACGGAGATCACCGCACACTGCGCGAATCCGGGTGCGATGCTCGGCCTCAACGAGCCGGGCAGCCGCGTCCTCCTCTCGCGGGCGAGCGGGCCCGGGCGCAAGCTCGCCTATTCCTGGGAACTGGTTGAGGCCGACCTGCCCGGTGGCCCGCAATGGGTCGGGATCAACACGATGCGCCCCAATGCCCTGGTGGCGGAGGCCTTCCGCGAGGGTCGGCTGCCGCCGCTCGCGGGCTACGCGGCCCTGCAGCCCGAGGTCCGCTACGGGCGGGCGAGCCGGGTCGATTTCCTGGCCACGGCCGAGGGCCTGCCGCCCTGCCACGTCGAGGTGAAGAACTGTCACCTCATGCGCCAACCCGGCCTCGCCGAGTTTCCCGATTGCACGGCCGCCCGCAGCGCGCGGCACATGCAGGAACTCACCGCCGTCGTCGCGGAGGGCGGACGGGCCATGCTCGTGGTCGTGGTGCAGATGCGGGCCGACGCCTTCGACGTGGCGCGCGACATCGATCCCGCCTTCGATCGCGCCTTCCGTGCCGCGCGCGAGGCCGGCGTCGACGTCCACGCCTTCCGCTGCGCGGTCGGCCCCGAGGGCGTGGCGATCGCGGAGGCGATCCCCGTGCTCTTGCCGGGCCTGCCGGGTTGATGCGCGAGGGCGCCCCGGCCCGCTCCGTCAGCCCGTCCGCTCGAACATCAGGTTGAGCCGCGTGCGGGCGATCTCCCGGTAGCCGTGGCTCTCCAGGTGCTTCGGCAGGTCGAGCTGCCAGCGGTCCGTGCCGTTCTCCACGAGAAGCAGCTTCGGCAGCAGGGCAGGGGGCGCCTCGCGCAGGAACGGCTCCAGGATCAGGTCCTCCGCCCCCTCGACGTCGAGCTTGATCGCGTCGATCCGCTCGATCCCCTCGCCGCGCACGAGGTCGAGCAGCGTCATGGCCGGGACCTTGATCTGCGCGCCCTCGTTCGTGCCCACGATCTTGAGACTCGATTCGCCGCGGTTGCGCGGGTCGATGAAGAGGGTCAACTCGCCCGCCCGGTCGGCCAGCGCGCAGGCCACCGCCTTCACGGTCCCGAACGGGTTCTGGGCGATGTTGTAGGTCAGGCGGTCGAACACGTCGGGCTGCGGCTCCACCGCCAGGATGCGGGCGCGGGGCCCTGCGAAGGCCGCGACGAACAGGGCGTAGGCCCCTATGTTGGCGCCGATGTCGAGGAAGACACAGTCCGCCGGCAGCCGCTCCTTCAGGAGCGCGCGCTCCCGCGGATCGAAGAATTGCGGCGTGAAGAGCACCTTCTTCTCGCAGTTGTTGTTGTAGGGGTAGAGCCGCATCCGGGCGCCGAAGCGCTCCACGTCGAGGGGCTGCCCCCGCAGCAGGGTGATCGCGAGCCGGCGCAGGGCCAGGGCGAGGCGGCGGCCGCGCCACGTGTCCGGCGAGAACCGCCCCGTCCGCTCCGCGATGCGCGCGACGAGGCCGGCCGGCGCGTAGGTTCCGTAGGGCTGCGTATCCTTCATCGGCAGCGGTGATGCCAGCCGGATCGTCACGCCGCAAGCCGCGGGCCGCATTGCACCGCGCGCCGCTGCTGATCTAAGCCGGTCGGCGACGATCCGAGAGGCGCTGGCCATACCGATGCAGACCTTCGATTCCGACGGCGTGACCATCGCCTACATCGACGTGCCGGCCGCCGGCGGGGCGGATGCCCCGGGTCGGAGCGACCCGGTCCTGCTCATCCACGGCTTCGCCTCGAACCACGTGGTCAACTGGGTCAACACCCTCTGGGTGAGGACGCTGAGCCAGGCGGGCTACCGGGTGATCGCCCTCGACAACCGGGGCCACGGTGAGAGCGAGAAGCTCTACGACCCGGCCGCCTACAGCTCGGAGGCGATGGCGGGCGACGCGCGGCGCCTCCTCGACCATCTCGGCATCGGGCGGGCCGACATCATGGGCTACTCGATGGGCGCGCGGATCACCGCCTACCTCGCCCTCGACCACGCCGACCGGGTCCGCTCGGCCCTGTTCGGGGGGCTCGGCATGCACCTCGTCGAGGGGAGGGGGCTGCCGAGTGGCATCGCCGAGGCGCTGGAGGCGCCCCCCGGCACGCCCGCCCCGAACCCGACCGCGGCGGCCTTCCGCACCTTCGCCGAGCAGACGAAGAGCGACCTGCGCGCGCTCGCGGCCTGCATGCGCGGCTCGCGCCAGACCCTGTCCCGGGCCGAGATTGCCCAGATCGAGGTGCCGGCCCTCGTCACGGTCGGCACCCTCGACACGGTGGCGGGCTCGGCCGCGGGGCTCGCCGCCCTGATGCCGAATGCCCGGGCGCTGGAACTGCCCGACCGCGACCACAGCACGGCGGTCGGCGCCAAGCCGCACCGGGACGGGGTGCTGGCCTTCCTGGCGGCGCGACCCTGAGGGCAGGCCCTCAGCTCTTCAGCCGGTAGCCCGTGCGGAAGATGTAGGTGACGAGGCCGAGGCAGACCGCCAGGAACAGGCCGATCATCGCGACGCTGACGCCGAGGCTCACGTCGGCCTTGCCGAAGAAGCTCCAGCGGAAGGCGCTGATCAGGTAGACGACCGGGTTGAACAGGCTCACCGCCCGCCAGAAGGGCGGCAGCATGTCGATCGCGTAGAAGCTGCCGCCGAGGAAGGTGAGCGGGGTGACGATGAGCAGCGGCACCAGCTGCAGCTTCTCGAACCCGTCCGCCCACAGACCGATCACGAAGCCGAACAGGCTGAAGGTGATCGCGGTGAGCAGCAGGAAGACCACCATCCAGAACGGATGCTCGATGTGCAGCGGCACGAACAGGGCCGAGGTCGCCAGGATGATCAGCCCGATCAGGATCGACTTCGAGGCCGCCGCCCCGACGTAGCCGAGCACCACCTCGAGAGGTGAGATCGGCGCGGACAGGATCTCGTAGATCGTGCCGGCGAAGCGCGGGAAGTAGATGCCGAAGGAGGCGTTGGAGATGCTCTGCGTGAGAAGCGCCAGCATCATCAGCCCGGGCACGATGAAAAGCCCGTAGGGCACCCCGTCGACCGCGCTCACCCGCGAGCCGATCGCCGCGCCGAACACCACGAAGTAGAGCGAGGTCGAGATCACCGGCGCCAGGATGCTCTGCATCGAGGTGCGCCAGAACCGGGCCATCTCGAAGCCGTAGATGGCGCGGACCGCGTGCCAGTTCATGCGCGCTCCTTCACGAGGTCGACGAAGATGTCCTCCAGCGAGCTCTGGCTGGTGTTGAGGTCGCTGAAGCGGATGCCGGCGGCCGACAGCG
Organism: Methylobacterium oxalidis; assembly: GCF_007992195.1. Classification (GTDB taxonomy): domain Bacteria; phylum Pseudomonadota; class Alphaproteobacteria; order Rhizobiales; family Beijerinckiaceae; genus Methylobacterium; species Methylobacterium oxalidis. The sequence goes on along the minus strand of NZ_BJZU01000004.1, from coordinate 133,820 downwards.
CGGTGAGCAGGCCCGTGATGCCGGTGCGCTCGCCCTTGGTGTCGTAGGTGTAGACGAGTTCCTGACCGCCGGAGGCGAGTTCCAGGCCGAAGCCCGCGAGCGAGTCCGGAAGGACCTCGACCGGCGCCGGGAGCTGCAGGGTGAGTTGCTTGCGGCCGAGCTTGCGCATCAGCTCCGCCTTCTCCTCGACGAGGATGATGCGCCCGCCCCGGATGACGCCGACCCGGTCGGCCATCTCCTCCGCCTCCTCGATGTAGTGGGTTGTGAGGATGACGGTGACGCCCTGCTCGCGCAGGCGCCGCACGAGGCGCCACATGTCCTGCCGCAGGGCCACGTCGACGCCTGCGGTCGGCTCGTCGAGGAACAGGATCTGCGGCTCGTGGGAGAGCGCCTTGGCGATCAGCACGCGCCGCTTCATGCCGCCGGAGAGGGTCATGATCCGGCTGTCGCGCTTCTCCCAGAGCGAGAGGTCGCGCAGCACCCGCTCGATATGGGCGGGATCCTTGCGCAGGCCGAACAGGCCGCGGGTGAAGCTCACCGTGTCCCAGACCGTCTCGAACGCGTCCGTGGTGAGCTCCTGCGGCACGAGGCCGATCGCCCCGCGGGCGGCGCGGTAGTCGGAGAGGATGTCATGCCCGTTCGCCCGCACGCGGCCGGAACTCGGCGTGACGATGCCGCAGACGATGTTGATGAGGGTCGACTTGCCGGCCCCGTTCGGCCCCAGCAGCGCGAAGATCTCGCCCCGCCGGATCGTCAGGCTCACCTCGCTCAGGGCCGCGAGGCCGGAGGCGTAGGTCTTCGAGAGATTCTCGATCTCGATGATCGGCTGCATGGGCGCCTCCCGATGGGCTGCCGTCCGGATAGGCAACCGTGCGAAACGAAAAAGCCGCCCGGAGGCGGCTTCTCGATGGGTGTCGGCGCCCGGCTCAGGCGCGCAGGCGGTTGCGCACCTCGCCGAGGCTGAGGCGGACGAGGTCCTGGGCGGCCTCACCCTGCATGCGCTCGCGCAGGATCGTCTCCGAGACCCGCACGGCGGCGTCGGCGGCCGCGGCCCGGACCTGGGCGGCGGCCTGCGCCTCAGCCTGGGCGATCTTCGTCTCGGCCGCCTTGGTGCGGCGGGCGACGAAGTCGTTGAGGCGGGTGTGGCCCTCCTCGGCGATCCGCTCGGCCTCCTCGCGGGCGGAGGCGACGATCGCCTCGGCCTCGCGCTCGGCCTCGGTGCGGCGGCGCTTGTAGTCGGCCAGCACGGCGGCGGCCTCCTCGCGGAGGCGGCGGGCCTCGTCGAGCTCGGAGCGGACGCGCTTGGCGCGGCCGTCGAGGCCCTTCGTCATCATCCCGAAGCCGCCGACCTTCCAGACGATCGCCAGGAAGACGACGAAGGCGACGGCGACCCAGAACTCGGCTGTCATCAGCATCGGTGTCGTTCCCGTCTCAGTGCGCGGTGGCGGCGCGGTCGAGCGCGCGGTCGAGGCTGGCCTGGTCCGGGGCCTGTCCGGTCAGCCGCTCGACGATGGCCGAGGCCGTCTCGCCCGCGATCTCGCGGACGTTGCCCATCGCCTCGCCCGTGCGCTGGCGGATGGTCGCCTCGGAGGCGGCAAGCTTCTGGTTGAGGTCGGCCTCAAGGGCCTTGCGCTTGGTCTCGGCCTCGGCGGCGAGCGCGTTGCGCGTCTCCTGCGCGATGTCGCGGGCCTTCGACTGCGCGTCGGCGAGGGACTTCTCGTAAGCCGCGCCGGCGGCGTCGGCCTCGGACTTCATCCGCTGCGCCTCGTCGAGGTCGGAGGAGAGGCGGTTCGCCCGGTCGTGCAGGATCGCCTGGATCCGCGGCAGGGCGACCTTGTCCATGAGATAGTAGAGGAGCCCGAAGGCCAGCGCGAGCCAGATCAGCTGCGAGAGGAAGGTGTGGCTCTCGAAGGGCGGGAAGGCGCCCTTGTGGGGCGCGGGCTGCTCGGTATGCGCGCCCACATGCGTGTCGGAGCCAGGCGGGGGGGTGGTGAGTGCGTTGGGCTGCGCCATGGCCTCGTCCGTTGGCTGATAAAAAAGGGAGCGCCCCACGGAGTCGGAGCGCTCGTCCGTCTCGGCCGGGTCTCCGCGGCCGGTGCCGCGGAGTCAGCCGGTCTGCCGCACCTTAGACGGCGAAGAGCAGCAGCAGCGCGATCAGCAGCGAGAAGATGCCGAGCGCCTCGGTGAGGGCGAAGCCCAGGAGCAGGGTGGCGCGCTGGCCGTCGGCCGCGGAGGGGTTGCGAAGGGCGCCGGCGAGGAACTGACCGAACAGGTTGCCGAGGCCGATGCCCGCACCCGCCATGCCGAGGCAGGCGAGGCCGGCGCCGATGTACTTCGCAGCGACGGGATCCATGTGAAACTCCTAGGGTGTTGGAAGAACGAGTGATCGTTTTCGGCGGGTGGAGCCGACCGTCAGTGGCCGGGGTGAAGGGCGTCGTTGAGGTAGATCGCCGTCAACGTCGCGAAGACGTAGGCCTGCAGCGCGGCCACCAGGAACTCGAGGGCCGTCAGCGCGATCGTCAGCGCGAGCGGCAGGGGCGATAGCACGCTCCAGGCGCCGGCGGAAAGGAGCGCTGCGACGAAGAAAGCGAAGATCTTCATCGCGATATGGCCGGCGAGGATGTTCGCGAAGAGACGGACGGAGAGGCTGATCGGCCGCGACACGAAGGAGATGATCTCGATCGGCACCAGGATCGCCAGGAGCGGCTTCGGCACGCCCGAGGGCACGAACAGGCCGAAGAAGTGGGACCCGTGCTTCATCACGCCGTAGCCGATGACGACGCCGATCACGAGAGCGGCGAGGCCGAAGGTGATGATGAGATGGCTCGTCACCGCGAAGGCGTAGGGGATCATCCCGAACAGGTTCAGGATGAGGACGAACATGAACAGCGAGAACACGAGCGGAAGGAAGCGCTTGCCCTCGTCGCCGGTCGCCTGGTGCAGCGTGTCGGCGATGAACTCGTAGAAGATCTCGGCCAGCGATTGCATGCGGCTCGGCACGATTGAGCGGCCGGAGGTGGCCACGATGGTCAGGAGCGCGATGACGCCGACAGCGGCGAACATGTAGAGCGCCGACTGCGTGAAGGCGATCTGCTGGTTTCCGATGTGACCCAGCGACACGAGCGGCTGCAGCTCGAACTGGTGGATCGGGTCTACACTGACCGCCATGCCCGCTTCCGTCCCTTGTTGTCAGCCGGGCGTCCCGAGGGTCCGCCCCGGCCCATCCCGTCAAGCCTGCCGTCTCTCAAGATCCCCGCCGGTCGTCCGGTCCGGAGCGCCGCCCGCCGAAGCCGGACGCGCGCATCACGTTGTAGACGCCCGTGACGAAGCCCAGCATCAGGAACACGATCAGGCCCCAGGGCTTAGTCCCGAGGAGATGATCGAAGATCCAGCCGAGGATGCCCCCCGCTATCACGCCGGCGACGAACTCCGTGGAGAGCCGCATCGCTTGCCCGAGGGGGGACGGCCCGGCAGACCCGGAACGCGACGAAAGGCCGGGAGAGGCCGAGGGCCGCTTCCGTTCAATCTGCGTCTCGAGACGTCTGAGCCTCGCGGAGAGATCGCTGTCCGGTGTCGCTGCCCGACCGTTCTCCCCCTCGTCCCGCGCGTCGTTGCCGCTCACGGCGATACTCACAACATTGGCGAGAGCGAGAGGAACCGGCTGGAACGCCCCCTTCAAGCGCGGCGCACCATAGTTTCGCCCTTCTTGGGTGTCAAGGCGAGCCGGGCATGGTCTAAGTGATTGTAATTCATATAGAAACGCGGTTTTGCCGCGCATTGCGCGCAACCTTCTTCCGCACTCCCGCGAGCGGGCGGCCCAAGTCTCCGGGAGAGTTCTCCGGGAGAGTTCCCTGGGACCGCCCCGGAGCGTGGGGTCAGGCGCCGAGGATCGGCTTGATGACCTTCTCCATGCCCTCGATCGTCATCTCGCCCTTGTAGCGCTCGCCGTTGATGAAGAAGGTCGGCGTCGAATCGACCTTGAACACGTCGAGCCCGCGCTGCTTCACGGCGTTGACGCCCGCGTAGAGCTTCTGGTCCTTGAGGCAGGCCTCGAACTTCTCCTTGTTGATGCCCGCCTGCCGGAGAAGGCCCTCCAGCGCGTCGACGGGCGATTGCGGCTTCTGCACGAAGGCCCAGTTCTGCTGCTGGTCGAAGAGCAGGTCGGTGATCGGGTAGTACTTCGCGTCGCCGTCGCAGCGCGCCAGCATGAAGGCGGCGGTGGCGAGCGGGTCGAGGGGGAACTCGCGCAGCGTGAAGCGCACCTTGCCGGTGTCGATGTAGCGTTCCTTGAGCGCCGGCCAGGTGAGCCTGTGGAAGGCCGCGCAGTGCGAGCAGGTCATCGAGGCGTACTCGATGATGGTGACCTTGGCGTCCTTCGGCCCGAGCCAGACGTCCCCGAGGGGGCCCGGCTGCATCAGGGCCGCGGCGTTCTCGCCCTCGGCGAGCGCCGAGAGCGTCAGCTTCGGCAGGAGGATGGCCGCGCCGAGGGCGAAGCCGGTGGCTTTGAGGGCGTCGCGCCGGGTGATCATGTCGTGACGGGCTCCGGTGACAGTTCCTGCGAGAGACGACGCCTGCGGTAGAATCTCGGGGCGAAGGTGGCAAGGCGCCGCGCTGTCGCTCAGGGGCTCAGCGCTTCGGCGCCGCGGCGACGACCGCCGTGCCGAGCCGGTCGAGGGCGTCGCGCAGCGCCTCGTCGCCGATCGTCGAGACCGCGAGCGCCACCTCGCCGCGCCGGGCCGGGTCGACGCGCAGCGCCTCCGGTCGCCGCCGACCCGCCTCGACGCGGCCCTGCTTCATCACGATGCGGCCGACGCAGGCCCAGCCGTAATGGGCGTTGATGCGCTCGATCACGACGGGGGCGAGGTGCTGCAGTTCGAGGGCGAACACGCCCTCCACCCGGACGACGAGGGTGCCGGATTCCGGGCGCGCGCCCTCGTCTCCGCCCGAATCCTTCCGGCGCCGGCGCGGCCACTCGAGCTTCGAGGGCTGGCAGTAGCGGGCGAGCCGCGGCCCGACGATGTCGGGCCACGCGGCCAGAATGTCGGTCGAGGCGAAACCCTGCGCCGCGAAGGCCGGGCCGACGCACGATTCGATGAGTTCGGCCAGCGGTCTGACGCGCGCCATGGGTCACCACTGCGAGACGAGGCACGGATCCCCTGAGGGCGGATCCTCCCGCGCAGTGTAGCGCGGGTGCGGTTTCGGGAAACCTGCCATCTCGCGCGCCGAGGCTTCTTGTTCCTCACCGCCCCTCGGAAGTCCTTGGAGAGGCCGGGAGGGACGGCTATGCAGCCGCACGCATGGCAAAGCCTGGCATCCAGACCGGCCAACCTCGGCCCGCCGACCTCCTGTGCTGGTACGACCGGCACCGGCGCGTCCTGCCGTGGCGGGCGTTGCCCGGCGAGCGGCCCGACCCGTACCGGGTCTGGCTCTCGGAGGTGATGCTGCAGCAGACCACGATCGCGGCGGTGCGGCCGTATTACGAGCGCTTCCTCGCACGCTTTCCCACCGTGGAGGCGTTGGCCGCGGCGCCCGAGGAGGCGGTGATGTCGGCCTGGGCCGGCCTCGGTTACTACTCGCGCGCGCGCAATCTCCACGCCTGCGCGCGTGCCGTGGCGGGGGCGGGCCGCTTCCCGGACCATGCGGAGGGCCTGCGCCGGCTCCCCGGCATCGGCGCCTACACGGCCGGCGCCATCGCGGCGATCGCCTTCGACCGCCAGGAGGCGGCGGTCGACGGCAACGTCGAGCGGGTGATGACGCGCCTCTTCGCGGTCGAGGCGCCCCTGCCGGGCAGTCGCCCGGAGATCCACCGCCTGACGCAGGCCCTCGTCCCCGCGGAGCGGCCCGGCGACTTCGCCCAGGCGCTGATGGACCTCGGCGCCACGATCTGCACGCCGAAGCGGCCGGCCTGCGCGCTCTGCCCCTGGATGGCGCCCTGCCGGGCCCGGGACCTCGGGCTGCAGGAGACCTTCCCCCGCAAGGTCAGGGCCTTGAAGGGAGCTCTCAGGCGGGGGGCGGCCTTCGTCGCGGTGCGCAGCGGCGACGAGGCGATCCTGCTGCGGACCCGCCCGCCCGGCGGCCTGCTCGGCGCCATGGCCGAGCCGCCGATGAGCCCCTGGGAGCCCGATTACGATGCGGCCCGCGCCCTGCTCGATGCGCCGCTCGACGCGCGCTGGAAACGCCTGCCGGGCCTCGTGCGCCACGGCTTCACGCATTTCCCGCTGGAGCTCACGGTGTTTCAGGCCCGTGTCGCTCTCGACACGCGTCCCCCCGATGGCATGCGCTTCACGCCCCGGCGCGATCTCGGCGAGGAGCCGCTGCCGGGCCTCATGAAGAAGGTGCTGGCCCACGCCTTCGACCCGAAGCCCGAGGCCGAGGCGAAGCCGCGCGGGCGGCCGAAGCGCGAGCCCGCGCCGGCGCCGTTGCTGGCCATCGCCGAGGCGCCCGACGAAGTGCCGGCGCCCGCACCGCGCTTCAGGCCCGTGCCGAAGCCGGCGCCGCGGATCACGCCCCGCCCCACCCGGGACGAGGCCGAAGTGGGGGATGAGGAGGGTCGGGCACCTTCCAGGCCGGCGGTGAGGGCACGCCGACCCCGGGCGCCGAAGCGCTGAGGCGACACGGGCCCGGCGCCGGACCCGGCAGCGTTCAGCCCATCTGCGCGCGCATCTCGGCGCGGAACGTGTCGATCACGACGCGTCGGCCGTTGCGCTCCGCGTGCCAGAAATCCCAGCCGTTGCAGGCCGGAAGCCCCTGGACGAGGGCACCGATCTTGTGGATCGAGCCGCTGACCGGCCCGGTCATCACGGTCCCGTCCGGGCGGACCACCGCCTTGAAGCGGCCGCGGGCGTCGGTGAGCGTCTCGCCGGCACGGACATGGCCGGCCTCGATCACGCTGAGGAAGGGCACCCGCGGCTCGGCGCGCTTGGCCGGCGCCAGCGCCAGGGCGGCCTGCGAGAGCGGCTCCACCGCGGCGATGCGGCGGCGGGCGGCGTCGGCGTAGACGGTCTCGCGCTCGATCCCGATGAAGCGGCGCCCGAGGCGCTTGGCCACGGCACCCGTCGTGCCGGTGCCGAAGAACGGGTCGAGGATCACGTCGCCCGGGTTCGTCGCCGAGAGCAGGGTGCGCGCCAGCAGCGCCTCCGGCTTCTGTGTCGGATGGACCTTCTGGCCGGCGGTGTCCTTCAGCCGCTCCTCGCCCGTGCAGAGCGGGATGAACCAGTCCGAGCGCATCTGGAGGTCCTCGTTGCCCCCTTTCAGCGCCTCGTAGTGGAAGGTGTACTTCGCGCTCTGGTCGCGCGAGGCCCAGATCAGGGTCTCGTGGGCGTTCGTGAAGCGCTTGCCGCGGAAGTTCGGCATCGGGTTGGCCTTGCGCCAGACGATGTCGTTGAGGATCCAGAAACCAAGATCCTGCAGCACGCTGCCGACGCGGAAGATGTTGTGGTACGAGCCGATCACCCACAGCGTGGCGTTCGGCTTCATCACCCGGCGGCAGGCGGTGAGCCAGTCGCGCGTGAAGGCGTCGTACTGCGCGAGGCTGGCGAACTTGTCCCAGTCGTCGTCCACGGCATCGACGCGGCTCTGGTCAGGGCGCAGCAGCGAGCCCTCTCCGAGCTGGAGATTGTAGGGCGGGTCGGCGAAGACGCAGTCGACCGACGCGGCCGGCAGGCTGTTCATCGCGGCGATGCAGTCGCCGATCAGGATGTCGTCGAGGGGAAGACGCTGGACGGCGGGTACGAGACCCATCCGTGGCGCCGGCGCGACCCGCCCGGTACGCGAGACTTGTTTCCGGGCGGCGGCGCCGGCAACCACGGTACGCTGGGAAGCCATGGCAAACACCGGTTACGCGACTGACCGGGGCACCATGCTGCGGGTAGGGTAAAGGTCGGGTTGCCAGGTTCGAGAAAAGGCGTCTCGATTTGGGGCTGCAGATTTTGCCGAGCGGCACGCCTTCTCAGCAGAACGAGGATGATGCACTGCGGTAAGGTGCGGCAGATCAAGCTCGAATTCTGACTCGCGCGGATCTCTGCTGTGCTGGCCTGCCTCTATCCTCGGCTCGACGTGAGCGCGGCAGGCTCTCATCGCTGAGAACCGGGCGGACAACGCTCGCGCCTGTCAGCCATTCGTCCGCACAAACCTCTGAGCAACGGCACGGTCGCGATTCCCGCACGCGGGGCAAGCGCGGGAAAAGTTCCCGCATGTCGCGTGGGGCAGGGTTTCGCCGCACGCAGGTCTCGTCGGCCGGAATGCCGTTCTCGTTCGACTTGCCGTCTTCTTTAGAGGGCAGCAGACCGATGTATTTGGCCCGCCGAACGAAGTGGCGCTGAAGAAATCAGATCTTGCACGTTGCTTAGACCGGTCAACCCGAGCTTGCGCGTTGGATATAGCCTGCATGCGGCCTGAACGCCGTTCGAAGAGCGGCGTCTCATTTTGGCCGACATCCGCTTCATTTTCCGCGACCGTCACAAACAACAAGGGAATGCGGGATGCACATGAAGCCCGTTCGTTGGACCGCCGCCGCCATCCTCGGAACCGTCCTCTCCGTCGCCGCCCTGAACACCGCCTCGGCCCAGTCCGGCGCGGCTTCCTGGTACGGCAGCGGCAGCCGGACCGCGAATGGCGAGCGCTTCAACCCGAACGGGTTGACCGCCGCCCATCGCAGCCTGCCCTTCGGCACCCGCGTCCGGGTCGCCGACGCGCGCACGGGCCGTTCCGTCGTGGTCCGCATCAACGATCGGGGCCCGTTCGTGCGCGGCCGCATCATCGACCTGTCCCGCGGCTCGGCCCGGGCCCTCGGCATGGGCGGCACCACCTACGTCTCGCTTCACGTGCTCGACTGACCTTCCGGCGCCGGCGCCAGCGCGCCGGCGTTGCCCGGGGCGCAGAGCGGCCCCATCTGAGCAGGGTTCAGCCCAAGAGGACGATACCCGCAGATGGCCAAGCCCCTCATCGTCGAGATCCCGCACGAGCTCGGCCGGGACGAGGCCCGGCGCCGCATCGAGACCGGCGTGGAGCAGGGCCGGGCGCTGCTCGGCAAGAGCGGCGTCACGATCGGCAATCTCGCCTGGACGGGCGACAGGCTCGACTTCGCCCTCTCGGCGCTGACGCAGAGCGTCGACGGTCAGATCGATGTCGGCCAGGACAGCGTGCGCGTCGAGGTTCGCCTGCCGCTGCTGCTCGCCCTCTTCGCCGAGAAGATCCGCAAGTCGGTCGGCAAGGAGGGCAACCTCCTCCTCACGAAGAAGTAGCGGAAGGGGGCGGGAGAGCGTGCGCTCCCCGAGGAACCGCTGCGCGCGGGCATCCGTTGGCGACGACACCCCGTCGCTGTGAGGAGGAGCGTCGCGCATGTCGAACCCGGGCCCGATCCCCGAGGCTCCGATCCCGGAGACCCCCTACGAGCCGCCGCAGACTCCGCAGCCGAGTCCCGGCCCGGAGATTCCCGGCGAGACGCCGCAGGAGGCGCCCGGCGGGCGCCCGGCCGAGATCCCGATCAACGACCCCGGGCCCTCGCCCCAGATCACGCCCGATCCCTCGCCGACGGGGCCGGCCAATCCCACGGCCTGAGGCCGGCCGGCGGAATTGTTCGCGGTCGCGCGCGCTGTCATAAGCCCGCGCATGGCCGCTCCCCCGCTTCTCACCCTCCAGGACGTCGCGCTCACCTTCGGCGGCACGCCGCTGATCGAGCGCGCCGAGATCGCGATCGCGCCGGGCGAGCGCGCCTGCCTCGTCGGGCGCAACGGGTCCGGCAAGTCGACCCTGCTGCGCATCGCGGCCGGGCTGATCGAGCCCGACCGGGGCGCGCGCTTCGTGCAGCCGGGCACGACGATCCGCTACCTCGCGCAGGAGCCGGATTTCTCGGGGTTCGAGACGGTGCTCGCCTTCGCCGAGGCCGGTCTCGCGCCCGGCGACGACCCGCACCGGGCCCGCTACCTCCTGGAAAGCCTCGGCCTCACCGGCGAGGAGGATCCCCGCCGCCTCTCCGGCGGCGAGGGGCGGCGTGCCGCGCTCGCCCAGGCGCTGGCGCCCGAGCCCGACATCCTGCTCCTCGACGAACCGACGAACCACCTCGACCTGCCCGCCATCGAGTGGCTCGAGGCGGAGCTGCGCGGCACGCGCTCGGCCCTCGTGCTGATCAGCCACGACCGGCGCTTCCTCTCCGCCTTGTCGCGGGCGACGATCTGGCTCGACCGCGGCGTGACGCGGCGCATCGAGCAGGGCTTCTCGGGCTTCGAGGCGTGGCGCGACGCCTTCTTCGAGGAAGAGGAGCGGGACCGGCACAAACTCGACCGCAAGATCGCCGCCGAGGAGGATTGGCTCCGCTACGGCGTCACCGCCCGCCGCAAGCGCAACGTCCGGCGCCTGGGCAACCTGCACGCCCTGCGGCAGCAGCGGCGGGAGGACCGCCGCCCGGTCGGTACCGTCAGCATGACCTCGACCGAGGCGGAATCCTCCGGCACCATCGTGGTCGAGGCGCGAAACGTCGCGAAGTCCTACGGAGCGCGGCGCATCGTCGACGGCCTGTCCCTGCGCGTCGCACGCGGCGACCGGCTCGGCATCGTCGGAGCGAACGGGGCGGGCAAGACCACCCTCGTCAACCTGCTCACCGGCAAGCTCGAGCCCGATTCGGGCAGCGTGCAGCTCGGCACCAACCTCCGGATGATGCTCCTCGACCAGACGCGCGCCGTGCTGGAGCCTGGACAGACCGTCACCGAGGTTCTGACGGGCGGGCGCGGCGACACGGTCTCGGTCGGCGGCGAGAGCCGCCACGTGATCGGCTACCTGAAGGACTTCCTGTTCACGCCCGAGCAGGCGCGCACGCCCGTGAGCGTCCTTTCTGGCGGCGAGCGCAACCGCCTCCTGATCGCCAAGGCGCTCGCGCAGCCCTCGAACCTCCTCGTCCTCGACGAGCCGACGAACGACCTCGATCTCGAGACCCTCGACCTCCTCCAGGAGATGCTCGGCGACTATGCCGGAACCCTGATCCTCGTCAGCCACGATCGCGACTTCCTCGACCGGGTCGTCGGCAGCGTGCTCGTGAGCGAGGGGGAGGGGCGCTGGATCGAGTACGCGGGCGGCTATACCGACATGGTGGCGCAGCGCGGCGCCGGCATTCAGGCCCGCACGGGTCCGAAGCCGGAGCCGAGGAAGGCGTCCCTCCGCGAGCGGCAGGCCGTTCAGGAAGCGCCGGGCGCGGCACGGGCGAAGCTCGGCTTCAAGGAGCAGCACGAGCTGAAGACCCTCCCGGCGCGCATCGAGAAGCTCGAGGGCGCCATCGCCAAGCTGCGCGAGATCCTGGCCGATCCGAATCTCTACGCCCGCGATCCGGCTCGCTTCGAGAAGGCATCCGCGACCCTCGTCGATGCGGAAAGCGAGCTCGCGGTTGCAGAAGAGCGTTGGCTCACGCTGGAGATGCAGCGCGAGGCGTCCGGCGCCTGAATCGACCGCCCGATTCTCGAATCGAATGCCGAAGAGGCGGGCCGGATTACCTTGCGCGCCGCCTGGAGGACGTTCCCTTCACCTCGTCCGATCTTGCTGAGGCGGCTCAGGAGCCCCGGGAAAGCCGCCCGATCGGCAGGTTAAGCGGCGCCTCGTGTATGGATTCGTTGCTGACCTGCAACAGCACCTGGCAAAGCCCTCTCACGCAGCTGTGAACTTGCTGATCCGTGTTGCCGCCGGGCGGACCCTCGCTCATGGTATGGCCAAGGCAGGGATGAAATCCCGCCCAAGGTTCGGCCGATGCCCGTGCGGGGAGGGCCAGACCTCCACGGGAAAAAGGACGAGCGGACAAGCCGGCGCGCAAGGAAAGCCGGTGCCGACATAACGTCCGGTCCCGAGGGTCTCGAAGCTTTTGGAGGTTTCACTATGAAGCTCGTGAAGAGCCTTCTTCTGGGGTCGGCGGCGGGGCTGACCGTCGTCGCAGGGGCTCAGGCCGCGGACCTTCCCGTCAAGAAGGCCGTTCCTGTCGAGTTCGTCCGCGTCTGCTCCGCCTACGGAGCCGGCTTCTTCTACATCCCGGGTACCGAGACCTGCCTGCGTATCTCGGGCCGCGCCCGTTACGAGGCCGGCTACATGACCGACGGCAGCCGTCAGGTCTCCGGCGCCGGTGACGCCTTCCAGTCCCGCGGCCTGCTGCGCCTCAACCTCGACGCGCGCACCCAGACCGGCTACGGCACGCTGCGCGCCTTCGTCCGCGCCGAGATCGCGAGCCGCACCGGCCAGAGCAAGATGTCCTCGGGCACCCAGCAGCGCATCGCCAACGCCTTCCCGGCCTTCGGTCAGGACACGTTCGGCCGCGTGCAGGAGTTCGTGGTCGCCGACAAGGCGTTCGTGCAGTTCGCCGGCCTGACCGCCGGTCGCGCCTCCTCGTTCTTCGACTTCTACGCCCACGACTTCGAGATCATCGCCTCGACGCTCGGCTCCGACGTCCCCTCCACGAACCTGCTCGCCTACACGGCGAAGTTCGGCGAGGGCTTCTCGGCGACGATCTCGATGGAAGATCCGATGTTCCGCAAGAACCCGCTCTACTCGCAGGTCGCGGGTCCTGCTCAGGGCGCGGGCACGGCGGCCGCCTTCTTCCAGGGCACGACCGCCCCGACCCCGATCATCATCTCGCGCAACGCCGCGGGCGTCGTGACCGGCGTCACCCAGATCGACGCCGTCGAGCGTTCCCGCATGCCCGACTTCGTCGGCGCGCTCCGCTACGACGCGGCCTGGGGTTCGGCCCAGATCTCGGCGGCGGTCAAGGACATCAACGTCGGCGGTCCGCTCAACGCGACCTTCGTCGGCGGTCCGGCTGCGGCCCGCATCGCCACCGGCGCCTTCGTCGGCGCCCAGACCACCTACGGCTGGGCCGTGCAGGGTGGCGTGAAGGTCAACGCGCCCTTCATCGCGCCGGGCGACGCCCTCTACCTGCAGGGTGCCTACGGCGAGGGCGCCTCGATCTACACGGGCTACACCGCCTTCACCGGCACCTACATCAACCAGACCTCGGTCTACGGCGGCAACCCGTTCAACCAGTGGCTGGCCGACGCCGTCGTGAACCCGAACACCGGCCGCATCGAGCTCTCGAACAGCTTCACGGTGGTCGGCTCGTACCTCCACTACTGGGCTCCCGAGTGGCGTTCGGCCTTCTTCGGCAGCTACGGCGAGATGCGCTTCCCGTCGGGCACCCGCGCCGCTCTGGCCAACATCGGTACGGCCGCCGGCACGCTCACCAGCGGCGCAGTCACCTACCCCACGACCAACCTGATCACGGCCGCTCCGGGCACGGCAGGCTTCGGCCTCAGCCCCGTCCTGCGCGACACGTACCAGTTCGTCGCTGGCGCGAGCCTGATCTGGTCGCCGGTGAAGGATCTCGATATCGGCGCCGAGGCCCAGTACATCAAGGTCGGCACGCTCAACGGCCGCGTCCTCAACGCGGACCGCAACACGTCCTCCGGTACGAACCTCTTCACGGTCACGCAGCAGGACACGTTCCAGGCCCGCTTCCGCGTGCAGCGCGACTTCTAAGCCGCCGCACCGGGCTTAACCCCGCTCTCCAGAACCCCGGCCGCGAGGCCGGGGTTTTTCGTTTGCCCCCCCGAGGATTGCGGGGATAGCCTTCAAGCTGCCGTGATGGCGGGTTCCACTGCAGGACCGTCGCCGAGGCTTCTCACCCGGACGCAGCGTGGTCGCCGTGCTCTCCTCTCCCGCCTTCCAGCGTCACGGCTGGCTGCTCGGCCTGCCCGCCCTCGGCCTGGTCTGGGCCGGAGCCACCCTCCATGGGCAGCCCGGCCTGGAGCGTTCCGTCGAGGCAGCCGGGCGCGCTACGGCGACGGACCCGCGGAACGCCCTCGATGCGGCGGTCGAGACGTGGTTCCGCCTCGCGGCGGAAGGGCGCGACCTCGAGGTCCGCGGCGACGCGCCGGATGCGCGCGCGCGCGACATGCTGCTCCTGCGGCTCGCCGATGTGGCTGGCGCCCGCCGCGTCCAGTCAAGCGTCGGCCTGGTCGAGGAGGTCTCGCCCTTCGTGTGGACGGCGACGCAGGTGGCCCGGGACCGGGTCGAGCTCTCCGGGCATCGTCCGGCGGAGATCGGGCGCGCACAGATCGCGGCACGGCTGCGGGCGGATCTGGCGCCCTCCGCCACGCTCGTCGACGAGGCCCGCTCTGCCCGCGGCGGTCCGCCGGACTTCCTCGACGCCGCCGCCTTCGCGGTGGCGCGGCTGCAGGCTCTCGGACCGGGCGCCGTCGCCACCGTGCGCGACACGACACTGTCCCTGGAGGGTGAGGCCGCCGGTGCGGAGGCCTACGAGGCGCTGCGCGCCGCGCTCGCGAGCCTGCCCGCCGGCTTCAGCGCGGGCCGGATCGAGATCCGGGCGCCGCAGGTTGCCGACTTCCGGTTCGCCGTCGAGCGCCGCGCCGATGGCGGCCTGACCCTGACCGGCAACGTCGTCTCCGAGGCGGCCCGGAGCGCCCTGCGCAAGGCGGCTCAGGAGGCGGCCGAAGGCGCCGCCGTCGAGGATCGCACGCGGACCGCGCGCGGGATCGATCCGCGGATCGACCCGGACGCGCTCGCCCGCTTCGCGCTCGAGGCGTCGGGGTTGCTGCGGGACGGCCGCGTCAGCTTCGAGGCGGGCCGCCTGTCGGCTGCCGGCCACGCCCTGGACGGTCAGGCGGTGGCCGAGATCGGCACGCTGCTGCGCGATCGGCGGCCGACCGGCGTGGAACTCGGCGGCGTCGCGGTCGAGTCCGTGCCGCTCTCGCCCTACCGGGTCGCCCTCAGGCGAGACGCGGACAGCGTCACCCTGACCGGGCACCTGCCGGACGCGGCATCGCGCGAGCGGGTGCTCGCCGCGCTGCGGCCGCGCTTCGTCCGCGAGCGGGTCGTGGACCGGACCCGTATCGCCGAGGGCGCGCCTCCGAACCTCGTCGCCCTCTTGGAGACGGCGATTCCCCAGTTCGCGATCCTGGCGAGCGGCGAGCTCGCGGTGTCCGACCGGGAGGTGACGCTCTCGGGCGACAGCCTCTATCCCGAGAGCGGGCGGCGCCTCCGCGCGGCCTTCCCGGCGACCCTGCCGGCGGCGTGGCGCGCCTCGGTCAGAATCGGCACGCCGGGCGCCCCGGAGCGGCGCGACGGCGAGACCTGCCGCCGCGACCTCGCCGCCGAGACCCGGGCGCACCCCTTGCGCTTCTCGCAGGGCAGCAGCGCCCTCGGCCCCGACTTCTATCCCGTACTCGATGCTGTCGCGGCTCTCGCGAAGCTCTGCCCCGACCTGAAGATCGAGGTCGCGGCCCATCTCGACCCGCCCGGCAGCCAACTCGCGAAGCCGCAGACGGAGGGCTCCGCCGTCCAGACCACGGCCTCGATCGACACGGCCGAGAGCAGGACCGGCAAAGCCGCTCCCGAGGCGGGAGCGGGCGCGAGATCCGGAAAGACTGCTCCCCCGACGAAGGACGGCCCGCACCGCAAGGACAGCAAGCAGGCTCGGGACGACAAGCAGGCCAAGGACGCGGCGAAGTCGGCCAAGGGGCAGGCGGCGGAGGGGAAGCCGGCAGACAAGAAGGCCACCGGAAGGGCCGAGCGCGCCGCGGACCCGGCGCACGCCGAGCCGGAGCCGGACCTCGCGCGCCTGCGCGCGCAGGTCGTCGTCGAGTACCTGCTCCAGGCGGGTGCCGGAGCCGACCAGGTCGCCGCGGCCTCGGGCGCGCCCGAGGCGGGGGCCCAGAGCGTCGTCCTCACGCCGCGCGGGTGAGCCGAATGGACACGATGATCGTTCTGCTGAACGCTCTGTGGCCGGGCCTCGCCGGCGCGCTCGGCCTCGGACTGTGCGCGGGCTGGCTCGGCGGCTGGCCTCGCGGCCTCGCGACCGGGCTCGGCCTCCTCACCGCCGCCTCCCTCCTCGGAGCGGTCGCCCTCGCGGGACTGGTGCCGGGCCGGGCCGGCTTCTGGACCGAGAGCGCGGCGATGATGCTCTGGTGCTATCTCGGAGGCTGCGCCCTCGGTGCCGGGGCGGGACGCATGCGCGCATCCGCCTCGCCGGCCAGGGGCTGAGCGGAGCGCGCCGCCCCCCTCAGCGGGCGCCGCGCTGGAGATCACCCTCGATCAGCAGCGCGCTCTTGCCGTCGAGCCTGTTCCGGTAGACCTGCAGGTTCTCCATCACCCGCTGCACGTAGTTGCGCGTCTCCGTGAAGGGGATGCGCTCGACCCAGTCGATCGCGTCGACCTCACCCTTGCGCGGGTCGCCGTAGGCGTCGATCCACTTCTTCACGTTGCCGCCGCCCGCGTTGTAGGAGGCGAAGGCGAGGATGTAGGAGCCGCGCCAATCCTCCATCAGCTCGCCGAGATGGGCTTGGCCGAGGCGGGCGTTGTAGGCGGGATCGCTCGTGAGCCGGTCCTGGTCATAGCTCGTGCTGACGCGCTTGGCTGTGCGCTGGGCGGTGGCCGGCATCATCTGCATGAGGCCGCGGGCGCCGACGCCCGACTGCGCGCGCGGGTCGAACTGGCTCTCCTGGCGGGCGATCGCGAAGACCATCGCCCGCTCGACGGCGGGCACCGCCGAGAACGTCTCGTAGGTCGGGATGCCAATCGTCGGGTAGGCATGGGCGTCGAGGGGCAGGCCGCGCTGGACGGCGAGCTTGCCGATGGCGACGAGGGCGCGGGCATCCTTCATCTCGGTGGCGAGGTCGCCCAGGACCTGCAATTCGCCCGGGTCCGTGAGCTTCTGCGCGGCGTCGATGTAGAGGGGCAGCGCGAGCTCCTTCAGCGACGCCTCTCCGAGGAGCCGCAGCGCGCGCACGCAGAGCCGGTTCTCGAAAGCGGCGCGGCCGGCCGGCTCGAGGGGAGCGGGGCTGCGCAGCGGCAGGCTCGTCTGCCCGAGCTTGGCTCGGGCCAACTGGCCGTAATAGGCGATCGGCTGGAGTGCCGCCCGCTCGTAATGGGTCTTGGCGTCGGCCGGCTGATCAAGGATCTCCGCGGCGCGGCCCTGCCAGTAGGCGGCCCGCGCCACCGAGATCGGAGTCTCGGCAATGTCGGCGGCGCGCCGGAAGTGCAGGCTCGCCGCGACGGCGTCGCCGCGGAAGCGCAGGGCGATCCAGCCGGCGTGGAACTCGGCCTCGATCCGCTTCTCGACGGTGCGGGCGCTGTGGCCGCTCGCCACGGCGTAGGCGCCTTTGGGGTCGCCGAGATCCATCAGCTTGCGGGCGACGATGCGGCGCTCCACCCACCACTCGTCGCCGTCGACGAGCACGTCCGGATTGGTCGGTGCGGCGGCGAGCAGCGTCGCGGCTTCCGCCGCACGGTCGGCCCGACGGTGATACTGCGCGCGCGACAGGATGTAGGACGAATCGCTGCGCAGGCTCGGCGGCACGGCGTTGAGCGCGGCAAGGGCGCCCGAGCTCTTGTCCTCCACGGCCCGGCGCGCCCGCACCAGCGTCGCGTAGGAGCCGCCGGCCAGCGCCGCGGCGCGGCCGGCCGCCTCCCAATCCTCCTTCAGGAGCGCGCGCTCCATGCGGTAGCGATGATCGGCCCGGGTGAGCACGCCGGGGAAGGCGTCGAGCACCTTGGCCTCGAGCGAGCGCCCGAACGCGTCCTCGCGCCACATCTCCCGCACCAGGGCGGCGGCGTCCTCGTTGAGGCCCTCGGCCCGGAAGGCGAGGGCCAGCGCGAAGCGGCCTGGGGCACTCGACGGGCGGGTAGCGGCGAAGAAGGCGCGCACGGTGGCGGCGGGCTTGCGCTCGGCGAGCAGCGCCTCCTCGGCCCGGCGGCGCAGGAGGGGGCCGGCCGGCCAGTCGGGGTTGGCGCGCTGGAAGGCCATGATGCGCTCGAAGCCGATGCCGGCACCGGCGCGGATCGCGATCCACTCGAGGAGGGCGCGCGCCGCCGGATCGGCGATGCTCTCGCGCAGCCGGTCTCCGTCCGCGACCTTGCCCTTGCGGTAGAGGTCGATCGCCTGCCGGAGCTGCGTCACGTCGGCGTCGCCGCTGCGGGCGGCGCGGCCCGGGTCCGGCATCTCGGGCACGGGCGCGGCAGGCGCCACTCCGGCATCGGGCAGCGGGAAGGCGAGCGGGGTGTCCGGATCGGCGGAGGCGTAGGCCGCCGCGGTCGGGGGCACGGCCTTGGGCGCGGCCTCCGTCGTGTCGGCCTCGACCCGCAGGGCGTCCGCCGCCACGGGATCGACCCTGGTCTTCGCGTCCTGCACCTGCGCGGCGGGGGCGCTCGCGTCGCTCGCGGGCGGCGTCGGCTGCGAGGCGGCCTCGGGAATCGGCGCCCGCGTCTCGGCGGGCAGCGTCGCAGCGAAGGCGACGCCCGCCATCAGCGCCAGGGCCAGGGCCGCGAGGGGAGGCCGGGTGGAAATCGCCATGGCTTGGATCAGTCCCCGACGGGAGCGCGCATGTCCCAGGCTCGCCCCTCCTCCGTTAAGAAGTCATTGACCGCGACCGCAGATTGTTTGCGCGCGCGGGGCGGAAGCCCTATGTCTGCGCCGCTCCTCGCGGGGAGCAGCCGGGCCTCCGGCGAGGGAACAGAGCGACGGCTGGGAACGCCAGGATGACCGAGACACACGCGCGCCGCCTCAGGGGCTCGATGACCGCGCTTGCGACCCCGTTCCGCGAGGGCGCCCTCGACGAGGCGGCTTTCCGCGCCTTCGTGAGCTGGCAGATCGAGCAGGGGACGCACGGCCTCGTGCCGGTGGGCACCACCGGCGAGAGCCCGACGCTGAGTCACGCCGAGCACGATCGCGTGGTCGAGGTGTGCGTGGACGAGGCCGGCGGCCGTGTGCCGGTCGTGGCCGGAGCCGGCTCGAACTCGACTGCTGAGGCCGTCGAGCGGGCGCGTCATGCGGAGCGGGCCGGGGCGGACGCCGTGCTCATCGTCACGCCCTACTACAACAAGCCGACCCAGGACGGGCTGTACGCCCACTTCAAGGCCGTCAACGACGCGGTCGGCATCCCGATCATCATCTACAACATCCCCGGCCGTTCCGTGGTCGACATGAGCGTCGAGACGATGGCGCGCCTGTACGAGCTCCGGAACATCGCCGGCGTGAAGGATGCCACGGCCAAGATCGACCGCGTCAGCCTGCAACGCCAAGCCATGGGCGAAGATTTCATCCAGCTTTCTGGCGAAGATGCGACGGCGCTCGGTTTCAATGCGCACGGTGGCCGCGGCTGCATCTCCGTCGTCTCGAACGTCGCGCCGCGCCTCTGCGCGGATCTGCAGGAGGCCACGCTCGGCGGAGACTATGCGCGAGCCCTGCAGATCCAGGACAGGCTGATGCCGTTGCACACGAGCCTGTTCCGCGAGACCAATCCGTCGCCGGTGAAGTACGCCCTGGCGCGGCTCGGCCACATGAGCGAGGAGGTGCGCCTGCCGCTCCTTCCGGTGAGCGCCGAGACGCGCGGCATCGTCGACGCCGCCCTGCGCCATGCCGGGCTGATCGAGGGCTGAGAGCCCTCGTCCGCCGATGCGGACCGACCCATATGCACCGGCCCGGCCGCATCGGGCGGCCGGCCTGAGACGATAGCGCGATGGCCCCGAAATCCGACCCGTCCCGCCGCGTCGTCGCGGACAACCGCGCCGCGCGGTTCCACTACGCCATCACGGAGACCTTGGAGGCCGGAATCTCACTCACCGGGACCGAGGTGAAGTCGCTCCGCAACGGCAAGGCGACGATCGGCGAGGCCTATGCGGGGCCGTCAGGCAACGACCTGATGCTGTTCAACGCCTACATCCCCGAATACCTCGAGGCCAACCGCTTCAACCACGACACCAAGCGGCCGCGGCGGCTCCTCCTGCACCGGCGGCAGATCGACAAGCTGATCGGCGCCACGCAGCGCCAGGGCTTCACGGTGATCCCGCTGAAGATCTACTTCAACGAGAGCGGCCGGGCGAAGGTCGAGCTCGGCCTCGGCAAGGGCAAGCAGCTCCACGACAAGCGCGAGAGCGCCAAGCAGCGCGACTGGGAGCGCGACCGGGCGCGGCTCCTGCGCGACCGGGGCTGAGCCGGTCCGCCGGTCGCTCTGCGCCTCAATCCTCCCCGACGTCTTCGTTGCCCGGCCCCTGGCGGATGCCGTAGCGGCTCTCCAGGCCCGGGTTGCCCCGCGGCGCCCGCTCGGCGGTGTCGCGGGTCGGGCGTCCATTGTCGCCCGCGGGGCGCGCCGGGCGCTCGCCGGGGTCGCGTCCGACCTTCGGCATGAGCTGGACGAGGTCGAGGAACTCGTCGGCCTGCCGGCGCAGGTCGTCGGCGATCATCGCCGGCTGCGTCTGGATGGTCGACACCACCGTGACGCGCACGCCGCGGCGCTGCATGGCCTCGACGAGCGAGCGGAAATCGCCGTCGCCCGAGAACAGGACCATGTGGTCGATGTAGGCGGCGAGCTCCAGGGCATCGATCGCGAGCTCGATGTCCATGTTGCCCTTGATCTTGCGCCGGCCCATCGAGTCCGTGAACTCCTTCACGGGCTTCGTGACGACGCGGTAACCGTTGTAGTCAAGCCAGTCGATCAGCGGGCGGATCGAGGAGTATTCCTGATCCTCGATCATGGCCGTGTAGTAGAAAGCCCGGATTAGGTTGTCCCGGCTCTGAAATTCCTTCAGCAGGCGCTTGTAATCGATGTCGAAGCCGAGAGCCTTGGTCGTGGCGTAGAGGTTCGCGCCGTCGATGAAGAGTGCGCTGCGCTGTTGAGTGGGCATGACGGCGTTCGCCTGTTCGAAAGAAGCCGAGAGAATCCTCAGGATGCGGAGATCGCGATCCCGAGATGAAGGTGTCCAATGTTCGGGGATGCCCGAAATCCGTGAGCGTGGCCGGCACGCTCGCTTCTGTCAGCTCTCGTTCTGAAAAAGCTCTTATTTAAATCGCACACACGATCACAGGTCTCGACAACTTGCGCACGCACATTTGATCTGTTTGGAGAATGCTGGCTTATCTTTGAGAGTTGGGCTGGTGCCTGTCAAGCGGCCGCTGGGACAATCAGATTTGCTTGTCGCTGAATCGTAGTCCGCTGCCGAACCTGACAGCAAAACCTCACGTTTGTTGTGCGCGGCTCGAGGCCGTGTCCACTCTCGTTGAAGTCGCCTGCCGAGAGTGGACGGGGCCTCACCTCACACCGGGATGGCGCGGCTGCCCGGCTTCACCGCGGGGATCGCGGCGAGTTCCGGCGGCAGCGCGTCGGCCGGGTAGGCGGGGATATCGAGGGTGACGAGGGAGAGGAGCGGGACGCCGATCTCGCCGCGGCCGCCCGAGCGGTCGATCAGGCAGGCCGCCCCGACGATCTCGCCGTCCTGGTCCTGCAGGGAGGCGAGGCACTCGCGTGCCGACAGGCCCGTGGTCACGATATCCTCGACGATCACGGCCCTGGTGCCCTTCGGGATCGCGAAGCCGCGCCGGAGCTGGAAAGGCTTGCCGGGCTCGCGCTCGACGAAGATCGCTCGTGCCCCGAGATGGCGTGCCGTCTCGTAGCCGGGGACGATGCCGCCGATCGCGGGCGAGACCACGATGTCGACCGGTCCGAAGCGCTCGCGGATCGCCTCGGCCAGCGCCCGGCACAGGCGCTCGGTGCGCGGCGGCTCGGAGAAGATCGCCATCTTCTGCAGGAAGACGCCCGAATGCAGGCCCGAGCTGAGGATGAAGTGGCCCTCCAGCAGGGCACCGGCGTTACGGAACTCTTCGAGCACCTGCTCCGGCATCATGGCATCGAGGCTCCGCGCGGTTGGACGAACGGGCCGCTTGTGGCAGCGGCGACGCGGGGAGGCAAGCGAGCGCCCGATCAGCCGTTCACGCGGTCGACGCGGCTCACGGCGCGCTTGCCGCGCAGCTCCGCGATGATGGCGTTGAGGTGCTGCAGGTCCCAGACCGAGAGATCGATGACGATCTCCGTGAAGTCCTGCGTGCGCCGCTTCATCGAGACGTTGTCGATGTTGCCGTCGTGGTCGGCGATGACCTGGGCGATCTGGGCGAGCGTCCCCGGCTCGTTGATCGATTGCAGGGCGATGCGCGCGGGGAAGCGCTCGCTCGATCCGGCTTCCACGTCCCAGCGGACGTCGAGCCAGCGGTCGGGCTCGTTGTCGAAGGCGGCGAGCGCCGCGGACTGGATCGGGTAGATCGTGACCCCGACCCCCGGCGTCAGGATGCCGACGATGCGGTCTCCCGGCACGGCCCCGCCGTTCGGGGCGAAGCTGACGGGCAGGTCGCCGGCCAGCCCCCGGATCGGGATCGCGTCCGCCTGCTCCCCCTCGGCGGCGCCGTTGCCGCCGGGGAAGGTCAGCCGCATCGTCTGGTCCTTCGAGCGGCTGAGGCGACCGGCTCCGTTGGCGAGCGGCTGCTGCACGGAGGCTCCGCCGGCCCGCCGCTCGTCCTTGTAGTCCGGGTAGACCGCCCGGACCACGTCGCCCGAGAACATCTCGCCGCGCCCCACCGCCGCGAACACGTCCTCGGTGGAGCCGCGGGCGAGCCGGGGGAGGGCGCCCCGCAGCTTGTCCTCGGAGAAGCTCTTGCCCGCCCGCTCGAAGGCCCTGTCGAGGATCTGGCGGCCGAGGCCCGCGTATTGCCGGCGCACCGCCGAGCGCGTCGCCCGCCGGATCGCGGCGCGCGCCTTGCCGGTGACGACGAGGGATTCCCAGGCGGCCGGCGGCGTCTGCCCGTCGGAGCGGGCGATCTCGACCTCGTCGCCATTGGCGAGCTCGTGCAGGAGGGGCGCCATCCGCCCGTTGATCTTGGCGCCGACCGCGGTGTTGCCGATGTCGGTGTGGACCGCGTAGGCGAAGTCGATCGGCGTCGCCCCCCGGGGCAGCGCGATCAGCCGGCCCTTCGGCGTGAAGCAGAAGACCTGGTCCTGGAACAGCTCGAGCTTGGTGTGCTCCAGGAACTCCTCCGGGCTGTCGCCCTCGGCCAGCAGCTCGATCGTGCGGCGCAGCCACTGGTAGGCGCCGCTCTCGGTGGCGAGCTTCGGGTGGATCGAGCCGTCGCCCTCCTTGTTGGCCTCCTTGTAGTGGGCGTGGGCGGCGATGCCGTACTCGGCGATCTCGTCCATCTCCGCCGTGCGGATCTGCAGCTCGACGCGCTGGCTCTTCGGGCCGATCACGGTGGTGTGGATCGAGCGGTAGTCGTTCTGCTTGGGGGTCGAGATGTAGTCCTTGTAGCGGCCGGGCACCATCGGCCAGCTCGTGTGGACGACGCCGAGCGCCCCGTAGCAGTCGGCCACCGTCTCGACGACGACGCGGAAGCCGAAGATGTCGGAGAGCTGCTCGAAGGCGACGGATTTCCGCTCCATCTTGGACCAGATCGAGTAGGGCCGCTTCTGGCGGCCCGAGACCTCGGCCCGGATGCCGCGGGCGGCGAGCTTCGCGGTCAGGTCCTGCTCGATGCTGTCGACGAGACGCTCGGACTTCGCCGAGAGATCGGTGAGGCGCTGCGTGATGGTGGCGTAGATCTCGGGCTTCAGGTTATGGAAGGCGAGGTCTTCCAGCTCGTCGCGCAGCTCCTGCATGCCCATGCGGCCGGCGAGCGGCGCGTAGATGTCGAGGGTCTCCTCCGCGATGCGCACCCGTTTCTCGGGCGGCATGTGGTGGAGGGTGCGCATGTTGTGCAGGCGGTCGGCGAGCTTCACGAGGAGCACGCGCACGTCCGCCGCGACCGCCAGCAGCAGCTTGCGGAAGTTCTCGCCCTGCGCCGCCCGCTTCGAGACGAGATCGAGCCGCTTCAGCTTCGTCAGCCCGTCGACGAGGGCGCCGATCTCGGGGCTGAACAGCTCGCGGATCTCGTCGAGGGTGGCGGCAGTGTCCTCCACCGTGTCGTGCAGGACCGCGGCGACGATGGTGGCGTCGTCGAGGCGCAGATCCGTCAGGATCGCCGCGACCTCGAGGGGATGGGCGAAGAACGGGTCGCCGGAGGCGCGCTTCTGCGTGCCGTGGGCGCGCATGGCGTAGACGTAGGCGCGGTTGAGCAGGCCCTCGTTCGCGGCGGGATTGTAGCGTTTCACCCGCTCCACGAGTTCATACTGGCGCATCATCCGCCGACGGACCCTTCCCCTGCTGCTCGCCTCGCCGCGAGACCCCGGCGGCACGCGCTCCCCGCGCGATCGGGCGAAAGTCTCCCGCATCGCACAGGCGCGCGCCAGCCCCAAGGGGTCGCAGGCGCATGAATCTCGGCCCGAAACGAGAGAACCCGGCCTCGCGGCCGGGTTCTCGCAGGGCGATTGCGACGCCTCGAGGCTCAGTCGCCCTCGTCGTCCGTCTCGACCGGCGGGGCGAGGTTCTCCAGGCCGCGCAGGAGATCCTCCTCGCTCATCCGGTCGAACTGCACCGCGCTGTCGTCGCTGGAGGCGGCCTGCGGGGCCACCGCCGCGGCGGCGGGCGAGGAGGAGAGCAGCGGCACCGTCTCGGCCTCCGGCTCGTCCACCTCGACGTACTTCTGCATCGAGTGGATCAGCTGCTCCTTGAGATCGTCCGCCGTGATGGTCTCGTCGCCGATCTCGCGCAGGGCCACGACCGGGTTCTTGTCGCGGTCGCGGTCGACGGTCAGCGGTGCGCCGGCGGCCAGGAGGCGGGCGCGGTGGCTGGCGAGCAGGACCAGCTCGAAGCGGTTCTCGACCTTGTCGATGCAGTCTTCAACGGTGACGCGAGCCATGGGCGGCGGCTCCTTCCTGGACGTAGGCGCTGGGATTTTCGGTGATGATCGGGCGTCTTACACCGGATGGCGCCCTGCAACAAGCTGAGCGGTGCCGTGGAATTGTGCGCTGCATTGTTGACACCCGTGGGCTCTGATGCGACTGCGCCGCGCTTCTCAGAGCCCGATCGACGGCGAGGCGGCGGTCCATGACGCGAGCACTCATCTTTCCAGGCCAGGGCAGCCAGGCCGTCGGCATGGGCAAGGCGCTGGCCGAGGCGCACCCGGCCGCGCGCGACGTCTTCGCCGAGGTCGACGCGGCGCTCTCGCAGAACCTGTCGCGGATCATGTTCGAGGGGCTGGCGGACGAGCTGACCCTCACGGCGAACGCCCAGCCCGCCCTGATGGCCGCGAGCCTCGCGGTGCTGCGCGTGCTCGAGGCGGAGCGCGGCCTCGACCTCGCCCGCGACGTCGCCTGCGTCGCCGGCCACTCGCTCGGCGAGTACGCGGCGCTCGCGGCGGCCGGCACCTTCTCGGTGGCGGATGCGGCGCGCCTCCTGCGCACCCGCGGGGAGGCCATGCAGCGGGCGGTGGCGCCGGGCGAGGGCGCCATGGCGGCGCTGATCGGCGCGGAGCTGGAGGATGCCCGCACCATCGCGGCGGAGGCCGCCGGGGACGGCGTCTGCGACGTGGCGAACGACAACGGGGCCGGGCAGGTCGTTCTCTCCGGCCACCGCGCGGCGGTGGAGCGGGCGGTGGCGCTCGCCCAGGGGCGCGGCATCAAGCGGGCGGTGCTCCTCAACGTCTCCGCCCCCTTCCACTGCAGCCTGATGGCCCCCGCCGCCGAGGCGATGCGGGAGGCGCTGGAGACGGTGCGCGTCGCCGCCCCCGTCATCCCCGTCTACGCCAACGTGCTGGCCGCGCCCGTGACGACGCCGGAGGCGATCCGCGCCGCGCTCGTCGAGCAGGTGACCGGCACCGTGCGCTGGCGCGAGTGCGTCACGGCAATGGCCGCGGCCGGCGTCGACACGTTCCACGAACTCGGCGCCGGCAAGGTGCTGACCGGCCTCGTCCGGCGGATCGCGCCGGACGCCGCGGCGAGCCCGGTCGGCACCCCCGACGACGTCGCGGCCTTCCCGACCCTCTGAGCCGGCGACGCGCAGGACGACTTGCAGAAGGACCGCCCCATGTTCGATCTCACCGGCCGCAAGGCACTCGTCACCGGCGCCACCGGCGGCCTCGGCGGGGCCATCGCCCGGGCGCTGCACGCGCAAGGGGCGTCGGTGGCGCTCTCGGGCACACGGCAGGAGGCGCTCGACGCGCTGGCCTCGGAGCTCGGGGGCGAGCGGGCCCACGTCACGCCCTGCAACCTCGCCGATACGCAGGCGGTGGAGGCCCTGGTGCCGGCGGCCGAATCGGCCCTCGGCGGCCTCGACATCCTCGTGAACAACGCGGGCATCACCCGGGACAACCTGTTCCTGCGCATGAAGGACGAGGAGTGGGAGCACGTGCTGGCGGTGAACCTCACCGCCGCCTTCCGCCTGTCGCGGGCGGCCGTGAAGGGCATGATGCGCCGCCGCTCCGGCCGCATCGTCAACATCGGCTCGGTGGTGGGCTCCACCGGCAACCCGGGCCAGGGCAACTACGCGGCGGCCAAGGCCGGCCTCGTCGGGCTCACCAAGGCGCTCGCCGCCGAGGTCGCCTCCCGCAACATCACCGTGAATTGCATCGCCCCGGGCTTCATCGCCTCGCCGATGACGGACGAGCTCAACGAGAAGCAGCGCGAGGGCATCCTTTCGCGAGTGCCGATGGGCCGGCTCGGCAACGGCGCCGAGGTGGCGGCGGCCACCGTCTATCTCGCCTCGGACGAGGCCGCCTACGTCACCGGCCACACCCTGCACGTGAATGGCGGCATGGCCATGTACTGAACCGTGGATTGCCACGCGCGGGCGCGTTGGCCATGCCGCGGCGCAGCGATCCGGCCGGGGCGCAACCCGAGGAAATCGTTCGGAAAACCACACCGATGAACGGTTCGTGAACCGGCTCTCGCCAGCGCGGGAACCCTGTGTTAACACCCCGGCAGCCGTGCAAGGGGGGTTGACGGTTCAGCGGGTTGCAAGTCCAAGACGACACGCGATCGGACACCGGCCGCTCCAGGCAAACGCCCGGCGACGGGAGAGCGGCCACGGCGCCTTCACCATCACGACGGATACACGAGGACCAACAATGAGCGATATCGCTGAGCGCGTGAAGAAGATCGTCGTCGAGCACCTGGGCGTGGAGCCCGAGAAGGTGGTCGAGGGCGCGAACTTCATCGACGATCTCGGCGCCGACAGCCTCGACACCGTCGAGCTCGTGATGGCGTTCGAGGAGGAGTTCAACGTCGAGATCCCGGACGATGCCGCCGAGACCATCCAGACGGTCGGCGATGCGGTGAAGTTCCTCGAGAAGAACTCGGCGTAAAAATTTTTCGAGCGGCGCGGCCGGGGCCGAAACGCCCCGCCCGCCGTTCTCTTGAGACGGAACGGTTCGGGATAGCGCGATGCGTCGGGTGGTCGTCACGGGTCTGGGCATGGTCACGCCGCTGGGCAGCGGGGTCGAGCACACCTGGAGCCGCCTGATCGCGGGCGACAGCGGGGCGGCGAAGGTCACGGCCTTCGCCACCGACGATCTCGCCTGCAAGATCGCCTGCTCGATCCCGCTCGGGGACGGCACGGACGGCACCTTCAACCCCGACCGGGTGATGGAGGTGAAGGAGCAGCGCAAGGTCGACCCCTTCATCGTCTACGCGATGGCGGCGGCGAACGAGGCGCTCGACGACGCCGGCTGGCACCCGAAGGCGGACGCCGACCAGTACGCCACCGGCGTGCTGATCGGCTCCGGCATCGGCGGCATCGGCGGCATCTACGACGCCTCGATCACGCTGCACGAAAAGGGGCCGCGGCGCGTCTCCCCCTTCTTCATCCCGGGCCGCATCATCAACCTCGCCTCGGGCCAGGTCTCGATCGCGCACGGGCTGAAGGGCCCGAACCACGCGGTCGTCACCGCCTGCTCCACGGGCGCGCACGCGGTGGGCGACGCCGCCCGCCTGATCGCGCTGGGGGACGCCGACGTCATGGTGGCGGGCGGCGCCGAATCGCCGGTCAACCGGCTCTCGCTCGCGGGCTTCGCCGCCTGTCGCGCCCTCTCCACGGGCTTCAACGAGGAGCCGACCCGCGCCTCGCGCCCCTACGACAAGGACCGCGACGGCTTCGTCATGGGCGAGGGCGCCGGCATCGTGGTGCTGGAGGAGTACGAGCACGCGAAGGCGCGCGGCGCCAAAATCTACGCCGAGATCGTCGGCTACGGCCTCTCGGGCGACGCCTACCACATCACCTCGCCCTCGCCGGACGGGGACGGCGCCTTCCGCTGCATGACGGCCGCCGTGAAGCGCGCCGGCATCGATCCGTCCGAGATCGACTACATCAACGCGCACGGCACCTCGACGCCGATGGGCGATGAACTGGAGCTGAAGGCCGTCGAGCGCCTGCTCGGCCCGGCCGCCTCCAAGGCCTCGATGTCCTCCACGAAGTCCGCCATCGGGCACCTTCTGGGCGCCGCGGGCTCCGTCGAGGCGATCTTCTCGGTCCTCGCAATCCGCGATGGCGTGCTGCCCCCGACTCTCAACCTCGACAACCCGAGCGTCGAGACCGCGATCGACCTCGTGCCGCACGAGGCGAAGCGCAAGCGGGTCGACGTGGTGCTGTCGAATTCGTTCGGGTTTGGCGGGACGAATGCGTCGCTGGTAATGCGGCGCGTCTAAATAGCCGGCTTTAGAGTTGAGTATAGGTGGCTCAACTCCGCTGCTTTCGATGGTTACTGGTACTCACCAACCCCTCCGCTCCTCCCCGCTCGGAACCCGCCCCTGCGGCGTCAGTCCGTTGATCACCTCCGGCAGCACCTGCGCGAGCTGAGACAGGAGCGCGCTCCGGTCCATCCCCGTCTGGCGCTCCAGCGTGTCGAGCGTGTCAGGGCCGAGCGCATCGGCGAGCTGGTTCGGCTGGACCGGCCGGTTCTGGCCGTGGCCGATCCAGGAGCCGATGACGTCGCCGAGGCCGCCGCGCTGGAAGCGGTCGATCAGGCCGTCGAGGCCCCCGAGGTCGGGGCCGCCCGGGCCGCCATGCCCGAACGCGTCGTCCGGCTCTCGGTCGAGATGGGCGTAGGGGCCGGCGCCGGGATCGCGGCCGTACCCTTGCGAGGGGCCGGGGCCGGAATCGCCCGGGCCGTCAAGCATGCCGGCGAGGTCGCTGAAATCGCCCTCGCGCGGAGGGCCGTCGCGGCGGGCGCCGCTCGGGTCGTAGCCGCCCTGGTTGAACCCGCCGATGTCGCCCGAGGGGTCGCGGTCGTCGCGGCCGTAGGGCCCGGCGCCGCCGGAGCGGTCGTCCTCCGGCCCCGGCTCGTAGTCGGGCTCGTGGCGCGGGCCCCCGCGCCCGAAGATGTCGCCGAAGCCGCCGCTCGCGCCCTTGGCCATCAGCAGCATCAGCAGCGCCTTCACCAGCGGCGACATGCCGGCGGAGGAATCCTGGCCGGAATGGCCGCCGCGCCCGCCGCCGAGCACCTGGCCCAGAACCCCGCCGATCACCGAATCCAGCAGACCCATCTCGCGCTCCCTCGCTGGCACCTGCCACTCAACGGCGAAGGTGCGGGCGCGGTTGCCGCGCGGGCGGATCTCAGGGCGAGATCGGAGCCGTCCGGGCTACTCGCGGCGACCGCGCGCGCGGTCGCTCTTCGGCAGGTGGTCGAGGGGGTTCGTCACGGAGCCCTTGCCGCCCTCCGAGGAGGACATCACCGTAGTGCTGGGGCGCATCGCGCTCGGCGGCGCCACGCCGCCGGGGCCGCGGGTATCGGCCGCGCTCTCGCCGCCCTTCAGGGTCGGGAAGTCGGAGGGCAGGGTCGAGGCGGTCGGCTGGTCGCGCCGGCTGTCGACGCTCTGCGCCTTGGCCGGCACGGCGATGGCGGCGGTGGCGGCGACGAGGAGGCCGCCGAGGAACAGCCCCGTGGCCGCGCCACCGGCGCGGGGACGAAGGCTGCGACGAAGGCTGCGGCGGGAGGAGGTCACGGCGGGCGCTCCGGGGCAGGCAAGGTGGGCCGCAAGGGGCTGCGGCGTCGTGCCTAAGGAAAGCGCGAGCCTCCTCCCGGTTCCAGCCCGCCCTCAGCGGCCGCGACGGCCCTTGTATTTCGGGCGCTGGCCGCCGACCCCTTGCGTCGAGCGCGCCTTCGGCCGCTCCTGCCACTGGGGTGCGGGGCCGCCGACCGGTAACTCGCGGTCGGTGCCCGGGCCCATGTCGTCGAGGCTGGGCTTGGCGATCCGGCTGCCGCCGGAGGGCGCCCCCTTGCGCCCGCGCTCGCCGAAGCGGCCGGCTTCGCGCTCGACGTCCGCCTGCCGAGCCATCGGGTCGTCAGCGACGAGAAGCTCGGTGGCCTGGAGCCGCTTGAGCTCGTCGCGCAGCCGCGCCGCCTCCTCGAAGTCGAGATCGGCCGCGGCCGCCCGCATCCGCTTCTCGAGGTCGGCCAGCACGGCCTTCAAATTGTGGCCGACCGTGACCGCGTCCTTGGCGAGGCCCGTGTCGACCTGGACATGGTCGCGCTCGAACACGCTGTCGAGGATGTCGGCGATGCCGCGCTTGACCGATTGCGGGGTGATGCCGTGCTCGGCGTTGTAGGCGAGCTGCTTCTGGCGCCGCCGCTCGGTCTCGGCCATCGCCCGCTCCATCGAGCCGGTGACCTGATCGGCATAGAGGATGCAGCGGGCCTCGGCGTTGCGGGCCGCGCGTCCGATCGTCTGCACCAGCGAGGTCTCGGAGCGGAGGAAGCCCTCCTTGTCCGCGTCGAGGATGGCGACGAGGGCGCATTCGGGGATGTCGAGGCCCTCGCGCAGCAGGTTGATGCCGATGAGCACGTCGAAGGCGCCGAGCCGCAGGTCGCGGATGATCTCGATGCGCTCCAGCGTGTCGATGTCCGAGTGCATGTAGCGCACCCGCACCCCGTTCTCGTGCAGGTACTCGGTGAGGTCCTCGGCCATGCGCTTCGTCAGGGTGGTCACGAGCGTGCGGTAGCCGGCCTGGGCGACCTCGCGGACCTCGCCGAGGAGGTCGTCGACCTGGCTCCGGGCCGGGCGCACCTCGATCACCGGATCGACGAGGCCAGTCGGGCGGATCACCTGCTCGGCGAACACGCCCGCCGTGCGCTCCATCTCCCACTTGCCCGGCGTCGCCGAGACGTGGACCGATTGCGGGCGCATCGCGTCCCATTCCTCGAAGCGCAGGGGGCGGTTGTCGAGGCAGGAGGGCAGGCGGAAGCCGTACTCGGCGAGCGTCGCCTTGCGGCGGAAGTCGCCCCGGTACATGCCGCCGATCTGCGGCACCGTGACGTGGCTCTCGTCCGTGAAGACGATAGCGTTGTCGGGCAGGTACTCGAACAGCGTCGGCGGCGGCTCGCCGGGCTTGCGGCCCGTGAGGTAGCGGGAATAGTTCTCGATGCCGTTGCAGGAGCCCGTCGCCTCGATCATCTCGATGTCGAAGGTGCAGCGCTGCTCGATGCGCTGCGCCTCGATCAGGCGGCCCATCCGGGTCAGCTCCTCGACGCGGCTCTTCAGCTCCGTCTTGATCCCCTTGATCGCCTGCTGCAGCGTCGGGCGCGGCGTCACGTAGTGGCTGTTGGCGTAGACCTTCACGAACTTCAGCTCGTTGATCTTCTTGCCCGTGAGCGGGTCGAACTCGACGATCGATTCGATCTCGTCGCCGAACAGCCCGATCCGCCAGCCGCGATCCTCCAGGTGGGCGGGCCACAGCTCGATCACGTCGCCGCGCACCCGGAAGGTGCCGCGGGCGAAGTCCGACTGGATGCGCTTGTACTGCAGCGCCACGAGGTCGGCGATGAGCTGGCGCTGCTCGATCTTCTCGCCGAGGCTCACGGTGAAGGACATCGCCGTGTAGGTCTCGACCGAGCCGATGCCATAGATGCACGAGACCGAGGCGACGATGATCACGTCGTCCCGCTCCAGGAGGGCGCGGGTCGCCGCGTGGCGCATGCGGTCAATCTGCTCGTTGATCGAGCTCTCCTTCTCGATGAACGTGTCCGATCGCGGGACGTAGGCCTCCGGCTGGTAGTAGTCGTAGTAGGAGACGAAGTACTCGACCGCGTTGTCGGGAAAGAAGCTCTTGAACTCGCCGTAGAGCTGCGCGGCCAGCGTCTTGTTCGGCGCGAGGATCAGCGCCGGGCGCTGCGTCTCCTCGATCACCTTGGCCATGGTGAAGGTCTTGCCCGAGC
This sequence comes from Methylobacterium oxalidis, assembly GCF_007992195.1. Classification (GTDB taxonomy): domain Bacteria; phylum Pseudomonadota; class Alphaproteobacteria; order Rhizobiales; family Beijerinckiaceae; genus Methylobacterium; species Methylobacterium oxalidis. The sequence goes on along the minus strand of NZ_BJZU01000004.1, from coordinate 101,938 downwards.
CCGTGACGCCGAGCAGCACCTGGTCGCGCTCGGCCCCCTTCACGCCCGCGACGAGTTCGGCGATGGCGGTCGGCTGGTCGCCCGCCGGAGTGAAATCGGACTTGAGCCGGAAGGCGACGCCGCCCTCCGATTTCTGCGGGCGCTCCGGCCGGTGCGGCACCCAGGTCTGGCCGTCCTTGAAGAGCGGGTTGCCCTCGGTCAGGAGCCTCTGGAGCGCGTCGACCGTGGCGGAGACGCCGTCGGCAGCGAGCGACGTCTGCCCGTCCTCGACCGCGCCCTCGGGGGCCGGCCCGTCCTCGCCGTCGCGAAGGCCGAGCGCCTGGGCGAGCCGCGGATCGACGTCGGCGGCATTGCCGTGCGCGAAGCTCGCCTGCGGCACCTCGGTAAAGCCCGTTCCGGCGGCCGGACCAGGCTTGCCCCCGCGGCCCTTGCGCTTCGGCTCGGCGGCCTCGGCACGGGATGGCTCGGGCAGGCGGTTCCGGTTCAGCGCCGGGTTCAGCAACTCGGCCAGGAACGGGTCGAGCGGCTTCAGCTCGGGCTTCTCGGCCTTGCCCGAGGCGTGGCGGGGCTTTCTGGAACTCGGCATGTTCAGAATATGGCGACTCGGGCCCTCGCCGGAAAGGGCGGTGCCCCCGGCCTCAGCTCAGCTCCACGCCACGGCGATCACGTCGCCGTCGGGAAGCGAGAGGATTCCGGTCATCCGCGGCGCGGCGATGGCCGCGTGTCACGAATGGGCAGCTGCAGCCTCTGAATTCTCGTCCGGGCATCGAGCCGTGGAGAAGGACACGCCGCACGCCGCCGCGAGATCGTGCATCGAGCAGCCGAGAGGGCTCGCGCCGCTCGCAGGTGGCTCCCCTCACCCGCCTGCTCCAACCTGTCGCTGACCCGCGGACTGTCCGCGCCGCTGGACAGCCGGGGCGCTCGGCTCCAGATGCGGCAGGACCGGACCCTGCCGATCCCGAGATGCCGATGTCCTCCGATCCGAACACGCCGCCCGCCCTCGACGACGAGACCATCGCCTTCGCCGGCCGGGTCTTCCAGATGGCCCGGATGGGGCACGCCGACGAACTGGCCACCCTGTTCGACCAGGGTCTGCCCGCGAACCTGCGCAACGACAAGGGGGACACCCTGCTGATGCTCGCGGCCTATAACGGGCAGGAGGCAGCGGCCCGCACGATCCTGGAAGCCGGCGGCGACCCCGAGCTCGCCAACGATCGCGGCCAGACGCCGCTCGCGGGCGCCGCCTTCAAGGGGGAGACTGCCATCGCGAGGCTCCTGCTCGACCACGGCGCCGCGGTCGACGGTCTCGGCGACGGCAGCCGCACGGCTCTGATGGTCGCCGCGATGTTCAACCGGACCGAGCTGGTCGATCTCCTCCTCGCTCACGGCGCCGATCCCAGCCGGCGCGATGCCGGCGGCCAGACCGCGGCCGAGGTGGCGCAGGCGATGGGCGCCCCGGACACGCCGGGTCAGCTCGCCCGGGCGGCGCGGTCGTGAGCCGGCGCCTCGCCGCGGCGGCCCTGGCACTGGCCGCCCTCGTCCCCTGCGCCGCTTGGAGCGCGGACTGGCCGATGTTCGGGGGCGACGCCTCAAACCGGCACCACGCGGATCTCGCGCAGATCGACCGCGGCAACGTGGCCCGGCTGCGCCCGGCCTGGATCTTCCAGACCGGAATCACCGGCTACTTCCAGGCCGAGCCCGTCATCGTCGAGGGCGTGATGTACGTCTCGGCGACCGGCAACCACGTGGCCGCCCTCGACGCGAAGACCGGCCGGGTGATCTGGACCTACACGCACAGGGTGCGGACGGAGAAGATCTTCGGTCCGCCCTCGAATCGGGGCGTCGCGGTCTCCGACGGCCTCGTCTACGAGGCGACGATGGACGGGCGCGTGATCGCCCTCGACGCGAAGACCGGCCGCCTCGTCTGGGACCGGGAGGCAGTGCGCCCGGAGGAGGGCGAGACCGAGACCGCCTCGGTGCTGGCCGCGCAGCTCGGCGACAAGCCGGTGCAGGGCTCGAGCCGCCTCGGCTTCAAGATGCCGCCCCTCGTGGCGGAAGGCCTCGTCATCGTCGGCGTGACGGGGGCGGGCTACGGGCTGCACGTGGAGGACGCCGGGGGCGGCCTCGACGGCGGATCCGTCGTCGGCATCGAGGGCGGTTACGGCCGCCGCGGCTGGCTCGCCGCCTACGACGCCCGAACCGGCGAGGAGCGCTGGCGCTGGTACGTCACGAAGGCCGACGGCTGGGAGGGCGATTACCGCACGACGACGCCGGACGGCGTGCCGCTCCACCGCGACATCGCCGCTGAGAAGGCGGCGGCACCCCAATACGCCGAGGCATGGCGGGTCGGCGGGGGCTCCCTCTGGATGACGCCGGCCTTCGACCCGGATCTCGGCCTAATCTATCTCGGCACCGGCAACCCGGCGCCGCAGAATTTCGGCCTGACGCGCCCGGGCGACAACCTCTACACGATGAGCCTCGTCGCCCTCGACGTGCGCACGGGCGCGTTGCGCTGGCACTTCCAGCAGGTTCCCCATGAGGAGTGGGGCTACGACGTGGCGAGCCCGCCCTTCCTCCTCGACCACGCGACGGCCGAGGGGCCGGTCAAGGCGGTGGCGCAGGCGAGCAAGACGGGCTGGATCTACGTGCACGATCGCGCGACCGGCCGCCTGCTCGCCCGCTCCGAGCCGGTGATAGCGCACAAGAACCTCTACGCCCCGCCGACGCCTGAGGGCACGGTGGTGAGCCCCGGCCCCCTCGGGGCGATTTCCTGGCATCCGGTCGCCTACGACCCGGTCGCGGCCCGCGCCTTCGCCCAGGTCCGGCACGGGGCGGCCACCTACACGGTCAAGACCGTGCCCGCGGCGAGCGGTCGCCCGGAGATCCGCTACACCGAGACGAGCGAGGCGCGCGGCGAGCCGGCCTTCAGCACGCTCACCGCGGTCGATCTCGGGGCGGGCGGGCGGATCGCATGGTCGGTGAAGGCGGGGAGCCGGCTGTCCGGGGGCACACTCTCGACCTCCGGCGGCCTCGTCTTCTCGGGCGAGGAGGACGGGCACCTCGACGCGCACGATGCGCGCGACGGGCGCATCCTGTGGCGCTTTCAGTGCGGGGCCGGGATCAGCGGGCCGCCGGTGACCTACACGGTCGACGGGCGGCAATACGTGGCGGTCGCGGCCGGCGGCTCGTCCTTCACCAAGGCCTCGGGCTTCGGCACCGGCGACGCCCTAGTGGTGTTCGCCCTGCCGGAGTGAGCCGCCTCAGCCTCGGACCAGCGCGTGCTGCGTGCGCATGCGCAGCCCGAAGATCGCGAGCATCACCATGCAGCAGGTCGGATTGTTGCCGTTGAACAGCACCGATTCGAACGAGGCCGAGATCATCGCGAAGAACCACAGGCGCAGGAACAGCATCGTGGTCGGGTCGAGGGGCCGGTCGGCCGCGATCCGGTTCAGGTCGCGCAAGGGGCCGTAGACGTAGGCGAGCAGCGCGAGGACGAGGCCGGGGAAGCCCGTGGTCAGGGCCGAGTCCAGGAATGCGTTGTGCGCGTGGCGCGCCGAGTTCACCCAGGTCGAGATCGTGGCGCTGCCGTACATCGTGCGCTCGGTGAGCCAGAAGGCACCGTAGCCCCAGCCCTGCAGCGGCCGGTTGAGGATGTTCTCGACGGCGAATTGCCAGATCTCGCTGCGACCCGTGAAGGTCGCGTCCTTGAGGAGGGCTTCAAGCACCTCCTTCACCGGCGGAATGAAGACCGACCCGATCGAGATCACCGAGAAGGCGAGGATCGGCGCGACGAGGAGGAGGACGCGCAGCACGCGGCCGCGGACCACCTGGCACAGGCTGGTGACGACGAGGATGACCGGCAGCGTCGCCATCGCGGTCTTCGAGCCCGCGCCGACGAGGAAGATCGCGGAGAGCACCACGATCGTCCAGCCGTAGAACCGGCTCGCCGTCGCCGCGACGTAGAGACCGACGAGGATCAGGATCACCATCACCGAGCCGGCCTCGTTCTTGTGCGGGAAGATCCCGCGCCAGAGGCCCGCGTGGTCCGGCTCCGCCTGCACGTCGAAGGCCGAGTGGACCGCGAGGTGCGGGACGAGGGCGACCGCCAGGAAGGAGGAGACGACGATGATGAGCGCGCTTCCCGCGAGCGTCAGCGCGAACTGGCGCGCCGAGCGCGCCACGACCAGGACGCCCGCTGCGAGCATCGCGGCGATGAGGAGCAGGATCGAGCGCCGGATCGAGAGCAGCGGCTCGACGGAGGTCAGGATGGTGAGTGCGAGCCAGCCGGCGCACAGGAGGATCGGCCAGCTGAGGAGCGGCCGCAGGCGCTCGAGGCCGAGGTGCCAGAGGGCGGCTGCCATGGCGAGCCCGAGCCCGATGAAGGTGGCCTGCGTCAGGAAGCTGCCGGACTCGGCCGCCTCCAGCAGCGAGCGGTCGCTGAGGTCCGAGAACCAGAGATGGTTCCAGAACACGACGATGACCGTGCCGTTCAGCGCGACCCGCATCCAGTCCGGGATGTCCCGGGTGGCCGGAGCGGCGCGGCTCTCGGCGATCCTGCCGGCGTCGATCTCTGCAGCCGATGACACGGGACGCGGCCTCACGGGCTGGTTGGCGGGCGCGGCCCGGCGAAGCCGTATTCTAGCGCGGGGCGCGACGGTCTCCGCGGGTCATGTCGCCGCTGTGCCCGGCTTTCGGATCGTAAGGTTGATGGATCGGGCGAAGCTCAGGCCCGGTGCATCGTTCGCGGGTCGCGGTCCCTGGATCGGAGACGGTCGAGGAGTTCCCGGGTCCGGGACAGGTTGGCGCATAGGGCCTCCCGCTGCTGGTGCAGCAGCGCGATCAGGTGCCGGGTCCGCTCGATCTCGGCGCCTGCGCCCCGTCCGCCCCGGTGCCGCGCCGGGACGGAGTTCCGGTCGAGGACTTCCGCGAACGGGACGTCCATCAGGAGGCGTCCCTCGCGATCCGCGATCTCAAAATCGTAGCGCAGGAGCTCAACCCGCGGCATCCCGGCCTGGATCAGGTCGACAGCCATCTCCGCGATCGCCCGGCAGACGTCGAGATAGGCCTCGTCGAGACCCGTGAACGGGACGCCCTCCGTGTCCCACTGGAGCCCGTGCGGGGTACGCAGATGAAAGTAATAGTGGGGCATTCGGTGGCCCAGCCACGTTCGTGGAGCGGATCGAACGATCCGTGATGAATCAATACGCAGGCCCACCGCCCAAGTTTCAAAGTTCACATACGTAAGTTTTTGGGTCCGAGGTCGTGCTAGTGTGGTTGCGCTTCCGCGTCGCAGTGGTGGGCATGCCGCAGCACCTCATCCGCAAGCTCGAACAGTTTACGCGCCTGTCCGCGTCGAACCGGCAGGCTGTTGTGAATACCGCGACGCAGAAGGTCCGGTTCCTCGGCGCCCATCAGGACATCATCAGCGAGGGCGACGCGCCCGAGCACGTCAACCTGATCCTGGAGGGCTGGGCCTACCGCTACAAGCAGCTGGAGGACGGGCGCCGGCAGATCATCTCGTTCTTCCTGCCCGGCGACCTGTGCGACCCGCACGTCTTCGTCCTGCGCGAGATGGACCACGCGATCGGCACCATCACGCCCGTGCGGCTGGCCGAGATCCACCGCGACCAGATGCTCCGTCTGACCGACGAGCACCCGCGCATCACGCAGGCGCTCTGGTGGGAGACACTGGTGACGGCGGCGATCCAGCGGGAGTGGACGGTCAACCTCGGCCAGCGCACCGGCCTGGAGCGGATCGGGCACCTCCTGTGCGAGCTGTTCATCCGGCTGCGCGGGGTCGGGCTGACGGAGGGCGACAGCTGCCTGCTGCCGGTCACCCAGGTGGAGCTCGGCGATGCGACGGGCCTGTCGAACGTGCACGTCAACCGGGTGCTGCAGGAGTTGCGCGCGAGCGGCCTGATCGTGCTGCGTGGCAAGCGCCTGTCGATCCCGGACCTGCGCGCGCTCCAGGCCGTCGCACAGTTCAACGTGAACTACCTGCACCTCGACCGCGAGGGCCGCCACCTCGACGCGAACGAATCCGAGCGCGTCAGCGCCTGACCCCTCGGCACGTCAGTACCGGACGCCCACCGTCATCTGCTGTCGCGGCATGGCCTGCGCCTTGAGGAAGGCGGCCATCTCGGCGAGTTCGGGCGCCTTCGAGCGGAAGGTCACGGACAGCGCGAGCAGTGTGTCGGTGTGGTCGAGCCCCGGATAGATCCGCTCCTGCACCGGCACGCGGGCGGCACGGAGCTTCGCCGCGAGGCTCCGTGTGTTGCGCGGGCGGACGACCGTGTCGGCCTCGCCGGTCGCCAGGAAGGCGGGCGGCGAGTGCGGCCCGGCGAAGGTCACGGGCTGGGTTCGGGCCGGATCGGGCGCCTGCCCGAAGACCCGTTTCGAGGTGTCGTGGTCGAAGGGGTGGAAGTCGTAGGGGCCTGAGAGCCCCGCCACGGCCCGGATCACCTTGGGGTCGACGCCCTCCGCCCGCAGGTAGCGCGGATCGAGGCCGAGCATCACCGCGTTGTAGGCGCCCGCCGAGTGCCCGGCGAGCACGATCCGGCGCGGATCGCCGCCATACTCCGCGATGTTGTCCCGCACCCAGGCGATCGCCGCCGCCCCGTCCTCCAGGAAGCCCGGGAAGGCCGCTTCCGGGTAGAGCCGATAGTCGGGCAGCACGGTCACGAAGCCCTGCGCCGCGAGGGCGTGGCCCACGAAGGCGTAATCCTCCTTGGCTCCGCTCTGCCAGGAGCCGCCGTAGAAGAACACCAGCACCGGCGCGTGCTCGGGCGCATCCACGGGCACGAACACGTCGAGGCGGCGACGCGGGTTCTCGCCGAAGGGCTGGTTGCGCAGGGCTTGGCGGCCGCCGTTGTCCCGCGGTCCCAGCGCGTCGAACAGCGCGAGCGGCGAGCAGCCGCCCATCCCGAGCGCCGCGAGGGCGAGGCAGACGAGGCTGGCGATCGCGGTGAAGGCTCTGAGCATGCATCTCTCTGTTTCGCGCCGAGTCGCGTGATCGCACGCCGGTCGGGGCGGATTCATGGCCAAGGTATGGTTTCGGACGGACAGCGGCCCGGCGCGGGTCAGGTCTTCAGGACGATGCAGGCCCCGCCCACGGTGCGGATCTTGCCGCACAAGCCGTCGGCCGCCTGACGGCTCTGGGCCGGGATGCGGATGCGGTAGAAGGCGCGGGTGCCGCGGTTGCGCAGGCGGGTGCCGATGATCATCGGGCGGACCTCGCCGATCACGCTTGCGTAGAGGTTGCGCGCCCGCGAGAAGCTCTGGAGCGCCAGCGCCTTCGAGAAGTTGCCCGCGAGCTGGATGCCCCAGGGCGCGGCCGGCCCTTCGTTGAGGCCGAGCGCGAACCGGTCTCCGCGCGATGGCACGCGCAACGCCGCCGTCACCTGCAGGCAGGTCTGCGGCGCGTCCGCAGATGCCTCGGCCTTCGCCGTCTTCTCCTCCGGCTTCTCGCCCGCCTTCCCGGCGGCCTCTGGCCTGTCGGCGGGCTTGTCCTTGGCGGACTGCGCCGGCCTGCCCTCCGGCGGCCCCAGCTCGACCGTGGCGGAGCCGGGACGCCAATCCTCCGCCGGTCGCCCCGTGATCGCGTAGACGTAGGAGCGCGTCTCCGCGGGCAGGCCGCCGGAGCCGGCAAGCCAGTTGGCGACGCGGGTCGGGCCGCCGTTGTAGGCGGCCGCCGCGAGGCCGAGATTGCCGAACTGGCGCCTGTGATCGGACAGGAGGTGCGCCGCGTGCGGGATGGCCTGCTCCGGGTCGAACGGGTCGAGGAGACCGCGCTCGCGGGCGGTGCCCGGCATGAACTGCGCCACGCCCTGCGCGCCCGCCGGGCTGACGACGCCGACGCGGAAGCTGCTCTCCCGCCAGATCAGCCGCGTCAGGAACGGGACGGGCAGCCCGTGCGTGCGCGCGGACCCTTCGATCAGCCGGCAGAGCGCCTGCTCGACGGTCTCGGTCGCGCCCTCCGAGGGCACCGCGTGCGCGGGCATCGGGAGGAGAAGAGCGGCGGCGAGCGCGGGCCCGAACATCTTGGCTGCTAAGATCACGGGGCGGTTAATAGCGCCGTGAGCCGCCCGATCAATCCGCGCATCGGTCATTCGGCCGCCCCGCTCCGCGTTCGCCCTCGGGCCCGCCCGCGCTATAAGCAACGGCACAGCCGTGTCCGCCCGGGATGTCGATGTCCGAACCCCTCCTCTCCGTCGAAGACCTGTCGGTGGCCTTCCGCACCCGCGAGGGGGAGGTTCGCGCGGTCGACGGCGTCAGCTTCACGATCGAACCCGGCGAGACCGTGGCGCTCGTCGGCGAGTCCGGCTCCGGCAAGTCCGTCACCGCCCTCTCGATCCTGCGCCTCCTCGACGGGGCGGCCCACCACCCGGGCGGGCGCATCGTCTTCAAGGGACGCGACCTCCTGAGCCTGCGCGAGCGCGAGATGCGCGCCGTGCGCGGTGCCGACATCACCATGGTGTTCCAGGAGCCGATGACCTCGCTCAACCCGCTGCACACGATCCAGCGGCAGATCGGCGAGGTGCTGGCCCTCCACCGCGGCCTGACCGGGCGGAAGGCCCGGGCCCGCATCCTCGAGCTGCTCGAACTCGTCGGCCTGCGCGACGCGGAGCGCCGCATGGGCGCCTACCCGCACGAGCTCTCGGGTGGCCAGCGCCAGCGCGTGATGATCGCGATGGCGCTCGCCTGCGAGCCGGATCTCCTCGTGGCCGACGAGCCCACCACCGCCCTCGACGTGACGGTGCAGGCCCAGATCCTCTCGCTGCTCGCCGACCTGCAGAAGCGCCTCGGCATGGCGATGCTGTTCATCACCCACGATCTCGGCATCGTGCAGCGGGTCGCCGCCCGCGTCTGCGTGATGCTGCGCGGGCGCATCGTCGAGGCGGGGCCGGTGGCCGAGGTGTTCGCGCGCCCGCGCCACGAGTACACGCAGCGCCTGATCGCCTCCGAGCCGCGGGGATACGCCAATCCGGTGCCCTCGGACGCACCCTTCCTCGTGGAGGCCGGCCCGCTCAAGGTCTGGTTCCCGCTGAAGGAGGGCATCTTCCGCCGCACCACCGGCCACGTGAAGGCGGTCGACGGGGTGAAGCTCCTCGTGCGTGAGGGAGAGACGGTGGGCGTCGTCGGCGAGTCGGGTTCGGGCAAGACGACGCTCGGCCTCGCCCTCCTGCGGCTGACCGGATCGGAAGGGCCGATCGTCTTCCTCGGGCAGAAGATCAGCCGCTACGGCGTCGCCGAGATGCGGCCGCTGCGCCGGGACATGCAGGTGGTCTTCCAGGACCCCTACGGCTCGCTCTCCCCCCGCATGTCGGTGGCCGACATCGTGGCCGAGGGCCTCGTCGTGCAGGGGCAGATCCGTTCCTCGGCGGAGCGCCGGGCGGTGGTGGCGCAGGCGCTCGCCGACGTCGGTCTCGACCCGGCCACGATGGACCGCTACCCGCACGAGTTCTCCGGCGGCCAGCGCCAGCGCATCGCCATCGCCCGGGCGATGGTGCTGAAGCCCCGCTTCGTCGTCCTCGACGAGCCGACTTCGGCCCTCGACCGCTCGGTGCAGGCGCAGATCGTGACCCTGCTGCGCGACCTGCAGCGGGAGCGCAAGCTCGCCTATCTGTTCATCAGCCACGACCTCAAGGTGGTGCGGGCGCTCGCCAACTACGTCCTCGTCATGCAGCACGGGCAGGTGGTGGAGGAGGGACCGGCGGACCAGATCTTCGCCCGCCCGCAGACCGAGTACACCCGCACCCTGTTCTCCGCGGCCTTCGCCCTGGAGAGCCGCGAGCTCGCCGATACCGAGATCGCCTGAGGGAAGGCCGATGCCACGCGCCCTGCTCATCGTGCTCGATTCCGTCGGCATCGGCGGGGCGCCGGACGGCGCGCGCTACGGCGACGCGGGCTCGGACACGGTCGGCCACATCGCGGAGGGCTGCGCGGCCGGGCGCGGCGACCGGGCACCGCTGCGTGCCGGTCCCTTGCGCCTTCCGCACCTGACGGAGCGGGGTCTGGGCCTTGCCGCCCGCGGCGCGACGGGCCGGGTGCCACCGGGCCTCGAGCCGGGCGCACTCCCGCGCGGCGCCTACGGGCACGCCGTCGAGACGGCGGCGGGCAAGGACACGCCCTCCGGTCACTGGGAGATCGTCGGCCTGCCGATGCTCGAGGATTGGGGGCACTTTCCCGACGCGCAGCCGGCATTCCCGCCGGAGCTGACCCGGGCGCTGATCGAGGCGGGCGGCCTTCCCGGCATCCTCGGCGACCGCCACGCCTCGGGCATCGCGATCATCGACGCGCTCGGAGCCGAGCACGTCCGCACGGGCCGGCCGATCTGCTACACCTCCGCCGACAGCGTCTTCCAGATCGCCGCCCACGAGGAGAGCTTCGGGCTGGAGCGTCTCTACGAGCTCTGCCGGGTCGCCCGCGATCTCTGCGACGCCTACCGTGTCGGGCGTGTCATCGCACGGCCCTTCGTCGGCTCGGAGGCGACGGGGTTCCGGCGCACCGGCAACCGCAAGGACTTCGCCGTCACGCCGCCCGCGCCGACCCTGCTCGACATCCTCGCGGAAGCCGGGCGCGCGGTGGTGAGCGTGGGCAAGATCGGCGACATCTTCGCCCACCGGGCGACCGGCCGTGAGATCAAGCCGGGCGGCAACGACGCCTGCCTGACCGCGGCGCTCGCAGCCTTCCTCGACCTGCCGGACGGCGGCCTCGTCTTCGTGAACCTCGTGGATTTCGACACCGAGTTCGGCCACCGCCGCGACCTCCCGGGCTACGCCGCCGAGCTCGAGGCGTTCGATGCGCGCGTGCCGGAGATCGACGCGGTGCTCCGGCCGGGCGACCTCTGCATCGTCACGGCCGACCACGGCAACGACCCGACTTGGACCGGCACCGAGCACACCCGCGAGCAGGTGCCGGTCCTCGCCTTCGGTCCGGGCATCGCGGTCCGCGATCTCGGGAGGCGGGAGAGCTTCGCCGATATCGGCGCCTCGGTCGCCGCGCATCTCGGCGTGCGGGCGCCCGAGCACGGAACGTCCTGGCTCTGACGGACGCTGACGGAACCAGGTCCTCGCCCTCTCCCGCACGGTAGAGGGAACCCGGGACCTATCATTTCAGGGCAGCACCGGCGGAGCCGGCGCCCACCTCTCCCGTTCGGGAGGTCTGAGGCGGCGTGAGCCGACCGGGTGCGGGGTGCGACCTCTCCGGACAACGCGCACCCCTCACCCCAACCCTCTCCCGAGCGGGAGGGGGGCAGGTCGCGCCCTATCAGGGCGCCGGTCCGGGCCGGGATCACACCGTCCCGACCGCGCGTCGCTGGCTTTCCTCCTCCGCCACCGCCGCGATATCGGCGGCCTCGATCGACTCCATCGGACGCCGGATGCGGAAGGCCCGGGTCGGCTCGCGGTCCCGCATGACCAGGACCACGGTCTCGATGTCCGGGCAGCCGGGATCCGGGCAGGCGATGGCGTTGAGCGTGAGCGCGTCCGCGGGGCCGAGCGCGAGCGCCGTCGCGATCTCGGCCTTCAGGCGGCCCGCGAGCGCGGCCTGCTCCGCCGAGCGGGCCTTCCAGGCTTTCAGGCTGACGAAGGCCATCGGCTCAGCGCGCGGGCCGGCCGCGGGTGGGAAGAGCGGTCACAGTCGAGGCGGTGTCACGGAGCTGCATCACGACACCGTTACAGGCGCCCCTAGTCTGCCTCAAGACGCATCGGCGCCGATCTCTCCTGTCTACTGTTGCACAATGCGGGTCGAAAACGACGTCTGCCGTGCTAGGGGAGAGGTCGAGGCTGAAACCATGCGGCCGCTCGTTCGTATGCCGATGGGCGAAGGCGTGTGAGGAGAACCCTGTGCGACCCTGGCGCGACGGACCGGGCGACCGGCGCAGCTACCATCACGGGAACCTGAAGGAAGCCCTTATCGAGGCAGCCAGGCGCTTCATCGCCGAGCGGGGCGTCGGCGGGTTCACGCTGGTCGATGCGGCCCGCCTCGTCGGCGTTACGCCGGCCGCACTCTACCGCCATTTCCGCGGGCGCGAGGCGCTACTGGAGGAGGTGGCGGGCCGCGGCTTCGCCGACCTCGCCGAGCGGCTCGCCCGGGCGCTCACCTCCCGCGGCACGCCGCTCGAGCGCTTCACGCGCATGGGCGAGGCCTACCTCGCCTTTGCCGAGGAGGAGCCCGGCTATTACGCGGCGATCTTCGAGACGCGCAGCGTCCAGCCCGGACCCGAGATCCCGGGCCGGCCGAGCCCGTTCGACCTGCTCGTCGAGGCGCTGCAATCGACCTTTCCGGAAGGGTTCGGCGGCGTCGCTCCGCGGTTCATAGCCCTCGAGGTCTGGGCCCTCTCGCACGGGCTCGCGACCCTCTCGGCGGCAGGCCAGCTGCCGAAGGGGCCGGGCGTGCCCGACAAGTACGAGCTGCTGCGGGCGGGAGTCCTCGCGCTGGTCCACGGGGCGCAGGCTGCGCGAACCAACTGAGCGAAGGTGCGGCAACTGTGCCGCTCCGCGAAATCGCCGTGCGGGTGCCCTTGAAACACCGATCCGGCACCCGCATGTGAATGTGGTTCACATTAACATCGGAGCCGTGAACCGTGAGCTTCTCCTCCACTTCCTCTTGGTCGAGCGGCAAGGTGTGCCGCAGCGGCCCCTTCCCGCGCCGCTCCATCGAGATCGGCGCGATCGTCGTGAGCTTCATCTACTGGTGGCCCCTCGCGGTCGCCTACATCGCCTGGAAGCTCGCGGGCTACCCGGCGCTCGCCGAGATGCGCGACCTCGCCAGCCGCGGCGTGTCCTCTTGGAACGGCGGGCCACGCCCCGCCTCCCGCTTCGCCCGCGCCTTCGAGGCGGCGAACGGCGCTTCCGGCAACTGGGCCTTCGACGAGTACCGCAAGGCCGAGCTCGATCGCCTCGACGCGCAGCGCCGCGCGCTCCAGGAGGAGAGCCGGGCCTTCGCCGAGTTCGTCGAGGAGCTGAAGCGCGCCAAGGACCGCGAGCAGTTCGACGCCTTCATGGCCAAGCGCCGCGCGCAGGGGCCGGGCGGTACCGCGAACGTCTGATCGAACCCGCATCGACGCCGAAAATCCGGGCTTCCCGCCTCGCGGCGGGGAGCCCGTCTTGCATGTGGGCGGCGTTGCGCCTTTCGTGTCCGGGGCGCGTCACGGCGGGAGAGGATCGGCATGCAAGCGCAGCCAGCGACAGTCACGGTGGTCGACCACCCCCTGGTGCAGCACAAGCTGACCCTGATGCGCGATAGGCAGCGCTCCACGCAGGGATTCCGGCGCCTCCTCAACGAGATCGGCATGCTGCTCGCCTACGAGGTGACGCGCGACCTGCCGCTGGAGCCCGTGACTATCGAGACGCCGCTCCAGGCGATGGAGGGGCGCCAGATCCAGGGCAAGAAGCTCGTCCTCGCGCCGATCCTGCGAGCGGGCGTCGGCTTCCTCGACGGGATGCTGTCGCTGCTGCCCTCGGCCCGCGTGGCGCATGTGGGCCTCTACCGAGATCCCGAGACGCTGGAGGCCGTGGAGTACTACTTCAAGGCGCCGTCCGACCTCGCCGACCGCACCGTGCTGGTGCTCGACCCGATGCTCGCCACAGCCAATTCCGCGGTCGCCGCCCTGGAGCGGCTGAAGCAGCGCGGCGCGCAGGACCTGCGCTTCGTCTGCCTGCTCGCCGCGCCCGAGGGAATCGCTCGGCTGCAGGCGGCCCATCCCGACGTGCCGATCTGGACCGCGGCGATCGACAGCCACCTCAACGAACACGGCTACATCGTGCCGGGCCTCGGCGACGCGGGCGACCGCATGTACGGCACCCGCTGAGCGGGCCCTGGCATGCCGAAGGCGTGCACCGGGCGGTCCCTGCCCTTGCCAAGGGGGCGGTGGGCCGCAACTAAGGGCGCGACGAGAACCCCGCTCCACCCGGGCCCCGACACCAGGAGAATCTCTCGATGCCAGCCACCGGCAGCCTGCCCGAGACCATGCGCCAGATCCGCTTCGCCGGAGCCGGCGGCCCGGAGGTGATCGCCGTAGAGACGGCCCCCGTGCCGGCGCCCGCGACGGGGCAGGTGCTGATCGAGGTGGCGGCCGCCGGCGTGAATCGGCCCGACGTGATGCAGCGGCTCGGCAATTACCCGCCGCCGAAGGGCGCCACCGAGATTCCGGGGCTCGAGGTGGCCGGGCGGATCGCGGCGCTCGGCGAGGGCGTCTCCGGGCTCGCGGTGGGCGACGAGGTCTGCGCGCTCACGATCAGCGGCGGCTACGCCGAGTTCGCGGTGGCCGAGGCCGGCCAGTGCCTGCCGAAGCCGAAGCCTCTGTCGCTGGTCGAGGCGGCGGGCGTGCCCGAGACCTTCTTCACGGTCTACTCGAACGTGATCCAGCGCGGCCGGCTCAAGGCGGGGGAGACCTTCCTCGTCCACGGCGGGTCGAGCGGCATCGGCTCCACGGCGATCCAGATGGCCAAGCGCCACGGTGCCCGCGTTCTCGTCACGGCTGGCTCGGACGAGAAGTGCCGCTTCTGCGAGGAGCTCGGGGCGGAGGCCGCGATCAACTACCGCGAGGCAGACTTCGTGGAAGAGGTGAAGCGCCTCACCGAGGGCAGGGGCGTCGACGTGATCCTCGACATGATCGGCGCGAGCTACCTTCAGAAGAACCTCTCGTCGCTCGCCGTCGAGGGCCGCCTCGTGATGATCGCCCTGATGGGCGGCTACAAGGTCGAGGGCCTCAACATCACGCCGGTCATGCTGAAGCGGCTGACCTTCACGGGCTCGACGCTCAGGGCCCGCCCGAAGGGCGAGAAGGCTGAGATCGCGCAGGGGCTGCGGCGGGACGTCTGGCCGGACCTCGACGCCGGAACAATCCGGCCGGTGATCCACGCGACCTTCCCCCTGGAGGAGGCGGCCAAGGCGCACGCGCTGATGGAGTCGAGCGCGCATCTCGGCAAGATCATGCTGGTGACGGGGCGCTGAGGCGCCCGCCATCCCCAGCCGTAAGACCTGAAGGAGGAACTTGCCCCTGCAACCCCGCGTTTTCGGCCGTCACGATCGCGTGTCGATCCCGAAGATTCACCCGCCTTTGAGGGCGGAAAGACGAGGTTTCAGATGGCTGAACGGCTTCCCGACGAGAATGCGCGCCAAGGATCCCGGGGCAAGCCCGTCCTCTACGTCCTGCTCGCGAGCCTCGTGCTGCTCGCGATCGCGACAGTGGGCCTGCTGACCTGGAACAGCGCGAATTCACCGAAGGACTACGCGAGCCAGAGCCAGGACGCCTCCCGCAAGGAGGTGACGGGCTCTGTCACCGGCAAGTCCAACGCGCCCGCCTCCTCGAACAGCGGCGGCGTTCCGACCGAGAACCCGGCCTACCCGCAGCCGGCTCAGCCGAACGCCAGTGGCAACGCCCGCTGATCCTGGAATAGAGAAAGCGTGCCGGCCCGCTCAGCGGGTCGGCACCGGATGCTCGCCGCGGTAATCGTAGAAGCCGCGCTTCGTCTTGCGGCCGAGCCAGCCCGCCTCGACGTACTTCACGAGGAGCGGGCAGGGCCGGTACTTCGAGTCCGCCAGCCCCTCGTAGAGTACCTGCATCACCGACAGGCAGGTATCGAGGCCGATGAAATCGGCGAGCTGCAGCGGGCCCATCGGGTGGTTCGCGCCGAGCTTCATCGCCGTGTCGATCGCCTCGACGGAGCCGACACCCTCGTAGAGCGTGTAGATCGCCTCGTTGATCATCGGCAGCAGGATGCGGTTGACGATGAAGGCTGGGAAATCCTCCGACATCGTCGAGGTCTTTCCGAGCTTGCCGATGAAAGCCTTCGCGGATTCGTAGGTCGAATCCTCGGTGGCGATGCCCCGGATCAGCTCGACGAGCTGCATCACCGGCACCGGATTCATGAAATGGATGCCGATGAACCGCTCCGGCCGGTCCGTCGCGGCGGCGAGCCGTGTGATCGAGATGGAGGAGGTGTTCGTCGCCACCAGCGCGTCGGGCTTCAGCTGCGCGCAGAGCGCCGAGAAGATCTGGCGCTTCGTCGCCTCGTCCTCGGTTGCCGCTTCGATCACGAGGTCGCTCGGGGCGAGATCCGCGAAGCTCTCGGCAGGAACGATGCGCTCGCGCGCGGCCCGGCGCTGCTCCTCGGTGATCTGCCCCTTGGAGACGGCGCGCGCGAGGTGCCCGTCGATCGTCGCCAGCCCGGCCGTGATCCGGTCCGCGTCGCGATCGTTCAGCAGGACATCGAGACCGGCCACCGCGCAGACCTGGGCGATGCCGCTGCCCATCTGTCCCGCGCCGACGATGCCGATCCTGTTGATGTCGATACTCATGTCAGCCCTGCGCCCCCGCCGCCCGGCCCGGCGGGCCGTGCCAATGTACCGGACGACGCCGAAGGCCACCGAGGTATGCCAAATACGCGTCGCATCAGATTCTTAGAACATTCCCGCGCCGTGGTGGAGCCCATTCGCGTAGGGGAAGCGGGCGGATGCGGAGAGAAGCACCCGCCCGAATGATCGGAGTGCAGGCTCAGCCCTTGGCCTTGCCGATCTCGGCCTGAAGTTCGGGCACGATCTGGAACAGGTCGCCGACCAGGCCGTAATCCGCCACCTGGAAGATCGGCGCGTCTTCGTCCTTGTTGATCGCGACGATCACCTTGGAGTCCTTCATGCCGGCGAGGTGCTGGATCGCGCCCGAGATGCCCACCGCCACGTAGAGGTCGGGCGCCACGACCTTGCCGGTCTGGCCCACCTGCCAGTCGTTCGGCGCGTAGCCCGCGTCCACTGCCGCGCGGGAAGCGCCCACGGCCGCGCCGAGCGAATCGGCCAGGGGCTCGATCAGCTCCTTGAATTTCTCGGCCGAGCCGAGGGAGCGCCCGCCGGAGACGATGATGCGGGCCGCCGCGAGCTCGGGCCGGTCGGACTTGGCGATCTCCTCGCCCTTGAAGGACGAGCCGCCGGCCGCCGGCGCCGCCGCCGAGATGGCCTCGACCGTGGCCGAGCCGCCCTCGCCCGCGGCCTTGAAGGCGGCGGTGCGCACGGTGATGACCTTCTTGCCGGCAGGCGCCTGCACGGTCTGGATCGCGTTGCCGGCGTAGATCGGCCGCTCGAACGTGTCGGGCGAGACGACCTTGATGATGTCGGAGACCTGCGCGACGTCGAGGAGCGCCGCCACCCGCGGCAGCACGTTCTTGCCCGTGGTCGAGGCCGCCGCCACGATCGCCTCGTAGGGCTCGGCGATCGCGGCGATCAGCGCCGCGGTCGGCTCGGCGAGGAGGTGGTCGTAGGTCGCATCCTCGCTGTTGAGGACCTTCTCGACGCCTTCCAGCTTGGCCGCGGCCTCGGCTGCCGGCTTGGAGCCGGAGCCCAGCACCAGGGCGTGGACAGGCTGCCCGAGTTGGCCGGCGGCGGTGAGAGCCTTGAGGCTCGCATCACGCACGGCGCCGTTCTCGTGCTCGATCAGAAGGAGGTTGGCCATGGCTTGTTCGGACCTCGGATGGTCGGCCCGGGATCCCGAGGGACCGCGCACGGGCGAGAGTGACGGGAACGGGACGGGGCGACCGGGCCGCCCCGCCGGTCAGAGGACGCCGGCCTCGACCTTGAGCTTCTGGACGAGCTCGGCCGCCGAGGCGACCTTCACGCCGGCCTTGCGGCCCGGCGGCTCCTCGGTCTTGAGCACGGTCAGGCGCGGGGTGACGTCGACGCCGAGGGCGTCGGGCGCCATCTCCTCCAGCGGCTTCTTCTTCGCCTTCATGATGTTGGGCAGGCTCGCGTAGCGCGGCTCGTTGAGGCGCAGATCCGTGGTGACGACCGCCGGCAGCTTGAGGGCGACGGTCTGCAGGCCGCCGTCGACCTCGCGGGTCACGTCGATGCTGCCCTCGCCGAACTCGACCTTGAAGGCGAAGGTGCCCTGCGGCCAGCCGAGCAGCGCGGCGAGCATCTGGCCGGTCTGGTTCGAATCGTCGTCGATCGCCTGCTTGCCGAGGATGACGAGCTCGGGGCTCTCCTTCTCGACCACGGCCTTGAGGAGCTTGGCGACGGCGAGCGGCTCGCAGTTGACGTCGGTCTTGACCAGGATCGCCCGGTCGGCGCCCATGGCCAGCGCCGTGCGCAGCGTCTCCTGGGCAGCCTGCGGGCCGATCGAGACGGCCACGATCTCGGTGACCTTGCCTTTCTCCTTCAGGCGGATCGCCTCCTCGACGGCGATCTCGTCGAAGGGGTTCATCGACATCTTGACGTTCGACAGCTCGACGCCCGAGCCGTCCGCCTTGACGCGGATCTTGACGTTGTAGTCGACGACCCGCTTGACGGGCACCAGAACCTTCATGGCGGTCTCAATCCTCCGCGCGGGACATCGTGGACGGGCCGGCGCATGCTTCCGCGCGGCCTCATTGCGATCTCAAGGGATCGAACCCCGCTTGTGCAGGGCGGCGGACCGTAACGGCCACATTTCCGCCTTGTCAACGCATGCGCGAAAGGCGCGGCGCCGCGATGCGGCAAACGCGATGTGCGGGCACGTTTTGAAAACGCGGTACGGCGACCGGCTAGCGGTTCTTGCCTGGAACCCAGAGGACGTCCTGGGCTCCGTTCGCGTTGGCGGCACGGCTCGCCACGAACAGGAAGTCGGACAGCCGGTTGAGGTACTGCAAGGCTTCCGGAGAGATGCGCTCGGCCTCGATCGCGGAGAGCTCGACCGCGAGGCGCTCGGCGCGCCGGCAGACGGTGCGGGCGAGATGGAGCGCGGCGGCGGCAGGCGTGCCGCCGGGCAGGACGAAGGATTTCAGGGGTGCGAGATCGGCGTTCAGCGCGTCGATGTCGGCCTCGAGGCGCTTCACCTGGGCCGCGACGATGCGCAGCGGCTCGTAGGCCGGCGGCTCGGGCCCCTCGGGCGTGGCGAGGTCCGCCCCGAGGTCGAACAGGTCGTTCTGGATCGCGGCGAGCATCGCGTCGATGCGCGGCTCGGCGTGGAGGCGGGCGAGCCCGATGCAGGCGTTGGTCTCATCGACGGTGCCGTACGTCTCGACCCGGAGGTCGGCCTTCGAGCGGCGCTCGCCGTTCGCCAGCGCGGTCGTGCCCTTGTCGCCCGTGCGGGTGTAGATGCGGTTCAGCGTGACCACGGCGCCCAGACGCTCCCTGAGGACGAGCCTCTGCTCAGAAGGTGTAGCCGATCTTGCCGCCGAAATTGGTCAGGCCGCGGTTCTCGACGCACAGACCGGCATTCGACATGTGCTCGACGGTCGCCATGATGCTCCAATGCTCGGTGATGCGGAAGCCGAGCGCCGCCGCCTCGCGGAACAGCGGGTTGCAGCCGAGCGCGTTGAAGCCCGGCGGCACGAGGCCCTTCGGGCCGGTGACGCCGTTGTGGAAGCCGACGCCGAAGAAGCCCTCGAGGAACACGATGTTGTTCAGGGTCTGCGGGAACAGGTCCACCGTCCAGGTGGCGCCGAGATAGCCGTAGCTGGTGCGGCCACCGAAATTGTAGCTGCCGCCCGCGGTCGGGCGCGGCACGAAGGCCTGCCAGAACGGGTCGACGCTCACCAGCGGCTTCGCGAACAGGATCTCGCCGTTGATGTTCGAGGTGTTGCGTTCCGCGCTGCCCGGATCCTGCACGGACCCGCCGATGCGCACCTCGGAGACGATGCTCATGGGGCGGACCGGAGCCGCGTAGTAGGCGGTGGGCGCGGGCGGCAACGCCCGCCCGAGATCCGCCGCGCTCCCGGGAGTGCCGGCGAGGGTGGCCGCCGAGAGGGCGAGCGCGCCGACGAGGGAACGGGGGGACCGAGCGATCATGCGGGCAGAATCCGGTTGTACCGCATGTGCCTAGCACGCGGCCCGAGCAGCCGGCAGTCGGCGCTCCGCCTCGGCGGTCCGAATTCATCCCGGCCGGACGCGATCGAGGGCCGGTGCGGCGTTCACGCCACAGTGCATCCCGAGGCCGCGGATCTCAGGCCGAGCGCCACCAGACCACGCCCATGATGACGAGGATCGCCACGAACTGGAGCAGCACGCGCAGGCGCATCAGGCGCTGCGAGAGGTTGGCGCTGCCGCCCCGCATCATGTTGGCGAGGCCGAGGAACAGGACCAGCGCCACGGCGAGGCAGGCGATGAGGACGAGGGTGTTCGAGGACATGATCCGGGCGGTTGGAGACGGGCCTTGAGATCCTCATCATAGTCCCGGCCGCGCCCGAGCGGCAGGGGCCCGCCGTGCTCAATTGCGCCGCAGGAGCCGCTCGAAATAGTCGAGCTCCTCGCGCGGACGGGACGGATCGCCGAGCTTGCGCCGCAGCTCCTCCATGATGCGGCGGGCCCGCTGCACCGCCGACTCGTCGGCGGTCGGCACGCGCACCCGGCCGTCCGACATGTCGCGGCCGCGGGTCGGGCGCCCGAGGGGGTCGTCGTCGCGGCTGCCGGCCTGGCCCTGCTGCCCGGGCTGCTGACCGCCCTCCTGCTGACCCTCGCCCTCGCCCTCGGCCATCTCCTGCATCTGCTGCTGCATGCCTTCGGCGCCGCGCTTGAGGCCGTCGAGGGCGCGGCCCTGAGCGTCCACCGCCTCGCCCTCCTTTCCCTGACGGAGCGCGTTCTCGGCCTGCCGCATGGCGTCCTCGGCGTCGGAGAGGCCCTCCTCGCCGCGCATGCCGTTCTCCTTCATGCGGCGCTGCAGGTCCTCCAGGCGCTGGCGCAGGGCCTGCTGGCGCTCGCCGACGCTGCCGCCGCCCGCGCCGCCTCCGCCCTGGCTGCCCTGGCCGCGCTGCCCCTGCTGCTCCTCGCCCTGGCCCTGCTGGGAACCCTGGCCGGGATCCTTGCTCTGGCCCTGGCCGCGCTGGCCCTGCTGCTGTCCTCGCTGCTGCGGGCGCTGGCCACCGCGCTGGCCCTGCTCGGCGCCGCGCTTCTGCTGGCCGTCGCGGAAGGTCTCGTCGCGCAGATCCTGCTGCTCGCGGGCCATCTGGTCGAGGTCGCGCATCTGCTTGCGCATCTCGCGGGAGGCCTGATCGGACTTGCCGCCCTGCTCGGCGCTCTGCAGGTTTTCCAGGATGTTGCGCAGCTGCTCCATCAGGCGCTGCGCCTCGGCCGTGTCGCCCCGCTTCATGGCCTCGGCGAGGTCGTTCAGCATCTTGTCGAGATCGTCGGGCGTCACGGTCTTCGACTGCTGCTGCCCCTGGGCCTGCCGCTCGCCGGGGTCGCGCGGCTCACGACGCTGCTTGTCGGCGAACTCCTTCATGAACTTGGAGAGCGCCTGCTTCAGGTCGTCCGTCAGGCGCTTGATCTCGTCGTCCGGGGCGTTCCGCTCGATCGCCTCCTTCAGGCGGTCCTGGGCTTGGCGAAGCTGCTTCTCGGCGTCCGAGAGGTCGCCGTCCTCGATCTTGAGGGCCATCTCCCAGAGAAGGTCGGCCACCTCCGTCAGCGCCTCGTCGGTGCGCGCCTGCCGCAGGCGGCGGGTCGCGGTCTTGAGGCCGAGGAAGATGCTGGGCTGCGGCGTGAACTGCTCGGGCGCGATCAGCAGGGCGTCGAGCGCGGTCTGCACCCGGATCCGGGCCGCGTCCGGCTCGGTCACGAGGCGGCGCCGCTCCTCGGCCAGCGAGCGGGCGAGCGGATCCTTGAAGGGGCGCGCCGGCAGCGTCATCTCGACGGGCGCGGTGCGGCCCTCCTGCCCGGCCTCGTCCTTCACGACGATTGTGAAGCGGACGCGCGCGCCCGACCAGGGATGGTCGGTGAGGTCCACGAGGGTCTTGGTGTCCGTCTCGCCGTTGGCGTCCGAAGGCAGCGCCAGGGCGATCTTCGGCGGCGGCACCAGGGAGCGACCGGCCTTGAGCGGCTCGACGAGCCCTTCCGCCGAGCTGATCCCGTAATCGTCCTTGGCGCGATAGGTCAGGTTGAAGGTTCCGCGCCCGTTCACCTCCGGGCCGCCGACGCTGCGCACCTCCGGCGGATGATCGGGGATCGTCTCGACCAAGAGGCGCTGGTTCTGGCCGCCCGCCGCGATGGCGAGCTCCGCCAGCGGCCCGAGGATCTGGAAACGATCCTCCCGCAGATCGGCGCGGGCTTCCTTTCCGGGCAGCGGTTTCAGGCCGGGGTTCGGCGTCAGCGCCGCCTGGCCCTCGCCGGCGATGCGCACCACGAGCTGCGAGTTCACGGGCGCCCGGAGGCGCTGCTCGGCGCCGTTCATCGTGACGATGAGCGGCGGCATGCGCGTGTAGAGCGGTGGATCGATCCAGCCGTCGACGCGGAAGTTCGGACCGGCGGCGGGCGGCTCGCGCCAGTCGAACGCCGCGGCGACGCGGTCCCGCCACTCGGTGCCGGCGACGAACAGGCTCGCGACCGCCGTCACGGCGAGGGCCGCGCGCAGGGCGTAGGGGTCGTGCCGCACCATCATCGGACGGGGCAGGCAAACCCGCAGCCGGGCCACGACCTCCGCAGCGCGCCGCTGGTGCAGCGCCCAGAGGGCGCGGGTCGCGGGATCCTGCGCACCCACCGCGAGCGTGTCCTCGATCGCGGAGGCCGGCCCGTGGGCGAGCGCGCCGTCGCGGGCCGAGGCGTCCCGGTCGATCCGGGCGAGGGCCTCGCGCCGGTCCGGCCAGGCGGTGCGCAGCAGAGGCAGCAGCACCGCGGCGAGGGCGAGGCCGAAGGCGGCGAGCCCGGCCATCCGCCAGGGCGGGGAGAGGTCGAGCCAGAGCCCCAGCCAGGACGCGGCGAGGAAGGCAAGGACGACGCCGAGTCCGCGCCAGAGAATCGGCCAAGCCCGCTCCCAGAGACCCGCCGCGCGAGAGCGCGCGACGAGGCTGTCGAGGCGCGTCCGCACGCTGGTCTCGGCCGATCTCGGAGAATCCATGTTCACGTGCGCCGTCGTCCCGCCGCCCCGCCTCAAGTCAGTTCCGTCTCAGGTCCGTCGAAACCAGCCCGTCCAGGACCGGTGCCGTGCGGGTCTTCCGCCCGCGTTCGCGGCTCGAAGCTAGCATGCTGGCGGATGCAGGTGCATTCGGTCAAATCCGCCCAGGCCCGCAGCCCAAGCCGCGCGATCGCCGCCGCTGTTCAAAGCTCGGGCGCAGGCCTAAGGAAACCCGTTGCAACCGCAACCGCAGGACCTAAGCTGATGACGACCGGAGCAGAGGCCATGCCGATATACCGTCTTCGCGTCGCGTGGCGGGAGCGGAACGGCATCGTCCGCGCGCCGATCAGCGACGAGAGTATCGAGGCGTCGAACCTGCGGGACGCCATCGCCGTAGCCCTGGCCCGTCCCCAGCAGCTGCTGGCCACGGGCACCAACCTCGCCTGGATCGTCGATCCGGAGGGGCACGTCGCCTGGACCCTGCGTATGGACGATACGAGCGCGGTCGCGGTCTGAGAGACCACTTCGCGCGGAGACCACTTCGCGCGGTGGGCGTTGGCGTCGGACGTGACGCGGCGAGGGCTCACAGCATGCCAACCGACGACGCCCAGCAATTCGCGAGCGACAACTACTCCGGCATCTGCCCCGAGGCATGGGCGGCGATGGAGGCGGCGAACCGGGGTCACGCCCCGGCCTACGGCGAAGATGTCTGGACGGCGCGGGCTGCGGACGGGTTCCGCGCCCTGTTCGAGACGCCCTGCCAAGTGTTCTTCGCCTTCAACGGCACGGCGGCGAACTCGCTGGCGCTCGCCTCCCTCTGCCAGTCCTATCACAGCGTGATCTGCGCCGACTCGGCCCACGTGGAGACCGACGAGTGCGGCGCACCGGAGTTCTTCTCCAACGGCTCGAAGCTCCTCACCGCGCGCACCACGAGCGGCAAGCTGACGCCCGAGGCGATCCGGGCGCTCGCCACGAACCGCAGCGACATCCATTTCCCGAAGCCGCGCGTCGTCACGATCACGCAGCCGACCGAGACGGGCCAAGTCTACACGCTCGACGAGTTGCGGGCGATCTCGGCCACTTGCCGGGAGCTGGCGCTGAGCCTGCACATGGACGGAGCGCGCTTCGCCAACGCCTGCGCCAGCCTCGGCTGCAGCCCCGCCGAGATGACCTGGCAGGCCGGCATCGACGTGCTCTGCTTCGGCGGCACCAAGAACGGCATGCACGCGGGCGAGGCGGTGCTGTTCTTCGACCCGGACTTCGCGGAGGATTTCGGGTTCCGCTGCAAGCAGGCGGGCCAGCTCGCCTCGAAGATGCGCTTCCTCGCCGCGCCCTGGGTCGGCATGCTGGAGAGCGGCGCCTGGCTCGCCAACGCCCGCCACGGCAACGCCTGCGCCGCCCGCCTCGCGCAGGCCGTCGCGGGGCTGCCCGGAATCGAGCTGATGTTCCCGGTCGAGGCGAACGCGATCTTCCTGCGGATGCCGCCCGACCGGATGGAAGCGCTGCGGGCGCGGGGCTGGCGCTTCTACACCTTCATCGGCGGCGGAGCCCGCTTCATGTTCGCCTGGGACGCGGACCCCGCTCGGGTCGACGCGCTGGCGCGGGATCTCGAGGCCGTGGCGCTCGACCGCGCGGCGTGAGGTTCCGTCCGTGAGCCATCATGCCCGGGCGCTGCCGGCGCGTCCGGGATCCACGATCACCACGGTGCGAAGCCCGCGTCGCCGGCGCTCCCGGATTCCCGGCTCCGCGGCGCGGTCCCGGACGTCGCTGCGCGCGAGACCCGGTGCTCAGCCGAGCCAGTCCGGCACACGGTCGAGGCCGATCAGCTCGTCGTAGGTCTGGCGCGGCCGCACGACGGCCGCCTTTTCCCCGCGGACCAGAACCTCCGGCACGAGGCGCCGGGTGTTGTAGGTGCCGGCCTGAACCGCACCGTAGGCGCCAGCCGTCATCACCGCGATGAGGTCGCTGGGGGCGACTTCCGGCATCTCGCGGTTGAGGGCGAGGTAGTCGCCCGTCTCGCAGACCGGACCGACCACGTCGGCGACGATGCGGGGCGTGTCGACTCCCGGCTCGCGCACCGGGCGGAGCGCGTGGAACGCCTCGTAGAGGGTCGGGCGGATGAGGTCGTTCATCGCCCCGTCCACGATCACGAAGGTGCGCCCTTCCGAGTGCTTCACGAAGATCACGCGCGCCACGAGGATGCCGGCGTTGCCCGCGATCATCCGCCCGATCTCGAAGACGGGGCGCAGCCCGAGCGGCCGGAAATGCGGGCGCAGCACCGCGGCGAGGGCGGCCGGGTCCGGCGGGGGCGCGTTGTCGTCGCGGTAGGGGATGCCGAGGCCGCCGCCGAAATCGATGTGGTGCAACTCGTGCCCCGCCGCGATCAGGTCGCGGGCGAGGCCCGCCAGGAGCCGCGCGGCGCTGTCGAAGGGCGCCAGATCCGTGATCTGGCTGCCGATGTGCATGTCGACGCCGGACACCTTGAGTCCCGGCAGCCGCGCCGCCTCGGCGTAGACGGCGGGCGCCCGGGTGATCGGGATGCCGAACTTGTTCTCGTACTTGCCCGTCGAGATCTTGGCGTGCGTGCCCGCGTCGACGTCCGGGTTCACCCGGATCGAGACCGGCGCGGTCAGCCCGAGGCTCGTCGCCACGTCCGAGAGGGCGGCGAGCTCCGGCTCGCTCTCCACGTTGAAGCAGAAGATGCCGGCCCGCAGCGCGGCTTCCATCTCGTCGCGGGTCTTGCCGACGCCCGAGAACACGATCCGCTGCGGGTCGACGCCCGCGGCGAGGGCCCGGCGCAGCTCTCCCTCCGAGACGATGTCCATGCCCGCGCCCTGGCGGGCGAGCGTCCGCAGCACCGCTTGGTTCGAGTTCGCCTTCATGGCGAAGCAGACCAGCGCCTCATCGCCCGCGAAGGCGTCGGCGAAGACGCGGAAGTGCCGCTCCAGCGTGGCGGTGGAGTAGCAGTAGAAGGGGGTGCCGACCTCGTCGGCGAGGCGGGTCAGATCGACGTCCTCCGCGTGGAGGCGGCCGTCACGGTAGTGGAAATGATGCATGGCAGCGGCCGGCGCGTCGGATCTGGTCCGTCTGAGGTGTCGGGGATGTAAGGGCTGGCGCGGCCAGAGGCGAGCCCGCGCTTCAGAGCAGCGGGTCGAGGATGAAGGGCTGCCTCGGGATCGTGTAGCCGCGCTTCGCGCCCCGCGTTGTGGTCTGCGGCGCCTCGGTCCCGGCGGGCGGGATCGCCGAGAGGGGCAGTTCGTCGCCGGCCTGCACGGCGGCCGCGTCCGGGGCGGCGGCGCCTCCGCCGAGCCCGATGCTCGTCGGCAGGGTGCGGGCGCTCGCGGGCGCCTGCGTGCCCACGGCCGCCGGTTCGGGGCGGGCGGCACCGACCGGCGGCTCGAGGGCGCCGCGCCGTCCGCAGGCCGAGACCGCGAGCGTGATCGCGCCGGCCGCGGCGAGGAGCTTCAGGGAGCGGGAAGGCAGCATCGACGCGGGTCCGGCACGCTTGGCGGGAACGCCCATCGTGGGCGCTCCACCTTAGCCGTTGGCGATAGCCGAGGCGAGCGCGGGCGCGCAACAGCCCGGCCGAACACGCCCGCGGGGCTCAGCCCTTCTTGTTGCCGGCGCCGGGCTGGCTGCGCTGGTAGGCGTCGATCGCCCGGCGGCAATTCTCCGAGAGCTTCTTCCAGTTCGTCTCGAAGCAGGCGTCCGTGGCCGGGTCCTCGGGGGCGAGGTTCCCGCAATAGGTCAGGTAGTCGCCGGTGCAGTACTTCTTCAGGGTCTCGTTGCCGCGCTTCGTCTGCGGGGCCGGGTCGGCGAGGGCCGGGGCGGCGAGCGCGGCGGCGAAGCCGAGCGCGAGGGCGAGGGACGTGAGCTTCGAGGCCATGAATCTGCGTTCCTGGTCGGTCATGGAGTGGGATGGTGCCCCGATGCTGTCTCGGCGTGGTCGAAACAAGGCACGGGACGATGATGGCGTGAAGAGCGCCAGTCCCCGGGTGCGGGGCCGCACGCTCAGGGTGTGGTCATGTGCGCGCCGCGGCGGGGAAGGCGCTGACGCTGGGCAGCCGTTCCCGCTGGGTCAGCGCGTCCGCGACTTCCGTGATGCGCCGGCGCAGCTCGGCGTTTTCCTGGGCGATGCTTTCCTGGCCGGCGCCCGCGCCGCGCTCGCCGAGCGCCTGCGCCAGCGCGTCCTCGGCCGCCGCGAGGCTCGCGCGCAGCGCCTCGCGCTCCGCCAGGAGCTCGTCGTAGCGGCGGCGAAGGTCGTCGCTCGCGGGGGTTGTGGGCGCCTCCGCGGCGGCCCTGGCCGCGTCGCGCTCGTGGCGGGTGGCGATGAGGTTGTCGAGGAGCTCGCAATGCGCTTCCTCCAGGGCGTGGAGGGTGGCGAGCCCCGTCGCACCCTCACTGCGGGCGGTGTCGAGATCCCCAGTGAGCCGAGCGATGTCGGTGCGGGCCGTCGCGATCTCCCCGTCGCGCTCGACGAGCGTGCGGTCGCGGGTCTCGACATCACGCGACAGCTTCGCGACCTCCATGCTGCGGGCGCCGATCTCGGCCATGTCCGCGTGGCGCCGGGCGAGGGCGGACTCGGCCCTCCGTTCCAGGCGGCGCTGCTGCACGGCGAACTGGGCGCGCAGAAAATCCTTCTCCGCCGAGATCTCGCTCGCGGAGAGCGGGAACATCGCCTCGACCCGGCGGCGCGCGAGGCGGGCGGCGCGCGCGTTGACGGCCGGCAGGACCAGCAGGATGCACAGGCTCGCCGCCAGGACGCCGAGCGCGAAGATCATCAGGGTTTCGATCACGCGGGCATGCTCATCGATCGGACGCGCATCGGCCGCCCGGCCCCCCGATGCGGGACCGGTCCCGGCCGAATCCCGTCTTTAGCCCATCTTCGGGCGCCGCGGGCAAGTCCCCCGTCCGCGCCGGTGCGGCCGGCCGCCATCGTCAGAAGGGATTCCAGGTTGGGCGGCTCGTGAATTTGAGATAGCCGACATTGATCCCGAGCCGGGCGCCGACGCCGCTGCGGATCGGCACCACGACGATGCCGTCCGAGGTCGCCGCCGTCATGCCGAAGCCGCCGACGAGGTAGGCCGAGCCGTCGACGCCGCCGAAGCGGCGGTACAGATCCTCGACCGAGGAGAGGTTGTAGACGAGCATCATGGTGCGTGCGCCGTCGCCGCCGACGTCGAAGCCCAGGGTCGGGCCCTGCCAGTAGATCCGCCGCTGGCCCGCGTTCCGGGTGTAGAGCGTGCCCTCGCCGTAGCGCAGGCCGCCGACGATCGCGCCGGACGCCTCCTGGCCGAGGATGTAGCCGTTCGGCGCACCCCAGCGGCGGGTCGCCTCCTGCACGGTGAGTGCGAGGCCGCGCGAGACGGAGCCGAAGAAGCGGTGTCCGGAATCGACGATCTCGGCGGGCCGGAAAGCGTCCGGGTTGCCCGGGTCGTCGGCCGGGCGCGCCTGCGGCGCGACGGGGCTCAGTGCGAGGAGGGCGCCCGTGGCGACGGCCCCCGCGAGGATGCGCCGCCGGGCGGCGTCGTGGTGAAAGTCTGGCTTCGACATCGTTCCTCCTCGCTCGCCCTGAAGCGTCCCGAGCCGTTCCGGGCCGCGGCGCCGTGCCGCCCGCGCGTTCCGTCAGCCTTCATTCCGCCCGGCCCATTGTGGCGAAATGCCGGGGCGCGGGCCGATCGCGGCGTCGCGGGGCGGCCGGGATTGCTTTCACCCGCGCGGTGCGCTCGATGGCGGGCCGACCGGGCGCGGCCTGATTCGGCGAGTCCGTCAGCGACCTTTGCAAGATGTGGTTAACGCGCCGTCAATGCTTCGCGCTCGCCGCGCTCCTCGTCGGGGCGCGCTCCTCCGCGGCAGGTCCCGCCAGCGCGCCCGATAGCGCCGACGCGGCGGAGCGCCTGCGCAGGCTTCCGTCCGTCCCGCCGCTGGCCCTGCGCGGCTTCGACCCGCTGAGCTACTTCCTGCCCGGCGGTCCTGTCGCCGGCGATCCGGCCCACGAGATCGGCTGGGACGGCCGCACCTGGCGCTTCGCGCGCGCGGCGAACCGCGCGGCGTTCGAGCGGGACCCGGGTGCCTATACGCCGCGCCTCGGAGGCTACGACCCGGTGGGCGTCGCGGAGGGACGGCTGGTCGATGCGGACCCGCTCGTCTTCGCGATCCTCGACGACGCCCTCTACCTTTTCCGGAACGCGGAGCGGCGGGCTCTGGCGCTGGCGGATCCGGACCTCGCGCGGCGGGCAGAGGCGCGCTGGCCCGCGCTGCGCGCGCTCATGGATGCGCCGCCGCGCTGAGCCCGTCTTCCTGCGGCCGGATCAGCGGCCCGCGATCCGGCAGGCCGACGCGGCACGCATAGGCTGGGTCGCCGAGCGCGGCGAAGGGCCCGTTGCGATAGGAGAGGGCGTGACGCCCGTAGATCATCGGCCGCCCCGTCGGCGTCAGCGTGCAGCCGCCCGCCGCGGTCAGGACGTGGTCGCCGGCGGCGGTGTCCCACTCCATGGTCGGCCCGCAGCGCACGTAGATGTCGGCCTCGCCGGAGGCGATCAGGCAGAATTTCAGGGCCGAGGCGGCGCCCCGGCGGGATTCGATCGGCAATGCCGCGAGGCAGGCCTCGGTCTCGACGTCGCCGTGGCGCCGGCTGACCAGGGCGACGAGGCCGCCCGGCGGCGCCGTCCGCACCCGGATCGGGCTCGGATCCTCCGGGCGCCCTCGGCGGATCGGCGCCTCGTGCGCCCGCGCGCCGGCATACCAGATCCGGCCGAGGCCCGGCGCCGCGAGGGCGGCCGCGACCGGCCGGTTGCCCTCGATCAGGCCGATATTGACCGAGTATTCCGGGTTGCCCGCGAGGAAGTCCCGCGTCCCATCGAGGGGATCGACGAGGAAGAACAGGTCGGCCGGCGGCGCGTCGTGGGAGGTCTCCTCCGCGACGACCGGGATCTCGGGGAATGCCTGGGACAGCGCCTGCAGGATCCGCTGCTCCGCCTCCAGGTCCGCGACGCTGGAAGGCGACCCGTCCGGCTTCAGCACGTGCGGGCAGTCCCCGCCGTGGTGCGCGCGCAGGATCTCCCCGGCGTCGCAGGCGATCCCGGCGAGGGTCGCGGCGATGCGGTCGCGCTGCGGCTCCGTGAGCGTCATTCGGCCGTCATGCCCGAGGCTCCGGCGCTTGTCGACCCGAAGCCGTCGGCGAGGCCGGCGCTTTTCAAAGCCGGACGCGCCGTCTATCCGTGCGACGCGGGCCTTCGCGCGAGCACGGCCCGGCCGAGCCGACCCCGATGAACCTCGCGCGGAGCGCGCCATGACCACCGTGAACCTCGATTCCCTCGATCTCTCGGCCCTGCTCTGCTCCCGCGTCTGCCACGACGTGATCAGCCCGGTCGGCGCGATCGTGAACGGACTCGAGGTGCTGGAGGACGACAACGACGCGTCCATGCGCGACTTCGCCCTCGACCTGATCCGCAAGAGCGCTCGCCAAGCCTCCGCCCGCCTGCAATTCGCCCGCATCGCCTTCGGCGCCGCCGGCTCGGCCGGAGCCGCGATCGACCTCGCCGACGCCGAGAAGGTCTCGCGCGGGATGTTCGCGGACGAGAAGACGCAGCTCGCCTGGAGCGCGCCGCAGGCCCTGTTCCCGAAGAACAAGGTCAAGCTCCTCCTCAACCTCGTGATGATCGCCACGAGCGCGATCCCGCGCGGCGGCCTGATCGACGTGAAGGTCTCGGGTGACGGCGACGCGCCGACGCTCCTCCTCAAGGCCAAGGGCTCACACGCGCGCATCCCGCCTCACGTGGAGGAACTGCTCGCGGGCCGGCCCGAGAGCGGCACTGTCGATGCCCACGGCATCCTGCCGTACTACGCGGGCCTCGTCGCCCGCGCCGCGGCGATGGGCGTGCGCTTCTCGATCGAGGGCGACGAGGTGACGATCCTCGCCGAGCCGGTCGCCGCCGCGGCCGAGCCGGCCGCTCCGTCGCCGGCCGGGACGCCGGAGGACGCGCGCCCGACCGACAGCGAGCCCTCGGACACGCAGCTGGCGTGACCGCCCCGGCGGGGCGCTCCGACGCCTCGCCCGATCCATCAAACCCAGCGCTCGCGCCTCCCGGCCGGCGTCAGGTCGCGCGACGGCCGCGCGTCGGTGACGGGCGGCGCCTTGGACGCTTCCGGCTCATGCCGCTGCCGGCCCGGCGGCGGGTCCGCGCTCGCCGTTCCGCTGCGCGCTTTCGGGCATCAGACCGGTCTCGGAACCTGGTCCACACCCTGTGAACAAGACGAAATCGCTCATTGTGGCCGTCTCGATTGTGGCTCGGCGCAGTCCCGCAGCAACGGTTCCCTAACCCATCCCGGTCACATTCGGTGAAGTACGAATACCGTGCGGACTCGAACCGAGCGCCTCCGATGGACGACTTGCTGCGTGAGTTTCTGACCGAGAGCAGTGAGCATCTCGACACTGTCGACACCGAGCTGGTGCGGTTCGAGCAGGACCCGAACAATCAGCAGATCCTGCGCAACATCTTCCGCCTCGTCCACACCATCAAGGGTACCTGCGGCTTCCTCGGCCTGCCCCGCCTGGAGGCACTGGCGCACGCTGCCGAGACGCTGATGGGCCGATTCCGCGACGGCCTGCCGGCCACCCAGGCGTCCGTCACGCTCATCCTGTCGACCCTCGACCGCCTCAAGGCGATCCTCGCCGACCTCGAGGCCACCGGCGCCGAGCCGGCGGGCTCCGACGAGGACCTGATTGGCGCGCTGGAGAAGATGTCCGAGGGCGAGGCCGAGCCGGCGCCTGCGGCGGTGCCCGCACCCCCGCCTGCCTTGCCGGATCCCGTCGTCCGCGAGCTGAAGCCCGGCGAGGTCTCCCTCGACGACCTTGAGGCGGCCTTCCTGGCAGCCCCTGGCCCCGATGATTTCGCGCACGAGCCGGCCCTGCCCGAGCCCGCCGCCGTCCCCGCGATGGCCGAGGCTCCGGCCGAGCCGACCCCGGCACCGGCTCCGAAATCCGCCGTGCCAGAAGCCGCCTCGGCCGAGGGCGAGGCCGGCGTCAGCAAGGTGCAGACGATCCGCGTGAACGTCGACACGCTCGAGCACCTGATGACGATGGTCTCCGAGCTGGTGCTGACCCGCAACCAGCTCCTCGAGATCGCCCGCCGCCACGACGACACCAGCTACAAGGTGCCGCTGCAGCGCCTCAGCCACGTGACGGCCGAGCTGCAGGAAGGCGTCATGAAGACGCGCATGCAGCCGATCGGCAACGCTTGGCAGAAGCTGCCGCGGGTGGTGCGCGACCTCTCGGCCGAGCTCGGCAAGCAGATCGAGCTCGTGATGCAGGGCGCCGAGACGGAGCTCGACCGTCAGGTGCTCGAGGTCATCAAGGACCCGCTCACCCACATGGTGCGCAACTCGGCTGACCACGGCATCGAGTCGACGGCCGAGCGCAAGGCCGCCGGCAAGCCCGCCCGCGGCACCATCCGGCTCGCCGCCTACCACGAGGGCGGCACCATCACGATCGAGATCTCGGACGACGGCAAGGGCCTCGACCTCGCCGCCATCCGCCGCAAGGCGGTGGAGCGCGGCGTCGCCTCCCAGGCCGACATCGAGAAGATGACGGACGCGCAGGTCGCGAAGTTCATCTTCCACGCCGGCTTCTCGACCGCCAAGGCCGTCACCTCGGTCTCGGGCCGGGGCGTGGGCATGGACGTCGTCAAGACGAACATCGAGACGATCGGCGGCGTCATCGACATCAACACGCAGCTCGGCCGCGGCACCACCTTCACGATCAAGATCCCGCTGACGCTGGCCATCGTCGCGGCGCTCATCGTCAAGGCCGGCGAGAACCGCTTCGCGGTGCCCCAGGTCGCGGTGCTGGAACTGGTGCGCGTCGACAAGACCTCCGGTCAGCGCATCGAGCGCATCAACGGCTCGCCGGTGCTGCGCCTGCGCGAGCGCCTGCTGCCCATCGTGACGCTCACGGGCCTGCTCGGCCAGGACGACGGAGCCGACATCGACAGCGGCTTCGTGGTGGTGGCGCAGGTCGGCCGCCAGCGCTTCGGCATCCTCGTCGACGAGGTCTTCCACACGGAGGAGATCGTCGTGAAGCCGATGTCCTCGAAGCTGCGCCACATCCCGCTGTTTGCCGGCAATACGATCCTCGGCGACGGCGCCGTGGTCCTGATCGTCGACCCGAACGGCGTCGCGCGTCAGGTGAGCCAGAGCGCGCAGGCCGGCTCGATCCCGGTCGACGCCGAGGTCGAGGAGACCGAGGCCGGCGACGCCAAGGCGACGCTCCTCGTCTTCAAGGGCGGCGGGGGCACCTTCAAGGCTGTGCCGCTCTCCCTCGTCACGCGGCTCGAAGAGATCGATGCGTCCAAGGTCGAGTGGCTCGGCGGGCGCCCGCTCATCCAGTATCGCGGCCGCCTGATGCCGCTGGTCCCGGCCGACGAGGCGATCTCGATTCGACAGGAGGGCACCCAGGCGCTCGTCGTGTTCTCGGACGGCGAGCGGGCGATGGGCCTCGTGGTCGACGAGATCGTCGACATCGTCGAGGAGCGCCTCGACATCGAGATCACCGCCGAGCGCTCGGACCTGATCGGCTCCGCGGTCCTGCGCGGCCGGGCGACCGACATCATCAACATCGCCCACTTCCTGCCGCTCGCCTACGACGACTGGGCGCGGGGGCCGAAGAAGAGCGAGAAGCGCGGCTCGACCCTGCTCCTCGTGGACGATTCCGCCTTCTTCCGCGACATGCTCACCCCCGTCCTCAAGGCGGCTGGCTACGCGGTGGTCTCGGCCGAGAGCGCCGAGCAGGCGCTCGCCGCCCTGCAGGCCAATACCCGCATCGACATCGTGGTGACCGACCTCGAGATGCCGGGCCGCAGCGGCTTCGACCTCGTCGCCGCCATGCGCGGGGCCGACCCGCGCCTCGCGGGCCTGCCCGTGATTGCGCTGACGGGATCCGTCGCCGCCGACGCGGTGGAGCGCGCCCGCTCGCTCGCCATCAGCGACCTCGTCGCCAAGTTCGACCGCTCCGGCCTGATCTCGGCGCTCGCCGAGGTCGACGCCGTCACCCTCGCGCACGCCGCCTGAGCTCGGATTCCGGAGTTTGACCATGATGCAGGCCGCCAACACCAACGCCGCCGAGGCCGGCGCGACCGCCGAGTTCGTCACCGTCTTCGTCGGCGAGACCATGTTCGGGCTCGCGATCAACCGCGTGCACGACGTCTTCATCCCGGCGGGCGTCACGCCGGTACCGCTCTCGCCGCCGGAGATCGTCGGCCTCCTCAACCTGCGCGGTCGCGTCGTCACCGCCGTCTGCCTGCGCCGCCGCCTCGGGCTGCCGCCTTCCGACACCGAGGGCAACAAGATGGCCATCGGCCTGGAGCAGGGCGGCGAGACCTTCGCCCTCGTGGTCGACGGCGTCGGCGAGGTGCTGAAGCTCGGCGTCGACACGCACGAGGCCGTCCCGATCAATCTCGACGCCCGCTGGCGCGACCTCGCGCTCGGCGTGCACCGCCTGGACGGGCGCCTGCTCGTCATCCTCGACGTCGACGCGCTCCTCGCCTTCGGGGGTGAGCGGCGCGGCTCGGTCGCCGCCTGATCGCACGCGCTAGGGTGAGGAGCACCATGAAGACCTGCCTCGTCGTCGACGATTCCGCCGTGATCCGGAAGGTCGCCCGCCGCATCGTCGAGACGCTCGGCCTCCGGGTGATCGAGGCCGAGGACGGCGCAAAGGCCCTCGACCGCTGCACCGAGGCGATGCCGGACGCGATCATTCTCGACTGGAACATGCCGAACATGGACGGCTACGCCTTCCTCCGGGCCCTGCGGCAGGCACCGGGCGGCACGGTGCCGAAGGTGCTGTTCTGCACCACCGAGAACGACGTCGGCGCCATCGCCCGCGCCCTGCACGCGGGCGCCGACGAGTACATCATGAAACCCTTCGACCGGGACATCCTGACGGCGAAGCTGGAGCAGGTCGGCCTCGCGGAGGCGAAGGCGGCCTGAGCTCCAGTCCCGGCCGTGCCGACGCCGCGGTGGTTCGAGCCCCGCGGCACCGAGACCGCCGCACCGACTCCGCGACGCGTATCCGAGGCGTACCCCCCATGCTGGCAGCCACCGCTCTCCACCCGCCCGCACCGGGGGGCAACGCCGCGCCGGGCCAGATCCGGGTGCTGATCGCGGACGATTCGGCGGTGGTCCGCGGCCTCGTCGCGCGCTGGATCGGCGAGGCGGGCTTCGCCGTGGTCGGCACCGCCGCGAATGGGCGCATCGCGCTCGAGATGATGGCCCGCCACGACCCCGACGTGGTGCTCCTCGACATCGACATGCCCGAGCTCGACGGCACGCAGGCGCTGCCCCTGCTGCTCGCCCGCTCGCCCGGCCTCCAGGTCGTGATGATGTCGACGCTGACGACGCGCAACGCCGACATCTCCCTCAAATGCCTAGCCCTCGGCGCCGTCGATTATCTCGCCAAGCCCGAGAGCAACCGCGGCGTCACCACGTCGGACGCGTTCCGCGTCGAGCTGATCGAGCGCGTGCGCCTGTTCGGCGGGTCGCGCGCCCGCCGCAGGGGCGTGGCTCCGACCCCGCATGCCGGCGCTGCGGCCGCCCCGGCGCCGGCGCCCCTGCCGGCGCGCGCCCCGGCGCCGATCGCCCTGCGCCCGAAGGCGCGCAGCGCCGTGCCGCCGAAGGCGTTCCTGATCGGCTCCTCGACGGGCGGTCCCCGCGCCGTCGGCGAGGTGCTGGAGAAGATCGGCGCCGCGACCCTGCGCCGCCTGCCGACGCTCATCGTGCAGCACATGCCCCCCGTCTTCACGGCGGTCTTCGCCGAGCATCTCGGGGCCCGTACGGGCCTGCCGGCGGCCGAGGGCAAGGCCGACGAGCCGCTCCTTCCAGGCCGCATCTACGTGGCGCCGGGCGGGCGCCACATGCGCCTCCAGGGCGGCGCTGGCCGCGAGACGACGATCCGCCTCGACGACGGACCGCCCGTGAACTTCTGCCGTCCGGCCGTCGACGTCCTGTTCCAGGATGCGGCCGCCCTGTTCGGGGCCGCCACCGTCTCGGTGATCCTCACCGGCATGGGATCGGACGGGACCAACGGAGCCCGCGCCCTGGTGGAGGCCGGCGGGCCGGTTCTTGCCCAGGACGAGGCGACGAGCACCGTCTGGGGCATGCCGGGCAGCGTCGCCAAGGCCGGGCTCGCCCAGGCCATCCTGCCGCTCGGCGAGCTCGGGCCGGCGCTCCGCGCCCTCATCTCGGGACAGCCCGCATGACCGAACTCGAGTTCGACTTCCTGCGCGGCTACCTCAAGCAGCGCTCCGGCCTCGCGCTCACCGCGGAGAAGCGCTACCTCGTCGAGAGCCGCCTCGGGCCGGTCTGCCGCCGCTTCGGGCTCGCCTCGCTCGGCGATCTCGTCGGCGCCCTGAAGGTCTCCCGCGACTCGGCCATCGAGCGCGCGGTGGTCGAGGCCATGACCACGAACGAGACCTTCTTCTTCCGCGACCGCGTGCCCTTCGACCTGTTCCGGGAGACCCTGCTGCCGCAGGCGCTCACCCGCCGGGCGGCGCAGCGTCGCCTGCGGATCTGGTGCGCGGCCTCGTCGACCGGCCAGGAACCCTACTCACTGGCGATCCTGCTCCAGGAGGCGGCTCCCCGCCTCCAGGGCTGGCAGGTCGAGATCGTGGCCACCGACCTCTCCACCGAGGTGATCGAGAAGGCGAAGCTCGGGCTCTACAGCCACTTCGAGGTGCAACGCGGCCTGCCGGTTCAGATGCTGCTCAAGTACTTTACCCAGGTCGGCGAGCAGTGGCACATCGCGCCTGCGATCCGCAGCATGGTCGATTACCGGCAGCTCAACCTGCTGCATCCGTTCGACGCGCTCGGACAGTTCGACATCATCTACTGCCGCAACGTGCTGATCTACTTCGACGCGCCGACGAAGGCCGACGTGCTCGCCCGGCTCGCGGCGAGCCTCGCGCCGGACGGGGCGCTGCTGCTCGGCGCCGCCGAGACCGTGATCGGCCTGACCGACCGCCTCGCGCCGAACCCGGAGCACCGGGGCCTCTACGGCCACCCGCCGGGCGCCCGGGCCGCCGAACCCGCCGCCCGCCCCCTGCGCTTCGCCGCCCTGCGCTGAGGGCAGGGGAGGGCGGCGCAGCCCGCTCATCGCCGCGCTGCCGCTGGCGGCACCGGCCGTTCCTCCCTAACTGGCGCCTCGAACGAGGCACCGGAGGAAGGGATCGGACATGGCGGGCAGCGCACTGATCGTGGGCGCGAGCGGGATCGTCGGCAACGCGGTCGCCGACCTGCTCGTGGCGCAGGGATGGCGGGTCGCCGGCCTTGCCCGCAATCCTCTGCAGCGCACCGGCGTCAGGCCGGTGGCGGCGGACCTCCAGGAACCGGAGGCCCTGCGTGCGGCCCTCTCCGAACTGAGCCCGACCCATCTCGTCCTGGCGACCTGGTCGCGCCGGGCGACGGAGGCCGAGATGATCGCGGTCAACGGCGCGATGGTTCGGAACGTGATCGCGGCGCTCGAGCCCGCGGGCTCGCTGCGGCACGTCGCCCTCGTCACCGGGCTCAAGCACTATCTCGGCCCCTTCGAGGCCTACGGGCAGGGCCGCCTGCCAGAGACCCCGTTCCGCGAGGAGCAGGGCCGTCTCGAGGTGCCGAACTTCTACTATGCGCAGGAGGACGCCATTTTCGAGGCCGCCGCCCGCGACGGATTCCGCTGGAGCGTCCACCGCCCGCACACGATCATCGGCAAGGCGGTCGGCAACGCCATGAACATGGGCACCACGCTCGCCGTCTACGCCACGATCTGCCGGGAGACCGGCCGCCCCTTCCGCTTCCCGGGCTCGGCGGCCCAGTGGAACGGGCTCACCGACATGACCGACGCGCGCCTCCTCGCCCGCCACATCCTCTGGGCAGCGACGAGCCCGCAGGCGGCCGACACGGCCTTCAACGTCGTGAACGGCGACGTGTTTCGCTGGAGCTGGATGTGGGGCCGGATCGCCGCGTGGTTCGGCCTTGAGCCCGCCCCCTTCGACGGCACGGTGCGGCCGCTGGAGGAGCAGATGGCGGGCGATGCTACGGTCTGGGCGGAGATCGCGGCCCGGCACGGGCTCGCGGAGCCGGACCTCGCCCGCCTCGCCTCGGCCTGGCACACGGACGCGGATCTCGGCCGCCCGATCGAGGTCGTCACCGACATGTCCAGGAGCCGCCGCCTCGGCTTCCTCGACTACCAGGCGACCGACGAGGCCTTCTCCGACCTGTTCGCCCGGCTCAGGGCCGACCGCCTGATTCCCTGAGTCGGACGCTCAGGCGAGGGCCAACGAAAAAGCCCCGCCGAGGCGGGGCCGTTCGCGAGGGGAGGGGAGCGACGCGCCGGATCAGACGGCGATCCGCTCCTCGCCGTCGACGGGCTCGCGCAGCACGTAGCCGCGACCCCAGACCGTCTCGATGTAGTTCTTGCCCTGGCTGGCGTTGGCGAGCTTCTTGCGCAGCTTGCAGATGAAGACGTCGATGATCTTCAGCTCGGGCTCGTCCATGCCGCCGTAGAGGTGGTTGAGGAACATCTCCTTCGTCAGGGTCGTGCCCTTCCGGAGCGAGAGGAGTTCCAGCATCTGGTACTCCTTGCCGGTGAGGTGCACCCGCGAGCCGGAGACCTCGACGGTCTTCTGGTCGAGGTTGACGATGAGGTCGCCCGTCGTGATCACCGACTGGGCGTGGCCCTTCGAGCGGCGCACGATGGCGTGGATGCGGGCGACGAGCTCGTCCTTGTGGAAGGGCTTGGTCAGGTAGTCGTC
Organism: Methylobacterium oxalidis; assembly: GCF_007992195.1. Lineage (GTDB taxonomy): Bacteria > Pseudomonadota > Alphaproteobacteria > Rhizobiales > Beijerinckiaceae > Methylobacterium > Methylobacterium oxalidis. The sequence goes on along the minus strand of NZ_BJZU01000004.1, from coordinate 63,358 downwards.
GGCGCCGAAGCCGAGGCCCTTCACCTTGTCCTCGATGCCGGCCATGCCGGACAGAATCAGGATCGGGGTCTTCACCTTCGCGACGCGAAGGGAGCGGAGCACCTCGTAGCCCGACATGTCGGGCAGGTTCAGGTCGAGGAGGATGATGTCGTAATCGTAGAGCTTGCCGAGATCGACGCCCTCCTCACCGAGGTCGGTGGTGTAGGTGTTGAAGTTCTCGGACTTGAGCATCAGTTCGATGCTCTGCGCCGTGGCGCTGTCGTCCTCGATCAGAAGTACCCGCATCGTCGGTCCCCAGCCCAGCACGGCCGTCTCAGCGTCCGGACGCGTCCCCGCCAAACGCCCGCCACCGGCCTGTGGACGGACGCTCCCTCGTCATTGACGTGAAACGCTATGCGTTAATCGTTAACAAACCCTGATTCTAGCTTGCAAGCACTCGTTGAATGGTCGCGATTCCGAGAGCGCGAGGCCGTTGACGGTCTGTTCTCATTCATACCGTCCGATACCTCACGCGCCGCCTACACGATCCTCGCCAAGTGCCTGTTCCGACAAGAGTCCTGGCGGCCTGTGGCTCGTCTGCCACGCCCGCCGCACTTGTCGGAACGGTTCAAGAAAATGATCCGTCCGGCGCATGCCTGGACCCGCTGTCAGCGCGATGGGGCCAGTGTTAAGGAGGGAGGTAAATGAAACGTTGAGAGAGGCCCGATGGCGGACGATCTCCACCGCCCGATGCGGGTGCCCCTCGGCTCGGCGCGCGCAGCGCTTGAACGTGTTGAATCTCTTGAAACTTACGGTCGTGTCGTGGCGATTCGCGGCCTCCTGGTCGAGGTCGCCGGCCCGGTCGCGGCCATGCGACTCGGTGGGCGCCTCGACGTCGAGGGGGCGGGCCGCGCCGGCCTCGTGCCCTGCGAGATCATCGGATTCCAGGGGGACCGGGCGCTCGCCATGCCGTTCGGCACCCTGGAGGGCGTGCGCCGCGGCTGCCCGGCCTATGTCCGCGACGAGGCCGCGGGCGCGATCCGTCCCTCCGCCGCCTGGCTCGGCCGGGTGATCGACGCGCTCGGCCGGCCGGTCGACGGTCTCGGCCCGCTCCCGGCCGGCCCCGCGATCTACCCGCTGCGGGCCGACCCGCCGCCCGCCCACGCCCGCCGCCGCGTCGGCCCGCCCCTCGATCTCGGGGTGCGCTGCATCAACACCTTCCTCACCATGTGTGCCGGCCAGCGCATGGGCATCTTTGCGGGCTCCGGCGTCGGGAAGTCGGTGCTGCTCTCGATGCTCGCCCGCTACACCGCGGCCGACGTCGCGGTGATCGGCCTCGTGGGCGAGCGCGGCCGCGAGGTGCAGGAGTTCCTGCAGGACGATCTCGGGCAGGCGGGCCTCGCCCGCTCGGTGGTGGTGGTGGCGACCTCCGACGAGCCCGCCCTCATGCGCCGGAACGCGGCCTACGTGACGCTCGGCGTTGCCGAGCACTTCCGCGACCAGGGCGCCAAGGTGCTCTGCATGATCGACTCGATCACCCGCTTCGCCATGGCCCAGCGCGACATCGGGCTCGCCGCCGGCGAGCCGCCCACCGCCAAGGGCTACACCCCGACCGTCTTCAGCGAGTTGCCCCGCCTCCTCGAACGGGCCGGGCCGGGAGTGGGAGAGGGGACCATCTCGGCCCTCTTCACGGTGCTGGTCGAGGGCGACGACCACAACGAGCCGGTGGCGGACGCCGTGCGCGGCATCCTCGACGGCCACATCGTGATGGAGCGCGGCATCGCCGAGCGCGGCCGCTACCCGGCGATCAACGTGCTGCGCTCGGTCTCGCGCACCATGCCGCGGGCTTGCGACCCGGCCTACCTGCCGGTGGTGCGGCGCGCCCGCCGGGTTCTATCCACCTACGCCGACATGGAGGAGTTGATCCGGCTGGGCGCCTACCGGGCCGGCTCCTCGCAGGAGGTCGACGAGGCGGTGGCGCTCATGCCCGATCTTGAGGCTTTTCTGGGGCAGGGTAAGGAAGAAGCAACCTCCATCGGCGAGGGTTACGCACGGCTCGCACAGATCGTGGGAAGCCCAGAGTGACTCCGTCGGCGCGCGCGCTCAGGCGGAGCATGAGCGTTGCGTGGAGTGAGCGTCCCCATGAAATCGCGTGACACGCTGATCCGGCTGCGTCGGTTCCAGGTCGACGAGAAGCGTCGCCGCGTGACGCAGATCGAGATGATGATGGCCGATTTCCTGCGCATGGCGACCGAGCTCGACCGGGAAGTCGCCCAGGAAGAATCCCGAGCCGGCATCTCGGACCCCGCCCACTTCGCCTACCCGACCTACGCCCGCGCCGCCGCGGGTCGCCGGGACAACATGCGCCAGTCGGCCGCCGCCCTCGAGGGCCAACTCGCCGAGGCGAAGGCCGAGCTCGGCGAGGCCTTCGAGGACCTGAAGAAGGTCGAGATCCTCGAGGACCGCGAGCGCAGCGCCGAGCGCGCCGCCGAGGCTCTGCGCGACCAGGCGGCCATGGACGGCATCGGGCTCTCGCGCGCCCGCGCCTGAGCCTACTCTCTCTCGCGCGCCCGCGCCCGAGCCTAGACGAGGGGCTCGTCCGGCACGAAACCGTCATGATCCGGTGACATCACGGCCGCTCAGGCCGTGGCGGCCCGCTTGCGATGCGCGCGTTCCTGGCGCATCAGGAGCCGTCCTCGCGAGGGTGTGTCCGGGCTCCATGAAGAAGATCAGCGAATTCATCTGGCCGATCATCGGCATCGCCGCCCTCGTCGTCTCCGGATACCTTCTCTATCGCGAACTTCAGGGCCTCTCCCTCGCGGATGTCGAGGAGAGCCTCAGGGCGATCCCCGCGCACCGGATCCTGCTCGCGGCCGTCTCCACCCTCGTCGCCTACGCCGCGCTCGCCTGGTATGACCGCATCGCGCTGCTGCACCTCGGCGTGCGCCACATCTCGTGGTTCTTCGTCTCGGTCTGCTCGTTCACGACCTACGCGCTCTCGCACAACATCGGCGCCTCGGTCTTCTCGGGCGCCGTGGTCCGCTACCGGGCCTATACGGCCAAGGGGCTGTCGGCCGCGCAGGTGGCCGTGCTCGTGGCGCTCTGCTCCTTCACCTTCGGCCTCGGCACGCTGCTCCTCGGCGGCGCCGTCCTGACCCTGAAGCCCGATCTTCTGGCACGGCTCGAAGGGCACCTGCCGAGCGTGCTCACGAACCCGACCACCGCCTTCCTGCTCGGGCTGGCCCTGCTCGGCGCCGTCGGCCTCTACGTGGTCGGCTCGCTCCTGCACCTGAAGCCCCTCCACATCCGCTCGTTCAAGCTCGAGTATCCGCGCCCGAACATCATGGGCCGTCAGCTCGTCGCGGCGCCGCTGGAGCTTCTGGGCGCGGCCGGCATCATCTACTTCGCGCTGCCCGAGGCCGGTAACCCGGGCTTCCTCGTGGTGCTCGCCGTGTTCCTCGCCTCCTTCTCGGCGGCCCTCGTCTCGCACGCGCCGGGCGGCCTCGGCGTGTTCGAGCTGATCTTCGTGCTGGCCATGCCGGAGGTGGCCCGGCCGCAGGTGATCGCGGCCCTGCTGGTGTTCCGCATCTTCTATTTCTGGCTGCCCTTCCTCCTCTCGGTCATCGTCGTGATCCTCTACGAGCGCTCGCGGCTCGCCGAAGCTTTCAAGAGCCGAACCCAGACCGCGGCCCCGCCGCCGCCCGAGCCGCCCCTCGTGGCGCCCGGCCTCGACTCGCACAAGATCGAGCACCGGCTGGAGAAGAAGGCGGTCTGACCACGGGGAGCCACGCATGGGCGGGACGCTCGACGCAGACCGATTGCGGGAAGCTTTCGAGCTTCTGGGAGCCGATCTCGCCGCGCGCGGCGCCTTCGTCGAGCTCGCCGTGTACGGCGGCGGCGCCATCATGCTGCAATTCGCTTGGCGGCGCTCGACGGAGGATGTCGATGCCGTGGTCCGCGAGGGGTTCGATGAAGCCCTGCTCGCGCCGTCGGTGGAACGTGTCGGCGAGCGCATCGGGCTCGGCCGCGACTGGCTGAACAACGCGGTCGGCATGTTCACGCCGCTCGATGAGCCGGACACGCTGTTCGCACTCTCCGGGACGTATCCGGCGGCTGGGTCGCCCGGATTGCGGACCTTCCTCGCCAAGCCGCACTATCTTCTGGCGATGAAGCTGCAGGCCCTCCAGAACCTCGATCGCGGCCAGCGGGACATCGACGATGCGCGCGCGCTCGCGAGGCATCTCGGCCTCAGCGACGTGGCGCAGCTCGAACAGCTCTACGTCTCGATCTACGACGAGGAACCTCCGGTCGAAGCGCGGAGCCGGTTCCGTTCCGTCCTCGCCGGATCCCAACCGTGAGACCCCAGACCCTCAGCGAGGTCGTCGCGCGCACCCGCCTCGACGGTGACTGGGACCACCATACCCGCGAGTTCCTCGATACCTTCTACGCGGCGGACGGCGAGACCGGGCGGCAGGCCGAGATGATCCGCGCGGAGCCCGATCTTCTCGGCCGGGAGCCGGTCGACGCCTATATCGGCGGCGTCGGCGAGCATCTCGCGCGGCGCTGGGGCCTTCCCATCCCGGCCTGGGTCCGCCACGAGGGACGCTACCTCACGAAGGCCCTGTTCATCCCGAACGAGAGGAACCTGCGCGGATATCTCATCTGTGTGAGCCCCGTGGCGTTCCGTACCCGGCTGATCTTCACCGGTCCGGATCCGCTCCAGCGCGCCCGCTTCCCCTATCACCGCGGCGTCGTCACGTGGCCGATGGAGTATCCGCCGCGGCGTTGAGCGCCCTCACACGGAGCCGACGGTGCGCAGGCGCGCCCGCGGGTGGATCTCGGCCTGGCTCATCACCGGGGTCTCGCGGCGGAACCGCTCGATGATCGAGCGCACGAAGGGCCGCGCCTGCACCGAGGTGACGAGGACCGGCATCTCGCCCATTCGGGCCGCCGTCTCGAACCGGTCGCGAACGGTGGTGACGAACTCCGACAGCTTCGAGGGTTGCATCGCGAGGTAGCGCTCCTCGCGCTCGCCGACGATGGCGTCGAGGAAAGCCTGCTCCCAGGCCGGGGACAGGGTGATGATCGGCAGCATCCCGTCCGGGCCCTGGTACTGCGCGCAGATCTGGCGGCCGAGGCGTGCGCGCACGTGCTCGACGATGTCGCGCGGGTTCTTGACCGAGCCCGCCACCTCCGCGACGCCCTCGACGATGGTGCCGAGATCGCGGATCGAGACCCGCTCCGAGAGCAGGAACTGGAGCACGCGCTGGATCCCGGTCGTGGAGATCTGAGCCGGCACCACCTCCTTGAGGAGTTCGGTGTGCTCCTTCGGCAGTTCCCGCAGGAGCTTCTGCACCTCGACGTGGTTCAGGAGCTCGGAGACGTGGGCCTTGATAATCTCGGTGAGGTGGGTCGAGACGACCGTCGCGGCGTCGACCACCGTGTAGCCCTTGAGCTGCGCCTGATCGCGCAAGGAGGCGTCGATCCAGGTCGCCGGCAGCCCGAAGGTGGGCTCCAGCATGTGCTGGCCGGGAAGCTGCACCTGGCCGCCCATCGGATCCATCGCCATGAACTGGCCGGGGAAGATCTGGCCGGTGCCCGCCTCGATCTCCTTGACCCGGATCACGTAGGCGTTGGCGTCGAGCTGGACGTTGTCGAGAATCCGAACCGAGGGCATGACGAAGCCGAGCTCGGCTGCGAGCTGGCGGCGGAGCGCCTTGATCTGGTCGGTCAAACGGTCCTGACCCTCGCCGTTGACGAGGGCGAGGAGCGCGTAGCCCATCTCGAGCTTCAGGTCGTCGAGCTTCAGGAGATCGGTGACCGTCTCCTCCGGCTGGGCCGCCGCGCCGGAGGGATCGGCGGGCGTGCCGTCCGCCGCGAGCGGAGGAGCCTCTCGCGCGGTCTTGGCGATCTTCCAGGCGGCGTAGCCCGCGCCGCCCGCGAGCAGCAGGAAGGGCAGCATCGGCATGCCGGGCAGGAGCGCGATCAGCACCATGACGCCGGCCGACATGCCGAGCGCCTTCGGGTAGTTCGCGAGCTGCTTGCCCAGCGCCTTGTCGGCCGAGCCCTTCACACCCGCCTTCGAGACGAGGATGCCGGCGGCCGTCGAGACGATGAGCGCCGGCACTTGGCTCGCCAATCCGTCGCCGATGGTCAGCAGGGTGTAGGTCTTGGCGGCCGCCCCGAAGTCGAGGCCCTGCTGGGCGACGCCGATGATGATGCCGCCGACCACGTTGATAAAGGTGATCAGCAGCGCCGCCACCGCGTCGCCGCGCACGAACTTCGAGGCGCCGTCCATCGCGCCGAAGAACGAGGATTCCTCCTCCAGCGCCGAGCGGCGCGCCTTGGCGGTCTTCTCGTCGATGAGGCCGGCGGAGAGGTCGGCGTCGATCGCCATCTGCTTGCCGGGCATCGCGTCGAGGGTGAAGCGGGCGGCGACTTCCGCGATGCGACCCGATCCTTTCGTGATCACCACGAAGTTCACGATGATCAGGATCGCGAAGACGATGATCCCGATCACGAAGTTGCCGCCCATCACGAAGTTGCCGAACGCCTCGATGACGTGGCCGGCCGCCGCCGTGCCCTCGTGGCCGTGTCCGAGGATGAGCCGCGTCGAGGCGAGGTTGAGCGCCAGCCGCAGCATGGTCGCCATCAGCAACAGGGTGGGGAAGACCGTGAATTCGAGCGGGTTGTCGATGAACAGGCCCGTCATCATGATCAGAACGGACAGGATGATCGAGACGGCGAGCAGCAGGTCGAGCAGGATCGCGGGCAGGGGGAAGATGAGCACCACGAGGATGCCCATCACCGCGGTTGCGAAGAACAGGTCGGTGCGCTTCGTCAGCGCCTGGAGGCTCGCTCGGTCGGGAAGCTGCAGGCCGCCGAGCCCCGGGAAGCCGCCCCCGGTGCTCGCGGCCGGTACCGTCTCGCTCATGACCGGAAGCCTCGAACCCGAACCGTCTCGCCGACCCGGCAAGAATTGCCGGGCAGATGGTTAGCGCCGCGTTAACCTGCGGTGTCCGGTCTTGCCCGAGGTGGAACCAAGGCGGGGCCGATCGCTTGAACGGACACGATCGGCAACGCTGCCCGCGAGGTTCGCCCATGCGCACGTCCCTACTCATCGCCGCCCTCCTGTCGCTCGGCGGGGCCGGTCTGGCGGAGGCGCAGACCGCACCTGCACCGGGCAAGCCCGCACCCGACCAGCCCGCCACGACGGGCACCGCCGCGCACGGCGCGGTGGGCGAGAAGCTGGAGCCCGGGGCCAACAGCTTCACCGAGGGGCAGGTGAAGGAGCGCTTCGCCAAGATGGGCTTCGGCGAGGTCAAGGACCTGAAGAAGGACGATCAGGGGATCTGGCACGGCAAGGCGGTGCATGCCGGCAAGGAGGTCTCCATCGGCATGGACTACAAAGGCAACGTCGCCGCGCAGTGATCCCGGACACGGAAGGAGTCAGCCATGGCGACACGAGCCATCACAGCCCTGTTCGACGACTACGACGACGCGGCGCGGGCCGTGGACAAGCTGGAGGCGGAAGGCATCCCGCACGGTGCCATCAGCATCGTGGCGAGCAACGCGGACGACCGGCACGCCGGCCGTCTGTCGGCTGAGCCGGCGCGCCGGAGCGACGCCGAGGAGAGCGACGCCGCGGACGGGGCCGGCACCGGCGCGACGCTCGGCACCGTGCTCGGCGGCGGCGCGGGCCTGCTCGCGGGCCTCGGGCTTCTGGCGATCCCGGGCGTCGGCCCCGTCGTGGCGGCGGGCTGGCTCGTCGCCACGGTGACGGGGGCCGGCGTCGGGGCGGCGACCGGCGGGCTCCTCGGCGCCCTCACGGGAGCGGGCCTGAGCGAGCACGAGGCCGAGACCTACGCCGAGGGCGTGCGCCGGGGCGGCACGCTCGTGACCGTGCGGGCCGAGGAGGCTCAGGCCGACCGCGTCACCGCGATCCTCGACCGGCACGGCTCGATCGACGTGGACGAGCGGGCGCAGGACTGGCAGGCGCAGGGCTGGACGGCGGGCGGCCTACGCTCCGCGACCGAGGAGATCGGCTCGACGGCGGTCGGGGCCGCAGCCTCGACCACGACCGGCCTCGACACCGAGAGCGGGCACACCCTCTACCCGGAGGATCGTCCCGGTGAGGCGCCGCCCGTACCGCGACAGACTCCCGGTTCGGTGCGCTGAGTCGAGAGGGCCAGCGGGCGGCGGGATCGCGCCGCCCATCCCCTCAGGTCATCTGCTTGCGGGCGAAGAGGGCGGCGGCGAACAGAACCGCCGAGCCCGCCGCGATCAGGCTAATCATCAGGATCCGCCGGGGCTGCTGCGCCGATTCGGCCAGCACGGGCTGCACCACGAGGTTGAAGAACTCGATCTGGCGTGCCGCGATGATGCGCGCCCGCTCATGTGCGGCGATCACCTTCGCGTAGTACTTCTCGGCATCCTTGCGCTCGTTGTCGAGCGCCTCGAACCGGGTCAGCGCGTCGGACAGGAGCCGCTTCTGCTCCGGATCCTGGCTCGCCGACTGCCGCTCGATCCGCGCGATGTTGTCGTCGAGATCCTTGATCTGCGTCTTCAGATCGATGATGCGCCGCGATTCCGGGGCGAGATCGCGTTGGCTGAGGCCGAGCTGCACCGCGAAGTTGATGCGGGCCGTGCGCAGCTCCGCCAGAACCTTCAGGTTCGTCTCATTGGTCTTCTGGGCATCGAGCACGCCGTCCTGGTTGCGCAGATCGCGCACGGCGAGACGCAGGCGCGTGATGCGCTCCTCGGCCAGCTTCATCTCGCGGGTGCTCTCGGCGAGCGCGTCGTTGCGCGCCTCGACGCTGAGCTGGTTCACCATGCGCTCGCTCTCCGCCAGGATCGCCTTCGTGATAGCGAGCGACTCGGCCGCGTCGAAGGCGTTGACCGTGAGCGTCATGATGCCGGAGGTCTGCTCGATCTCCACCTCGACGCGGTGCTTCCAGTACTTGAGGAACTTCTCGATCGGCTTCTCAGGATCGAAACGCGAGATGTAATCGATGCTGTCGCGCGAGAAGATCTCGCGCAGCGGGACCTGCTTCTCGACGGCCTCCACCATCGGCCGGCTGTGGATGTAGGCGTAGGTGATCAGCGAATCCTGGGCGACCATCTGGTGCATCTGCGAGCCGCTCGTCGTGCCGACCGCGTCCGGGCTGGCCTTGTCGACGCTGCCGATGGCGGGGCGGATGGCGAAGCGCGCCTCCGTCACGTAGCGGTCCGTGGCGATCAGGCCGTAATAGAGGGCGCCAATCAGGGTCGGGAGCGCGAAGCAGAGCGCGAACAGCACCGGGACCCAGGGATCGCTCTTGACGTGGCTCTGGTAGGACCGGATGCCCTTCTTGCGGTCGGCGAAGCGCGAGACCCGGGCGAGCTGCTTGAGGGATTCGGCGACGGCCTGCGAGCGGTCCGCCGGCGTGAGCGGCTGGCCCTGCGGGTTGCGGATCTCGACGCTCATCGGCCCTGACGTGTCCGTTGCCTGGCAGCGCGCCGGGAGGCAGCGCGCCCATCACGCCCTTCTGGCACCCGCCCGCGGCGAAAGCGTGTCCAAAACCGCGACCGATCACGCGTTGAGGCGGTGATAGAGCTCGATCGCGTCGTTGACGTCCTCGTAGATGATCGCGCGGCCGTTCAGCAGCACCAGCCCCTGCGTGCACCAGGAGCGGATCACGTCCATGCTGTGGGAGACCATGATCACGTCGGCGTTCTTGCGCCGCTCCGAGAATACGGCCTCGCAACGCTTCTGGAAGCGCGCGTCCCCGACCGAGGTGACCTCGTCGATGAGGTAGCAGTCGAAGGGGATCGCCATGCTCATGCCGAAGGCGAGGCGCGCGCCCATGCCCGACGAGTAGGTCCGGATCGGCACGTCGAGGTAGCTGCCGAGTTCGGAGAAATCCTCCACGAAGTCGAGGACGCGCTTCGGATCCTCGCCGTAGATGCGGGCGACGAAGATGACGTTGTCGCGCCCCGTCATCTGCGGGTGGAAGCCGCCACCGAATCCGAGCGGCCAGGAGACCCGCAGGCCCCGGTTGATCCGCCCGGAGGTCGGCTCCTCGGTGCCGCCGATGAGCCGCATCGTCGTCGACTTGCCGGCCCCGTTGATGCCGAGGATGCCGTAGCTGATCCCGGGCTTCAGCGTGAAGGAGACCCGTTCCAGGATCGTGCGGCGGTGGCCGTCCGTCCGGTAGATCTTGGTGACGTTGTCGAAGCGGATCACGGCTGCGCGGCACTCACGGGGCTGGGCCGTGGCCGGGACGAACCCGGCCGCGGCCCACTCGCTTCACGCGCCATGGCCTCCGAAAGCGGCGGTTTTGGGATGGCTCGGGGCCCGCCTCAGGCGAGGATCAGGCCGTAGGAGGTGTCGACGTGGCGCGTGAGGTACTCCGCGCTGTTGCTGAACTGGACGAGGACGTCGGCACGGTCCATCGCGTGTCCGTCGAGAGCGCCCGTCCAGTACGCGAGACCGCAGGTGTCCGCGTCGCGGTGCATCACGTTGTGGTAGAGTTCCGAGACGAAAGCCCCGTTGCTCAAATTCTCGCCGTACAGACCCTTGAACTCGGCGGACTGCATGAAAATCTCGGCCACTGTGTCGAGCGCCTTGCCCTGGTGGATCTGGTTCATCCAGTAGTAGAGGCCGTTGGCGTCCGGCGCACGGTCGAAGGCGGCCGCGTAGAGGCGGGAGGCCGCGTCGGCGCTGGCATCGAGCCGGCTCGTGTTCTCGGCACTGTTGCTGAACTGGATCAGGAGGTCCGCCCGGTCCACGGCGTGGGCGTCGAGCGCCTGGCTCCAGTACTGCAGGCCGCCGGCATCGGCCGTCCGGTTCAGCGCATACTCGTAGAGGTTTGCCACGAAGCTGTTGCTGTCGAGGTTGGCGCCGAAACGGCCGGTGAATTCGGAGGAGCCCATGAAGCTTTCGGCCACGGATTTGAGTGACTGGCCTTGGTCGAGCTGGTTGACCCAGTAGCTCAGGCCCTGAACGTCGGGCGCGCGATCGAGGGCCGCGCCGTAGAGGCGGAAGGCGCCGCCGGCATTGGCGTCGATGTCGAGGGCGAGGACGTGGTCGTCGAAGTGGATGCGCTGGACATCCACGAAGGTGTCGACCTTGCCGTTCGCGCCTGTGAGCGTCCACGACCCGCTGGTCGCCCGCGCGAGGTGCCACTGGCCCATCGCGCCGCTCTCGACCAGCGTGTTGATGCCGGTGCCGCCGTCGATGTAGTTGCTGCCCGAGCCGCTCACGACGATGTCGTTGCCGCCGTAGCCGTAGAAGCTGCCGTTGCCGTGACCCGCCACGAGCAGGTTCGCCGCGTCGTTGCCGATCAGCTTGACCGTGCCGTCGCCGGCGATCGCGGTCTTGAACAGGCTGTCGCCGCTGATCTGCATCGCCTTGCCGGCGATGGTCGACCACGCCCCGGCATGCAGATCGATGACGTCGTTGCCGGTGCTGGCCGCCGCGTTGATCGCGCCGTGGCCGGAGGTGCTCTTCAGGACGTTGCGGCCCGCGAGCCCTGCGTAAGCGTCGGTGAACACGAAGGTGTCGTCGATCGCGTCCGAACCGTGAAGCGAGAGGGCGGCGCCCGTGAAGGTGCCGGTGGCGGCGCCCGCGCCCTCGCTGACCTTCAGGGTCCACTGGCCGGTGCCGCCCTCGCCCAGGAAGGCGTTCGAGGAGAAGGTGAAGCCCGAGAAGGCAGTGCTGCCGCCCTTCTGGTTGAGGAGCGTGCTCACCGTGCCGTTCGGCGAGATCAGCTGGATCTTGAGGTCGCCGACGCGGCCGTGGCTGCCCGTGAGGGTGATCTCGGCGCTCTCCAGCGCGATCGCCTGCGCCACGTTGAAGGTGTAGCTGATGCTGCGCGAGGCCGACAGCGTCTGCGTGCCGGCGGCGGCGACGTTGATGTTGACCTCGTTCGCCGAGGTGCTCTGTGCCGTCCAGGTCTCGGCGAGCCGCACCGCGGCGCGGGCATCGACGACGCCGTAGCCGGTGTCGTTCGAGAACCGCATGCCGCCGCCGTTCCAGTGCGTGCCGGCATTCGTCACGGTACCGATCCCGCCGGGCTGCTCGGCCGTCATGGCGAGGATTGTTCGGACGTCGCGCCAGCCGAGGAGAGGATTGGCGTCGAGCATGAGGGCGACGACGCCGGTGACCTGCGGGGTCGCGGCCGAGGTGCCGCCGAACTGGTCCGTCACGTCGGTGGACGAGTAGCCCGCGCTGCCCGCGAGGTCGGTCGTGGTGATGCCGCGGATGCCGCCGCTGGAGGGCGCCGAGACGAGGAGCGCTGCGCCGGGATTGGAGTAGTAGGCGACCTGACCCTCCGAGGTCACGGCGCCGACGGCGATGACGTGACGATCGTTGGCGAAGTTCGACAGGTTCGCGTCGTTGCCGGCCGCCCGGCTGTTGCCGGCGGCGACGACCTGCGTCGTGCCGAGCCCGCCGCGGCCGGTCTCGGCCGCGGTCTCGATCGCCGCTGCAAAGGGCTTCCAGGTGCTGGAGAGACGGTTCACGTAGAGCATCGCGTCCCAACCCCAGGAGTTGTTGGTGACGTCGAACTGGGCGGAATTGGCCAGCACGGCGGCGATGCTGGCATTCGCGATGCCGATGACTTGGAAATTCGTGGTCGTCGCGCCGTAGGCCACGCCGAGCGGGGCCGCCGCCGAGGGCTTGGCGGCGATGATGCCCGTGACCGCGGTCGCGTGCTTGCTGCCGTCGTCGAAGATGCCGACCGAGACGCCCTTGCCGGTGGCGTAGGCCCAGGCGTCCACCGCGTCGATCCCGGGCGCCGAGCCGCCGTTCTGCAGGTGCCAGAGGGCCGAGGAGGCGGCAGCAACGGTGGGTGCGGTCTCAAGAGAAAGCTGGCGGGCAAGCTTGCCGAGCGGCAGGGTGGACATCGATCTGCTCCGAAATTCGTAGGAACAGATTGCCGATCCCCAGAGTAAATCAGGTTTAGAAGCGTAGTTAAGCGAAATGAACCAGCGAAATGGAAAACAAATGCCGAAGTTACAGGTCGATTAACTCTAAGGAATAGTAAGATAATCTCTCATTAATGCTCGCAATATTGCAGGTTTTATTTACTTACGACTTCCTTTCGGGGCGTGCTTAAGGGAATGCCTCGATGCAAGGTGTCCGAAATCTCAACGCGGCGCCGATCTCAGAGCGCGCAGGGTTCCTGACCTCGCTTGCGGAACCCGTATCGACAGGGCAGAAGGTCGGCCGCGGACCACGGGTGGTCGGCCGCGCCGGGGGCTCGATCAGGGACCGCGCGCTCGTCGGCCTCGATCGGGTGACGGCATGCTTCGAGACGACCGTTTCACCGACATTCTCATCAACGGTCTGGCGATCTGCGCCGCGCTGATCTCGGTCGTCGGTACGGGCTACATCATCAATCACGCCTTTCAGGCCCGCCGCGACGAGGATGACGCCTCCGCGCTGGTCTCGAACGCGATCTCCGGCGACATCGAGAGTCAGCGAAAGCTCGCCGCCTGCTACGTGAATGGCTGCCCGCCGCTGCCGCGCGCCGAGATCATCGGTTGCGCGTGGCGCAAGATCACCCTGGAGACGGGAGGAAACCAGCCGGAGGACCAGGAGCAGGCCCGCGCCACCTGCGGTCGCCTGAGCTCGAGCGACATCGAGATCTCCGAGAACGCGAAGGCCTCGCTCCAGCGCCGCATCGAGGCACGCCGGGCGTCGGCAGGGGTCGCCAGTCCCTGAGAATGCCGCTTCCTCTGCCGGGCGGCAGGGCGAGATCCAGGCGGGACGGAGTGACGGCGTTGCGTACGGTTCTTTTCTTTCGCCGATAACCGATTGGAGAACGGACGCGTTTCAGGCTACGCCAGCCCGATCATGTTGGGCCGGGGCACCCTGTTGAACATCGTCACAGCCGTGGGAGCAGGGGACGCGTGAGCGTGTCGCCGCTCGATCGCGGGGCCGCGCGCCTGCAGGAAGGGCAGCCCGCATGCGGGTGGTGACGATGGCCGCGCGCAAGGGGGGAGCCGGCAAGAGCACGCTCAGCATCCTGCTCGCCGCCCTGTTCGCGCGCGCCAATCTGAAGACCGTGCTGATCGACGCCGACGCCGGCCAGCACACCGCCTGCGCGTGGTCGGGCCAGCGCGACCTTGGCTGGCCGCTGGTCGTGGCCGCGGCCAATCCGGACGAGCTCGCGCTGCTGATCGGACACGCCCGCGAGCGGGAACTCGACTTCTGTCTGATCGACACGCCGGCCGGCCAAACGCCTGTCACGGATGCGGCGCTCGCGGCGTCCGACATCGTGATCGTGCCGACGAAGTGCGACGTCACCGACCGCTGGGCACTTCACGCGACCGTGGATGACATCGTCGCTCTGGAAAAGCCCTACCTTGTCGTGCCGACCGAAGTTCCGGCCAAGCGTCTCGGGATGGAAGCGCTCGACCTGCGGCGCCTGCGCCGCGACATGGCGGATCTCGGAGACACCCTGTGGGAGGGCCAGATCACCGATCGCCGCGCGATCAGCTACGACTTGGCCCAGGGCCGCGTACCGAGCGAGACCGATTGGTCGGGCCTGACCAACACGGAGTGTCGCGCGCTCTGGCGCCGGATCATGGAGATGCTTCAACGGCCGCGCATGCCGTCCTAGCGGGGCCGAGACGGCACCTGCGCCCGAGCGGCCGATCGTGCAAGGCCGGCTCGCGCGCGAACCCGCGAAGACTTCTCCCGAGGCGAAGGCAGCGTTCAGAAGTCGCGCATTGCCGGCTCGGTGGCGGTCCGCATTCTGGTTTCATGGCACCTGACGAACTTCGGAGCGCGAACCGCTCTCACCTGATCCTGGAACTCGTCGCCGTCGGGCTCGCGAGCCTCACGCTGCTGGCGACGCTCTCGGCCCGCGCGAGGAGCGCGCGCGGTGCCCTGCGCCGAGCCCTCCGGCGCCGATCGCGCCCGCATGGTCGGTCTCCGACCTCGAGGGTGCTCTCGAGGACATGCGAGGACGCGACTGAGCGTGCGAACAGGCGTTGGAGCCGAAAATGGGACGGTGTGCGCCCCTGGCGGAGGAGTGGGAAGCACAACCTCGACCAGCGGTAGCGAAACCTTTATTCGACCGGCTGTATGTCGCGTGGAGGAATCTCGAACCGGTCCGAGGCCATGCAGGGCTTCTGCGTACTGATTGCCGCCGCGGACGCAGCGTTCTGCCAAGCGCTTCCCCACTCCGTCACGACGCTCGAAGTGGTCGATGTCGGGCCGGACGGTCTTCTCTGCCGGGAAGGCTCCGGGCAGATCCGATCCTTCCAGTTTCCTCCGACAGCCTGTCTCGGCCTGTTCGGCGACCGCGCCTCGCGACCGTTGCTGGAGAACGTGCGTGACTGGATGCTCGAGCGCGGTGGTGATCCGGCGCCGGATCCCGTCCTGACCGACGGGGCGGACGGGCCGGCGCACGCCGCGCGGGCGATGCTGGAGCGGCTCCTCGCGCTGTCCCTTGCCCTGGCGCGCTCGGCTGCCGAGCACGCGCAGCAGGTCGCGAGCCTGCGCGTCGAGGTCGAGGCGATGGCGGCCGCGCGCGCGGATGTCGACCGCTTCCTGGGAGAGACCGGTCTCGCCCAGATGCCCTGCGTGTTCGGCACGCGCGAGCCCGATTACGAGACGCAGATCGAGTTGACGCCGGGCAGTCCTCTACGCCAGCTGCTGCCGATCCCGAGCGCGGGCTTCGCCGCGATCGATCTCGCCTGCGCGGCCGCTCCGAAGCGCCGCTCGAATCTGATCGTGCGCCTGACGAGCTTGGAGGAAGCCGAGATCCTCGCCGAGTGGCAGGTTCCGCCGCCGGTGCAGGACGGCTGGGTGCGCCTCGGCTTGCCGCGTGCGGGCGCGGGCCTGACGCGCACGCTCGTGCTCACCGTGGAGCCGGCTTCCGCCCGGACGCCTTGCGCCAACCTCGCTCTCGGCGGGCACCAGCCGCTTGCAGCGGCGCAACTTGCCGATGCCGAGACAGGCGAGAGCATCGCGCCCCACTCACTCGCCTTCCGCGCCTACGCCGCATTGCCCGGCACCACGCCGCCTCACACGGAGGCGACGCTGCTGCCAGTCGCGGCCGAGCCGCTGCGTCGGGCGCCGTTCGCGCTGAAGGCGGTGCCGCACGAGACCCTGGCGCGCCTCGCGCCGGACGGTGCGAGTGACGAGGCGCGGGAGGCAGATGGCCCTCCCGCCCTGTTCATTCCCGAAGCCGGAGCGATATTGTGTCGCCCCGGCTTCGGTGGGCAGGTGCCGGGGGCGCTGCCGGCCGGAGCGCGCGGGCTCGCTCTCGAACTCTCAATCCATGCGGACGTGGCGCGCGCGTTGACGGTCCGTCTGCGTGTCGCCGGGTCGGGGGTACGGAGCGGTGCACGGATCCTGGGCGGTGAGACGCTGACGATCGGCGGCTCGAACGCCCAGACGCTCTCGTTGATGCTGCCTGCGCCCCTCGCGGCGCCGGCCGACCTGCGCTTTGAGGTGGACGCGGTGCAGGTCGAGGATGGCGCGCCCGCCTGGGCCGTGTTCAGCCGTCTGCGGATCTACCAGTGAGACGCTCCTCCGCCTCCGACCGAGCGTCCGGACCGTCAGCAGCGCAGGAGGTGCCGGCTGTCGCCGTCGTGATCCCGGTGTACCGGCAGCCGCATTTCCTGTGCGAGTCCGTGGCTTCGGCGCGGCGGCAGAGCCTCTCGGTGCCCTACCGGATCGTCGTTGTCGACGATGGCTGTCCGCTCCCCGAGACACGGGCGCTCGGGCTCGCCTTCGCGCTCGCGGATCGGGGCGTTCACGTGATCCGCACGTCGAACCGGGGCCTGAGCGCCGCTCGCAACGCCGGGATCGCCTACGCCCTGTCCCGCTGGCCGGATGTCGGGGCCCTCTACATGCTCGACGCCGACAACAGGCTCACGCCCCGCAGCCTCGAGATCGGTCTCGCCGCCCTCTCGAAGCACCCGGAGGCCGACTGGGTCTATCCGCAGCTCAGCAAGTTCGGAATGGGCTGGGCGGGCCATGTCGACGTGCCGGTCTCGCCCCTCCACACGCTGCTCGCCGGCAGCTTCATGGAGGCGAGCTCCCTGATCCGGTCGCGCGTCTTCGCGGCGGGCCTGCGCTACGACGAGTCCATGCGGGCGGGCTACGAGGACTGGGAGTTCTGGATCCAGGCATTCGCGGCCGGCTTCCGGGGGATCTGCGAGCCGGCCATGGGGCTCGACTACCGCTACCGTCCGGAGAGCATGGTCCGGAACGCCGCCCGGCAGCGTCCGATCCTCCTGAACGCGCTTCGCCAGCGACACCCATCGCTCTTCGCGGCCCGCACCCTGCTCGGCCTCGAGCAGGCGCATCACCCCCGCTACGGCTTGGTCGGCGAGACGGGTCTGGCTCGGTTCACAGACTGGGCAGTTCGAAGCGAGGGCGTGGCGACGGAAGATTTTGCGGATGCGCTCGCGCGCTCGCGGGCAGAGCCCGAGGGTGGTGCCCTGCCACCGTTCCTCCTCTTCGCGGATCCGGAGACTGTCGCGGCGCTTGCCCGCGCCCGCCTGATCCAGAGCACGCTGCGACGCCTCGAAGGCGCCTGCGCCCGCGGCTCGGGCTGGGTGGGACTAGCGCTCACCATCGAACACGGCTTCGAACCGTCGGTCGGGGCGCCGGGCGGTGAGAGCGCGATGATCCTCGTGGCGACGGATCGCTTCGCCGATCTCGTATCGGGCGCTCCGGACGCCGAGACGCAGCTCGCCGAGGCGTTGAGCGCGATGGCGCGGGTCGGACCGGTTCTGCCGCGCGAATCGGCCGATGCCGCGGCTCTGCGCCCGGGGGCGATCGCGCGGCTGCGTCGGTCGCTGCAGATCTGCCGGACGGCCGCCGACCGATCCGAGGCGCCGCGACGCTGGCACTGGCAGACGCGCACGCTCTTCGACGGCGCCGACCTCGTCGAGACGCTGCGCACCGAGATCGGCGGCGCACCGCTCTCGAACCTCACGCGCGAAGCCCGGCGGCGTCTTCTCGGTCTGGTGCTCGATGGGCACGCTTTGGCCGGGCTCGAAGCTGTGCGCGGACTGTGCGGCTCGCGAGGGAGCGATACGGTGCGGTTGCACCTCCTGCATTGCGGATCTCTCGCAGAGCTTCCGGACGGGGCCGATCTGTCGGGAGTGGACAGCCTCGACGAACTGGCGCTGCCGAAGCCAGGCAAGCGTCCGTTCCAGTTCCAAGGACAGCCCTTCGACTTGCCGGAGCCGGATGATCCGGCATGGCGCGAGATCCGCGGTGCGCTCGCGGGCTTCGACACGATCCTGATCGGTGTGCCGCGGCTCTTCCCGCTGCTCGCGGAGTGTCGTTCGAAGGGAGCGCGCACGATCATCTATCGGCCGGAGGTCGGGTGGCCCGACCACGACACGCGCATCCTCCTCGCCTTCGAGCACGCGACCGATGCCCTCATCGTGGAGTCCGAGGAGACCGCGACGCACTTCGCGGCGCATGGGTTCCCGCGGTCGAAGATCGCGGTTCCGCGACAGGGCGACATCGCCCTCCTGTTCCCGCAGATGAGGGCCGAGCAGGGCTCGGACATGACGGATCATCTCGGTCGAGCCTCGACAGGAACTTGAAGAGGCGCGTCGCCGGACTGTTCGCGGTGTGTCACCGGCACTGGGAGGATCGGCGACGATGCCATCATCAATCGGACGGGAGCGACCCGGTCCCGTTCGGACGCTTTGATA
This sequence comes from Methylobacterium oxalidis, assembly GCF_007992195.1. Lineage (GTDB taxonomy): Bacteria > Pseudomonadota > Alphaproteobacteria > Rhizobiales > Beijerinckiaceae > Methylobacterium > Methylobacterium oxalidis. The sequence goes on along the minus strand of NZ_BJZU01000004.1, from coordinate 44,701 downwards.
CCGGAGGCCAGACGAGGGTACCTCGAGGCTGTCCGCAGCGAAGCAGATTGCCCAATCGACAGCGCGCGACGTCACGTCGGCCATCCTGGCGGCCGCACGGCGCGGTCGGGTCAGGTCAGAGCCTCTCTCAGGACATCTCGGCGAAGCGGGATCTCGCGCAGCCGCACGCCGACTGCGTCCGCCACCGCGTTGCCGAGCGCGGCGGCGGTAGGGCCCTGCGCGGCCTCGCCGGTCCCGAGGAACGGCTCGCCGGGTCGGTCCAGGATATGGATCTCGATCCGCTCCGGGGCCGCCTGCATGCGCAGGATCGGGTAGGTGCTCCAATCCCGGCTCGTGATGCGGCTCCGGTCGACGGTTACCTGTTCGTAGAGCGTCCAGCTCGTGGACTGGATGATGCCGCCCTCGACCTGATTCCGGATCCCGTCCGGGTTCACCGCCTCACCCGCGTCGATCGCCGCCACCGCCCGCCGAAGCCGGATCCGGCCCGTCTCGCGGGCGATCTCGACCTCGACCGCGAGCGCCAGGTAGGCCCCGAGGTTCTTGTACCGGGCGAAGGCGAAGCCGTGGCCGCGGTTGCGCGCCCGTTGCCGATCGGACCAGCCGGCTCGCTCCGCCGCCGTCCGGATCACCGCCTGCGCACGGGCATCCTCTAGGTGTTGCAGCCGGAACGCGACCGGATCCTGGCCGACCGCTGCCGCGAGCTCGTCCATGAAGCTCTCGATCGAGAAGACGTTGACGTAGGCGCCGAGGGCCCGCAGGGCGGAGACGCGCAGGGGCATCTCCGGCACGAACTGATGCAGCACCCGTGCGTTCGGCAGGCGGTAGAGCGGGATGGCGTTGCGGTCGCCGCCGCCCTCCGGCTGGAGCAGGGGCTTCGGCCGGGGCGGCGCGAAGGGCTCGGCCAGGAGCTGGGCCGGCAGCAGGTTGCCCGCGCCCGGCGGCCGCGTCAGGTGCGTGTTCGAGCGGACGGCGTAGTCCCAATCGACGATCGTGCCCGCCGCGTCGAGGGAAGCCCTGACGCGGGTCATCATGGCCGGGCCGCAGGGCTCAGTCAGGTGCTCCTGCTCACGCATCAGCTGAAGTCGCACCGGTCGGCCGGGCACGGCGCGGGCGATGAGGGCCGCGTCCGCGGCGGCGTCGTCGGCGGCGTTGTGGCCGTAGCAGCCGGACCCCTCCACGTGAACGCAGCGGACCTGCTCAGGTCTCATCCGCAGCATCTCGGCGAGGGCGGCGCGCAAGGGGAACATCCCCTGCGCGTGGCTCCAGACCGTCAGGGTCTCGTCCGCGAACAGCGCGAGGGCGCAGGAGGGTCCGATGGAGCCGTGGAGCTGGTAGCGGCGGCGATAGGTGGCCTCGAGCGTCCGCGCGGGGGAGCCGGCCGCCGCGCGGCTGTCATGGACGACATGCTCCTCCACGGGCAGCCCCGCCAGGGTCTCGAAGATCCGGTCCGCCTCCGGAAGGGCTGCACCCTCCGTCCAGGTGGCATGGGCGGCGAGCGCCTCCATGGCGGTGATCGCCGCCCACTCCTTCTCGGCGACGACCGCGAGGAAGCTGCCGTCGCGCACGACCTTGATGACGCTCGGTCTGCGCTCGACCGCGGCGGCGTCGAGTGCCCGCAGACGCGCGCCGGGGCTCGGCGGGCGCACCACCCGGGCGTGGACCATGCCCGGCGGCCGCAGGTCCTGGACGTAGGCGGACGCACCCGTCACCTTGGCCGGAATGTCGAGGCGGGGCAGCGAGGTGCCGATCACCCGCCGCTCATCAGTTGGCACGAAGCTCGAGGCAGGCTGCGCCTCGACGTGGAGCACATCGCCCGCCACCAGTTCGCCCCACGTCACTTGCCGGCCATCGAGCGCCCGCACGACCCCGTCCGCCACGGTGAGGACCGCGGCCTCGGTGCCGAGTCGTGCGGCGGCGAGGTCGGCCAGGAGCGTGCGCACCTGAGCGGCGGCGTGGCGGATCGCGGTGGCCGAGTCCTGCATGGAGTGGCTGCCGGCCGTGTAGCCCTCGTTGGCTGTCTCCTCCGTGTCGGCGGTGACGACCCGAACCCGGGCGGGTTCGAGCCGCAGCTCCTCGGCCGCCACCTGCAGCACGGCCGTGCGGATGCCCTGGCCGAGCTCGGCCTTGCCGGTCCTCACGGTGACGGACCCGTCCGCGTCGACACGGATCCAGCTATCGAGCCAGGGGCTCCGCTTGAGGCTGCCCGGAAGGTGCGGGGCTGGCGGAGGCGGCTGGCCGTCGAGCGCCTCCTGCTGCGCGAGGGCCGGCCGCAGCGAGAACGCCACGATAAGAGAGCCCGTGCCGGTGAGGAATGTCCGGCGTGTCGGGGCGATCGGTTCGCTCACGAGCGGTCGTCCTCAGAGGCCGCCCCGCGTGTCTCGCGCGCCGCCCGGTGCACGGCCGCGAGTATGCGCAGGTGCGTGCCGCACCGGCACAGGTTGAGGTTCAGGCTGCGCCGGATCTCGGCGTCGGACGGGTCCGGGTTCTGCACGAGGAGCGCGTGCGCCCTCACGATCATGCCCGGGATGCAGTAGCCGCACTGGGCCGCCTGCTCGGCGACGAAGGCCCGCTGGATCGTCCCCGGCTGCTCCGGCGTGCCGAGGCCTTCGAGGGTGAGGATCGAGCGGCCGGCCAGCACCGACACGGGGGTGACGCAGGACAGGACCGGCCGGCCCTCCACCGCGACCGTGCAGGCGCCGCACTGGCCGAGCCCGCAGCCGTACCTGGCGCCGTTCAGCGCGAGGTCGTCGCGCAGCACGTACAGGAGGGGCGTGTCCGGATCGACGTCGAGGTCGTGGTCACGCCCGTTCACGGTGAGCCTCAGCATCGCCGCTCCTCAGCCCTTCGGTTCTTCGGCCCCGATGCGCCGAACGTCGTCCTTGAGCGCGGGCCAAGCCGGTGCATTGGTGAAGCGGACACGCAGGTACGCGAGGAGATCCGCGATCTGATCCGCATCCAGAACGCCGGCGTAGCCCGGCATGATGGCGCCGACCTCGCCCTCGGGCGGGTGGACGCCCTCGAGGATCACGCGGATCACGTTGTCCGGCAGGGGCCCCGCGAGCGTCGTGTGCTGGCCGAGCGATGCGACGGTGAAGGGCACGCGGCCGCCGCTCTCGTGACAGGAGGCGCAGGCCCCGCGATAGATGCCGGCGCCGCGCCGGTGAATCTCGTCCGCCCGCGCCGGCGCGATGTCCGTCGGCTTCTCGGCCGGCGCCGGTCGGTCCGGCGCCGGCAGGCCCATTGTCGCCGCGACGTACCGCGCGATCGCTCGCACATCCGCCTCCGGCAGTCGGCCGAGCCCCGCCACCACCGGCTTCATCGGCCCGGCCGCCCCGCCATGGGCGGAATCCCAGGAGTGCAGGTAGTTGAACAGGGTCTCCCGCGTCCACGGGACGGGAGCCGGCGATGAACGGTCGAGGGGCGGAGACCACCAGCCCTCCGCCATGCCGCCCGCGAAGTGGAGCTCCGCGCGCTCGGCCCGGAGCGCGTTGCGGGGCGCGTGGCAGGCGCTGCAATGGCTCAGCGCCTCGGAAAGGTATCGCCCGCGCTCCAGCACCGGGTCGCCGCTGTCACCTGCCGGGAGCGGGCCGACCCGCAGGAACAGCAGGTTCCAGCCGGCGAGGAGCGGGCGGATGCTGTAGGGAAACGGCAGATCCGGCTCCGGCGCCTCGGCGCGCACCGCGTCGCGCGTCATCAGGTAGGCGTAGAGCGCCTCGATGTCCCCGTCCGTGAGTTGCGTGAAGTGGGTATAGGGAAAGGCCGGGTAGAGGTGGCTGCCCGCCCGGTCGATCCCCTCCCGCATCGAGCGGCGGAAGGCGGCGAGCGACCACGTGCCGATGCCGGTGTCGCGGTCGGGCGTGATGTTGGTGCCGTAGATCGTGCCGAACGGCGTTTTCAGCGGGTAGCCGCCGGCGAAGGGCTTCGTCTCATCCGTCGTGTGGCAGGTGCTGCAGAACCCGGCCGATGCGAGGGCGGCACCTTTGCGGATCTGGTCCGGCTGAAAGCTCGCGCGGTCGGGCGTCGAAACGGGCTCGATGGCCGGCTGCCACGCGAGGAAGAAGGCTGCGCCACCGGCGACTGCGAGGAGACCGAAGCCGACGATCAGGCGCCTCCACCACGGGCTCCGGCGACCGGGATTGCGCTCTCGCCTGCTGGCCAGCCGCCTCCACATAGGCGGGTAAGTTCACCCGTGCCGGCGGTGTTCCGGTGCGATCGTGCCGCAGTGCGCCCGACCGACCGCATCGTCCCGGCCGTGAGGTCCGCTGTCGCCGTTCGAGGCAGCGGGTAAGCGAGGGACGCGGCGCAGTGCCCGGTCAGCCGCGATGCCGTGCGGCTCCGGTACCTCGCTCCGTGGGGTCCTGCCGCTCACGCACCGACCCGGGCCCGATCGTTGATCCACGATGCAGTCAGTTTTATAATGTCCCTAAGGCTATCACGCCTGAGAACTTGCGGGCGGACCCGTTGGCCGAAGACTGGACAAGGTAACGCGATAGCCCTGCGGAGAAGCGCGTCGGAGGCCAACTGTGCCCCAGGTTGGTTGATCTCGCGGAGGCGCAGATGAGAACGATCGCGAACAAATCCGAGGATGCGGCGCTCAACACGGCCAACATCGTGCTCGGCGCCATCCTCTTCCTGGCCCCTTGGGTGGCCGAATTCGGCTCGGGCAACTACGCGGCCATGAACGCCTGGATCTGTGGCGCCGCCATCGCCATCGTGGCGATGCTGGCGATCAATCAGACCTACGATTGGGAGGAAGGCGTCACGCTCGCGCTCGGCCTCTGGACGGCCGCGGCTCCCTGGGTGCTCGGCTTCGCCCATGTTCAGAACGCGATGTGGACCCACCTCGCTGTCGGTCTCCTCGTCGCCGCCATGGCCGGCGCCGAACTTTGGAGGCTCTACCACGCTCCGGAGGCGCGTTCGGTCTGAGCGGCAGAGCGCATCGAAGTCGCTGAGGCGGAGGCCGGTGCAACCGGCCTCCGCCAGCCGCTCAGCTGCTGCGACGGGTGCGTCCTGCGACGGCACGCACCCACGAAGCTCTGCGGCTTCCTCTCGATCCGGATGGTTCGATCGCGTCGAAAGGAAGCGCAGCATGCGCGAGTGTCCCGGGCCCGGAAGCGGAGAAGAACGGCTGAGGCGGTTGGGTCAATGCTTGCGAAAGTACACTGGTCCAGGGCCTGGGATCCTTAGAGAACCTTCTGTGATTAGCCTCGTTTTCTCACCAAAGCTGCTAAGGCCGCGTCTCGGTCCTGCAGCCAAGGAGGAGGTGTCGATGAGGCATGTCATGTTTGCTTTCGGTCTCGGAGCGGCGACGCTCGTTCTGGGAACTGCTGCGCAGGCACAGGGCATCTTCCGAGGCGCCGAGATCGGTGCGGCCCGCGGCGAGCGAGCCGCAGGACCGATCGGCGGCATCATCGGCGGAGCGCTCGGTGCCGGCATCGGCGGCGTGAACGGTGCACTCGGGATTCGGCCGACCTACCGCCGCGTCTACCACGCGCCCCGCCGTTCCTATTACCGCCGGACCTACCGGAACTACTGAATCCGCGTCGCGCGGTCAGAGGCAGGAATGGGAGGCCGGAACCCCATTCCTGCAGACAGAGTTGTCTGGCGCTCCGATCGCATCGGGCAACGGTGCGATGCCGCACGCCGCGCCTGTCGGCCCACGATGCGCACACCGAGATGGTTCATATCTAAACCATTGTGTCTGAAAGAGATTTTGCGATTTATTGATTGTAATGATCGGAGTTCTGCGCCGCCTAGCGTACAGTTTTATACGTAATGCATCGGTGTTTATCAATTGAAGGCTTGTAAAATCTCTCGTATGGCAGCCGCGGCGTGCGTCGCTGCCGCAATCTTCCCCGATCAGTTCTTCCCCGAACGCAAGTCGCCCTGCCAGAGTTGTTTGATGGCCCGCTATTTTTTCGACGTTCACGAGACCCATACATCGATCATCGACGACGAGGGCGTGGATTGCCCCGAGGCGTCGGACGTCTCAGAGGAGGTGCTTCGCGCGCTCTGCGAGATCGCGGCCGACAATCCCGCTCGGTATCTCGATCAGAAGCTGCGGATCATCGTCAGGGATGAGGACGAAGCTGTGGTACTGACCGCGTCCCTCGGCCTGACCGTCGCGTGGCACAGCGAGGGTGCGGCCACGAAGGCGGCTTGATCCTCACCCTGCAGGTGAGCGGCGGGTCACGGCGTATTCTCTCGCACCCGTGTGCTCCCGGTGCGATTGGTCGGCCGCGCCAGCGGCCCCACGGCCGATCGGCAGCGCGCCGCCCGCAATCTTTCTGACCGTGTGCCACGCAGCGCCGGCTTTTGAGTTGATGTGTCAGTCGGCCGCCAAATGGCCGACGCTCGGGCGTCTCAGGAGACACGGCCGTGCACATCAAGGACGTTCAGGGCATGGTCGCCAGCGGCGACCTCAACGAGATCGAGCGCGCCTTTCGGGCACTCGTGGCCTACCCGTCGGAAGAGGAGGTCTCGGGCGCGAGCTCGAAGAGCCTGCTGCTCGCGTTGGACCATGTGAGCCAAGCCCTGCTCACCGATTTCAACAGCATGCCGCCGCAGACCTGCGCGGCCCTTCGCGTGCGAGTGGGCTCGACCTACCGCGACGGGGCGGGGGACTTCAAGGCGCACCACGCGTGGTGGCAGGGGCGCCTCAACGCCCTGTGCGGTGGGCATTGATCCTTCGCCTGAAGGGGCAAGAGGAGCCGGGCGGCCGCGGATTTTTCCAGTCGTGCGGCGAGCGACGCTGCCTCACGCAAACTCGGCCGCTTGTGCGAGAGCGCCGCGCGACAGGAATTACGTCGGCTTCGTGGGCGAACCGCTGGGCGTGGCGACCGGGCAGGTAAGATCCTGGCTGCTCGGCAGCTTCGATAGGCTGCGATCGAGCTCGCGCATGATCCAGCGCTTCACACGTAGTTTCTGAGACCGCGTCATCGCTGCCTCCTACCAAGAACTACATCGTCAGAGCCTCTGGTTAACGATTAGTTAACACCGCAAATCATGTCAGCACTGTGGTTGAATTTGCAGCGCGTGTTGCAGATTGCGCCGGCGCCTCCCGAGCGGGTGGGTAGAGCGCCTATGAGGGAGCGGGCCGTCGGCTGGCTGACGCTCGGCCACTCAGCCGCCGCGCTGACGACGGATGAACGAGCCGGATGCGTCCAGGTTGGTGACAGGCCGTGAACCGGGCAGCCTCGGTGCAAAGCCCGTCGGAACACGGCTTGTGGCTCCTGAGACGATGGCTCGGCCATGCTTGCTGCGGCAGGCTCAGGCAATCAAGACGTTGGGATGATGCGGCCAGATCCGCTCGACCGATGGTTGGCTGGCAGCCTCACCCATGGAGCAGCGCATGAACACGAATGACCCGGACACGCTCGATGACATGTCGCGCCTGCACGCGAAACTGATGGCGATGGAGATCGTACTGGGCGTCCTGATCGGGCGACTGTCGGAGGAGAATCCTGAGGTCCGAGAGGATGTGAAGCGGGACGTCTCGGTTCTGCTGGCCGACATGGCGGGGGGCACACCGAGCGAGGAACTCATCGTCGATGAAGTGCGCCGGGCCGCTGAGGTGCTGACGAGCGTGGCGGTGGGCTGAGGAACAGCATCTGCGGCACGTCGCGTCGTGCTGCGTCGCTTCGCTGCCGTGAGGTCCCGCCGATCGCGATCTCGTTGCGCAAGCGTACGGACCGGCCGGGTGTGTGAGCGTTGAGCTAGAATCCGAGAGGCTCGGCGTCGCGTCACGGGCCGAACTTGGGAGGAAGCCATGCCGCTGTTCATCACACAGGGACGCTTCACGACGCAGGCCGTCAGGGGGATGATGGCCACTCCGGAGAACCGCGAGGAGGCTCTGCGCGAGCTGATCGAGGCCTCGGGCGGTACACTCCGCGGCTACTACTTCACGTTCGGCGAGTACGACTTCCTGACCATCTCCGAAGGGTCGGTCGAGGGGATGGCGAGCGGCCTCATCGTCGGAGCGGCCACGGGCGCGGTCACGGACCTGAGAACTTCGCTCGCGATGTCGGCCCATGAGATGCAGGACGCTTTCAGCGCAGCAAGCAAGGTGACTGAGCGCTTCAAGCCGGCCGGGGCTCCGCGCGGTTCCGCCCTCTGATCACCGAACGATCGACGTCTCGCCGGAGAGCCTCGGGCTGCCGGCGAGACGACCTCGATAGCGCGCACGATTTCCAGCCAGTTTGCATTCCCGTCGGCATGCATTATTCCAAGCTCGGCCGTAACGGCGACACACCCGAGGAGTTTGGATGACCTTTGACGCGCAGCCTGACCGCCCTGTTTCGCAGCTCGCCTCAATCTCCGATCAGAACCACTCGACGGCTCCTGAACCCGTTCCCGCGGCTCAACCGAGCCTCGAACCTGCCTCGTCAAACGACTGCAGTCTGCCGGCGCAAACGCCCACGAACGCATTCGAGGGATTTGGCTCATTTTCCGGCTGATGCTGGCATGATCAGTCGTCTCTGAGAGAAGCCCAGGTGGCTGAAGGCTGAAGCTTAGATCCCTCCGCAAGAGTCGCTTACGGTGCTTCGCGGTTCTCGCGGAAGGATTGTGGCTGCCGGTGGACGAGCGCCGTCGATCCGGGCGCGATCCTTGAGGGAGACGCCAATGCGCGTGATGGTTCTCGTGAAGGCGACGAAGGACAGCGAAGCGGGCATGACGCCCTCGCGCGAACTCCTCGAAGCCATGGGCCGGTTCAACGAGGACCTCGTCGACGCCGGCATCATGCTGGCCGGCGAGGGGCTCCATCCGTCCGCGACAGGCAAGCGGGTGGCCTTCGACGGTCCAAGTCGCACCGTCATCGATGGGCCGTTCGCCGAAACGGGTGAACTCGTCGCTGGTTTCTGGCTCTGGCAAGTCCGCGACATGGACGAGGCCCTCGAGTGGGTGAAGCGCTGCCCCAATCCGATGCCGGGCCCGAGCGAGATCGAGATTCGGCCGGTGTTCGAGGCGGCCGACTTCGGCGACGCGATGACGCCGGAAGTTGCCGCGCAGGAGGATCGGCTTCGCGAGAAGATGGCTCGCACCTGAGCGGCAGATGCTCAGAAATTGCCTCCGCGTTTCTCATCCTGTGTAGAGATCGAGAGGCCGTTGCCATTCAAGCTCCGCTATCGGCGAGACTGCCGAGGGCGGGCTTGAACGACAAGGGGCCCTACGCTGATGCATCTTGCCCGGGGAGACCCCTGCGAAGTGCACGTCGTGCAGATCGACCTAACCGGACCGCGGGCATCACAGCTCGGCGTGCACAGTTGAACGGAGTGGTTGAAGTCGCGGCGAGACCTCGTGGCTCGCTCAGCGGTCAGGACGGCTCGCCGAAAGATCGTGCTACCTTCCGCAACGAAATTAACTTAGGTATTTTCGCGAAGCGCGTTCAAGCTGCAGCTTGGGGCTGCCGAGCGGTCAAGATGCTTTCTTGAGTTATCGGTGTGGCCCTGCTTCAAGAAAGTCTCCTAAGCTGGATTGACAGGGCCACTTATTTTTCCTGTGCGGTCCTCCGCATCGAGAGCTTTCTACACCCGAGACCGGCGCGTCTAAAGCGTGGGCGGTCTGACTGACGGCATCGGCCGGCAGCTCGCGCAGAGCGTATCGGCGCAGCGGCAGGGTGTTTCTGATCTTCTCAGAGAATGGATGGTGCGCCTTGCCCTGGGCGGTGTCCCTCGCTGAACGATCCTGATGTGCTCCCTCACCGGCGCTGACACGCCCACGCGCATTTGACCCAAGGCTGCGTAATCCGCGTGAGCCATTCGCCGACTTGATCGCTCCTCTGCGCGTTTCAGCAAAGAGCCCCGCAGCTCAGCGGCTGCGGGGCTCGAGGCTCTGTGCGAGGCTGGACCTCAGGTGGTGCTTACCCGCGCTCAGGCGAGGAAGGTGCCGTCAGCGAAGGTCTGCCGTCCCTCGACCGCACCAAACTCCAGGTAGTGCTGCAGCGGGTTGAGGCCGGCGGCCGCGACGTCGGGGTTGGCCGCAAGATACGCGCTCGTGTCGAAGTTTGCAGAGGGATCGCGGCCCTCCTTCCAACCGAAGTTGAGATAGTGCTCCAGCGGGTTGACGCCGGCTGCGCGGACATCCGCATAGGCAGCGAGGTAACCTGACGTGTCGAAGAACGCGTTCGGATCGCGTCCTTCGCGCCAGCCGAAGGAGTTGTAATGTGCTTCCGCGTCGAGACCCGAGTTGAACACGTCCGGGTTCTGGCTGAGGTAGAATAGGTCATCAACGAGAACGTTGCCATCGCCCTGGACAATCGTCCGATCCCCGAACTGGAACACTTCCGTATTCTTAACGGTGTCTGTGCCGTTGTTGCCCGCGCCCCCGACAGTCACGAGAGAGCCGGTGGCATCGATGTCAGCTTGCAAGAAGTTGAAGGCGAAGATCGCCGTGTCGCGGCCCAGCCCACCGTCCAAGATGTCGCTGCCGGCCCGTCCGTTCATGACATCGTCGCCGGCGTCACCGAAGAGGACGTCGTTGCCCGCTTGGCCATCCAGCAGATCGTTCCCGAGATCGCCGTCGACCAAGTCGTCTCCCGGTCCTCCATCGAGGAAATCGTCGTCGTCGCCGCCGGCTACGAAATCGTCGCCCTGTTCGCCGTAGACCTGATCGCGTCCCGCCTCACCGACGAGGAAATCCCGACCAATGCCACCGGCGAGAAAGTCGTCGCCCGGGTTGCCCGCGGCGTAGTCATCACCGTCTTCTGTGAAGATGCGGTCGTTGCCGGCCTCGCCGATGATCTGGTCGTTGCCGCCGCGACCGAAGATCGTATCGTCGCCGGGCCCTGCCGCGATGTAATCGAAGTCGGCACCGCCCGTGATCGTGTCATTGCCATCCTGGCCGTCGATGCGATTGAAGCCACCGGGATCGGTGATGGTGTCGTTGCCCAGAAGACCGAGGATGATGTCGTCGTCGTTCGTGCCGGTGAGGTTGTCAGGTCCGTTGGTGCCAGAGATCGTCGCCATCTGAGCGTCTCCCTATGCTGTGCATCACGCATTCAGCCGAGAGTGCAACCGGATACCGAGGTTCGTGGATCCATAACGCAGATTAATCGTCGTGCTTTTGTAGAGCTTATGGCCAAGATGCGTCTGCACGGGCAGCCTTGTGGAAGCGGATTGAGGTTTTGAAACGCGACAACCTGACGCAACCGAGTTCGCATCTGCGAGAGCCCAGTGACCGAGTTGCTGTGATCTTGGCCATATTGGCAGTCTGCGGACAAAAACTCTCCCGCATTGCATGTGCTTCGCTGCGGCTGCTTGGATGCTCTGGCTGCAGCGCCGGTCGCGGTCAGCAAGACAATCCTTTCCGCGATTATAACTCCGTTCAAGATGGACGTGAGGAGTGCGCGTCAGTGTATGATGCGACGAGCGTGATTGCAGAGCCGGCGGATCCGAAGCGTTGGCATGCTGAGCGAGAACACGGCAAGGCGGCTTCCCGTACCATGCGGTGTGAGATGATGCGGCAACTCCGCCTCGACAGCCCGATCCTCTGCATAATCTTGATACGCTTGCGAACATCAGCCTTGTTCGGGCTGCCGGGGCTGACCCTCTTCGGCTTGCAATGACCCTCGCCTCGGCCGGCGCCGGCTGAGCTTGGCCAGCCCCGATCAGCCCCCGCGCCCGTCATGCTCGCGGGGGCTTGCCCTCGATGATGCGGCGGCGGCCCGCGCGGGTGCCTAAGTGAGAAGCCAGCCCTCCTCGATGAAGGTGCTGAGATACTCATGAGCCTCGGCGCTTTCGGATATACCGACGGCCACGTCCGCCCGCGTCAGGCTGCTGGAAGCCAGGGCGCCCTCCCAGTACTGCGCGCCTCCGGCGTCCGGGGCTCGGCCCAGGGCGCCCGCGTAGAGCGCGTTCACATACTCTGCGTCCGTCGGCGAGGTCGGGTACAGCGCCGAATATTCCTGGGAGAGCAGGAAGGCCTGCGCCACGGACGACAACGAGGTGCCGAAATCGACCTCCGTATGCCACCATTGGAGGCCGCCGGGATCGGGCGAGCGGTCGAACACACCGTAGTAGAGGCGTGATATGTCCGAGGCCGTCGGGTCGGGCACGAAGATGCCCGCGTCGAAGGCGAATTGCAATTGATCGATGTGCTCGGCCGAGAACACGAAGCCGTCCGCCACAGCTGCGCGCGACAGGCCGTTGTTCAGGGCTGCGGTCCAGTACGCGGCGCCTGCCGCGTCGCTCGGGCGGCCCAGTACCGTCTGGTAGAGTTGTTCGACATAGCCCGCGTTGTCGGGCGCGTTGAAGTTTGACTGCCCTTCGGGCGAACCGAGGATGCTCTGAGTCACGCCCTCGAGAGATGCCCCTTGGTCGAGAAGCTTGAGCCAGTAGTCGCTCGATGGATCAGGGTCTCGCTCCAGCAAGCCGTTGTACAGAGCGTAGACTTCGCCGCCGGGACTGCTGACGTAATGGGTGTAGTAGCCGAACCACGTGTAGTTCTCCGAGCCGGGATCGGGCGGCCCGTTGCCAGACGGCCCCTCCTCGTTGGTGACATCGGGGTCGATCGGTGTTCCGGGTGACCCACCACGGCCGATTGAGAAGTCCGTGAACTGGTATGTCATGGCGTCTATCCATCTGGATTGCCGCCCCCGCTTCACGCTTTTGGATTGCTACGCCTCTATGTGGCTGGTCGGCTGAGCCGGCAATCGCGTCAAAGCTGGCGTCAGTCGTGATGCTGTGCGCCCACTAATTTATAGTGTCAGATGTTATGTACGCTTCAGAACTTTCCGCGCGTGAAACCTTGGCTATTGTTGGCTCTGCGAGCATTTGGCCAATTTAGCTTGTCCATATCTGGGTTGATGCCAGGGCTCGCGCAGGTGCGCTGCCACGCGGCCTTCGCGCGGCGCCTTCTGGTAGGGATGCGGGCTCCGGCAAGCGGGCGTGCGATGGCTGGCGGTGCTCGAGTCTGCGGGATCGAACGCGTGCGCGTGTGGCTTGTTCTAGGAGGCCGGCGTGCTCGGCCTGGGTCGAAGCTCGCTTCGGCGACGAGGGGCTCGACCGAGGAACGAGGCCCGAGTTGAACGTTTGGGCGGCGGGGTGGACCTGCCTCGGGCACCTGTGAGACACCCCGGCCGCGCTGATCGGCTCTCGGTCAGCGGGCGGATTGAGCAGGACGGATACCCAGCATGAGCGAACGCATCATCCTACGCGCCGGCGAGGCCCTCGTGGCGGGCGGACCGCCCAACACCGCCTCCGAGCCCGAGGTCATCATCGGAGAGCTCGACGGTCCGGTCGGCACGGCGATCGCCACCCTCACGGGCGATCAGGTCGTCGGGCACAGCCGCGTCTTCGCGCTCCTGAACACCGACATCATGGTGCGCCCGGTGACGCTCTGCGTCTCGAAGGTCAGCGTCACCGAGTCGAAGTACACCTCGATCCTGATGGGCACCGTCCAGTACGCCATCGCCAACGGCGTGCTCGACGCGGTGCGAGCGGGCTACCTGCCGAAAGACCGGGTCAACGACCTCGGCATCATTTGCTCGGTGTGGCTGAGCCCCGGCGTGATCCAGGCTGAGAGTGTCGACCACAAGGCGCTGTTCGAGATTCAGCGCAAGGGTATGACCGAGGCGATCCGCAAGGCCATGACCAACGAGCCGTCGATCGACTGGCTGCTCGAGAACCAAGACAAGATTGTCCACAAGTATTACCAGATGGGAATCGACGGAAAGATCTAAAGGTCATTTGGGCTCGGCAGCCGTCATGACGACGCTGTTGTGCCCGGTGCTGTGCGAACGCTGGCTGAGCCGCGACACTGACTCCCCGCGAGGGCTGGGGGCAGCCCGGTCCTCATAGGTCGGTAGGAGTCCGTGGCTCAGTCGTCGCTCGGCCGTTCTCCTGCCGGCGTAGCGCGCCCATCACCTCGTAGGCGCGCAGCCGAGCTCGGTTGATAGATCCGAGCGGTCGGTGCGCCGCGAGCGTGTGGGCTGGGCAGAATGAGAGCTCCTCCTCCTTTGCGATTTGCCCAAAGGTGTCCTGAGCCGGAAGGACGAGGCGGGCGACGGGCCGGTACGGACTCTCCGCCTCGGGCCACTCCTTGCTCGCGTCCTCGATCGGCATCCGCTGGGGATCGGTGCAGAGCTGAACCGCGACCTCGTACTCGGCCGGGTTCGTGTGAAAGTAGTCCGTGACGGCCTTGCGCAGGGCGTCCTTGTCCGCGCTCACGTCGATCATCTGGCCGATCAGCGCACGCAGCTTGTCGGTCGCCGGTCGGACCGCAAGCTTGGCCACGTAGTCGCCGTACCGCAGGGGCGTCTGGCTGTAGTAGGCCTCCCCCAGCGGGTGGAACGGCGGATGGCCGAAGAAGTCGAGATTGGCGCTGTTCAGGCCGACGGCGTTCAGAACCGCGTTCGTGGCCCGCGAGGTAGCCGACACGGCCTGCTTGACGGCCTCAGGCGCGGGCGTCGCCTTCTGCAGGGCCGTGATCGTGGCCAGGAACGCCTTGGCGTTCGGAGACGGAAAGACCTTGCCGGTGTCGAGGACGAAATCCTGGGTGACCTCCTCGTCGTGTTTGGCGAGACGCCCACCCTCCACGTCGAAGATCTTGATGGCCATGCCGCGCGGTGTGGAGACGTTGCGGTCGTCCAGGTACTCGCCCGGCACGTGAGAGAGGCGCACGAGGACCGGATAGGTGCGGGGCGCCGCGAAGAGGCCTTGGCGCAGCTCCGGCGGCAGGCCGTCCAGCACCCGCAGCTCGCCCTCGGCCACCCCGTGGCTCTTGGCGTGCGAGGTGCGCACCGCCTTGCCATAGCGCTCGCGCGTGATGCGCCCCTCGGCTTGCATCGTGGCGATGATGCGCTCGATGATCTCGTCCTCGCCCGCCTCGCGCCGCTCCAGGAAGTCGGAGTAAGGAACGTAGTGGCGCGGGAGACCGTCCGGTCCGACGAGGCGGAGCCGGCGCCGCTCGGCCTCCTGTCGCACGGCATCGTAGAGCAGGTAGCCGAGACCGGCGCCGATCAGGAGCGTCGGGACGAGGTTCTCGCGGGCGATGTCGAGCAGGCGCCGCGCGCCGTCGTTCGCCGCTTGTGCCGGCCCAGACGTGCCGACGAGGTCCTCGGACAGACCAGACACGCTGAGGCGGGATTGCAGGCTGCCGAGGGTCTGATCGAGCCGGGCGCGGCTCGCCTCGACCTCACGCTCCAAGTCGTCGGCCGATCTGCTCATTCACCTACGCGCTCCGTGATGATGCGGGTGTCCTCACGCAACGACTGCTCGGTCCGGGTCGGTTCCAGGGCTGAGATCGAGGCCTTGCTGCGCCCCCACAGCGCCAGGCCGACGGCGATGACCGCGAAGATTGCTCCGACGATGAGGGCCGCGAGCGCCTCCGAGTGCAGCAGGACGGCCAGGCCCTTCACGAGGGCGAGGATCAGCACCAGAAGCCCGGTCAGGGCGAACACGCCGGCCGCGATGAAGAGGCTGAGCCCTAGGCCGAGCTTGTGCACTCCCTCGCCCATCTCGGTGCGGAAGAGGACGATCTCCTTGGACACGAGCTCCTGCGTCTCGCGGATCGCGTCGCCGACGAGGGCCGGAATGGATCGGGACTGAGGATCGGCCATGGGTGATTCTAGATGTCCGGGGTCGGGAAGACGTCGACCGGCACCACGGAACGGGAACGTGGGATCGGCCTGATCTTGGACGCCTTGAGGAAGCGGAAGAGCGCGAATCCGGCGAGCGCCGCTGCCGCGAAGGTGACGGTGGGGCGGCGCCGAATAGCCGCCTCGACCTCGTCGTAGAGCTCGCTGGTAGTGCGCCGGTTGATGTCTGCGGACAGCTCCTCGACGCCTTCGGCCCCGCTGTCGAAGAACGCCTTCAGGTGCGGCGCGCCCTCGAACCTTGCGCCGCCGTTGCGAATGGCCTCGGCCACGTCCGAGACGGCTCTGGCCACATCCTCTTTCCGCTTCGTGACGTAGCTGGCTGCCTGGCTCCTGATGACATCGGCGAAGTCAGGCCGTTGGTCCGTCTCCGGGTGGGCGGATTCAGGTGCGGGTTCCTGCGCGACGTCGGCCATCAAGCCTCCTCAAAGCCCGCTCCGACGGCTGAGGGGCATCAGAGGGAACGGCATGCGACAGACGCAGTTCCGGTTTCCCGACCAGCCCGCGACCACGCCAACCGGTACCCGTGCCTCCCAAAGCGTGGCCAATGCTGCTGACAAACGAGTATGGGGTGCGCCCACCGCTTGAGGCATCAGCCGAAGAAGCGCCGAAGCTGCAGCGCGCGCTCACCGACGCGATGACGACGGATATCGCCCGAAGCAGGCGAGGGTGAGGATTACTCGGCCAGATCACGGCTCCAAGCGATCTCCGGTGGAAGCAATTATTTACTGGTTCCCTGCGATGCCCTCTTGATCTGCCAGGCAATATGATGATCTACGCCGCCTGGAGGGCGCACGAACTACGGATCTACAACGTGACAGAAAATGCTCAGGGGCAGAGCCCCGACTTCGTTGAGCTCGCGGCCGACATCGTCTCGGCCTACGTGACCAACAACTCCCTGCCGGTCGCTGAACTGCCGGCTCTGATCGCCAGTGTCCACGCGGCGCTCAACGGCCTCGCGACTGGTGCGCCTCAGGCCACCGCCGAGGAGGTGGCCGAGAAGGCCACGCCTTCTCAGATCCGCAAGTCGATCACGCCGGACGCGCTGGTTAGCTTCATCGACGGCAAGCCCTACAAGACGCTGAAGCGCCACCTGGCCGGCCACGGGCTCGATCCGCATACCTACCGCCAGCGCTACGGCCTGCCGAGTGACTACCCGATGGTGGCGGCGAGCTACGCGGCGCAGCGTTCTGAGCTCGCCAAAGCGATCGGCCTCGGCCGGCCCGGCGCGCGTACCGCTGAGGCTGAGGAAGCTCCGAAGAGCCGCGGACGTCGCAAGGCAGCCTGACCCATCTCCGTGGCGTCCCGGCGCCGAGCTGGGACGCCACGAAATCGAGGGCTTCGCCGGGGCGGAGGCGGACCAGCCTCTTGCCCGTGCGGAGCGTGCTCTCTCCTCACGCCGCCCTGTCTTCTCGGCTGTCCGCGCTCCCAGGACGGTTGCCCCCTGCGCTTCTTGTCCGCGTCCTGAGTGTTGTGCTGGGATGCGGCATTGTTCTGGCTGAGCCGCTCGCGGGCGTAGCGGCCGCGGGCACAGCGGTGCCAGCGCGCCACATGGCCGGGTTGATCCGGCAGGCTTGAGGCTTGCTGCCAGCAAAGGCGAGCGAGTTACAAGCAGCAGAGCGGAGCAGCGGATCAGCCGCATGCCGCTAACGGATCAGCGCAGCGCGATCTCTCAGCCGACAAGAGAAAGATCCTGCAAGCTGCGGCTTGTTCGAAGCACTGAGGCGCTTTCGCCACTTTGCCCTGTTCGTCTATGCCAAGGAGTTTTGATGCGGGCGTTGGCTTGTATAGTTCCTCAGCTGCGCTCCACAGCTCGAACAATCCTACTCCACGCAAATCGACGAGCAGACTGATTGCCAGAAATTCAAGTTGTAAAAAACATAGGTTACCCCGCGATTGTTAAGAACTGATTCCTTGATCCCTCCGAGTGATGATTTGCTGCAACAGGAGGATGGATTGCGTCTCCAATTTGTGTGGGGCAGTCATGACCTGGGTTCTCGTACGACAAAACCAGTGCTACCGCTGATCGGCAAATTCCAGATGTGGCCAACGCTGTTCTTGTTGCGGCGCGAACGGGTCTGCGCGCGCATGGACCTCTGGAAAAGAGGGTCGAAAACAGTTTGATCCGTTGTTCCTGAGGCTAAAGAATGAGGGGTAGAGATGACGACTTTCATATGCCTTCAGCCAGCCGATGCGCCCACCCTTGATCTGTATGGGTATTATAAGAACGCGGCTTATACGAACCAGACGGCAACGGGCTTTACTGCCATTGTTGACGCCAGCACTTATATCGATCTGACTGGCGCAGGCCTGACGTATCAGTTCGGCTTTCCGGTATCAGGAACGACGACGTCTGCGACGTTGTACAAGAATGGCTCTGCCGCCTACGTCATGAGCGGCTTCGCCATCACGATGGAACAAGCCGCCATCTACATGTCGCAGGACCCGGTCACGGTGAATAAGTCCGTCTTCGCCGGCACCGATACCATTGTCGGATCGGCCTTTGACGATGTGCTGGACGCGTGGGGTGGTGATGATACCCTCACGGGAGGTGCTGGGAACGATACTGTTCTCGGCAGCGAGGGTCGGGATACCGCGGTGTTCAGCGGCAACCGGTCGGATTACACGATCTCCAGCCACGTCGGCGCCAACGGGCAGATCGAGTTCACGGTCGTCGACGCGACCGCAGCGCGCGACGGAACCGACACGCTCCGCGGCGTCGAAGTCGCGACATTCGCGGATGGATCGGTTGAACTGACCGTCGCGCCTCAGGCCTCGTCCTTCGGCCAGGTTGCCACGGGAGTGGGCTCGGCCGGCGGACAGGTCTACGCGCTGTACGAGGGCCTGCTCGGGCGCGCCCCCGATGCCGGCGGCTTGGCATACTGGGCCGACCAGTTCGAGCACGGCACGCCGGCACGCGACCTCGGCCAATTGCTCCTGTCCTCTCCGGAAGGTCAGGCGCGGACCGGAGGCCTCAGCAGCGGCGAGTTCGTCAACCAACTCTATCAGACCACACTCGGTCGCCCGGCTGACGGCGGCGGGCTCGCCTACTGGACGGATCAACTCGACAACCGCGGCGCGCAGCGCATCGATGTCGCCAACGGCTTCGTCTTCTCGGCCGAGCACGTTTCCAGCTTGCAAAGCGCGTTCGACGCGGGCGTCTTCGTGGCCGACAAGCAGGCAGGGGATGTGGCGCGCCTCTACTACACCATGCTTGACCGCGCCCCCGATGCGGGCGGCCTCCAGTACTGGGCTAATCAGCTCGAGAACGGCGGCTCCATCAGCGACCTGGCGAAGGCGTTTCTCGGCACACCGGAGAACGTGTCGAAGTACGGCAGCATGCAGAATGCCGCCTACGTGGACGCGCTCTACGACAACGCGCTCGGTCGCCCGGCGGACGCGGACGGCAAGGCGTACTGGACGAACCTGCTGAACGGCGGCACCTCGCGAGCGGATCTCGCCGTGCTGCTGTCGGACAGCGCGGAGTCCCACAGCGTGCATCTCAGCCAGATCGAACTCGGCTGGCACCTCGCCTGAGCCGGGCCGCTTCGCTAGCGCACTGACGCCCGCCCGGTTCGCCGCGGCGGGCTCCTCCCTATCTCTCCCTCGGCGCCCGTCCTTCGCTCGGCACCCGAGCTTGTGGGGTGCGGCGGCGATCTCAGCCTCGCTCGCGGAGATAGTCGGGCCGATCGGCCGCATGCTCGCCAATGACCGTGCGCCCGAGGCACTGGCTGCCACAAGGGCGCGCGCCGAGCAGGCCGGCCTGCCTCAGCCCCGATCATATTCAATGCCGGGCTGCACATGCCCATAGTGATACGTGCCCGTGCATGGTCCGAGCCAGCGAAGGTCATCGCTCGGCCGAGTACGCCGGATCCTGATCAGGACGCCGCTGCAGGACTCCAGCGGCCTCGCTCACTCGAACAGCATCACCTCAAGAGTGCGCTGTCCTCTCCAGCTCACCGTGCACGGGCGGGGTTTGAAGTCTGGCTCCATGGCGAGGCTGAACCATTCCGGCAGATCGCGGGCCAAATTCGTCGCGATCAACGCACGATCCTTGTTCGTGAGGACCGCCTTGCATTCATACGATCTCGGCCAATTTCTCAGAAATATTTCCGCTTCGACGGGCGGCGGCTGCGCGGCCCCTGTGACGTATGTATTCATAATATTTGTCCTGTTTTCATTGCAGGCCGCAATGATGCCGTCGCAAACCTACAGGGATGGTGTCTCAAATCTATCGAATTGTCTGTTTGCTGTGAGAAACTCATTTCCTGCGGTGGCAGGGGCCGGCCTCACCGGAACCGCAACATGACGCCGCTCAGAACGGTGCTGAGAATAGGGGCGAAAAGTCAGTCCGCGCTTGCCGACAGGATTTCCATCAGACGCTGTCTGGCTGTGTAGACAACACGGACGTCGGTCCCGGGGATCATGAGGTCGGCAATTTCCGCTGCGTCGGCTGCTTACGCGACTCAGGCATCCGTCGCTGCGGCGGTGACTTTGTGTTTCTCGTGCGCGGCCGAGGCGATGGCCTGCGTAGTCATCTGCTCGGCCAGAAGCGTGAAGCCCGCCCCGGCGAGCCTCGGATCACCCTTGGCAATCTCATCGAGCCGTTCAGCGATCAGCCGCGTGAGCGCTCCTGCCTCGGACGTGTGGCGTTATGAAACGATCAGTGTGCCGACATAGCAGTCGTCTGCGCCTCATTCAGAGCGGCTTGCACGAGATAGCACAGACACTCGTCGAGGGAGCGCAAGCTCTCCTCGGAAATCTGTGCTGCCGGCCACGTCTCTCCGATTGAGTTCAAATCTTCCCTGATGCCGGCCAAGAGACTGGGCGCGAGTTGCGAGACAGAGCCAGGATGGCGTCTCTCGCACGCGATGATCAAGGAGATGACGGCTTCGCAGAGGACAACGAAGCCAACGTCGCTCGCAACCTCAGCGTTATTTTCAACGCAATAAGTCATGGCGCCAACTCCCGCCAGACGGATACATTCTTAATGGTTAATGCACCCGCGACACTGCGTCTACCCGGTAAAAAGTTTGCGTCGGGCGCCGCACGGTAGTTGCTAATACTTCTGAGGATTTTAGAACTAATCCGAGCGCCTACCAACGTCCGCTTGGCAGGGGAGGCTGGTCGTGACTTCCCTGCTTAAGCTCCAAGGTTTCAGGGAAGGCGCTCAGTTCTTCATCGAGGGCGGCGGTCCGAGGGCCATGCCCTTCGCCTTGATCTCGATCATCTGCATCAGCTTCTCGTCTGCGCCCTCTGCCCGCCACCCCTCGATCGCAGCCTGGAGGAAGGCGGCAAAATCTTCCCGGCTCATCACGCCCTGCTTCTCGAGGAAGGCGATCAGAGCATGCAGGATGGCAACGGTGGCATTGTCGGTCGCGGCAATCGTCTCGGCCTGTGCCGGCGTCATTGCGGTCCCCCAGCTGTTGAGGTGCGTGCGAGAGGTAGGCACGCCGCCGCTCCTCTTGAAGGCGGCCATCGAGAATAGCTCGGCTCGGGAGGTGCGGCCGTGGACGTTCACCTGAGCGGTCGACTTCCCTGCTTGCGACGTCGTGCTCTCAGATCGTGAAAGCCACACCGAGCCGTTGTCCGGTTCGCCGCACCACGAAGCAGCTGCGAACGACGCCGTCCGCGTGGACAACAAGCTCGAAGGCATCGGGCGCGGTGCAGGGCGGCTCCACCTCGATCAGTGCTCCTGCCTCCGACATGTTCCAGACGAGGCAGGGAGTGTACCGCGATCCGCCGAAGAGAAGCTCACCAGAGCTGAAACACTCGGCCCGTTGTTCCTCATGACGCTCTGCATTCATCAGCTAGTTCCTCCCATCTCACTTTCGTGCATCTCTCGGTGTGGTCGTGATTCCCGCATCTCAGAGCACGAATGAGACGCCGATCTTTCTGCCATCGCGCCAGGTTTGCACGGCATTGCGGTCGAGGTTCAGGGCGGTCGCGACAACTCGGAATTGTTGCGGCGGGCAGGCGTGCGCCTCGACCTCGATCAGCGCACCGAAGTCCGAGACATTCCAGATCAGGCAATCCAGGCAATGCGGTTCTTCGTGGAAGAACAGCGACCCAAGTTTGAAGGCGTTCCGACGCGATGCTTCCCGGCGCTCGACGAACATCGCACGACTCCAAGTGGCCCCTTCCGCCTGTTTAGCCCATCACAGGTTAAGTCTGTCTGAAAGTATACAGTGCGGAGCGACCAGCCCTCGCTGTTGAGAGAGGGGCCGCGCGACCTCGGCCGGGCGCAGCGTCGGCCGTGGTGCGATGTCATTCGCGGCCCAGCAATTCCGCTACCCTGTCGCGCAGCGCTGTACGCTCGGCTTCAGCTTCTCTGAGCCTACGTGCGTGCCCCAGCATCGTCAGATCAGCCGCCGAGTGCCGCAGGAATGCGACGCCCGCTTGGTCCGCCTGACGCCAGGCCATCCGCACACGGCGCGTTTCACCCATCTTGTTGATCATAAGGTCGAACTGTTCGGGCGCGTTGACCGTATCGCTGAAGATCAACCTTGCGCCGTCATCGGATATGTCTCGGATGAGACAATCGATGGTCGAGCAGCGATTGTTGAACACAATGGTCGCGCCGATGTAGCTGCGACGACGTGGAGTTCTACGGCGCTCCTGCATGGCGCTCTCTCCCAAAACGAAACAGGGGCCGTGATTAGGCCTCTGTTAAGCAAGGCGGCCGCCATCCGCTTGGCTCGGAAGGCGCGGTCGTGGGCGCTCTTCTCATCCACTGCTTGTTCCCGGGCACCGCGTCGTGCTGCGGGTGTGCCGGGAATGGTCGAAGACTAGCTATTGGTCGAAATCTGAAGCTTCGTTAGGATTGCTTCCTCGCTTCTCGCGGTGTCGGGCGATCTCGCCGCAAACCAATGCCGCGTTGAAATATCGTGCGGGGCAGTGATCGCCCGCGAGGGGACGCCATATATGCCCTCTCGTTCGTTCGATCAGCGCACGGGTCTCCGTCCGATGAAGATGAATATCGAGATCGATTGCACTCCCGAGGAGGCGCGAAGGTTCTTCGGTCTGCCCGACGTTCAGCCCATGCAGGCGAAGATCCTCGCCGAGATGGAGCGGCGGGTGGTGGCCGAGATGGACCGCCTCTCGCCTGACGCCTTGATGAAGAGCTGGATGTCTCTGGCCCCTCAGGGCGCCGAGCAGTTCCAGGATGCCTTCACCCGTATGTTCCAGCAGGGCTTTGGCGGTACGAAGTCGCCCCGGTGATTTGTGCGGTCAGCCTCTGCGCAGCTATCTGGCCGGGCAGCGCCACCCTCCTCCCGATGTGGTTTTTGGTGTAAAGGTGTGCAGGCAGGATTACAAACTTCCACCTATATCAGCATACATTTCTATTCTGCAGATGAGCCTCCACATCTTTACCAAATTCAAGTATATCAAAGACAAAGGAGGGCGGCTGGCCGCAGCGATTGTCGCCAGTGGGTGTCACGTTTCATGCATGGCCGTTCTTCAAGATTGATTGCTGGCCTTGTCGCCTCGCTGGTCTGATATTCGACTAAGCCGGCATGATATCGAGAGACCGAGTCGGTGAGGATGCGGCCAAGGTGGGTACAGAGATAGATACTTGGCTGACAAGTCCGGCTGGTGTGGTCTACCCGCCAGCCCCCTGGAACCTTCGCGGCACCGCCTACGTGTCGCTATGGCAGATCCGAGCCTCCGCCCTGCCATTCGATGCTGTGCCCGGACGGCTGCGTCCCATATCGGCTTTCGGTCGGGTGGTCGTCGGGACGGCCTTCGCAATCTACGAACCTGCCGGCGACTTGGCCTACCATGAGGTGCTCGCTGCAGTGCAGGTTCACGGGGGCACACGCCCGTCGGTCACCGTGCCGTTCGTCTGGGTCGATCATCCGGCTTCTGTTGCGGGCGCCCGCACCCTCTGGAGCATTCCTAAGCAGGAAGGCGTCTTTGGAATCCCACTCGCCTTCGAAGCGCAACAGGTCGAGCTTGAGGCTCGAGCCGCGGGCAGCGACGGCCAACTGATCGCAGCTCTTCGCTTCCGGAGCCGTACTTCAATACCGGGGCGCTGGCCGGTACCCCTGAGCATCCTGCAGGAGACTTTGGACAAGAGCAGCGGCCGAGGCGTGCAAAGGACACCGGCTCAGGTCTGGGCTCGTGTCTCACTCGGCGATGCAACGTGGAGCTTCGCCCGCCAAGGGCCGCTCGGCTTTCTGCACGGACGCAATCCCCTCGTGAGCGCCTCGCTGAGGCAGATGACCCTCAAGATTGGCGGCCGTGATCATCTCCCTTCCGAGAGGCACAAGAGTTGAGAGCGTGCCCCGACGTTTCCGCGAAGAGGCCTGTCAGGCACCGCGCAGTTCGCGAGACAGGAGACGTGGATGGCTCCGCACGCGCGTTGATGCTGCACAGAGGGAGGCCGGGCATGAGGCACTTCCTGGAGTGGCACACGAAGATCCCCTTTCCCGCCTGGGTGGCCATCCTGGTGGCTGAGACCCTCGCCTATGGCGTGGTCATCATCGCGATATATGCCGCGGCGACTGCCAGCTTGCAGTGAGCCTGAGCCCAAGAGCCCGAGCGCGATCCAGTGCGTAACGATTGCTTAACCGCTCGGGCCGAGCCTGCTGGTGCTCGCTGTGCCATTACCCCTCACACGGCGACAGCCCCCGCCGGCTCACTCTGCGACAGCTGGCGGGGGCCTTTCTCCCCGTGATGCGAGCGTGACCGTCCTCACGGATGCTGGCGGTCAGATAAGGCATTCCGCTCCGACCCGAGGAGCACGCCAGTGACCGCCAACTTGCTCGAGGTTGTCCGCGTCGCGCTGTCGATCTTCCTCGGGACCACCCCCTGGGCATCGGGCGTTTCGAAGCGCCCGTATGCGCCATCTTCGGAACATGCCGGGGCAGCCTCAGCTTGACCACTGAACCAAGCGAGGATGCATGGACCCCAAACACACTCACGCCCATCAGAAGAAGTCCGGCAGCCGCAGCCGGCTCGCTCCCGCCCTGCTCGGGGCAGCCACAGTCCTGGGCGCTTCAGCCCTCTACACGATCGCAAAGTCCCGTGAGGCAGAGCGGCGCCATCCGCCGATCGGCCGCTTCATGACCGTGAATGGCGTGCGCCTGCACTACCTGGAGCGCGGGAAAGGCGAGCCCCTGGTGCTGATCCACGGCAACGGCACCCTGATCCAGGACTTCCTGGTCAGCGGCATCGTCGATGACCTCGCCAAGCGCCACCGCGTCATCATCATCGATCGACCCGGCTACGGCTACAGTGAGCGGTCGCGGGCGCTCTGGACGCCGCGAGCACATGCAACCCTGTTCCAAGCAGCCCTGGAGCGCATGGGCGTGTCGCAGGCGGTGGTGCTCGGGCACTCCTGGGGCAGCCTAGTCGCGGTTGCTCTCGCACTGCAGGCGCCGCAGCTCGTGCGCAGCCTCGTGCTGGCGTCCGGCTACTACTACCCGACGCTGCGGGCCGATGTGGTCCTGTTCTCGCCGCCTGCGATCCCGGTCATCGGGGACGTGATGCGCTACACCGTGTCACCGCTCGTGGGACGGCTAATCCTGCCGGGTCTGATCAAGGCCATGTTCGCGCCAGCCGAGGTGCCGGAGCGCTTCGACGAGCAGATGCCCAAGGAGCTGATGCTGCGTCCCTCTCAGCTGCGCGCTGCGGCCGAGGACGCGGCCATGATGACCCCTGCCGCGATGGAGCTTCAGGAGCACTACCGCGAGCTGAAGCTGCCGGTGGAGATCATCACCGGAGCTGACGACCAGATCGCCGATGTGGGGCGCCAGTCGGAGCGGCTGCACCGCGATCTGCCTCGAAGCGAGTTCATCGCTGTTCCGGGGCAGGGGCACATGATCCATCACCTCGCACCCGAGCAGGTCATCAGGGCGATCGATCGTGCCTCGGGGCGAGGTCGCGCGAAGGCCGCTTGAAGGTTGAGCGGTGCCGTGAGGCGTTCAACCTGTTCGCCGCCCCGACTTGCGGGGCGGCTCTTACGACATTCGCCGCTCAACAAGCGACTTCCGTTCCCGAGCGGACCGGTCGGTGGCTAGGTGCGGCCGACGGGATGAGAAAAATCCCTTCTCGCTACAATCGGTCGGCCGTCCGGGGAAAAAAGGCATCACTGGGAGCCGGCTCCGCCAGCGGCACAGGCGCTGGGCAACGACATGAGCGTTGGCTCGCGGCGCGACCCTACGAACCAGATGCAGGGCTCTCACCCCACCAACGGCTCGCAAACCGGACCGGCTGGGTCAGCCTTCGGTGAAGCGCGGTAGCGGCTGCCAGTGCTCTGGGCACTTGAAGCACACTGGAGAAGAGTGAGGACAAACACCCGTGAGGTGGCGCCAGCCTCTCGCTACGCCGCTACACAGAAGGCACGTGGGCGCCTGAGCTGGAGCGGCCAATGAAGACGGGCTTCCTCCTCGTCCTGACGATCTTCTCCGGGCCACAGAAGGACGAGGGGACCGTTGCGGCCTTCGAGACGCGCGACCGCTGCGAGCGTGTTGGCCAGATGGCTGTCGAGCAGGCCCTTAAGGAGTTGCGGGAGAGAGGGATCAGAACCGGCTCGGCATGGTTCCGCTGCCAGGAGGTGAGGGGAGGGAGCATTGGCGATCTGACGAACTGAGGCAAGAGACCGCGGAACTGTCACGGTTTGAGTCACCGGTCGCGCTAGAACGCTCCACCGGACAGCCCGGCAGGCCGGCTTGATCCACGTTCAGGGGCCTAACAGGACGCCGCTACCTCATCCACTCTGGGGTTAGCGGTAGGCGAGCGCGGAACACGATCCTCCCGCTCTCATCGCAGATGTGCGCGATGCAGTCTCGTCGGTCCCCAGGTGGGCGCGTATCGCGGGTAACATCACTCAGTGGACCAATCACCTCATCGCGTGCCCTGTTGAGGTCGGGAAACTCCCGGCCGTCATCGTCGAAGCAGTGTCGCTGCCCGTCGTGGAAGTCGAAATAGAACAGCGGCATGTGGCCCACCGCGGTAGAGCTAAACTCACACGGGCGACTCTATCAGACGAGTAAAGTTCCGAGCAGAGCTGCTCATTTTTATTTTTGTAATGCGTAGTACAAATAATACTGGAATGTTATCCCAAATATGTCCGCAGAAACTTCTCCGCGAGGAGTCTTTCTATTTCATCCTAGCCTGCCCCATCAAGTCAGGCCCATCTGCGGGAAGCAGTATGCCGCACGCCTTCAACTATGTGGCTTTCGGCCTCCCGGCCGTAGAGATTCCGCACCACTTGGCCGCCGAGACACCCAGGCGGCGATGAGGGCCAGCATGACTCCGCTCAGGACGTGCAAAGCGATCTGCCATGCGGCTGCGGAGCCCAAAGTCCAGACCAGAATGACGTCACACACGGGGATGAACACGCTGGCTCCCAGCACAAGGCACACAGCGCGCCGTGTCGAGAACAAGGCTAGGCTGCCCAGGTACAGAGCCAGGGCGACGTCACGAAAGCCGATCGCACGCAGATATCCCACTGAGACGCCGCTCGGAGCCGGGATGCCGAAAATTGCTGCGCCGGCAGTGGGAAGGGCGATAAATAGGCCACCAAGGCAGAGGAAGACGACCGACAGACCCTAACCGACCACGTGCTCGGCTCTGCCCACGAGAGGCGCTGCGAGGTCGTTTGCGAGTTCCCATCCATCGGAGCGCCTCGTTGCTGCGGTTTCTAGCTCCACGGGAAGATGCCTTTGCGTGAGTGTGTTCTTGGTCCGGGACGCCCACCGGACCTTCCTCTTCACGCAACGATCACCGAAGGAGACGTCGTAGGCGTCTTCTCTCCAAACGACCATGGCTAGAAGGGCGAACCAACCACATGGTCGCGTGTTAACCTGTAGCAACCTCCCAGAAAAAAGGCCGCCCCAAGGGACGGCCCGAAGTCTTAGGAGGAAACGCCCAAAGAGCGTTGCAATTCCGGAACACCAATACGGGATCTGCCTTCTGTCAACTTGAGGAAATTTGCAGAGTTCCACTGGTTCAGGTTGTCAGACAGGCTCGCTAACGGGCGAGCCTGTTCTGCGTTCAGAAGCAATATAGTGGTCACTCAAGCTGAACTTGCGACAGCTTAGGACGTTCCGAAAGATAGGCAATCCGTTCCGCGTGATCGTCATTAACTCTGGTCCGCATCTGCTCCGTCTCAGTGGCCCCTCCGAACGGGCAGTTGCGGATGCAGCCGAAACCGCACTTCGCCACCTAGACGGAGGTACCCTCGGAGTCGCAGTCCAGATCGAGTGTCGCGACTCAGCCGCTGGTCGGCGCATCGCCGCTTACCTCGTAGACGTTGCGGCTGAGCTTGCGCTCATCGCCTCAGAGGAGTGCCAGCAGGATTGACGACGAAGTCGGACCACGGCTCGTCCCTGACGAGACCCTCTTGGGTGCTCACGAACCGACGCCTCGGGCGGTAAAGGCGCCGCTTCTGATCTGAGCGGAAGCGGCAAATACTACCGCTCTGCTCTGGTCCGCTCGCGCAACAGCGTCCGAAACGGCAGCGGGTACCTACCAGCCGCCTACTCAGCCGGTGTCAGATCGTCGGCAGACCACGTTTCCTGAACTTCGCCGACGTGCACGTCGTAGGCTTCGCCGAGGTTCCAGACACCGACGACCGCGCCTACACGTCCGTCAGGCAGGCGGACCCGATCAAGGTGAGCGAACGGTGAGAGTTCCATGTGAGCGTCCTCCGTGTTCGCTCCAACAGCTACACCGGCCCCTTTGATCCCGCTGCCGCATTCCTGGCCCGGATCAGCGTTCCGGAACTCGCCTCCTCAAACCTCTCCTCAAGCTCGCCAACCCCACCTTTGATCTCAAGCTTGGCCTCGTTTTGCCATCAAGAGAAGCAGTTGAGCACCATCATCAGCGCGAGCACGCTGGCTGGCCACATCGCCTATCAAGCTCGGTCGCCCGAGACCGCACTGGAGTGTGCGAGTTTCCATGGAGACCGAGCAGGCGCAGAACATGCAAGTCAGCGCATGCACGGAAGCGCCTACGATCCCGAGGCCTTCGTTCGCCCGCAGGCGGCCGGCGTCACGAATGAAGCTGTGTCGGTGGCCAGGAACCGAGCCTGCGAGTTAGCCCTGTGAGCCGGGACCAAGCCTCAAGCGCGTTGCAACGCCATCGGCGGCCCATAGCTTCGTGACGAATTCCGCGTCTGTGTCGAAGGCCACGGCAGCGATATGCATGCCGAGAACGGGCGCAAAGACCAGCACCATCATGATGACAATGGCGGCGGCGCTGTGATCACGTCGCGCAGGCTTTTCCGCACGCGAAAAAATGTTTGGGAGGGTCATAGCTCACCTTGTCTGACCAGCCGCCAAGGCTGGTCGTGGGCGAGCCGGATCAAGCGATCAGGCGCGGATCACGCAGTCAGCCAGTGGCGGCAAGGTCGATCGACTACTGTCGTCGGGCATGGGGTTCGTGGGTTCCTAGAAAGCCGCAGGGTCGCGCCGAGGCACGAGCGAGCGGAGGTTCGGATGATGGGGTGCAACTCCATCTTCGTGACGGCTCAACGCCGGACGACGCAGATTGGATGCACGGGCAAGAAGGTGGTCCACAGGGCGCTGCGACGAAGGTCGCTGAGCAGAGATGTCAGCTTCAGCAACTGAAATGCAAGGCAGCGCGCGGCCAGCCGCTCAGGACGGGTGGTTCACAAACGCAGGATGGGCAAGCTACTGCGACTTAAAGGGAGCCGGTCTGGCGCCGCGGGTCAGCATGGGTAAAGAGGGCGGCAGTTCGGATGCTGAGAACGAAATGCAGGGGACACGCGTGAGTTCGATACTGAGCCAAGAGCGGCAGCAGAGGGATGCCAAGCTCGAAGAGGTGCGCCGCCTGGACGAGCTGAACCCTGAGGAGCCGCACCGGATGACGCACGAAGCCACGACGCATGTCGCACGGTTGCGGGCCTACATCGCACAGGGGCGCGTGCGGGCGCTGGAGGCGGGCGCACACCCTCACAAGCCATGCGGTGAGCCCCGATACCCCGGCGGCGATTAGTCGGACAGCGCTGCGCCCTGACGGCGAAGCTTGCCCTCGCGGGCAAGCGCTCACTGATCCTGTAGAACCTCGCTCACCGAGGTGAGGTTCTCATCGGCTTCGGCGCCAACTATGCGGTTAGGTAGCCGCACGAAGTTCGTGCGCGCCCCTGAAGGGATCCCTGCGTACGTCAAGCAGCCCTTCGACTCGAAGGCACCGCGAGGCGGTTCAGTGGACCGCTCATCAGGCGCTGGATCAGCGGCTCGAACTTGGCCGGTAGCGGCTCACGCACTGGCACCGGGAGCACATCGCGCAGGCCGGAGGCGATGCCTCTGACGACACATCCGAGAGCTTGGCGGTCGAGATCAACGACTGGACGCCCGGCTACGGCGACCTTCGAACAGGCCGCTGCGCCGGAAGCAGTGTGAAGAGCATACATTACGCGCTCCTTGAGTTGCCCAAACCCGAGGTGCAACTGAGCGGCGTCACGTGGAGAGAATGTGGCCGAGTACTGCGTAAGGGCGCTTTGAAGGCTGGCCCCGCCCTTTTGGCGACAGTTGGCCAGAAAGGGTACGGTACGCCGAGCAAGCATCGATACAGATCGTTCCTGCGGCCAGCAGAGTGGTTCTGGTGCTGCGCGGCTGGGCGCGGACACGCTAATCCTGTCTTGGCTCGACCTCGTGTTCTTCAGCAATCTGTTGCCGGTCCTCGTCAAGCTGTGTCGGATGCGAGCTCTGGACTGGCGGGAACAAGCTGCCGAGGCCCTGCGCCACACCGTGCAGCACCGCGTCAAAGGCCGAGCCGAGAGGGCGCGGATGAGGGTCGCTCTTGATCATGATCCAAGGATGGGTCGCGCCGGATGAGCGCTCAGTTAAGGGACAGAGCAGAATAATGCTGCTCTTAGCTCATGCTAATCGCGCAAACGGAAAATCGTTCACGTCGATGAGATCGCGCCGAGAAGATTTCTCGTCGCACGCTTCCTGTCACGGTTGCGGTGGCAGGTGTGGCTGCGCGGTGGCATCCCCGGTCAATGAGCACCGATGTGACCTACCCCTACACCCTTGAGATCAAGCCCTGCGAGAAGCCCGAAGGGCACTTCACCTGGATCATCCGCGAGCGAGGCAAACGCTTGCAACGCTCAGACAAGCCCCACTCGTCGGAAGAGCTTGCCCGAAAGAAAGGCGAGGCA
The DNA here is from genome assembly GCF_007992195.1 of Methylobacterium oxalidis. Classification (GTDB taxonomy): domain Bacteria; phylum Pseudomonadota; class Alphaproteobacteria; order Rhizobiales; family Beijerinckiaceae; genus Methylobacterium; species Methylobacterium oxalidis. The sequence continues at coordinate 13,973 of NZ_BJZU01000004.1, read as the reverse complement.
GAGATCGAGCGACTTTTGGGCCCGGTCCGATGAGGTCACGCTGAACGCCGTCAGAAACCGGCCTTTTGTGCCGAGAATCGCCGCAGGTTATTGCGGCACGGCTGAGAGTAGCCGAGGGGATCGCGCTGCTCGTGGGAGGCCGTCATGCCTCGCTATTTCATCGACGCCATCATCGGAACGCACGTCTACCATGACGCGGAGGGCTCGATCCTGCGGGACGACCTCAGCGCTCTGGATCTCGCTGTCTCGACGCTGCACGACCTTGCGCGGATGCGGACGGCAGAGGGCCGGAATGTCCCAATCAGCGCGACGGTGCGCTCCGAGCGGGACACCTGCGTCTGCACGGTGCGAATGGATCTCGCTATCGAATGGAGTGCTGCAGTCGCTCCTCCGCACGACCAGCCCGAACGGATTCGACTGCCGGCAATCCACTGAGCTGCGGCTCGGGCAGGCTGAGACTGCGCCGAAATGGCCAAGCCGGTACGCCGTGCTCGTCCGGCCGAATTCGTTGCTGTGTGAGGATTCGACGCCCAAGCATGGGACGGTGCCGGATAATAAGCGGCAGGCGCAGAGTTGATCCTGGGGGCGGCTACAGGATCAGCCACCATGACAGACTTCGACCACATCCTGAACTGGACGCTGAAGCGGGGCTCGCATCCTTTCCCTGGGCCGGACGGTGGCACCTGCATCAACGAAGCTGCCCTCGTCGCGTGCGGCTTTCCATACCAATCGGTGCGTTCACCCAATGAGATGCCACTGTGCTTCTCGCGCCCGATCTGCCGGCTGGCGCTGCATCTAAACGATGAGGCCAGCGACGCCGAGCGCCTGCGCCTGATCCCCTTCGTCACTCGACTTGCCTGTGCGGACACGCCCGAGATCGAGGAAGAGCGAGCCGCCTACATCCGGGCGCGCATCAACTTGGACAGCTTCTACCTGCCTCACGTGTCGCTCACGGATGGCATTCGCGTCCTTGAAGGTGCCCTGGCCATCGGGCGGCAGGCAGACCTACTCGCTCTCGATGATGTCGCTGCTCGCCTCGACGCGGCACGTGCAAAGACAGCGCCGGCAGCGAGTAAGCGCGCCTCCGTCTCGCAGAAGCTCAAGGCGTGGCTCGGCGTGTCAGAGAAGGAGCCCAGCGCAGCCTGAGATCGATGTAGCTCCAGCCCGGCTCCGTCGGCGCAACACGACGGGGGCAGACTTCATCCGTCAGTGGGGGAGCGCGGGCATGCCCAGGAAGAAGCACGCGAAGAGCCAGCCTACGCGAACGATCGTGGTGTGCATGGCCGCCGGCCCTCTCGGTGAGATGCCGTCATAGAGGAGCGAACATTACCGGAACATTGCTGAGGGGTGACCCTGCTACCTTATGCAGGTCGCGGACCATCGCTCCCTCGCCGGAACCGAGCGACACCGAGGCCGGTACAACCAGCACCTGCGCTGGGCACACCCGTGAGCCGCGTCAGCAACAGGATCTGGGTTCGGGTCGTACAAGGCCGGGCTCGGCCGGCTCAGGCCTGGATGGACATGGGCCGTGAAGCTCTGCAAGCTGACAAGGAGAGGCCCCGGCGCTGCACAACGCCGGGGCCTCTCCGTGTTGGCAGTGCACTGCCGCTGCGGCTCCTTCGATCCTGACGCGGAAACCGGTCGCCTCAAGTCGGTCCGGCGAACCTCTTCCCACCGTCAATGCACGACCTCGCACATTGACGCTGGCGCGAGCAGGAATCGTCACGAGCCTGCAACAAAGGTTATAGTCAAAAGCGCCGCTCGGTATATCAGCCTCAGAGGCTGCGCGAGTGTCTGCGGCCTCGCCAGGGTCTTCGGCTTCCACTGTGCTTGTGGAGGCTTCACCATATCACATGTCAAGCAGACATCCCGCACAATGAGGATGTCTCGAATAGTGCTTCAAGGGCGTCGGCTTCGTCGCCGCCTTACAGGGAGACGCGCCCCGTGCCAGGAACCACTCAGGTGAACGAGAATTTCCCGCCTCAGATCCAGAAGGCTCTGGCTGAGTGCATCGCTGGCGCTCAGATCTCTGAACGCAAGGCGGACGACTACCTCAAGCTCGCGCAGGGCGAGGCAGATGACTCGATCTACGAGGCATGCTGCTCGATGCACCGGTTCTATAGTTCCATGCACGAGTTTTTCCGTGAGGAGCAGATGGCGATCTCTGCTCTCCTGAAGCCTGATGGCGGAGCCGTTTCACCTTACGAGGCTACGGCTGCGTGACGCGGCTGGATCTCTGTTTGGCCTGAGCAGGGACTTGGCCGGCTTCCCTGCACTGGTCTCACTCCGATGAGCGTATTCGCCCCGTCACAGAGCGGTTGTATGGCTGCTGTGCCTGTGCGAGGTCGGAGCGTCCGTACAAGACACTACGGGAGAGCCCAGGCTGGCGTGAGCCGGTCGTGGCGTCGTGGAGCAACCGCCCCCGGAAGCTTCAAGGCACAATCCCGCAGAGTTGGACGATCTGGAGTGTGGCGCATCCCGCGCCCCGACGAGCCGAGGCTGCCGTTGCACGGGCAGATCCGGTTCCCAGGTAGCTCGCGACAGAGGGGGGCAGCCGGTTGGTTTGTGAGCCCTTAAGGCTCGCTGTCGTGGAGAGTTGACGGTCGTGCCAGACGATATCGGGTATGAACTCGACGGGCCGGACCGAGACTGGAACTACGAGCGGTCTCGGGCTGCGTTGTTCCAGCAGATCACGTCACCTGCCTACACGACCGACGCCGAGGGTTGGTTGACCTACTACAACGAGGCGGCAGCCGATCTCTGGGGTTACCGGCCTGAACTCGGCAAGACACGCTGGTGTGGCTCCTGGCGGATCTTCACGACCGAAGGTGCGCACCTGCCGCTCGACCAATGCCCCATGGCGGTGGCGCTGAAGGAAGGCCGGGCTGTGCGCGGGGTGCAGGCTGTGCTGGAACGGCCAGATGGGACGCTGATCCCCTTCATGCCCCACCCGACGCCGCTGCGAGACGCCTCGGGCGCGATCGTGGCCGGCTCCAACGTGCTCCTGCCGCTCACCTCGCCGGCTGGGTCGTCGACCTTGGGTCCTGCAAGCGAACGTTGGACTGAGGTGCCGCCCCCAGATCTGCCGGAGGGTCTTGGACTCGACGATCTCACGGGCTGCCTCCAGAGAACCTTGGCTGCGCAGGCTGATGTGGAGTTCGGCTTTCAGATTGACTGCGAGCGGCTGGAAGCGTGGTCCGGTCCGGAGGCCGAGAAGCAGCGCATCGTCCGACAGCTTGAGAGCAAGCGGCAGAGACAGCGCACCTTGCTGAACAAGCGGCTCGACCAGCTACAGGAGCGGGCCAAGCGGCTCATGTCGGAGGCCCAGCAGGGGAGCGCGGACGCGAGGAGGATCGTAGATCCTCGTAACACCGTTCACTGACGCCGCTCGCCAGCGTTAGACCGCAAATGGCGCTGCCTTGTGTGGGTGCCGACCGGCGCAATTCGGTTTAAGCGCCCCTCTGTGCGAGGGCTTCGCTCGCAATGAGCGCCGCTGCTACGAAGGGCTCTGCTTGCACCGCATCTGGGCTGGGCGCGGTCACATCGGCGAGTCCCACCGTTAGCTCGCGCGGCAGCAGGTCCGCATTCTTCTGCATGAAAGCCGCGATCTTCGGCGCGATCTCGGCCCGGAAGCGCGCGCCGTTGAAGATGCCGTAGTGCCCCGCTCCCATCTGGAGATGGTATGCCTTCTTCTCGGCCGACAGGTTCGTGGCGAGATCTAGAGCCGCGCGGGTCTGACCGATGCCGGTGATGTCGTCCTTCTCGCCCTCAATCGCCATCAGGGCGCAGCGGCGGATGGCGCTGAGATCCACGGGCTCGCCCCGGTGCCGCATCACGCCGCGAGCCATCGCATGCTCGATGAACACCGTCTCGATCGTCTGGAGGTAGAACTCCGCAGTGAGGTCCATCACCGCCAGATACTCGTCGTAGAACTCCCGATGTTTGGCGGCCGAGTCACCGTCGCCCCGCACGAGATGGTTGAACATATCCCAGTGCGCCGACTGGTGGCGGTTGAGGTTCATGCTGATGAAGCCGGCCAGTTGCAGGAAGCCGGGGTAGACCTTGCGGCCATAGCCTGCGTGCGGCCACGGCACGGGATGGGTGCAGTGTTGCCGGAACCAGTCGATGCTACGCTCCTGAGGCAGCCTGTTCACGGCTGTCGGCGAGCGGCGTGTGTCGATGGGGCCGCCGATCAGAACGGCCGATTCCGGCACGAGCGGGTGATCCTCGGCTTCCATGCGGGCGATCGCAGCGAGCACCGGCACGGAGGGCTGGCAGACTGCCATGACGTGCAGGTCCGGTCCGAGGGCCTCGAACATCGCCATGCAGTAGTCGATGTAGTCGTCGAGGTCGAAGCATCCGGCGGCCAGCGGCACCTGCTTGGCGTCCGCCCAATCGGTGATGAAGACCTGATGCGTATCGAGGAAGGCCGACACCGTGCCGCGCAGGAGCGTCGCGTAGTGGCCCGACATGGGGGCCACGATCAGCATCCTCGGCTTCGTCGAGGGCTCACCGAAGGCGATGACGCGGCAGAAGGGGCGCTCCCACACCACCCGCTCGGAGGCGGGCAGGCCGAAGGCGGGCTTCGCGTAGCTGCGAGTGCCACGCTCGAACAGCTCACATGAGGCAGCGACGGCACGGCTGGAGGGCATATAGGTGAATGGACTGAGCGGATGCTCGTAGGCGTTTCGGGCGGCTCCTGCGGCGATGCGTGCTGGGGTGAGCATCAGGTCACAAGCATCGCGCATCAGGTAGAGCATACAGACCGTTCCTCTGGCCGCTGAGGCGGGCCGCACCTGAGATGCCTAACGCGTGGCATTATGATGCGTTGCGCGGCGAGAAGTCGAACAAACTGCCTCCGGCGGCGGCATTATGGAGCACGATAATTCCGATCTGGCCATTGTACCTTTTGTTAGGGGAGCGCTTGCCGTGCGACTGATGCGGGCACGCAACAGCAATTCGCCGAACGGACGGACCGCGTCAGCACCTCGAACAATTCAGCGTCATGAGATGTGCATGCTGAGGAGCCACAGGCGATCTGCCTGCGGCTCCTTCCATTTTTGAGCAGCCAGTCACCACTGCGCTGCTTCACCAGCCATCCTCTCAACGATGGCCTTCGCGAGCCGGATCGTGCGCTCATCCAAATTCTCGACAGCCTTCGGCAGCAGCCGCACGTCGGGGACGCCAGCCTTCAGCATCGTCAAGCGAAGCTCGTGGCCACGATGGGTCGCAAGCCGCCCCTCCCGGCGAGTACCGTGCGTCGGATTAGGACGACTTGAACGAGATCGTCTCGCTGGCGGTCCGCCGCGGTCGGGGTGGTCGCAGAGATCAGCCCTTGAAGCTGCCGAGCACCATCAGGACGGTTGGGCGATCCCGCCGTTGACCCACGTCAAGGCGCGCCCGTGCGATCTGTCCTCATCTGGTGAGACTCGCGCGGCTTTCGCCTTGCAGCGGCCGATGCGAAGTCGTGGAGTGGGCCTGCTGATGATCCAGAATGATCCGGCTACCGTGCTGAACCGGGACAGCGACCTGATCTTGCCCGCGATCTTGGCCGCGACGGCCGTGCTCGCGGTCTTCACCGCGATCAGCGCGGTCGTTCTGGGATTCGAGATCGCGGCACTATTCGAGCATTAGCGGATTGACCACGCCACTCTGTGAGAGGGCGGACAGTTTGCGCAACGGGATGCGGCGCTGAGCGGGTACGCTCTGCACCCGGCATTTGTTGCGGACGGCTGAGGGCTCGGATGCGAGCCTCGGGCCTATGTCTCTGGCCAGCGACACCGAAGCCCGAGGGATCCGAGGCGCGATCCGGCGGGCCTACATCTGGTACCGCTTCATCGTCCTCGCGGTCGTCGAGGCCTTGAGGGCGCTCATCCATGAGGCTCGTCAGCCCCGTCTCAAAGACGGGCCACCGACACGGGATCAGATCACTGCTGGGAGAGGCGACTGAGCGACGCCGCCGGCTGGGCGGCGGTTCCGCTGCGCTCGCCAACGCAGCGCTCGCTGGCTGGTCGCGGCACGGCTGATGCGAGCGAGAGCTTCTGCGAGACTGCCGGATCCGACGTCGCAAGGCGCCGCTCGAACTTGAACGTCTGCGGATTCGCGGTCACGCGGCCGTACGATCTGAATATTACGCGCAATAACGTATCCGCTCGCGATGGCGAGCCACCGCAAAGCCGGCTAGGGATGAGCGCCGTCTCGACACGGCACTGGAAAACCCTGACTCGGCGGCCCCTGGTGGGCCGCCGCTTTTCGTTCTGGTCTTGTTGCGACCTTTGCTCAAGGCTGGAGCAAATTCGGTGCCGGGCCGCACATGCCCAAAGTGATACGCGCCGGTCTCAGAACGAGATCTTCTCGCTCATGTCGAGCCAGTCGAGGTCGGCAGGAGCGGCGGGCGGCACGTAGGTCGGAGCGAGCGGTGCGGGGCGTGTGGGCGCTACTTCGGGTGGCGGCTCGAGAGTCACAGCGGCCGGTTCGGCGCGGGGCATCGATGCGCTGGAGAAGGCCGCGGCGATCGCAAGTTCGACGGTCAGCGCTGAACGCGCGTACCAGTCGCCGGCTTTCGCGGCGAGGACATCGGCGGGGCGGCCCGCCGAAACGAAGAGGAGCGGCTCCGAATCACGTCCGGAGTGCCCAGGCCTAGGCTGCGCGATGCCTTCCTCGACAATCTGGGAGGCGGCCGTCTGCAGGAGAGCGCCGCCGGCGCTCGCCTTCCGGACCTGGTCCGCGACGCCGCGCGCTTCCTGCGTCAGCTTGCGGTCCGCCGTGGTGAAGGCGTGGCTGCCGGAGACGCCGACGAAGCCCGGATCCAGCAGTACCGCGCAGGCCTCGTGCGCGTGCACGAAGGGATAGACGCGGAGCCAGAACGGGACGTAGCCGGCCTGCCAGGAGCCCTTGTCGTCCACGAAGCGATTCGTCTGACCGGCCGCGTCGCCGAGATATGCGACGGGCAGCCACTGCTCGCCCTCACGGACGAAAGCGATCGGGTACTCGCGGGCCGCGCGCAGGATCTCGGTCTGGATGAGCGGGACGTAGAGCCGATCACGGGCGAACTGAAAGGTCTTGGCGAACGACCAGTGCAGGTTCTGCAGGCGCTCAGGCGAGAGGGCGACGCGGGCGAAGCTCATGCCGACTCTCCTGACGCAGTCTGGGCTGCCGTCGCTTGGGCGGCCAGACGGCCCGCCCGGTGCTGATCGACGAGGCGCTGCATATTGAAGAGCGAGAGATCGTGGAAGGTGACGAGCTCGGCAAACGGGAAGCCGTGCTGGGTGACGATCTTCGCGAGGCGCTCGCGCTGGGCAGGCGCTCGGGCGAGCACACACAGCCCCCCGAACTCGATGCCGTCCTCGCCGATCTTGAGACGTAGCGGCCAGTCCTCAAGGAGGCCCTCGGCGGCGAGCGCCTGCGTGTAGGCTGCCGTTCGGTCCCGGTCGCTCGCGAAGACCCGAAGCGCGTTCATGCGATGGGCGGCTGGCCCGGTGAAGCTGCCACTTGATTCGAAGACCGCGGTCCCTTGACGCTCCTGCTTCGGGACGGCCGCCTCGATCAGGACGGCGCTCTGTCCATCCTCGCCGGCCGCCACACTGATGGCGAAGGGGTAGGCCTCCATCAGAAGTGGGCGCGTCAGACCGGGCGCAAGCAAGTGATTGGCGCCCACAACGAGAGGCGACAACGACAAAAGTGCGACGAACTCGAACTTGTCCTCGATGCGGCGCCAGACCAACGGGAAGTGGCGCGCGAGCGACTTCGCCTCGACGGCTACAGTGGGTGAAAAAAGGATCTCCTCGAGACCTTCATAATCTCGAAGATCGAAGATCATCTCGTCCGAGCCCTGCTTGAGGGCTCTTAGCGATCGATACATACGGGCTTCCTGCTCAGTGTCGAGGGAAGAATACTAAGCCAGACATTTGCCACAGTGTGACCGAAATCAGGTGTGGCGTTCTGGTTACAGCGTAAGGTTAACGCTCCGTAGGGCGGAGACTCAGCACTTTTCGCGTACGATTTGGTTCAAATTGTCTTGACGCGCCGCAGCGAGCCATGGCTTAAGAAGGCACAGTTAAGTGCCGGTAAAAACCGGCCGGGCGTGAGGGGTTTCCTCCAGTGAACAGCGTCGGCACGACGCGCGGGCAAGTGTCCGTGCGAGCGATGGATGTCGCTCGCGGCATGTTTGCGCTGCGCTATGTAGCAACGGCCATCCGTGGTGTCGCGCCTCGTGTGGTCCTGACCGTCGATCCGGATCGGGCCGACGATGTTCGCATGCTCTCTAACCCGGGCGTTGCGGCCGGTGTTCTGCGTCAGCCCGGTGATCTCTGCGTCATCTCGGTCGAGCGCGACGCGACTGTTCTGATCACCACCATCGGTGAGGGTGCGGATCACCCGGAAGCCGTGACGCTGCAGCTCGATCGACTGGATCAGAGCGCGCCGAGTGCTGGTCGTTCGAATTCGAGGCTTGCTCTGGCGGCTCCTCAGGCGAGTGGCGGCTCTGCCGCGTCCGACGCCGGAGATCGGGTCATTCCGCTGCGCATCGCGGGGCATGTCGAGCGCAAGGGCGATCTCTTCGTCTCCGGCGGTGACTGGCTCGGTGACCCGGACAGCTCGGCGCGTATCGAGGGCTTCTCGGTGCAGTGGCCGCGCCGCCCCGCCAACGTCGACCTCTCGTACGGCTGCGCGCTTCTCGGGCTCGGACGCCTCCCGGACGTGGTCGCGGGCGAGTTCGTCGGCACCCGCATGCAGGCCCGCGCCATCAACGGCGTCACCTTCAAGCTGATCGGCGAGGACGCCGATGCCTACGCGCTGATCGTCGAGGCGGTCTTCAGCGACGGGTCGCATTTCGGGCCGGCGCTGGCGCCGGTTGATCTGAAGGGGCCGACGGGCCGCGAGCATCTCGTCGGTCTTCGGCTCCAGCTTTCCGAGGTCAAGGTCAAGGCGCCGCGCTCTTCGGCGCGTGTGAGCGCCAGCACTCGGCCTGAGCCGGCGCCGCGCAAGCCGGCCCGTATCTTCCGGGCGCCGCGATCCTCGGCGTCCATCTGAAATCACGAACATAACTTATTGATTGTAGGGGGTTAAGGTGGCTGATCCGTATTCGCGGCCGGTAGAGCAGGTCAAAGAGAACATCATCAAGAACCCTCAGGCTGAGGGCTTGAAGAACGCGCTCGAGCAGCTGCTCAAGACGCGGCCGAATACGAGCGATCCGAACAACATCGACATCCAGAACGTGACACCCGGTACGACGGTCGACCCCACGGTTGAGGTGGCCAACGTCGACGCCAGCCAGGGCGGCAACGTGACGGGTGCCGGTAAGGCCCCGGTCCTCAACATTTCCGGCTCGGGCACAGTCACCGGCAAGGTCGAGAGCCAGTTCGTGTCGCTCGACAGCGGCCAGGCCAACCTCACCTTCAACGGCGCCGGTCCGACGACCGTCGTGGCGGGCTCGGGCGATGCCAATCTCTCGCTGACGAGCGCCGGTGGCTCGACCATCGTCGCTGGCACGGGCGATCTGAATATCGTCGCGGGCAACGCCGGTGTTTCCGGTGACCTGACCCAGACGCAGCACGCTACCGTCAATGCCGGCAGCGGCGATGACACCCTGACGCTCGGAGCGGGCTCGTACAAGCTCAACCTCGGCAGCGGTGACAACACCGTCACGCTGACCAGCTCGGGCTACAACGTCTCGCGTGATGCCGATGGCAACATCGTTCTCAAGAACGGCAATGAGACCTCGACCCTGACGAACGTCGACGTCATCAAGCTCACCGACGGCTCGACGATCGTGAACGCGTCCACGGTCGACGAGGCCATCATCAGCCGCATGTACGTCGCGGTGATGGACCGGACCGCCGACGCGAACGGTCTCTACTACTGGTGGGACCAGTACAACTCGGGCAAGCTGAGCCTCGAGCAGATCGGCGAGCAGTTCCTGGGTGCGCCGGAAGCGGGCTCGCACGGCCTGGGCTCCACGGTCACCAACGAGCAGTTCGTCAATGCCGTGTACCAGAACCTGTTCGGTCGCACGGCCGATGCGGGTGGTCTGGCCTACTGGTCGAACGAGTTGGCCACCGGCGGGATGTCCCGGGCGGACCTGCTGCTCGGCCTGACCTCGACGGCCGAGGGCGCTGGCGCGACGGCGCAGACGACGCTCGTGTCGGAGCGCGCTCCCACCGAGAGCAGCCCCGTCTACGCCGACATCAATCTGGCCGACGGCTCGCAGACGGTCGCCGGCGGTTCGGCCTTCGACACCGTGAACTTCGGTCTGAGCAAGGCCGACTTCTCGACGGTGGTCGACGGTGGTCGCGTGCTGGTGTTCCACGCGAACTCGGGCACCGCCACCACAATCGAGAACTCGGACTTCATCAAGTTCACGGACGGCGTTCTCATCACGGCGCACACGGCTGATGAGGCCGTCATCGGCCGGATGTACGAGGCGGTCATGGCGCGCGACGCCGATGCCAGCGGCCTTCAGTACTGGTGGCAGCAGCATGCCTCCGGCCAGAGCATGGAGGACATCGCGCACGCCTTCATGCAGAGCCCCGAGTTCCAGCAAGGTGCTGGCAAGCTGGAGAACCCTGCCTTCGTCGACCAGATCTACCAGAACCTGTTCGGCCGCGACGCCGATCAGGCCGGTCACGTGTACTGGACCAAGGAGCTCAACGCCGGCATGTCCCGCGAGGACTTCGTGCTCCAGCTCGCCTCGTCAGGCGAGGGCGCCGACAAGACGGCCGACTCGATCAAGCTCATCGACCACACGGGTCATTAAGCGAGCTTATCGAACGAGACGGAGAGGCCGGGCTCTTGAGCCCGGCCTTTTCCATTCCGGTTACGGCTTGGCAGTTATCTCGACGAAGAGGCCGGCCTTATTTCGTCATTAAGGTCGGCTACCGCCTGAACGAAGCGCCCCTTCGAAGTCGGAACGCGATGCGAAGGGGTGGAGACGGTAGCGAGCGATGGGCGCCCCCTTGCAGGCAGACGCGGCCGAGAGATCGACGCAGGTGCGGACGGTGCTCCACGTCGGCTGCGGCGTGTACGCGTCCGAGAAGCTTCACCCCGTTTTCCGGGACGGGACTTGGCGCGAGCTCCGCATGGATCTCGATTCACGCGTAAAGCCCGACATCGTGGGGACGATCACCGATCTATCCGTGTTCCGCGAAGGGAGCGTCGAGGCGATCTGGTCATCGCACAACGTCGAGCACCTGTACGATCATGAGGTGCCGAAGGCGCTGGCTGAGTTCCGGCGGGTGCTGAAGCCGACGGGCTTTGCCCTTATCACCACGCCAGATATCGAGGCGGTCGCTGAGCTCGTGGTGCAGGGAAAGATCGACGAGGTCGCCTACGTTTCGCCCGCGGGACCGATCACCGCGGTCGACATGCTGTTCGGTCATCGCCCATCGCTGAAGGCGGGCAACGCCTTCATGGCGCACAAGACCGCGTTCACAGCGAATCGTTTGGGGCGCTTGCTCGTCGAAGCGGGGTTTGAGCGCGCGGTCATGCAGAAGGGATCGCATTTCGACCTGTGGGCGCTCGCCTTGATGCCGGAGTCGCAGCCGCCTGCTACCCTGCTCGGCGAGGCTGTTGCAGCCAAGCCGTGATGCTGCTGAATGGCTCTGCGGGTTCTCCTCGTTCACCAGTCCTTTCCCTCGCAGCTGATCGCTGTGCTGGAGGCGCTTGAGCGGCGAGATGACGTCGAGCTCGCCGGCATCGGGATGAATGCGTACGCGCGAAAGGGGTTGCGTTACAGGCAGTATTCGCCTGTACCGGTCGCGCAAACGGGCGACATTGTCATCGATGATCTGGCCTCGAAGGCGACGCTGGCGGCGGGGGCAGCGGCCGCGGCGCGGGCACTCAGTTATGATGGGTTTGTGCCCGACATCATCGTGGCGCATCCCGGCTGGGGCGAGGCCCTCTACCTGAAGGATCTGTTCCCGCGCGCGAAGCTCGTTTGCTACTGCGAGTACTATTACCTGCGTTCGGGGGGAGAGGTGAACTTTGACCCAGAATTCCCGCCAGCGCCTCCGGAGGTGCTCCACCGGATGCGGGCGCGCAATGCCATCACGCTGGCAAGCCTTGAGGATGCCGACGTGTGCGTGGCGCCGACGCCGTGGCAGAAGTCCACCTTCCCGGCGATGCTGCATGCGAAGATCGAGGTCTTCCATGAGGGTGTGGAGGTCCCGCCCGCTGAAAACAGGGGAACCGACCGCGCTGCGTCCGGAGGGCCATCCGTTAGTTTCGTGGCGCGGCACCTCGAGCCGCACCGTGGCTTCCACACCTTCATGCGGGCTCTTCCCCGCTTGCTTCGGGCAGATCCCTCGATCCAAGTTTCCGTGATTGGTTCTGATCGAGGCGGATATGGCGCGCCTCCCTCCGACGGACGTACCTGGAAATCCGTGTTGCTGGAGGAACTCGACAGTTCGATCGATGAGGCGCGCGTGCGGTTTCTCGGGTCGATTGACCGCCGACGCTACCTCGACGTGCTGCGACACTCCGACGTGCACGTGTATCTGACGTATCCGTTCGTTTTGTCGTGGTCGGCTCTTGAGACTATGGGTGCCGGTAAAGCGATGGTGGTATCGGATACGGCGCCGGTGCGTGACTATTTCGCAGACGAGTGTGCTGCGGTCGTAGATTTCTTTGATCCGCGCGCTCTGGCAACGCGCGTTTCAAGCCTGCTTCGGAACTCTAAAACACGAGCAAGCCTTGGGAGACGCGCCGGTGAGGCTTTTCACGACCATCAGCTCGCGCGCCACCATGGACGTGCTGCGTGGGAGCGACTGTTGATGTCGGTATGATGCATGCCGGCGTGTGTGACTGCTCCGCCGTACTGGGGACGAACACTGGGGCTTCGCGCGGAGGTAAGCTTAACGTTGAGCTGTGGTGGCTCCTTGATGATGCCGCAAACAACTGGTCTAGCCGACTGCGTTGCGATGCGGCAGGAGTGCGACCGACGAGCGTGTCCGGTCGTCTCTAGGTCGGCTCTTCCGAGCGGTGGCACAGCCGCGCGCGCGGCATCGTTGGCAGAGATCGCTGCCCGTTGAAGGCGGGGTAGGAGAGTCGGGGCGATGGGGGGGCAGGCGAGACGGGCGCGCGACACCGACGCGGAGACTCCGCTCGACCGCGGCATTCGGCTGATCCGGCCTGGTGTCATGCACCTGTGTGTGCTCAGCCTCGTGATCAATCTTCTGAGCTTCTCGACTGTGATCTACTCGATGGAGATTTTCAATCGAGTGCTGTCGACAAGGAGTGCGAACACTCTGATTGGGCTAACAGCGATCTTCTTGCTCGGGATGGTACTTGCCGCGGCGCTCGTTGCTCTGCGCGCGTCCGTTTTGCGGAAGATGGGGATCGCCCTGAACGAGGAAGTCTCTGCGCCGCTCTACGACCTCGTCTATTCCGAGACGCTCCAGACGAGGCGGTATGATACAATGGGCGCCTTCCGCGATCTCGAAGCCGTACGGACATTTCTCTCAGGCCAGGGACTAGCACAGATCCTCGATCTCCCATGGATCCCCATCTACGTGCTGGTCGCCTTTGTCATGCATGTCTGGCTTGGTTTGGCGCTTCTCGCATCTGTTGTTGTCGTGCTGTTGCTTGCGGCGTTGAACGAGGTTTTCAATCGCGCGAACTTAAAGCAGGCCGGCATCTTCGCGGAGCAGAGTCAGAAGCTTCTGGCGACAGCCACGCGCGAGGCTGAGACCTTGCACGTGATGGCGATGGTGTCGGGATTTCGCGAGCGCTGGCTCGGAACTCACCAACACGCGGCTGCGTGGCAGCTAGCGGCCGCCCATCTTTCCAAAGGCATCTCACTTCTTCTCAAATTTTGGCAGTCGTTCACCTCGTTCGGTCTGGTCGCACTGGGCTGCTATCTCGCCATTGGCGGCCACGTCTCCCCCGGTGCCATGTTTGCTGTGATGTTCATTGGTGGGGCATGTGTCGGGGTTGTCCAATCCGCCGCGAACCAGTGGCCCTCGTTTTTGCGAGCACGG
>NZ_BJZU01000003.1 GCF_007992195.1 Methylobacterium oxalidis | reverse complement strand
CCCTAGCACTGGATGTGGTTGGGGCAGCGCCGAAGCGTCTAGGCCGAGATCTTTTGTTCGGCGCGAGGGCAGGGGGGTTCTCGGGCTGGTCGAAAGCGAAGCGGGAACTCGATGCACGGATCGTAGCGAGCGGCCACAAGGTTCGGCCCTGGCGCCTTCACGATCTCCGCCGCACCGCCGCAACTCGCATGGCAGGCCTCGGCACCCAGCCCCACGTGATCGAGGCCGTCTTAAACCACATCAGCGGCCACAGGGCAGGGGTCGCTGGAATCTACAACCGTGCGACATACGCAGCCGAGAAGCGGGCTGCACTTGATGCCTGGGCGGAGCACATCAAGAAGCTTTGCCAGTGAGAGGACCTGTCGCATTCATGCGGCAGACAAACTCATAACGCCTCATTACATGCATTGAGCCCTAACAAGTTCTGCCCAACGCAGAACCGGAGACGGACTCAATGAACTTGAACGAACTTCCATTAGAGTTGGCGCGCTCGCGCGTCCTGTGCACCGAGGACGCAGCAGCTTACTGCGGCCTCGACATTCAGATGATCCGCAAGATGCTGAAGGCTGAGAAGTTCCCGAAGCCGCTGAAGCTCTCTGAGCGCAAGCAGGGCTGGCGCCTTGGCGATCTTCAAGCCTGGGTCGACAGCCAAGCCGAACTTTCCTGATTCGCATCAACTTCCGCAAATACGAACGGACAATCTCATGAATTCTGACAACGCAATCATCGTCCGCGCCCTCCTCGAAGCTCTCGAGAATGCTGAGGGCACTCCCTTCGGCCAGCCGGGCGAGGCCGCTGAGTACCGCCGCGTGTTGGCCGAGCATTTCGCAGCGGAATCTGCACTGCCGCTGGCACGCTACGACGAGGCGAAAGCGCGACGGGACGCCAAGGCGGAGGACGATGCGTTGAAGCGCGCTGAGTACATTCTCCGCCGCCGCCGCGATCCCAACTCCCCGATCGACCGCGAATTGGAAATCGATCTCGCGATCCCCTTCTAATGACAACGGCCGATGCAGCGGGCGAGCAAAGCTCCCCCTCCCGCTGCGTCGGCCGGTTCATCAGGCCAGGAATCCACGCCCGTGCAAAACATAGGTGTGGAGGCGCAGCACCTCCGTGCGCGATGTCAGATTCGGCCCTAGGGACGATTTAGTCACAGATCCTGACGCCGTGGTTCTGGTGTCGTAGGCGCCCTGAGATGGAAGTGTTTGCGGTCGCCTGTGACTGCCTCAGCGAGCTCGTCGATCGCGTCGAGGATGCCGGACGTCGCTTTGTAGAGCGGGGAGTGGATCGGCGCCTTCGTGAGCACGCGGATGCACTCCTTCCGCCAGCTCTCGGCCTTATCGAGCAGGTCGCGCTGTTCCGCCCCAACGAGGATTCGGTTGCGGCCCACTGCTCACCTCGCTCCCGGTCGAACAAAGCGGGAACGTCGATGAGCAGCCAAGGTTGCGTCGACGAAGCTGGTACGTCGCGAGGCTCTCGAGAAGACCGCGAGTCCGGCGCGAGACTAAGGCCGACAACCCAGCGCCAGAGGGGGAGTAGACCTCGCCGAGCGACAAGATGAAGCCGCCCAGCCTCAACGACAGCGAACGAGCCGGTGTTCGAGTCGTCACGAAATCATGAATACGCAGACGGTTCGGACGCGCCTGCTCCTGCAACCGCGTTCGACCTGGAGCTGCCGTACCGCCTTCAGTTAAGAGAGGCAGCCTAATTCCCCCGCCGGAACACGGCGAAGAACTCGAAGGTGTTGCGTAGGGTCGGGTAGACGCGCTCGAGGCGCAGCTTGATGAACTCGCGCTCGTACAACTCGTTCATCAGCCGGCGGAAGCTGTCGGGCGTGAACATCCAGTAGTGGACGTCGATGTAGGTCTCGAGCGCGGTCGCCGCCTCCTCAAGGCAGTAGCCGAACACCTCCGGCCGCTCCTCGAGGGTCGGGCGCCCGTGATCGTGCATCCAGTGCCGCACCGGATCGTTGTGGGCTGTGGCGAGCCGGTGCTCCAGAACCTTCGTCGGGCAGGCGCGACGCCGCCTCTCAAGGTGGGCGCCGAGCACGTCGATGAGCCGCGACTCCGGGTTGTAGTGGTCGAAGCAGTAGCGCTTGTCCGGCACGATCATGAAGTAGCGCCCGCCCGGCTCGATCCGCTCGTAGGCCTGCTGCATGTGCGTGATGAGATCGGGCTGGTGCTCGATGCAGTGACTGCTGAACAGGTTGGCGAAGGTCCGCGGCACCGAGGAGAGATCGCCGTCGGGATGGAAGTAGTCGATCTCGAGCGGGTGCTTGAGCCGCTCCTCCCAATATTCCCGCTCGTAGGGGATGCTCGTCAGGTGACGGGCCCGCTCGAGCATCTGCTCGCCGTTGAGGACGTCAAAATAGGAGACGTCGTGGCGCGGTCTCGTCAGGCACGGAGACAGGAAAGGACCGACCTCCAGAACCGAGGACATGGTCGGGATCAGGTCTAAGAAATCCCGCCGACTGCCGATTGTCGACTGGCGAAGACCTTCCGGATTGCCATATTTCTCAAAGTACCAATTCGAGAAGCGCTTCCCGACCCGGAGCGTGCGCAGAAACTTGGCCAGTCTCGGCCGGTTGCCGAGAAATATGCTCTGGTCAAACTCCTCCGGAAGGTGAAAGGTCGCGTCCATTACGTAGCCGTCCCATACATCCGCGATAGCCCAGGCTGGTCAGGGCTCCCAAAGAGTGTATGAAAACATACATGGCCGATTCGCTGCCTAGTGCGTGTGACCGTTTTGCATCACTTCTCGCAGGGTCGTGTTGCTGATCTTTTTCCGGCAGCAATCGCCGGGTCGGCCGCCCGTGTTGAGTGCGGGACCCCGGTGGCTACAAGTCCGTAGCGACCGGCATCTCTCTGCGGAGCTTTTTGATCACTCGTTGAGCCGGAACCCTGTCCTTGCACAAACAAGGTCGGTCTTGGCGCGCCACGTGGTGTGGTGGCCCACCGGCCGGAGGATGGTGTGAGATGAACCTCAACGAATTGCCGCTGGAGATCGCACGCTTACGCGTGCTCGGCACCAAGGATGCCGCCTATTGCGGCTTAAACTATGGAATGTGGCTCCGCTTGTCGAAGTCAGGAGAGGCCCCGCAGCCAATCAAGCTGACGGACCGAAAATACGGCTGGCGCCTGGAAGATCTTCAAGCGTGGGTCGAGAAGCAGGCGGAGTCCGCGCAATGACGAAGCACATCCCCGAGGTGCATTTTCTTGGTCAGGGGCGCCAAGCCGTCGCCATCGATTTGGAAACTGCTCTGAACTCAGATGATCTGGATCTAGAGGCGCCTGAACATTCGTGGACGGATGTTGTACAAGCCCGCGCTCTTTTGACCGCAGCTTTGTTTTGCGAGAGTGATTGCTGCAAAAACGAGTACAAGAAATTCGAGGCGGTCGCTTATCGCTCGATCCTGATGAGCCGCTATGAGCAGATAGCAAAAGGATTATTCGAGGAGAGCGAGTACCGGCCGTCGGAACCCGGTCTGCAGCGACTAGCATCTCTTCCTGAAGGTGGATCGATGCCCTTCTAGGTGAGTGCGAGTCGCAAATAACCTGTGACGCTTAATGGAAGAGCCGACCGATAGCAGGCGAGCAATGCTCCCCCTCCGGCTACCGATCGGCTCACCATGATCAGGAGTCCTGAAGTACGAAAAACATAGTTGTGACGGCGCGGCGCCGCCGTGCGCAATGTCACCGCACGAGAAGCCAGCAGAATTGCTGCCATCTCCGCACCATCGAGCGGGCTGGACGGCTCCAGATCGCGGGCGAAATTAATTCACGAAAAAATCCCGTAAATTCGGAATTTCCTGCCGTCAGCAGAGGGGAGAGCCCGGCCGGGAAATTCGGATTTCGGCGGCAGACCGCGGATTATTCGGGAATTTCTCGAGTGCCGGTTTCGCGCCCGAATGGTCGCCCCGCGGCTGTCTCGCTGGCTGGGCACGACCAACGCGAAGGGCACGAGCTGGCGCCCATGATGATCCTGGCGAGGGCAGCCGATCCCACGTCACGTCGACCTCACACAGAGGGGAAAGCACCCCATCACCAAGGGAGAGACACCACACAGCTCACCCACCACCTGGCTCCCATCTCCCGCAGCTCGGGGCCTCCGATCGACGTCCTGCGCCTCGGAGCTCACCTGTCACACTCACAAGGTGGAAAGCCTGCCACATGCGCCTGCCGTCCCCACAAAAGCACGCAATTTAATTTCGCCCAATCAGATTGCGGACAACCATCTCCGCCTCGGCCTCCGAGGTGCTGGTGAGGGGCCTCGCTGGTGGAGGGAGGTGGCTCCGAGGTGCCGGTTCCGACCTACGAGGTTCGTGCAGGCTGGCCCCTGGTCGGCGCATGGTCCTCGAGGGAACCTGTCGACGAGATGGAAGCGGATCGGCGGCCTCGCCAGATGCCCCCACCCGGAGATCGATCCAGATCTGGATGGATGCGAGCGGCGGCCCCTCCCGATGCAAACTCGAAAGGGAGTTCACATCCGGCCAGCCTGATGACCCCTGCTCAAAGTTGAGCATGCATCCGCTCAGCCTGCAGCTCGTTGCTCGGCGATCATCCGCGGTGGGAAAGCGCGTCCCGCCCGGCGACCGGAGTGAAGCCTCGAGCAGGGGCGAAACGTGCCGTGGGTCATATCCGGAGGCGGTCGGACGCCTCGACGGCTTGAATCTACGGCGCCAACTGATACGCGCCACTCAGGTCGCAGCATCATCGCAGTCTGTGAGGCCGAGCAATGCTCCTGCCGATCAGCACCGAGCTCACCGATAGAACATTTCGGCAACACTAGAAACCGCGTCGCCCTTATGGTACAGGCGCGCGGCGAGGTACGGAATCGTTCCGTACACGGATAGACCCAGGAGCGGGATACACGGCCGAATCACCCAGAGCAAGGGAAAAGTTCAGCCGAGATCCACAAACCACAGGAGAAGAGACAACACCCCGCCCCGCGCTTCAACTGCCAGGGAGATCCGCGGAACGGGGTGCCTCAAGATGTCATGAACGAGACGGCATGTAACACGAATCAGCCCGAATCACAAGGGCCCCCAAAGACAAATACGACCTCCGCCGAGCCCGCTGCGGCGAAGGCCAGCCGAGCGAAGGCCTACCGCCTGGGCACGCTCAAGCGCGCGATCCCCGCGATGGCCGCGCTCTACCGTGCGGGGGTCCAGCCAGAGAACCGCACCGAGTGCGTCACCCTCTACATCGGAGCCTCCGTCGAGCGGGCGCAGCTCACCGGGGAGCTGGGCGTCCTCGATCAGGAGCGCATCCACGAAGCCGCCGCCCTGTTCGGTGCCGATCCTGATCTGATCCGCATGCTCTGGGACCGCGCGGCGACGGAGGCCAACGCCAGCCGGGAGGCCTGCCGGACCGCGGCGCAGCCCCGTTTCGAGGCCGGGCATCTCTCCGTCATCGCGCACCGGCCGCTGGTCGACCTCGCCGCGGTTGCGCGGGCCTACGAGAAGACCGAGGCCCGTGACCGCATGCTGTTCGGGCGGAAGTCGATCCCCGGTGCGCCAATGGTCAACGGCAAGTGGCCCATGACGAAGCGCATTCACACCGGCATCCCACCCTGGACGCCCGAGACAGGCACGGCCGAGTACGTGCGGGAGATCCCTGACGGCCCCGGCACCGACCGCTTCACGACGGCCGAGCGCAAGCAGCTCGCGGTCGAGCTGGACGTGAAGACCAAGACGGTACGCGAGAAGGAGCGGGATCTCGACCCGGAGGCCTTCGACGCCTGGGTCGCCAAGCGCCGCAAGGCCACCGCCACCAAGGCGAAGAACGAGGCCGAGAAGAAGGCCCGCGCCGGCCGCCGCAAGCGCAAGCCGGAGATCGCCGCTGCCGTGCGGGCCTACGCCAAGGCCTGCGGGCGCAGCGAGCGGCATGCGTGGCGCCTGTGCCAGGGCATGACGAAGGATGAGATCCTGGCCCTGATCCCGCGCCGGGAGCTGGCCGAGATCGGCCGTCTCGACCGTGTCAGTGATCGCCCCGAAACGCCGGTTTCCGTGTCACGTTCGGTGTCACGTGTCAGTGATAATGTCAGCGATAAGGACCCCGAAAACGTCGCGTTTTTCCATAATTCCACACCTACAGGAGGCCGTAAGACCATGTCACGAACCGGTGCAGCCAAGGCACCAGATGCCGGTGTCACGAAACGCAAGCCGAAGCGTCACGCCAAGCCGCTGCATCCGTGCGAGCGGGCGGCGCTGGCCGCGCACTACCTGGAGCTGACGGGCAAGACCCTGACGGACGAGCTGGTGCGGCAGTGGCGCTGCCGCCGCACGCTGAAGGGCAAGCTGGCCGCAGCCCTCGAGTGGATCGAGGATGATGCCGCCGCGATGTCGGGCGACCCGACCCAGGACGCGCAGCTCGTCGAGACCAGCAACGTGATTCCCTTCCCCGGCCCGAAGTCCAAGGAGGTCGCGCCGCAGCCGATCGAGGCCCAGCGGGAGCCGATCGAGATCCCGTTCTAGCGTCGAGCGACATCACCTTGCGCCGGGGGCAGTGGGAGCTGCCTCCGGTCGAGACCGGCACCACCGTCCGAGATGATCGACGAGGACGAGAGCTGAGGTGAGGCCGCCGCCTTCCCGACGAGCAAGCGACCGTCACCAGCCGCTTCAAGTTCCGGCCCTGGTCCAGCCCGCTCGACATCAGCCCTCACTCGATCCCTCGTCGATCAAACCAACCGGACAGCTCCGGACCCGAGACCAGCCAGCACAGCGCCCGGGACATCGACCAGAGTGAGGCGCTTCGGCATCGGCGACCGCCGACGCCTACGAGCCCAACGACACGCGAGACCGCCGCGAGCTGTTGCTCCATCGCCTGACGGCGAAATGATGCTTGCTGATTTGCGCCCGTGGGGGCGCCCCAGAGCCCCGCTAGCGGCCGACAGCACGGTTCCGGCACCCGAGCACCAGCTGAGCCACCCGTGCCCGTCCTGGGCCGGATTGCGATGCCGTGCCGTCCGGTGCACGACGACGACCAGGCGCCGGCGCTGCCGCAAGTATTCGTCGACAGCCCCACGACAGTCCAAAAGTGATGTAACGAGTTGATATTACAAGCGTTTCCGGGATAGCGATTTGCATGTGGTAGAAGGTTGTGGTAGAACGCTGGGCATGAAACACGCGTACACACACCTCACCCAAGACTACCTTGCCCAGATCCTCCAGTATGACCCCGATACTGGCGTTCTGACATGGCTCAAACGCCCGCTGGAACAATTCAAAAAGACGTCAACTGCCAACAGCTGGAACGCCAAATACGCTGGCAAGCCCGCCCTGACGGCAATCGGCGCGCACGGATACAAGCAGGGCAAGATCGACGGCCAGACCATTCTGGCCCATCGGGCCATCTGGACGCTCATGACTGACGAGAGGCCGCCGATGATCGATCACCGTGACGGCGTGAAGACCAACAACACCTTCAAAAACCTGCGTCCGGCCAGCAAGGTTGAGAATGCCCGCAATCAACGCGGGCGGAACTGCCGTCAACTCCCGAAGGGGGTCGAAGTCTGCCGCGTGGAACGCTACCGGGCCCGGGCCCGCCTTGCCGGCAAGAAAGTCCACCTCGGAATCCACGACACCGTCGAAGAAGCCCGGCTCGCCTACATCAACTTTGCCATCGAGGCGCACGGGGAGTTTTACAACCCTGACGCCGGGGTTTCCCTTCTCAAGACCGCCTGACCTTCCACCACGAGCTGGCCGGACGCCGCGAGCAAGCGGCCAGCACCACCCACCCAGCACCGGGCGAGCTGAGCCCTCCGCGGTCTCTTAGGTGGATCTCGCCCTCGCCGGATGAGCGCGACGGGTCACCTCTAGCTCGTCCCCTCGTCGCTGCAGTCTTTGTAAGTCGAGCCGGCCTGTCCAGACAGCTGCCGGGATGTCTCTGAGTAATTTCCGAGGTGGAGATCGGCTGGCTTCGAGTTGACAAGACTGACTGAAAACGCTAAGCGTATTTGTATCGCTCGAATTGCGATCCTAGCCGCCGCCCATCGGGTCTGGCGGCTTTTTCGTGTCTGCCCCGACATCGCCGAACCCATAACCCCGCCGCGACTGCGCGCCGGGGCTTCTCGTCATGTCCAAACTACAGGAACCGTAATGGCAGCCCTCCTGCCTGAGATTGCCACCACGAAGCTGCCGAAGGGCAGCAACGCCGCCATCGCGCGCGCCGCAGCCCTCTACGACATCAGCCCTTCGCAGTACGTCCGCGCCTGTGTGTGGAACCAACTGCGCGCCGATGGGCTCAGCACCCGCGCCCTCGACACTGTCTCACCCCGCCTCGCCCAGCTGGCCAAGGCTCACGAGGGAGCCGAGGTATGAGCACCGCCCTCACCATTACGCTCGACGAGAACGATTTCCTCGCCCTCGACGCCATCGCCTACGCGGAGAGTCTGGACCCTGCGAGCTACGTGCGCTTGCTCGTCATGGCCGACCTCGCTGCCCGGCTAAGCGCCCAGGCCAATGATCTCGGCGACCTGTACGCTTTCGAGAGCCGCGCCGACCACGACCTCGCCGACCTGCCGTTCGGGGGCCTGTGATGAGTGCCGGCCGCACCATCATCACCTTGGATCTGCCGGACTCGCTCGCCGGCTCCATCGAGGCCCGCGCCGGCCGGGCCGGCATGACCGCCAGCTCCTGGCTTTCAGACCAGCTCGAAACAGCCTTCGGCTCCGGCATCCTCGTTCGCGAGTCCGAGATGAGCCTCGCCCCCCGCAAGCACCGCAAGCGCCGCAGCAAGGCGAGCCGGGAGCGCCACCGGGCCCGCGAGACAGCCCAGAGCGAGGCCTGACATGCGAGACCCCGAAGCCCTGACCGGTCGCGCAGCCCGCGAACGTGCCCGCCTTGAAGCCGCCGAGGAAGCCGCCTGGGCCGCCGCGCCGAAGCCCTCCGCTCCGGTGGAGACTCTGGCCGAGCCGGAGCCCAAGCCCGCAAAACCGTCCCGCCCGAGCGCTGTCCTGAAGCTGAAGTACCAGCGACTCATCCACGAGCGCCGCGCCGCCCTGAAACGCGTGCGCTGGATCATGGATCAGATATCTGCCGAGACGGAGAAGGTCCGCGACATCGAGGACCAGATCGCTCGCGTCCAGGACCAGCTTGCAGGCTTGGAGGACAGCGGAGAACGCGGCCTCACGAGCGACTTCCTCAGCGAGACCCCCAAGCCGAACCGCAAGCCCAAACCCAAGCACCTACGCACGCTCTCAGCCGAGGCCGAAGCCCAGCTCTACCTGGACGAGAGCTTCGCCCCGTTTGTGCGCGTCTGAACCCAGAGACGACCCACCATGACCGAACTCCAGAACAAGGCCGAAGCGCTGGCCGCGATGGCTGCCGCCGTACGCGAAGCTGCGCCTCTGCCCGAAGCACACGCCGAAGTCTCGAAGATCCTCAACGAGCGAGTCCACGTCGCGGACGACGGCTCGACCACCGTCTACGACACGGACGGCAAGTCCCTCATGTTCGACGAGGCGAACGGCTACGCCAACGCCACCCCCGCGACCCTGATGCGGGAGCTGCGCCAGAGCCGGCCCGATCTCTTCGTGAAGACCACGGCTCTGTCCTCGTCGACGAAACCGAGCGGACCCGTCGCTCACGTCAACGGCCGTTTCGCTCCGAAGCACGAGCTGCCGGCGCATGACACCGGCAAGCCGAACCTGACCAAGCTGATGGCCAGCGCCAAAGCCGGCAACGCCGCCGCCCTCGCCCAGCTCCAAGCCCTCACGACCAAGAGCCGATGATGTTCAACAACTCCGCATACCAGACCCACAACGTTCCAGCCGGTGCTATCCCGCAGCGTGGCTGGAAAGCCCGCCGCGCCAACGCCGAGGACCGCCGCGCCGAACGGCTCGACGATCTCAACGACCCTTATCGTCAGGCCATCCGCCGCTGCCGTCACCTGCGCTCGCTCATGCAGTACGTGAAAGCGGACGCCGCAGCCGCCTGGAACGCCGAGAACGGCCCGGTGCCCTGCCCGATCACCGGCAAGCCCGCCGCCATGCACCCCCAAAAGGCCGCCGCCCTCGCTGCCTTCCTCGAGGCCCAGGGCTGGGGTTCCGATCCCATGGCGCCGATCACCCCAACCCGTCCCCTCGCCGAGATCGAGGCTGCGATGAGCGGTGGACTCCTGGCCGAGATCGCCGAGGCTGACGTGGCGCTCGCCGAGCTGGAAGGCCGAGACCCCGCGGTGCCTGCGCCGGCCCCGGTTGCCGCTGCGCCGGCCGCCGAGACCAAGCGCGGACCCAGCCGCTCCCACAAGCCGGAGCCGACCTTCTCCCGCGAGGCCGACGAGGACGCGGACAACGCCTACATCGAGGACTGAGTGATGGTCGGCACCACGTACATCACGAAGCTCTACGATCGGCTCGATAAGATCGCCTTCGACCGCTACGGCACCACGGACGGGGATCTGGTCAACTTCATCATCGACCAGAACCCCGGCCTGGAGCGCCAGGACTTCCTTCTGGAACCCGGTCTCACCATCAACCTGCCGGACCTGCCGGCCAGCATGACGGCGACCATCGAGACCGCACCCGGCCAGATCTTTCTCTGGTCCTGAACGAGCTTCGCGCACCGAGCGGTCAAACCCGGTGCGCGACGGTGGGGCCGGTGCCCTGGGGATGCGCCGCCGGCGCCGCCATCCTCTCAGGCTTTCGCCAGGACGCGTTGCACCTGCACGGCCTGCCACTGGCCTCCGCGAGCGGTCGGGATGCCTTGGGCGTTCAGGGCCGCCGCGATGCCGCTGGCGCTGGTGACACCGGACGCCTGGATCTCGGCGAGGACGTCAGACAGCAGGCCAGCCCGGTCCTTCGCCTTGGCCTGCCGAACCGCAACGGACTTGGCGCGGCCTTCATCCGTCAGGACGCCACCCTCGCCCGGCCGGCGCCCCATCTTGACGCCTCGAGCCTTCGCAGCCTGGAGCGCGGCCTTGGTGCGGGCCGAGATCATCTGCGCCTCGTGCTCAGCGACGGCGGCCAGAATGTGGACCGTCAGCCGGTTGGCCTGCGGGAAGTCCACAGCGGTGAACTCGACGCCCGACTCCATGAGGGCCGAGACGAACGCCACGTTGCGGGCCAGACGATCCAGCTTGGCGATGATCAGCGTCGCGCCGTGGAGCCGGCAGAGCTTCAAGGCTTCGGCGAGCTTCGGCCGATCGTTGCGTTTGCCGCTCTCGACCTCGACCACCTCGGCGACGAGGCTCCAGCTCCCGCCGTTCAGGTAGGACCGCACCGCCGCCTGCTGGGCCTCGAGCCCGAGACCGCTGCGACCCTGCCGGGCGGTGGAGACGCGGTAGTAGGCAACGAAACGACCCTGTGCCATGTCTCGGCCCTCCTTTACGAGACTGGAAACCGACGGTTTCACTAATGTAACAGGCATCGAGGCCGGCACAAGCGGCATCTTCGGGGGTGTCCTCAAAAATGAGGAGACCCAGGGCAGACGCCTCCTTCGGGCGGGGTGTCTCCAGATTTGGAGGGACCCATCGCAGCCGCCTTCCCTGTAGGGTGTCCCCAGATTTGGGGAGACCCCCAGCTCGACCCTCGGCGCGAGGCTCCGGCCCTTAGCTGCCGGCGCTCACCCCCACAACGCGAAACCCCCGCCACTCAGGACGGGGGTCTCGGATTGCTCTCAATGTCTCTGAGCTGAAATCTCAGCTGAGTGCCTGGGCGGCTCAGCCCTCGAGGCCCGCAACCGTCTCGACCGCCAGCACATCGTCGAGGAAGGCGTCGATCATCGCTCGGAGCGCGTCCGCCGATCCCGCCAACACGTCGCTCCCGTGCTCCCGGACGTACTCCAGCACCCGCACCTTGAAGTCCTCGGCCTCGTTCACGAGCGCATTGGCCTTGCTGATCGCTGTCATGGGGCGACTCCCTGTGTTGCTCCGGCTGCAGCCTGGGACAGCGCACACCGCACCGTCAACAAGTATCTGTACGTAGACCGGGGTTGAGGAAGTCTAATTCGACCGGTTGGCCAGAGACTTCGGTTTTTTTGTGGGAGATCGCCCCCGGCCTCGACTAGACCATTTTGGTTGCGCAAAAACAAAATGACCCTTTAGCATTCGAGCCATGCTTGCACGAATTCAAGCGAGCCCCCTTGTTACTTTTGGACCCGGTAACAAAAAATACAAAAGGGGCCTTTTCCATCTCATCACCATCACAACCCAGAACAACCGCGATGCTCACCTGACGAGGTAGAGCAACAGGAACATCATGTCTGAAAACCTAAACCTGAAAATGCACCTGGAGGCGCGGGACGATGCCTCGCCCGCTATTCGCCGCCTCGTGCAGGAATTCAAGGCGCTCGAGACGCAGGCCAAGCGCACCTTCGCAGCCTTCTCCAAGGCGCCGGATCTCGGCCTCGGCAAGATCGAGAAGGCGCTGCAGGGCCAGGCGCAGGCCTTCGCCAAGGTGGAGGCCGCTGCGACCCGCATGTTCTCGCAGGGCACGCGTGAGTCCAGCATCGCCGAGAAGGCTCGAAAGAGCACGATCCGGGACCTCGAGGAGCAGATCCGGCTCACCGACCGTCTGGCCCGTGCTCAATCCTCGGCGAACCGACAGGTCGAAGCCGGGCGCCGGGCCGGTGGCGCAGCTCGTGGCGGTGGCTACGGGGGCGGCTCCAGCTTCCGAGCGGCGGCGGGAAGCGCCCGCAGCATCATCAACACGACCGGCCTCGCTACCACCATCGCGGCGGCTGTCACGGCTTCCGTCACGAAAGGCATTCTGCAGGCGGCCAAGAGCCTCGACACCGCCGTCACCGAGGCGGCTGTGCACGTCTTCAACGAGGACGGAGTCGCGGCCTCGCTGGCGAAGGCGCAGGCCATGCGCGGGAAGGCCATCGGCAAGGCCATCAACCTCGGCATGAAACCCGCAGAATACGTGCAAGGCCTGACGGAGGGCTCACAGGCCGGCATCTCCGATAAGTACCTAGACAAGGCCACCGAGTACGGCGTGAAGCTGTCCAAGCTTCTCGGCACCACCCTGCCCGAGACGATGGAGTCGATGGGCAAGGCGCTCTACTCGCTCGAGGGCCTGGGCCGGATCAAGAACGCCGACGACATCCGCAAGACCTTCAACATGATCGCGGGCCTCGCTGGCCAGACCGCGGCCACCCGGCGCGAGATGGTGAGCTTCGCCAGGACCGGCATGGGTGCCGGCGCCAAGCTGGGCATGTCCTCGGCCGGCACGCTGGCCTTCGGTGCCGCGGCGACCTCTGCCGGTGCCCAGGGCAACCAGGCCTCGCGAGCGCTCTCCGAGATCGCGGGCCGCCTGCCGAAGCTCTCGCTCGAGGCGCGCAACATGCGCCGCAAGGGCAATTTGCAGCCGTCCGACATCGAATTCCTCAACGCTCCGCGCGAGCTAGGCTTCGGCTCCTACGAGGACATCGAGCGCCGGATGCGGGCCGACCCCGACCACTTCCTGTTTCAGCTCCTGGGCTCGTTCAACAAGGTCCAAGACCCAGCCAAGCGGGAGCGGCTTCGCTCCAAGATGCTGGGCAACACGTTCGGCCCGCTATTCGCCAACCTCGGAAACACCGCCGGGCAGAACCTGGGCATGGTGGATCAGGCCAAGAAACTCGAGTCACAGTCCGAAGACGTAGACTATATCACCACGGCCTGGAAGAAGTGGACGTCGGCGCTTGAATTTATGATCAGTCAAATCTCGTCGACGTTTGAGGCGTTGAAAGACGAGATCGGCGACGCTTTGAAGCCGTTTGTCTCTGAGTTCCGCGACTACTTCGTCAACCTGCAGGGATCGTTCGCGAACCTCAAGAGCGTGGTGCAGGCGAGTCTTCGCGGCCTGATCCAGGGCCTGGGCGGCAAGGACGGCTCCCTCGCGGATCTCCTGCGGCAATGGATCGGCGACCCCGGCAAGGCCGGCTTTGACGCATCGAAGTTCCGAGACTTCTTTGCTGGCTTCGGCGAAGGCGTCCGCAGCGTGATCGAGTCCTTCAAGAGCATCGCCACGATGTTTACGGGCGGTGGAGACCCGGCGGCGATGGGTAAGCTCGCCGGCCAGATCCTAGCGCTGTCCGCCGCGCTGGTCGTTCTGAGTCCGGTCCTGGGCACGTTGTCGGCAATCACCTCGCTGGTCACGACTCTGGGCACCCTCGCCGCGGTTGCATCCGGTGGCGCTCTCGCGGCTGGTGTCGCTGCCTTCGCAGCTGCCGTTTCAGCGTTCCTCCTGCTACGCGACCCGAAGAAGGCCATCGTCGACGGCGGCAAACCGGACGGCCAGTGGAACGTGGATGAACTCCTGCCGGGAGTGAAGCCCGAGACCGGCAACAAGGTTCGCGCCTGGGTCGACCCGCCGGCAAAGCCCAAGGCTCCCCAGGCTCCGAAGTACCTCGACGGCTCCACGCCTGTCTGGAAGCAATCGGCTACGGGCGACTGGCACGGCCTGATCCAGAAGGCCTCGCTCTCGGAGAGCGTCGAGGACCTCTCGGAGAACGTGAAGCGGCTGGGCGGTGTGATCCAGCTTGCAGCCCTGTCCTCGCCCGGCTCTGTCGGCTCCGGCTTCACGGGCGGCGGCGCGGCCGGTTCCTACGGCGGATCGGTCGGCGGTGGGGCTCGAGGCTTCGCCAGCTCCGGCGCCTCGGCGATGATCACCAACAAGCCCGGCGCTGCCCTGCCTGGTGGCGCTCTCGGCCGGCGCGGCATCATCGGCGGGCGCAGCGACACCACGCCGGGCGCCGGTCCTGGCGCTGACGTTCCGATCGCCACCCACGGCACCATAGCGGGCCTCGGCAAGCTCGGGACGAGCCAGTACGCCAACATCCTGGGCAAGCGCGAGTCGGGCAACCGCTACGGCATCCGCAACTCCTACGGCTACTCCGGTCGCTATCAGATGGGGGCCGGCGCACTGCAGGAGACGGGCTACTTCCGCTCCGGCCGCAACGGCGACCTGAACAACCCGGCGCTCTGGACCGACAAGGCGCGCGCCGCGGGGGTCAACAACCTCCAGGACTTCCTCGCCAACAAGAACGGCATCCAGGACAAGCAGTTCGTCGAGTACACGAACAAGCATTACCGGGAGCTGGTCGCGGCGGGGGTGATCAAGCCCGGCATGGCCCCGAACGAAGTCGCCGGCTGGCTCGCCGCCGCCCACCTCAAAGGCGTCGGCAGCAAGAAGCGCATGAACGGCGCCATCGGCCTCTACTACGGCCACGACAACTTCGACGCCAACGGCACCTCGGCCTCGTCCTACAAGCGGATGATGGCGGGCATCCGGGGCGGCGACGGTCCGGTCGCAGCCGGCAGCACGACGGCCGGAGACGGCGCAAAGCGCGCGCTCGGCGATGGATTTACCTCGACGGGTTGGCAGAAGCGTGGCCCGTCAATGTCGCCGCCGACGGCAGACGGCCTCGCATCGTCGGTATCGAACACCCCGGCAGGCCGGATGGGTGACGCGATGATGCTCCGCAATCAGCAGCCTGTCGTCGTGCACCAGACCATCCACGGCGGGCAGCACTCGCCCGAGGAGCTGGCGAACCTCGTGCAGCGCCGTCTCAACGAGTCGACACAGCAGCGCTACCACGACACGGATTACAGCATCGCCTAAATCGAGACCGACACCACACGAAGCAAACGGGGCCGCTCCACACCGGGGCGGCCCTTTTTCTATTGATCGAAGGGTCACATGGTAAATACATACACGCCTGTCTATCGTATCGACCGCAACGGCGAGGACATCACGGGCAATTTCAACGACCGCTGCATATCCCTCGAAGTTCGTCTCGCAGCGGGATACGGTGAAGGAGACACTCTCACAATCACCCTCGATGATCGAGACTGGAAAATTTCCAAGCCTACCAACGGCGAGACTTTGAGCATCTATCTCGGGTATAAGGAAACTGGCTTTTCCTATATTGGCACATTCGAGATCAACTCGATTAGCTATGCATGGGCGCCAAAGACCATCTCCATCCACGGGACGTCCGTGAGCTTCATGAACGCGGCCAAGGCTCCGGCCGTGAAGGCGTATGACAGCAAGACACTCGGCGAGATCGTCAGGGACATCGCCAAGAGCGCCGGAGTAGAAGCCGCCGTCTCGCCTGAGCTGGACAGCGTCAAGATCCCCTTCCGCAACTCGTTCGTGTCACCGCTGCACCTTTTGCAGGAGTTGGAACGCACTTTCGGGGCGGTGGCGAAGTTCGGAGAGGGCAAGCTGAGCTTCACGCCGCGGGACACGGGCGATACCGCGTCGGGCCAGGAAACGCCGCTCGTGGTGTTGAACCCCTCGGATATCGCGAGCCTCGAGCTACGCGAGACGAGCCGCGGCAGTCATTCCAAGGTGAAAGCTGCATTCTTCGACAAGACGGAAAATATCAAGAAGTATGTAGAGTCGGCCTCGCCATTCTCTAGTGACGAAAATAGCCCGATCTACACCCTAGGCCCCGTGTTCAACTCGCAGGTTGAGGCGCAAGCCGCGGCCACGTCGAAGATGTCTGACCTTCTGCGTGGTTACGTCGATGGCGGGATCGTGCTGTCGCGCGGCGATCCCTTCATCCGGGATCAGAGCCGCGTATATATCCAGGGCGCCCGCGACGGGATCAACGGCTCATACATCGCCGACATGGTCAGGCACAGCTTCACAACGGCCAACGGCCTCAACACGAGCATGCACATCCACTCGAACGGCACGGGTAACGACTATGGAAGCATCGCCAATGCCGATACCGCAACGCCGTCGACCCCACTTCCCGGCATGCCGACCACGACGCCGCGGACGGGTTCAAGCACCACGACGCCGGATACCGGCCTGAACGGGATCACGCCGGGCAACAACCGGGGAGGGGCGTTTTCATGATCATCCTGGCCCCGGCACCGTGCCCTGGACGCAGCCGCAGAACGCCACGAAAGATCGCGGTGAGTTTAAGTACGTGTGAGCTCACAATCGGCTTGACGCCGTAAGCGAGGCAGCACATCACTGGCGATGTGATGTCGCACGTACCGACCAAATTTGTTGCACCTGACCTTCTGGAGGCAGCTTCGAGCTGGTCGCCGGCGTATTTCACGGGTGCTGCCGCGGTCGCTCTGCGAGCCAGCCTGACCGGTCAAGTGATCAGCGATCTAGGCGGCTGCGTCCTGGAAGGATGGCGTGCGAGCGAGACCCCAGGTGCTCTCGCATACGACCCCCGAGCCGTTACAACGCCGGTCTACCGCCAGACCAACATCGGTCGGCTCCGCTTGCATCTCGGGGCGCAGCACTGGGAGGCGCCGCAGATCACCGGTCGGTGGTGCATCCAGCCGGACGACATCGTCCTGAACAAGGTCGCTCCGATTCGCGCCGCATTCGTGTCGCCGAACGCGAAGCGCCACCCCGTCGATGGCAATTCACTCATCGTCCGCGGGCTCTCGCGCACCCAGGCGGCTTGGGTGGCGCTCTGTCTAAACCAGCCCGGCTACGAGCAGCTCCTGCTCATCGAGGCCGGTGTGCTCCAGCGAGTAGGACTCAGAGCACTCGCGTCGCTGCGCGTGCCTCCAGTGCCGCCGCAGATGGATGGGCTCTCGGCTCGTTTGAGCGATGCGTTGGACGCGCAGATGTTGGTCAGTGAAGCGCTCCATCGCACCCGTGCTGAGGCCAACGAGGCGACGAGCGCCGCCCCAACGCAAGCGCATGATCTCGGAATGGGTGTGTTCTTCACGCCTGATTTGGTGACGATCGACAGCTGGCTGCCTTTTGCCACCGCTTTGCGCTCAGAGCAGGCGGCACTCGATGAGCAGCTCGGCTGGATGGCCATCGGGGAGCTATCGTCGTCGAGCGATCGCACGCGATTGCCTTGTGCTCCCGATGGCGCGCAGGTCCTGCGGCTCCGTGACGTCGGCGATGACCTCTTCGTTGCGTCCGGCGACGCGGGTGACGAGCCCCTCCTGAGCCGCACGCTGGGGAAGCCGCTCGTGCCCGGCGAAGTGTTGCTCTCGACGCTCGGCAGCAGCTTCCGCGCCGCGTATGTCGACGATGACGCTCCCAAGAACACCTTCCCCGTCGACGGTTGGGTGCGCCTGCGCTTCCGCGAGACGCCGGCGGCGTGGGCTCTACTGCTCTCTACTGACGCGCTCCGCTCGCAGGCTGCACGCCTCACGGTGGGCTCGGTGCAGCAGTTCGTCCCGCCCGACGCGCTCCGCTCGCTGCGTGTCCCAGTGCCGACGCGCGAGGTTCGCGAGCGCTGGCAACGCGCGGTTGAACGGCATCACTCCCAGCGACGCTCACTAGACCGAGAGTGGTCGGTGCTCATGAGAGAGCTTTCAGCCGCGATAGACGTGGTCCACCAGCCCTTCGCCACGGCCCGCTCGCGTGC
The DNA here is from genome assembly GCF_007992195.1 of Methylobacterium oxalidis. Taxonomy (GTDB): domain Bacteria; phylum Pseudomonadota; class Alphaproteobacteria; order Rhizobiales; family Beijerinckiaceae; genus Methylobacterium; species Methylobacterium oxalidis. Next base: position 200,469 of record NZ_BJZU01000003.1, on the reverse strand, counting down.
GAACGAGGTCGTCCAATGATGCTGCGCCACGCAGAAGAGCTACTCTCGTTGCTTAAGCGGAAGGCCCTCGTTCTCGACGAGGTGCACGAGCATGTCCGACTTCTGGGAGGCTCTTGGACGCGTGATCAGCTCGAGCTCTTTCTGCTCTGTGCCTCTAGCGTGACGCGCGATGACTCGGGAGTCTTTCAGGCCGTCGCCGCCAGCGCGGATGACGCCCTTCAAACCGCCATCGTAGAAGCTGTGCGCTCGTTCGCCGGGAAGCCGGTGCCTGCCGGCCAGGTGCGCGCGCGGCTACCCCAACACTTCGTGACGTCTGACGAGCAGGTGCTCGCTGTCGCGAGGCACACCACTGGGCTCGAAGTCTTCGGCCCCAAACTCATTCGACCTACCCGGTAAGAGTCAGGTGAAAACGCATGGCACGCCCGAAGAAGGCCTCAACTGAGAATGCAGCAACCGGGACAACCGTCGTTTCGGAGGCAGGCAACCTCCTCAAGTCGATGGTCCACTCACTCGCGAGCGCGGGCTTCGACCAATCGCTCGAACTTAAGGCTACGGAGCCCGGCATGTCTGCCGCTGTCGTCTGGGGGCGCCACGAAGGCGTCGAGACCCCGCGCATCCTAGCGCTTGTGCTGCCAGCTGGCGCGTGGGGCCGGGCCAATGCCGACGAGGTTCAGGTGCTCTCATACTCGCTGCCGTCGCCCGAGACCGTAGCCGACCAGTATCCCCAATTCGCTATCGTTCGTGATGCCGAGGGAAAACTCGAGTCGTTCTTCGACCTGGCGTACCCGCCGCATCAGATCGATAAGCTCCCGAGCCTCAGCGAGATCGTTGACTACAAGCGCATCAAAGCCGACCCCACCTACCGATGGTCGTTGCGCATGTATGACCGCTTGATGAAGGGCTTTAACGCCCTGCACGAGCGCATTTACCAGACGCACAAAGACCGGGTGAACGGCAAGAATGACATCATCGAGGAGGTAGCGAAGCTACTTTTCCTCGAGTCGTTCCGTCTGCACCACGAGGGCGCTCTCACTTTCGACCACGAAGGCAAGAAGATTGACCTGAAGGAGGTCTTCACGTCCGCGCACGTCAAGGCAAATGGCGCGAAGGCGGTTGCTGAGATCCAATCGGCGTTCGAGCACTTCAAGGCGCACCCTGACTACGTCGTCACGGACGACGCAGGCGAGAAGCACCCCATCTTCGACAAGAACGCTCACCTTCGGCTCGCACAGCCGGGCAATTACGATGCAGTGCTCTCACTCATCCAGGACCTTGGCCAGGTCACCGACAATCAGGGCAATGTCGTGAAGAAGCAGGGCACGTTAGCCGACATCGCGGCCGACGTGCTCGGCCGCGCGTTCGACGTGTTCCTGCGCGCCAACTTCGAGTCCAAGGGCGGACTCGGCATCTACCTTACCCCCGCGCCCGTGAAACAGGCGATGCTGGCGCTTGCCTTTCACGACATCAAGGAGGGCACCGAGGATGCCGCGAGCCTTGTAGCACGGGACGGCAAGGGGCGCCCCGGGTTCCGATTCTGTGACCCGGCGTGTGGTAGCGGCGGCTTCCTTTCGGTGGCGCTCAGCCACCTGCGGCGCACGCTCGACGAGATTGGAGGCAAGGCCACGGCGACTGACGAGGCGCGCAAGAAGCTCTTCGCCGAGATGTGCGAGTACAGCTTCGTAGGCGCTGATTCGTCGCCACAGATGGTGATGCTCGCGCGCGTGAATATGGCGCTGCTCGGCGCGCCCAGGGCCCGCATATTCTATACGCAAAACTCGCTGACCAGCCCCCAGCTTGAGCCCGGCACCTTCGACCTCATTTGCACCAACCCGCCGTTCGGTACGCCGAAGTTCAACAAGGGGCAGGATGAGGCGAAGAGGGCGCACGAGGAGGCGATGGCGAGGATCCTCGCGACCTTCCGCTCGGACCTTACTCCGCGCGACGGGCGCGCCGGAGGCTTTGACTACTCGCCAACCGTGACCGGTCTCGCAATGGGCGGTTCGCCGAACAGCAAGAGAGTCTGGAAGGAGGCATCGACCAACACCGATCCGGCGGTGCTCTTCATCGACCGCTGCCTGCAGCTGCTCAAGCCGGGTGGGCGCCTGCTTATAGTCTTGCCCGACGGCGTGCTCTGCAACTCCGGCGACCGCTACGTGCGCGAGTACATCATGGGCACGAAGGACGAGGCCTCGGGCGAGTTCCACGGCGGCAAAGCCGTCGTGAAGGGTGTCATCAGCCTGCCTGCCGACGCCTTCAAGCTCTCGGGCACGGGTGCCAAGACCAGCGTGCTCTACGTGCAGAAGCGCCACGCGCGCAAGGATGACTCTGAGAAGTTCCAGGACGAGCCGCAGAGTGACGTGTTCATGGCCGTCGCCGAGACACTCGGCTATATCGTAAAGAACAACGTCGAGGACTACAGTGCAGGCGTCCAGAACGATTTGGCTGCTATTGTCGGCGCGTACGTGCGGGGGGAGTAAATGTCGGTCGACGAACGACGAGAGACTTTCCACGTTAACCGCATCGCTTCAAGCGATCTAGACGAACGGCTTCTGGCACAGGCTTACCGTCCCGACCTCGTTGCCGCAGTCCGCACGCTTGTAATGAAGGGGGCGAAGCCTCTCTCCAGTGCTCTTGATGGTCGGCTGACTCAGGGACGAACGCCCGAGTACGGCGATGATGGCGAGGCTTGCATTAAGACGAGAAATATCGTCGGGGGATTGGTTGACACCTCCCGCGTCGACCGGGTCAGCTCCAAGTTCGCATCCAACAACAGAGATAGTTGCATCAGCAATGAGACAGTGCTGATGAACCGCTCGGGCGCGGGCAGCATCGGAAGGGTTTCGATCTATCTTGGCGCAATTGGTGTCTTCACAAACGAAGAGCTTTTTAGATTTCGCGTCGTAGCGCCTCACGATCCTGCGTTCATAACTATGTTCTTCGGAACGTCACTCGGCGAGCGTGTTCTCGAACGGGGAGTGAATGGTAGCACCGGACAGCTGAAGCTCGTGCAGGAGCACGTTGAAAGTGTCCCGATTTTGCTGCCGCACCCCGCCGCGCAGCGCTACATCGGCGACAAGGTCCGGCAAGCTGAGCGGCTACGCGAGCGCGCTCGCCGTCTCGAGGCCGAGTTCTGCAACGCCGTTGCCGTTGCGCTGCCTTCGACGTCGGCGACAGCGGGCAAAACTAGCCGCGTGGAGACCAGCGAGCTTGGACGCAACCTAAACCCCGGGGCGTACACGCCGGACCGTCGTGCAGTCCGGGCCGCTATTCGGGGCGCGGGCGGCCGGTCGCTCGACACGTTTGCTGGGGTCGAGAGCCCCACGACAGACAGCTACATCCGTACCACTGCGTATCTCGGGCTTGATGCAATCGACTCGGCAACCTGTAGGCTCAAGCCCTCAACCGCCGAAGCTGAGGCAGTCGTGGGAACGGCGCGCCTTCTTCGTGAAGGTCCGGCGCTATCGCGCTTGCGCCCTTACCTCAACAAAGTCACGTACATCCCACCCTCACTCGCCGGCGGCATCGGCTCGACCGAGTTGCTCCTCGTTCGACCGAAAGCAGGTGTCAATGGCTGGTTCCTCTATGGGGTGCTGAAGCTCGAATCGAGCGTTCGCCAGCTCAACCCCGTGGCGAATGGCTCGACTCATCCCCGTGTCAATCGCGAAGACGTGCTCGATCTCCTCGTACCGTGGCGGGACGATCACGAAGCGCTCGGGGCGAAGCTTCAAACAGCGCAGACCTGTTACTTCGCGAGTTCGGCGCTGACTGCGACCGCGACGGCGCTAGTCGAGCGCCTCATCGACGGCCGAATTACCGAAGCCGACGTAGTCGTCGCCCAGAAGGCACTCGACGGCGGAGATCGAAGTGCTGACCGCGAGATCCTAATGGCGCTCCGCCGAAGTGATGCACCCGACGGCAAGCTGATCATCTCCGACATCGACATCCTCTACCCACTGCTCGACGAGTCGGAGGACAATGACGCATGACCCTCCCGGCCTTCCAGGGGCGCACGCTCGCGCGTTTGGTCGACGACGTGCAAACCCTGCTCGCACAGGGCGAAGCGCCGTCGTCGCCGCTGCGTGCTCTGGAGGTTGTGCGCGCGACGGGTTTGTGGTGCGAGCACGGGGAGCTCGCGGTCGCGAGCCCAGCGATCGTTGCGCTCGTCGACCGGCTGCCGCGCCCCGCAGAGGCATTGACCGCCGTGTTTTCGCTCGTGCCCGAGGTGCGTGAAGCGTGGCTGCGCATCGTGCGGGCGCGCCTCGCCGAGATGGGCGAGCGGCGCGACGTCGCGGCACTGACCGAAGCGGTGACGAACGCAGGCGCACTGGCTGTCGAGTTGGTTCGCGTGAAGACGCCATCGCTTATTCCAACAGCGTTCGGCGAGTTGGAGCGCGCCATCCTACCTGCTCCGGCGCACGAGGCTGCAGCTTTCCCAGTTCTGCTCCGCGCACTGGCCGCGACGACCGCGCTGCAGCCGGACACAACCGCGGCGATGCTGCCCGACATTGCGTTTGACGATCCATCAACGGCATGGCGCGAAGGCCGCCTGTTGCGCCTGCCCACGTCGACCGACGCATCGACGCCGACAGCAGTCTTGAGTGGCGCGCTGGACGGGCACATCGACGACGTCGACGCGATGCGTTGGGCGCTTCATCACCCGTGGGCCTTCCTGCTCGCGCAGATGACTTTCACCAAGGAGGCATGGGAGGCCGAGCGGGTGTCGGGTGGCATCGCCTTCGAGCTCGAACCTGCGCACGCCTCGCTGTTCCAGAGCCCACCATGCGTGGAGGTGGTCGTGAGCTTGCCGAGCGGGGAGGAGGTTCGCTGTGGCTCGCTCGGCGAGCTGACCCAGCGCATTCTAGCCCAGCTCGGCGTGACAGTGCTCGGCCATCGCGTGACGGCAAGCGCCCTGGATGATCGGCTGGCGCTCGTCATAGACGCTGTGCAACAGCACGATGTCTGGCGCTTCGAGCATGGCTCCGGCGCGCGGCGACCGGCATACACCGTTCACCCGGCGTTTTCAGACGCGTGCTATCGCGCCCTTGGCAGCCGTGCCTTCTACCGGCTCGGCTCGCCGGTAACGGCAGCGATCCGGCGCACCGCCGAGGGTTGGGCCCGCGAGCGCATCGTACGCGCTGGCACGGTTGTCGGTGAAGGAGTGGGCGCATGACGCGCACGCTTCACCTGGAACGCCCTGCCTTCTGGACTGAAAGCAGCGATCCCGAATCGTGGTTTCGCGCGCTCGACGCCGTAGCAGCTGCCGTGGACCAGGGGCCGCAGTCCGGAACACCGCGCACTGTCGCGGAGCGCTGCCTTGTTGGCATAACCGCATGGCGCGGAGCGGCCGGACTTTTCGGAGCCTTCCACCGCGGCGGCGTTGTTCGGCTGCCCGGAGTAGGTCTGATTTCGTGCGATAGCGCAGGCCAGTGGGCTCTGAACGACGAGGCACAGGTCCTCTTGCGCCATTGGAAGGAAGACCCGTTGCTCGGGCTCGAGCTCTTGGCGGCGCACCTCGTGCGCGAGAGCCCGTGGCTGCGGCTGCTACTTCTTCGCTTGCAGAGCTGCGACTGGGCTCTTGCGGGCTGGGCCAAGGTGCGCAGCCACCGTGCGGGCCTCAAGGCGGGCGTCTCGCTGCTGCTTCATGCGCAGACAGAACCCGAACGCTGGTTCGAAGGGCTTGAGTCGCGAGTGGCGGCGCGCTGGCTCGCGCGCTTGCAATGCGAGTCCCTTGGCTACACCCCCGAAGTGCTCCTTAGCAAGAAGGGTAAGGACGACCTCTCGCTCACGCCGCTTACCGCGCCGCTGCTTCTGCTCGAATCGGTGGGGTGGCTCACGCGCACCGGCGAACTTCGCCTGCCGAGCGAAGTGCAAGCGGACCTTACCGGCACATTGACGCCAGCGCAGGCGCTTACCCAGCTGAGCAGCGGACGCGCCGATGTGCGCGGCTTCGTCGCCGTCGAGCCGGTGCTTCGCGATCTACTTGCCACCTTCGGCGCGAACCCGCGCGACGTGGACTTCCCACGGTGGATGGACACGCTCATCGACCAGGCCATGCAGCACGGGGCGCTGGAGGTGCTCGCTGCCGAGCCCGGTCAGGCTAGGCATGGTCGTGGCCTACATGCAGATCCGACACGCAAGCTCGTGCGCTGGATCGTCCATCCCGAATTCAGCGACGCCTTCCAGAAAGCATGGGACGCGCTTGAGACGACACCGGAGCTGACTTGATGATCGACAAGGCGAAGCACCAGTGGGCCGCGACTGGCGTCTCGAGCTACCCGCTCACGCACCCCATCGTAGGCCAGGGACGGTTCTTCGAGGCGTTTCGGCACTTCATCCATCTCGTCGACGACGAGGCTGAGAAGTTTGCCCACGTCTTCGCGGTCATCGCGCAGTGGGGCGTCGGAAAATCTCGTCTCGGCTACGAGCTGGTGGCGCAGATCAACGACACCTCTCGCGGCTGGTGGGTACGCGGCGACGATGGCGCCCTTCAGAAGGCTCACCTCTTCCACGACGACAAGGATCGCGACCAGTACCTCGGGCTCTACATCCGCTACAGCCAAGTCGCGAACGATTATAATAACGTGGACAACTGGTTTGCCTACGGTCTTTACAAAGCGCTCTTGCCACTGGCTCGCAGTTCGTTCGACGGCTCGATCCAGGGGCAGATCGCCAAGGAGGCAAGCGATAGGCTGACCGTCGCGGGCTTCGATGCGAAGAAACTCGCCGACGCGCTTGAGGCCACGAAGAACTACTCCGACGCAACACTCTACGAGGATCCCGAGCTAGCGGCTCGGCTCTGCCAAGCCGCCTATTCCTACCTGCAGTCGCTCGGCGTCAAGTACGTACTGGTGGTGCTTGACGAGCTCGAGACGGCCGCCGAAGCAGCGACGTTTGGGCTCGACTCGACCGATATCAAGCACCTCGACGGTCGCGCTATCAAACTGATGGGCAAGGCCATCAAGGAGGAGGATCCGCGCCGCAAGCTCCCGTGGCTTCGCTATGTGGCCCTCTGCTCGCCGGCCATCGGCGACGAGTTGCGGGAAATCCAGTCAACCGCGCGCCGCTTCGAGCTCACTGAGCTATCGTCGAACGCGTTCTCCGACGTGAGCGACTTCGTGCAAACGCTGGAGAGCGACGAGCGACTAGCCGAGTCGTACCCGCAAGGCCTGGTCGAGGCGGCCTACGCCATGAGCGCTGGCAACTTTGGCTGGTTCAACGTCGTCATGGCCAGCATCGACGAGCGTCTGCGCGATAAGCGCGCGCGCGGCGAAACGGACGCGCCGACAGTTGGAGCGATCTTCGACGAACTGGTGCGTGTGTCGGACCGTGTGCAGCGGCACGTGCTCGATCACCATGCGCTCGACATGCTGAAGGTCGACAAGGCGCAGCTCGCACACGCGCGCAACCTTCTGTATGGACAGCTGCCGGTATCCTTCGACAGCTACGCGCCCGAAACGCGCATCGCGCTGCTCACCGCGAAGAACGAGTACGACGAGCCCATCGCCACTCTGTTCCGTCGCGTCGAATGGGACGAACTCGACGCCGCTGAGGCGCTGCGTGTTTCCAAGTTCACGCGCGACCGCAGTATGTGGCGTCTGGGCGGCGTCGATCAGCCCCTCGATCTGCGACAACTGCTGTCCAACCTCGGCACCTACGCTATCCACGAGACGAAGGGGCGCCGTCGCAACGACGGGAAGCACACACTGGTGGTCCCGCTACGCCAATCCGATTTCGTTCACCTTGTATCGCTCCTGTATCCGCACGCCGCTGCTGAAGACGCCGCCCGTGCGCTGTGGCGCCACTTCCTTGGCGACGACCTCGCGCCGGATACCTCGACGCACGTAGGCCCCAGCGTCGAGATGATTGAGCGCCTCGACCTGCGCCACCGTAAACAAGGGCAATCATCGCTCATCTTCCGCGACCCCGACCAAAACACCGCGCACGAGAAGGCGCTGTCTATGATGCGCACGCAGTCCGAGCGTGAGCATGCCCAACAGGTGCTCGTGGGTGCGATGCGCGTCATTGACCAGCACTGGGCCTACGACGCTGCACACGCTGGAATCCGCGACGACTCGCTACGGGTCATCGCCACGTTGCCGGTCACGAAGGGCAAGCAGTTGGGTGGGCTCGTGACGTATGACGGGCTCAAACTGCATCCGAGGGGGCGCGTGCTCTTCGCTTGGGTGAAGAACGACGAGGAGCTGGAGCGCCTCTGCGAGGCAGCGAGCGTTCAGTTCAGCGAGCAGGGTCGCACACCTGTCGTCGCATTCACGTCGTCGCGCGCACTCGTCGACCGAATGAGCAATCCGTCGAGTGCTACGCTCAAGGGCGCCAAGAGCTACCTCTTGCTCTATCAACTCACCTCGACCGAGGAGCACATCCTTCACCAGATCGGTTTGCCCACAAAGGCTTGCGTCGACTTCCGCCTCGACGGCCACGGCTTCACCACAGCCTTTAACAACCGTCTGCAGAGCCTCCTTCGTCCGTTCAACGAGGAGGTCGGACGCTTTCGCCGGGAACTCAACGAGCTTGGTCGGATTGCGTGGCCGCTCCGATCTTCGGGCAAGCTGAAGGAGACAGAGCAGGACCTGCTCATCCAGGCGTGGCGCATCCTCGCCATTGAGAAGCCTGCGCCGGCCACGCTTGCGCACCTTGATGAGAAGTCACGCGTCGACATTGATGCGCTGAAGACATTGCTTGCCAAGCTTGGCGTTACCCTGAAGGCCCGCGCGGCGGGCTACACCGATAGCGAGCGCGCGGGTCTCTTCTCACGCGTCGATGACTCTGCTGAGGCGCAGTTCCCACCATTCCTTGTCAGTACAATTGACCGTGTGCTGGACTACGATTGGAATTTCGCACTTGCCGAGAAAGAGTGGTTTTGGGGCTACACGTGGGAAGGCGTGAAGCCCAAGGACACTTACTTCGAGTGGATGTCCATCTTGTGCGAACTGGGCTTCGCGAAGCCGCAGCCCGGGGCGAATACCAACGACGTCTACACCCCGATCACGCGCGCCGAGCTGCGGGGCGCGATCCAGGAGGCCCATAACTGGCTCAAGAATGACTACGCACAGCTTGTCTCAGAGATGGGAGAGATGTTCGGAAGTGGGCGAGTGAAAGATCTTTTCGCGCCTGAAGGAACTACTGTAGCGCCTGGAACAAAAACACTTACAGCCCGCAAGAAGCTCACTGAGAGCACCTCCGACCTCGACGCACTCGACAGGACAGAGACGAAGACGGCGACAGTCGATAACTATCGCATCGCTGCTCAGAGGCGTCTGCGCATCCTCGGCACTGTCGATTGGGTCTACCGGCGCGATGAATTCCTGGCGATTCAGCAGGACGCTAATGTCAAGACGCTTGACTTCGAGTCCGACGCTGTTCCGCTCTGGCAGCGTATCCGTCGCGCGTCGCTGTTCGTCGATTTCGTGCGGCGCACGGAGACTCGCATTCGTTCGAGAACAATGTCGATGGCGGACGAGATGCGCCTCGACGTAAAATCCCTGCAGGGCTTCCCCATCGCGCTGTTCACTCTTTCTCTCGAGAAGATCGGTCACATTCTGGACGGAGCGCTCGCGACAGCCGCGATGCCGGGCGCGACCGAGTTGGTGCAGGCCAACCAGCCAGGCACGCTCCGGCAGAATCTGCGTGACCTGAAGGTCGCCGACGCGACGGCGCAGCTCGAGAAACTCGCACACGAGGTAGGGATCGATCTAGCGACCTGGGTCGAGCTGCCACTCGTGCAATGTGACGGCCAGATTACCGGCACGTTCCGCGAGCTCAAGTCGGTTTACGAGAAGCTGCAGGCTGATTTCCTCAGCGCCAATGAGCGCATCTCCAAACTTGATACTGTGCTGAAGGGAGAACCGACTGATTTCCGTTATCCAAAGAGCGCACTGACGCTCGACAAGCTCCGGGGGCGCCTAGCATTCATCAAAAGCACGCTGAATGATGTCAAAGGAGAGGAGGTCGATCGGCTTCGCTCAGAGTTCGATGGTCCGGCTCAGTTAGGTAATTTTCAGCCCCTCATGTCACGCGCACGCGGCCTACTTGACGAGCCGCGCAACTCGCTCTCAAATCTTCTTGGGAACGTGATTACGATTGAGAACGCCATCGCCGAATATCGCAGGCGGCTCGTCGAGAGTGCAGAGCTTCAGAAGGTCCATCGGGGGCTCGAAGCACTCGCCCAGGCGACTGGAGCTGCATCGCCGAATCCCCTCTCGCTGAAGGAGGTGGAGGACGTGGGCGCGCTTGCTATGGCGCAGAAGCTCGAGCGCGCTCGCGTCCAGGAGAGCGCTGTTGAGGGGGGAAAGCTGCTCGGCGACGCCGGCATTAGCTTCGAACGCTGGTGCGCCATCGTGGGCGCTCTCGACGCTGGCCATGATCCGGCACTCGAGCCGCAGGAGGCCGAAGCTCTCGTGAAGCGAAACCTCGTGCAGCGCACATATCGGCTCAGGTTGAAGTTATGACTGTCCCTGTGCTCCTGCATGGCACTCTTGCCGCTCACCGCCGAGGAAAGATCCTGCGAGAGGCTATCGCAGCTCAGGAAGCATCGGTGCTCCCCGACGGCCGCGGCGTGCTCGTGGCGTTCGCTGATGCATTTCAAGAAGCCGACGCAAGTGAGCAATCACGCCTCGTCGAGTGGACGCGCGCGCCGGGGCACATGCTACTGCTCGTGCCTCCGTTCGCCCCTGGTATGTGCGAGCTCCCCGTGCCGTGGTGTGCCGAACGACTGGAGAGCGCGCCTCGAGGCGGTGAGGGGCTCGGCACGGTGCTCGCCTCTGAGGTCACGCACAGGCTCGAAGGCAAGCTGCAGACGCCCTCGGTGCCGGGTGCCACCTGGAGCGACCTCAGTGTGTGTGTGGGTACGTACCGCCTCCACCCAGCCGCGGGACTGTTTGCTGTGACCTGCCTTCCGTTGTGGTCATTGGCAGCGCTGGATGTGCCGGACAAGTTGGAATGCTGGATTGAGAGCTTGGTCCAGCTGGCGGGAGAAGAAAAGCCAACCGGTATTGTCACTCATAGCCCGCTATCTCCTGACCACTACGGGCTGCTCGTCTTCCTTCTCAGCAAGCCATTCTCTGACGAGGAGCAGGCCATCGCTGCACTGCGCTCCTCGTCCGTCTTCCAGTACTCGTCTGAGCGGGGGCGGGATCTATTGAGCGAGCTGCAGCTTCGAGGCCTAGTTGCAGGCGCTGTGCCAACGAGCGAGGCAACTGGGCTTGTGATGCAAAGCCCTTATGCGTCCTACGTCATCGGGCTTCGCGAGGCGTCCCTATGAAGACCAACCGAACCCTGGCGCAGACGCTTGCCGTGCAGACGCAGGTACACCTGCCGGGCACTATTGGGCGGTTGCTCAAACAGATCCGCGATCTCGAGCGCGTCGCGCCACTTTTCGTCAAGGCAGGTCTCGTACGTGCTGTCGAACGCCCGAACCCGATCGACACCAGAGCATCGGGCATCGCCACTCACGCCTCCACGACGAGGACAATCGGCGGGTTTCTATACGCAGCTGCGGCAGCACGATGCGATCTGCTCGTCGAGCACAATGCCGTCTCGACCGCGGGCCAAGACAGCGCGTGCGAGATCGACGACATTAACTACGAGAACCAGTCGAAGCGCCTCGCGCTGTCTGCAATGCGGCAGGCTTACGAGCTTGCTGAACGCGCGGTCGCTGAAGAACGCTCACGACTGATCTTCCTCGATACTCCGCTGGTCATGGACCGAGGCATGGTCCCGCCCTCCGATCGCTCCAGCGACAAGGGTTACCAGGCGGCCTACAGAGCTACGCACGATATCATTGAGACGTTCTGGGCTCGGTATCGCGCGCGGCTCTTCCCGTGGAATCCGAGCGGTCCCGTCATTATCGGTCTCGCCTCACAGCGTTTCGGCGCCATCGTTCAGTCGGCGCAGCAAGACCTGCGGCTCCAGGCTGGCCGCAGCCAGATTTTGCCGACCGAGAGGATCGACAGAGACCAGTTCGCTGCGCTCGAGGGGGCGCGCGAGGCGATCCTGGGTGTCGGCGAGCGGCGTTTCGTGCATGGCATTCTCGGCAGCTTCACGAGGACGGCGGCCTTTCGCATGAATGTGCATGCCCCGCGTATGGAGCCCGGCCCCGTCGTTGACCTCGGAATCATCGGTCTTCACTTCCGCGCTGGGCAGACGACGGAGCCGCGCCTGATGCAGCTTGTTGGCGACGCACCCGACTGGACTAGCGAGTCGATCAACGAGGTCGTTGGGCTAACGATGGCCCTCACCGCAGTTGGCGGTACCGCCTCGGCCCCGCTGCCTGTCCAGTTGGCCGAACGCGAGCTGGGCGCCCTCAGTCCGTTCCTCGAACACTACGGCCGAAGCGTCGCAAGTGAGCTCAAGCGGCGCGAGATCGAGAGCATCTGGCTCTCGAATTTTGACCTCGCGACGTAAGGAGCACGATTGATGACGACCCACATCCTTGGCCGACTCGTCGGTAACACTGGCGATCCAACAAACCTTTCCATGGTGCTCAACTCGTCCTTCGCCGGAAGGCGCGGTGAGTTCGTGCGCGTGCGGCATCGCGAGCAGGAAGATGCGGCGCAGACCGACGTACTCGCGCGCATCGTGAGCATCAGCCGCAGCAACGTCCTCTACAACTCGGGGCTCGGGCAGGCCGTGACAGAGTTAGAGCTGCTGCCCGGTGCGCATGTCACGGGCGAGCAGATCCTCGGCAAGCTCGAAGCGATCGGCTACAAAGACCCGGACAGCGGGCAGATCAAGATGCCGCGCCGTGCTCTCGACCCCGGTTCGCCGGTCGAGCCTGTAGACTTCCAGTTCCTCAGCGCATTCTACGAGTTTCAGGAGCACTCCAGCCTGCACATCGGCAACCTCGTCGGCTACGAACGGGGCGCCTCGGCCGTGCCCGTATACCTCGAGGTGAACCGCTTGGTGACAGAGCACCTCGCCGTCCTTGCGATGACCGGATCGGGCAAGTCGTACACCGTGGGCCGTATCATTGAGCGGCTCGTCGCCATTAACAATGGTACCGTCGTCGTCTTCGACCCGCACGGTGAATACGGCCGCGCACTTGCAGGTGCGCAGCTCCATTTCAACGATCGGACCGATGAACTCGACGATCAGCGCGACCGGGTGGCACTGCCTGCAATCCGCGACGCGTTCAAACGGCTGCGCGAGGCCGGCGCGGGCATCTCGGTCTACAGCCCACAGAACCCGTCATTCCGGCAGAAGTACGCGGGCGCCAACCAAGAGCTGGCGCTGCAATTCGATCGCTTCGAGATGGACGACATCAGCGAGATCCTGCCGGGGCTCACGGAGCCGCAGCAGCGCGTGCTTGACGTGGCTATCCGCTACTGGGTCTCTCAAGAGCGTACTATGCCGCGAGATATCAACCGGCTGCGCCATTATCTCGGCGACGGGATCGATGACGTCCGTCAGTGGGACGAACTTAGCCCGGCCGAGGCGACGGCCCTGAATGGTCGGAGCGCGGCGGTCGCGTCGATGAAGCTCTCGCGCGTGCTTCAGGAAGCGCAGAGCTTTTATCACTCAGGCCTTCCGGCAGCGACGGACATCTACGAGATGATCGGCAGACCGACGGACCGCAAGGGCCGCCTCGTGATTGTCGACCTACAGGGCCTCAGCGACACGGCGAAGCAAGTCATTACGGCGCTCATCTCGAGCGAGATTCTTCGGGTGGCTTCGAGCAAGACTGACCGCATCCGCCCCTCCTTCCTTGTCTACGAAGAGGCACACAACTTCGCGCCGGCGGGCGAGTCCGCAGTAAGCCATCGGATCATCAAGAAAATCGCTGGCGAGGGACGAAAATTTGGCGTTGGCTTCGCGGTTGTGAGCCAGCGCCCGTCAAAGCTTGATCCCGACGTTACCTCGCAGTGCAACACTCTGATCGCAATGCGCCTGAAGAATCCGGACGACCAGCGATTTATCGCGAAGACCTCTGACATGGTGAGCGCAGCAGACCTCGATCAGCTTCCTGGGCTGTCGACTGGCGAGGCGCTCATTTGCGGACGCTCGATCCCCGCGCCGCTTCTCGTCCGTGTCGGCACGAAGGCATTGGTCCACGGCGGCGAGTCGCCGGAGGTGCTGAACATCTGGGGGAGGTTTGGTGGTTGAGCTCAATGTCGCGGAGAGTCGACTGACCATTGAAGCTGCGACCTCTCATCTGCCGATGTGGACCGAATGGGGCGTGCACGATGCCGGCCACCTCGTTCACAGCCTCGGCTGCACCTTCCTAACCGCTGTAGGCCGCGATCTCGGATTCGCGTCAGTTTCTGAGGTGCCGGCACCGCGCGAACGCGCGCTCGCTCACGTCGAAGAGGATGTACGATCTGACTCCGTGTGGTTCGACCGCCAAACGCGCCTTGTGTCGCTGCTGGCAGAGTTCGAGCGCTACTCGGGCAAGCAGAAGGATCTCAGTCCAAAGGTCGAGACCCTGCTTCTCGCGCAGCAGAGGTGGGGCTGTGAGAGCGCGACGCTGCTCTTGGCCTACTGGAGCGTCGGGATCGTGACGCTGCCCGACCATGACAACCTGCGTAACATTGTGCGAGGCGGTTTTCGTGCCGCGGGAGGCGTACGCGTTCCGGGAAACCCGGTCGCGCGGCTCCTCTTCTACCAGTTCGTTGTTCGTGTCGGACAGGATGGACGGCTGCGGCTCGAGCACATTCTTCGGCGAGGCCACTGATGACGAGCAAGTTCTTCGTCCCACGCGCCGACCGTCGCCTCGGCGGACGCTACGAGCTGATCGAGTGTCTCGGCGACGGCTCTTACGGCTGGGTGTGGCGGGCCCAGCGCCTCACTGACGGTGCCATCGTTGCGGTGAAGATCCCAAAGGCACAAGGAAAGCGAAACGAGGAGTTGGCTGAAGGCTCCCCGCTCATAGAGCAGTTGCCGCACCCATGCGTGGTCGACGTTTACTGGATGGGCCGCGTACCCCCAGAGCGAGAGTGGTACGTGATCGAGATGGAGTACTTCCCCTCCATCACACTAGCCCAGCTGCTCGACAAGGGCGAGGAAGGCTTTGTGGCGAGCTACGACAAGCTGCTCGGTGTCTTCGAGCAGGTACTTGAGGGATGTGCTCACCTGCATCGCCTGGGCATGTCCCACGGCGACATCAAGCCACAGAACATTCTCGTCTCCGCTGACCGCGCGAAGCTTACCGACTTCGGTTCGAGCGTCCTGCCCGAGGACATGTACGCGCGCACGAGAGAAAACGGGGGCACCATCCTGTACTCCGCGCCAGAGAGTGTAGGAGCGACGATGTTGTCGAAAAATCGAACCTCCGGCTTCCTGTGCGACGTCTACAGCCTCGGCGTACTGCTCTACCATCTCGTAACAGCGCGGCTACCGCACGACACGTTGAGCCAGGTCGCTCGTCATGTTCCCTTCCCGCGTGCACGCGAGGTCAACTCGTCGGTGTCGCAGCCGCTCGACGATTACATTGATCGCTGCCTGAAGCTTGCGCCGGAGGAACGATGGCCCAACATCGACGCTATGCTGGACGCGTTTCGCGCGGTGAGGCGCGCCCAGCTTCAGTTCACTCCAACGCGCATGCTGGCCATACCCCAGGCATTGCGGGAGGATTGGTCCACACAGGCCGTGCGCCTGGTCGAAGCAGGAGACTACCGCGACGCGGAGCTCGTCGCGCGCGCAGAGTTTGAGTCCACGAGAGATGCCCAGGCCTTCCTTCTCATGGTTCAGGCGTCGTACCAGGAGGGCCGGTACTTCGATTGCATTCGCGACCTCGAGGCACGCCCTGATGTCGTGGACTCACCGACTTCCACAGGAGCCGAGCTGCGGCGCCTGGCGCTCTCGACCTATTTGGAAGTCGGCCAGGTGGATCGTGCCCGGGTCTTTGTGGCGCGATGCCTGGCCGAAACGCCCGACGCGCCGGATCTGCTCCTGAAGCATGCGTCGATCCTCGCCCTCGATGCGAAGTACGAGGACGCCGCCGAGCAGCTCATGGATCTAAACCGAAGGATACCGGGAAAACCTGCGATCCTCCGGCGCCTCGTCGCCGTGTTCGAGCAGCTCCGCGATACCGGTAAGGCCGCGGCTTTCCTGCGCGCCTATCAAAAGGCGGCACCCGACGACCCATGGGCAGCCTCGAAGGCCGAGCACTTCCGCGCATTAGGGCTTGCTTGAGGCCGCCAAGTTGACAACTTGCTGGGCAACCTCATCGATACTCGGAGCATATACCTGACCCGGCGGCCCGGCCAACAAGCACGCCACATACTGTGCTGGATACCACAACGTTGTTTTTGGTCCGATTCTGCAGGGGTTCAGTGCGCAGATGCGTTTCTCGAGTAACATCCTCGACGACCTTCTGCGAAAGGTCTATCCAAAGCTTCTCGCCAGCAAGACTCTCATTAAGCCTTCACGGGGCGATGCCCTCGAGTTGGCAGGCGTCTTACTTGAACTAAAAAATCCACGGGCCCGTATCAGTCGGAGCGAAACGCGCGGACGACCATTCAGCTGTTTGGGTGAGCTATGCTGGTATCTCTCAGGGAGCGATAGCCTCGACTTTATCCGCCACTATGTGCCAGCCTATGAGGAAGAGACGGAGGACGGAAGCACAGTTCACGGCGCATACGGCCCAAGGATATTCAACCAGAGAGGTCACAACCAACTTAAAAATGTGGTCGATTTGCTCACAGAGCACCCAGATTCTCGACGTGCCGTAATCCAGTTATTTAATGCCGAGGATATTTCACGTAGACACAAAGAAATTCCATGTACCTGCACGCTGCAGTTTCTGGTACGCGACCGGTGCCTCCATCTATTTGTCACAATGCGCTCAAACGATGCTCACAAGGGCTTGGCTCACGATGTGTTTTGCTTCACGATGATTCAAGAAATTGTGGCCGTTACTTTAGGGTGCAAACTCGGGACATATAAGCATTTCGCCGGCAGCTTGCATCTTTACGAGGAAGATTGGTCGGCCGCTCGGCAGTACCTTACCGAGGGCATTCAATCGACGGTTTCCATGCCATCCATGCCCGCAGGAGACCCTTGGTCTTCGCTTTCGAAGCTGCTGAAGCTGGAAGCAGGTATTCGCAACGGAACGGCTTTACAGCCAGATTGGTGGGATATCGATTCGTACTGGGCTGACCTCGCGCGTCTGCTACAAATCTTTGCAGCCACTGGCGACAAGTCTAATATTGACGCTATCGAATCAAAGATGGCTTTTGACCGTTATACACCTTACATCCGAGCTCGGAAGACGATGAAGCGCCGTTCCACGCGGCGGCCAACTTAGTTTTCCATCCTTTCCTTTCGCTTCTCATCCCGTGGGTGCTCTGCGTGTGGCCGAAATACGAAAAAATCGCGAAACGGTTAAAGACCGCCCTCCAAGAATTTTCAGCAACGGAGCATCCGCTTCCAGGGATCGCTGCCGCAGCAGCAGCGGAAACACTAGCCCTGCAGATGGTGGCGAGCCTGCGGCGCCTCGACTACACCCAGCACCTGCGAAAGCGGCATATCAGCCCGGATCGCGCTGATCCCTCAAGTCCGCTCTTCGATCCCGAGCGGGGCTCAATGTACCTTGCCAGCCAAGGGCAGTTCGATGAGGCGTTTTGGCTCCTCTTTCTTTCTGCCCACTTCGGCAAGCACCGGAAGCACGGTTGGCTCCGGGTGAAGGAGGTCTACTCCGGATTGGGATCAGGACAGTGGACCTGGGCCCGTATCAGCAAAGATCCCGGATCCTTCCGAATTTGGCTGACGGCGCACGCGCACAAGATCGGTGGAGGTTTCAGCAACCATCGCAAGTATGAGAGCCTTCGGGCAGACTCGAAGAAGGGAACCGCGTCGGTTATCGAGAGCTACGTCGAGTGGGTCGGGCCTCATCGATCGCATGCAAAGATGGTTAGGGATCTGGTTCAGGCCGGTGGAAATGACCCTCATAGCATCTTCGATCATTTCTACAGATCGATGAAGGTCTTGCGCTTCGGACGGCTCGGAAAATTCGACTTTTTGGCCTTGGTTGGTCGGCTTGATCTCGCCCCGATTGAGCCAGGCTCGGCGTACCTCATCGGAGCAACGGGGCCATTAAAGGGAGCACGGCTTCTCTTCGGCGGCACGCCGGATGCAAATATCTCTGAGAAGGTTCTCGAAGAGCGGCTTCGTGCTCTTGATGCCAAGCTAAAAGTTGGCATGCAAGTGATGGAAGACTCGCTGTGCAACTGGCAGAAGAGTCCGAAGAAGTTTATTCACTTTTTGGGATGATCTAAGGCTCTTTCGATCTGTTCCCAAGTGTACCTTCTCTTCAGCCAGGAGAACTGCTTGTAGTCTAACATCCCCATTTTCTGGAGCTGACCCACAACAATTCCAGGCGCTATGCTGAGCGAAACTGCAAAGCGCATGATCTCCTCGGAGCGCGCTCGAAGGTCCGCCATCGCTTCGGTGCGCTCTGGGGGGATCAGCACGCCTGCAGAGAACGCGTCAGCCTCAGTCTCCTTCTCCGTATTTTCGGACTCATCACCGTCCACATACGTATGCTCGGGGCCGTGCAGCAGGAGATGGCCAGCCTCGTGAAAGAACGTGAACCAAAAATGGTCATCCGATAGGTGGCGAAAGCTCAGAATTATCATTGCCTTGTCAGGGCTAATGAAGCGCGTCGCTCCGCTGGCTCGACATCCTGATGGAGCTCGGACGATCACCACCGCGACCCCGGCTCGAGCGCAGATAGATTGAAGCCGCGGAAGGAAGTAGGCCGGCTCCTTGGCCCTGGTAAGCTTCCTGACGGCTTCTAGGCTGGAGCGAAATGTATCCGCGTCCCAGCGAGCGCAGGGCACCATAGCTGCCTGCAACTCGCCCTGACGGAGCCAAGCGGCGACGGCACCCAGCTTTGACTCGTACGCTGGTGAGGTTCGGAAGGAGAACGAGTTGCCGAAAGACGTATAGCGTTCGTACCACTCCTGCGGGCTGACCACGTCGAAGAACGATAACGTGGTCTTGGTCGCTTCGTGAGTGTCGGCCGGCTTCTTGATCCAGCCTGCGTCGGCCATGTTCTTGAGCGGAATTGCCTTCAGCCAAGCTTTAATCTCATCGCGTGGCGCGGAAGTGGCCGCCGTCTCGAGCATTCGTTCGAATTGCGATTGGCGTGCCTTCCAAAACGAAACCGACCCTCCGACACTCGCCGCCAGAAGCGCTGCAATGTCTTCGTCGATCGCTGCAGTCCCGGCTAGAAGGCCATGAACCAACGACGTGTCGCATCCCATCCGCTCCGCAACCATCCCTGCCGACAGCGCGCGGCGCGCCATCAGGGCAGACAGCGTATCGCCGGGCTTCGAAAACCAGTCAGCTTGGAAAGCTGCGTCAGCCATGGACGGGCTCGATTCCGGTGATTCTGATGCGAGACACGTTAGCCCAGTCAGTAGCGCCACACGGCAATTTCGGTGTTTTGACGTGGGAAGCGCAGAAGATGATGTCGTAGCCGGCCTGCAGGCGAATGGAACGCTCGGTCGGCGTACGATCGAGGATTTCCCCTGGAAAGAGAGTGGACAGCATTTCGACGTCGTCGGACGCAACCAGATCGGCGAGACGCTGTTCCAGTTCACGCGCGGCAGCCTGACCGATCGCCGCTGTCGCGGCCCGCCGGCGTTCGCAGATGCTGCGCAGCTCAAACGTCTCGAAGGCGAGTTCCAACTGCTCAGAGCCCGGCTCGCCGCCCGGATTGGCGCAAGAGACCGCTACCGGCGCTCAGGCGGCCAAGAGGCCGACCGAGAACGTCATTCCGCGTCCGGATCACGTCGGGCAGGCTCCGAGTTCACAGGATTGTGACCGGCACCTGCCAAGCTAGCCCGGTGCTTACGGATGCTTACAACCGCACAAATTCCGTAAGCAAGGAATTTCAGCAGACTCTGCTAAGTTATTGAAAAAATTGGCGCGCCCGAAAGGATTCGAACCTCTGACCCCCAGATTCGTAGTCTGGTGCTCTATCCAGCTGAGCTACGGGCGCGCTGCGGGCGGGGCTGCGTGCGCTGCCCGGCCGATGAGGGGGGTGTTTAGTGGCTCGTCCGGACCTTGGCAAGCCCCTGCCGGAGCCTTCCGCGCGGCTTCGGATCGGTTCGTCTCGCGCTCACATGACCGAAGAGGTTCGCCCCTCGAAACGGGTCCCCGACGCCGTGCACGACGGGTGTCGCGGCACGGTGATCGAGCGGCTCCGCGGGTCTGCCGGGACAGGTTTCCCGCACCGGCACCGCCGTCAGCGCACCGGTCCGGTGCCGCTTGAACAAAATCTAGGCTCCCCGGCGGGCGCGGAGCACTGGAAATTTGAGACAGGGCCCGCATTATCTCTCAGGCCCTGTGGAAGAATCCTGCCGGTAGCTGGCCCCGCCAAGCCAGGTATCATGGTATGCAGGGCGGCCCGGCCGGAGCGCACCGACGCCTCCGTGCCGTGCCGGCGTGGGCGAACGGCATGGTGTGAATGGTGAACGCGCCGAAGGACAATGCGGGCATGCTCTGGGACTCGCTCCTGCTCGACAACCAGCTCTGCTACGCGCTCTACGCGGCCGCGCACCGCATGACGAAATCCTATCGCCCGCTCCTCGACCGGCTCGGCCTGACCTACCCGCAGTACCTGGTGCTGCTCGTCCTCTGGGAGACCGAGGGGGTCACGGTGTCAGAGATCGGGCGGCGCCTGCGGCTCGATTCCGGGACGCTCACGCCCGTCCTGAAGCGGCTGGAGGTTGCGGGCCTCCTGGTTCGCAACCGGCGCCAGAGCGACGAGCGCGAGGTCGAGATCGGCCTGACGCCCCGCGGACGCTCGCTCCGGGCCGAGGCGGTGCACGTGCGCCAGTCCGTGATGTGCCAGCTGAACCTCACGGAGCCTGAGATCCAGGCGATGCGGGCGGATCTCAATCACCTGATCGAGAACCTGTCGGCGAACGGCTGAGAGCCGGAAGCGCGGCGGCGGTGGCGGGCAGAGCAGGGCGCGGGGCCGCGCGCGACGATCGTCCCGAAAATTCGCTTTGCCGGTTAACTTTCTTCTTGAGAGGCTCCGGCCGGAGCGCATATGGCGACGGGAGAACGGTGACCGGCTTCGCCCCGGCCGCGCGTGACGGTTCGTGCCGGGCCGGTCGCCGAGGTTCCGGCAGCGTTCCCCATCCGAGTTGCGAGGAGGCCCCGATCATCCCGACGCCGTCGAATGTGCCGAGAGGAAGGACGCCGCATCCGCCGGGATCCGGCTCCGTCGGCGCGTGGCTGGCTGCGTACCCGCGATGATGTCGTATCCGGGGGAATCCGAGCGCACCACTCAGCGCCAGATCGGCGCGCTCCCGTTCCGCAAGGGGGCGGACGGCAGCTTCTCGGTGCTGCTCGTGACCTCGCGGGAGAGCCGGCGCTGGGTCATCCCGAAGGGTTGGCCGATGAAGGGCCGGAAGCCCTTCGAGGCCGCGGCGCGGGAGGCCTACGAGGAAGCCGGCGTGATCGGGCATATCGGGAAGCGGCCGCTCGGCTTCTTCATCTACGAGAAGCGCCTGAAGAACCGCGACTTCGTTCTCTGCCAGGTCAAGGTCTTCCCGCTCGAGGTGCGCAAGCAGCTCAAGCGCTGGCCCGAGCAGAACGAGCGCGAGCAGCGCTGGTTCACTCCTCCGGACGCGGCGGACGCCGTCGCCGAGGCGGGCCTCGCCGCCATCATCCGCGCGGCCCTCAAGCGTGACGACTTCAAGCCCGGTTGAGGCATTCCCGCCCGCATGCACGAAGATCGCGTCACTCCGGCGCCCGGCCGATTGCCAAGCCGCCCACGATCCGCTAATGCCCCTCCCGGTCGGACGGGGACGCGCCAGCGCGATCCTCCGAACCGCTCGCTGCGGTAGCTCAGTGGTAGAGCACCTCATTGGTAATGAGGAGGTCGAGAGTTCAATCCTCTCTCGCAGCACCAGCCCGACCACGGCGCCTACACTCTCGTGAAGATCCGTCGCCGCGCCGCGGACGCGTGCCCCCGCGAGGGTTGATCCCGGTCGCCTCCGGTATGGCTCAGCGCGGCGGGTAGGTATGCTCCTCGGCGGGGAAGCGGCCGCTGCGGACCTCCTCCGCGTAGGCTTCTACCGCCGCCTCGATGTGGGCGCGCAGCGAGCCGAACGCCTTCACGAATTTCGGCGCGCGGTCGCTCAAGCCCAGCATGTCCTCGAGGACCAGGATCTGGCCGTCGCACTGGGCCGAGGCGCCGATGCCGATCGTGGCGGCGGTGACGGCGCCCGAGGCGGCGATCGCGCGCGCCACCGGCTCGACGATGCCCTCCATCACGATCGCGAAGGCGCCCGCATCGCTGATGGCGCGGGCATCCTCCAGGAGGCGCGCCTCGTCGCCCGGGGCGCGGCCCTGCACGCGGAAGCCCCCCATCGTGTTCACGGACTGGGGGGTGAGCCCGATATGGCCCATCACCGGGACGCCGCGCCGGGTCAGGAAGGCCACCGTCTCGGCGAAATGCGCGCCGCCCTCCAGCTTGATCGCGCCGGCGCCCGTCTCCTTCAGCACCCGTGCCGCGCTGTGGAAGGCCTGTTCGGGGCTCGCCTCGTAGGAACCGAACGGCATGTCGACGACGACGAGCGCCTTCGTGGTCCCGCGCATCACCGCCTGCGCCTGCAGGATCATCATCTCGAGGGTCACCGGCAGCGTCGATTCCAGCCCGTGCATGACCATGCCGAGGGAATCGCCCACGAGGATCACGTCGCAGTGCCGGTCGAGGATGCTGGCGGTGTGGGCGTGGTAGGCGGTCAGCGCGATGATCTTGCGCCCGTCGGCCTTGAACCTGGCAAGGTCGACGGCGCGCACGCGCCGGGACTGCACGACCTGGGACATCGACTCGAACCCTCGTTCACGCGCGGCGGAGGTGCCGGCGGCCTCCGGCCCCGCGTCGGCAGGCCGTCATCGACGGCCGCCCGCGCCCCCTCGCGACGGCTTATACCCCGCGCGCGCCCGGAAATCTTGCCGGCGCGCGCGAGAACGGTGCGCAGGGTGACAGACCGCGCAGGGGATCAAGCGATGAGATGGCGCAGGGGCGGAAATGCCGCCCGGGAGGGCCTGCGGCATTCGTTGCGGCGACGGCGTTTGGCCTGTCGTCCCGCGGCCCTTTCCGGGCGTTTCCTCCCTAGACGTCGGGCCGCTCCCGGGCGTTGCCTTTTTTCTGCCACAACCGAGGCAGTGTCAATCGAAAGGATCGGATCGCCGGCCTTCAAGATGCTGGTCTCTTAAGCGAAAGCGGCGGAATCCGCGGATCGGGTCGGGGGCGTCAGTAGCGCGTCGTCAGCGCGTTGAGCCAGTCGGGCGAGGCCTCCACGAGCACGGCCTCGGCGCGCTTGTCGAGGCCCGTCAGGACGGCCGCGCCCGCCAGGATCAGGAGGATCCCCAGCGCCGCCTTGAGCCCCGTGCCGGCCCGCATCAGGCGCGCGCGCCAGGCGCCGAGAACCTCCCGCGAGAGAAGGCCGAGGGCGAGCAGCGGGAGCGCGGCCCCGAGGCCGAACACGGCCATGATGGCGGCGACCCGGGGCAGGTCCCGCCCCTGCGCCGCGAGCAGCGAGGCCGCGCCGAGGGTCGGTCCGACGCAGGGACTCCACACCGCCCCGAGGAGCAGGCCGAGGCAGAACTGGCCGCCGGGGCCCTCCGTCGAGAAGCCGCCGAAGCGCGCCTCCGTCCAGTCGCTCACCGGCCCGGCCGCCACGGCGAACCGGGTCTGGAGCGCCGGCAGCGTCAGGACGAGCCCGAGGGCGACCATCAGGCCGGCGGCGGCCTCGCGGAAGAGGTCGCCATCGAGCCCCATCGCGAAACCCACCGTCGCCACGAACAGCCCGATCGCCACGAAGGAGAGAGCAAGGCCGGCGGCAAGCGCGGCCGGTCCGAGGCGGTGCTCGGTCGCGGCGGCGCCGAGCACCAGCGGCAGCAGCGGCAGCACGCAGGGCGAGAGCACGGTGAGGAGCCCCGCGAGGAAGGCGAGGGCGAGGCTGCCGGTCATGGCGTCGGTCCGTTCAGGCCGGGACCCGCCTCAGAGCGTCTTCTCGAGCAGGCTCTCGATCCACTCGGGCTGCGTCTCGCCGACGGAGCGCCCGACCTCGGCCGCTCCCTTGAAGGCGATCAGCGTGCTCTGCTGGCGGGCGTCGAAGCGCCGGAGCAGATCCTTCTGCGTGTCGAAATCGATCTCGAAGACGGCGAGCCTCTTGAAGCGCGGGTCGTCGGCGAGCTTGGCGAGGATGGGCTTCTGCGTGCGGCAGATCGGGCACCAGGGTGCGGCGACCGCGACGAGGATCGGCCGCCCCTCCGCCTGCGCGGCCGCGAAGGCCTCGGCCGAGAAGGGCTGGCCGGCCTCGGCCGTGCCGGGCCCGGCGAGCGCTGCCGCGGCGGCGAGGAACAGGAGGGCGCGTCGGGTCTGCATGCTCGCCTCGTCCGGCCCGGTCAGCGCTGCGGCTCGGCGGCGCGGGCCGCCCAGGCCGGGTCCTGCCGCAGCACGGTGGTGTCGTGCCTGTCCTGCCAGCCCTCGACGCCCTCGGGGAACCAGTGGACGCGGGTGTAGCCCTTCTCGACGAGGCGCTTGCCCGCGTTCCAGCTCCCCCAGCACTCCGGGTGGCAGAAGGTGACGACGGGCTTCGACCTGTCGCCGCCCGTCAGCTCATCGACGCGCCGGAAGAACAGCGCCTCGTCAGCGGGCGGCAGCGGCGCGGCGCCCGCGTTCGGCAGCCAGACGGCGCCGGGAATGGAGCGGTGGGCGGGCAGCCAGGGGCGGTTGGCCGGGAAGCCCTCGGGCTTCCGGTCCATGATCCCGACGTCGATGAGCACGGGCTGCTCGGCCATCAGCGCGTCGAGGGCGCCGATGTCGAGGATCGTGGCGCCCTTGAGCGTCGTCGGCGTGTAGCCGTGCTGTGGCCCGGTCCAGAGCCCGGCGGGCTCCGGCACGTTGACCGGCGAGTCGGCCGGCGTCGCCGCCGCGAGCGCGAGAGCGGCGAAGGCCGCCGCGCCGAGGCGCCGCGCGGGGGAGGGCGGTCGGGTGCCGGCCACGACGCGCGGCCTCAGTTGCTGGGCGATGGCGCGGTGAAGCTGTGCTGCCACTGCCCGCCCTGGTTGTCGGTCGCCGCCACCTTGATCGGCCCGCTGCCCTTCGGCACGAAGGCGAAGTTGATCACGGGGTTCGACGAGATCGAGATGTCGCCGTCCATCGTGAAGACGTTGGCGTCGCCGTAGCTGACGGTGAGCTTGTTGATGTAGCGGGCGGGCGTGTAGTCGCGCGTCACCTGATTCATCTGCATCCCGGAGAAGTTCGGGTGGCGGATCATCAGGGTGGCCTCGACGGGCTTGCCGCTCTGCGCGTCGCCCGAGAACTTCATCTTCATGTCGCCCATGCCGCGCATGGCCTCCTCGTCGCTCATGCCCATCGGGGCCGAGCATCCGCCCGAGGCCTTCACGAACTTGGCCGCCTCGTAGAGCTGGCCGTCCGTGGTCTCGGCCACGGCGTGCACGTTGGTGTAGTTGTTGATGCGCACCCGCAGCTTCAGCTCGCCCGGGTCGGCCGCCGGGCCGAAGGTGAAGTGGGCGGCGTAGGGCGACGGGTTGTCGTCGATGATGAAGTGCACGCCCTTGATCCTGTCCTTCTCGGGCATGGTCAGGGTGATCGGCACCAGGGCCGCGTCCATCGCGCGGGCGGGCGCATCGACCTTGATGAGCGACTCCGTAGGCTCGATCTTGCGGTCGCCGAAGATCGAGGTCGCGATCTCGGTCCAGCGCGCCTGACGCTCGGCATCGGTGTCGGAGGCGCCGGCAGCGAAGCCGGCGGCGGGCACGAGGGCGAGGCCCGTCGAGACGGCGAGCCCGAGGGCGAGCGAGCGAAGGGTCTTCATGGCGTTTCTCCTGCGTCCTGATGTGGCCCCGGATCTATTCCCACTCAAGTTCCTTGAAGGCCTGCGTGACGTTCCGGCCGTTGTAGGCGTCGAACAGGACCCAGCGATCGCGCTCGGATTGGGCGACGGTCTGCACCGCCTTCTCGATCGGCACGTCCTCGGCGATGGCCTTTCGGGTCTCGTCGCGCAGGAGCCCGAGATAGCGCGTGAGGTCGGCGAGCGCGGGCGCCAGATCGACGCTCGCCGGGCCGTGGCCGGGTACGGCCCGCGCCGCGCCCGTCGCCTTCAGCCGCTCCGCCTCCCTGAGCCAGCCGAGAAGGCTGCCGTCGAGGGAGGGGACCCGGTTCACGAACAAGAGGTCGGCCGGGAAGAGCAGGCCGCTTGCCGTGTCGATCATCGAGAGGTCGCAGTTCGTGTGCGCGGTGCCGTGCGCCGTCAGGCGCAGGGTGCGGTCACCGAGGTCGATCTCGGCCCCGTCCGTCACGGCCTGCGTCGGGTAGACGACGCTGCCGGCCTTCTCCGGTCCCAGGATGTCGACGAGGCGCTGGCGGTAATAGTCGCCGCGCGCGTCGAGCGCCGCGCGCAGGGCGTGATGCCCGATGAAGGCCGGCTTGTCCTCGGCGAAGGCCGCGGCCCCGAAGCAATGGTCCGGGTGGACGTGGGTGAGCACGACGTGGCGGATCGGCTTCTCGGTCCGCTTGCGGATCTCGGCGCGCAGCCACGCTCCGTCCGCGAGGCTTCCGCCGGATTCCGTGACGAGCACGCCGTCGCGCCCGACGATGAAGCCGATGTTGGCGATGGCGTCGTCGTTCCGCGCGCTCGCCTCCTCGTGCGGCCCGCACCGCACGTAGATGCCGGGCCCGACCTCGCGCATCTCGAATGTCTCGGCCGCGGCGCGCCCGAGGGTCGGCAGGCAGCACAGGCAGAGGCCGCCGAACACCGCCTCGCGCCGGGAGAGGAGGCCCGTCATCGGTGCGCGACCGAGAGAGCCGGAGCCCGAGGAGCCGGTGCCCGGACGGGTTCGGCGTGCGGTTCCGCCGTGCTCGGCGTCATGCCTGTTCCTTCCGGCCCTTCTCACCAACCATTTAGTAGGTAGATTTCTGCGCGCGTCAATGGGATAACGCCCTCGTGATGGCGGCTGCGGCCGAGAGTTGGCGGACCATGAGAGACACGCGCGCGGAACTCCTGGCCGAGGCCGAGACGCTGGTTCGGGGGCGCGGCTACTCGGGCTTCAGCTACGCCGATCTCAGCGAGGCGGTGGGGATCCGCAAGGCGAGCATCCACCATCATTTCCGCACCAAGGAGGATCTCGGTTTCGCGCTGATGGGCGCCTACGAGGCGCGCTACGACGCCGCGCTCGACGCGATCCTGGCCGGGCATCCGGACGCCGTGGCCCGCATCGAGGCCTACGGGCGCCTCTATCTCGGCGGGGTGGAGCAGGGGCTCGGCTGCCTCTGCGCCGCCCTGGCCACCGAGGGGGAGGCGCTGCCCGAGCGGCTGCGCGCGGCCGTCGTCGGCTTCTTCGACCGGCACATCGCCTGGCTGGAAGCGGTGCTGCGGCAGGGGCAGGCCGAGGGCAGCGTCCGGGCGGCGCTCGATCCCGCCGCGCAGGCCCGGTTCGTCGTCGCGACGCTCGAAGGGGCCCTCATGATGGAGCGTCTGCTCGGCGGGCCCCGCGCCTTCGCGGGCACGCTCGCGGCGCTCTGCGCGAGCCTGCGCTGAGGCTCAGTCGGCGGCTTCCGCCCGGAAGCGGGCGTA
Source organism: Methylobacterium oxalidis (assembly GCF_007992195.1). Taxonomy (GTDB): domain Bacteria; phylum Pseudomonadota; class Alphaproteobacteria; order Rhizobiales; family Beijerinckiaceae; genus Methylobacterium; species Methylobacterium oxalidis. The sequence continues at coordinate 172,885 of NZ_BJZU01000003.1, read as the reverse complement.
GCCCTTCGCGCGCAGGTCGCAGGCCGGGCAGGTGCCGCAGCCGTATCCCCAGGCGTGGCGCGCGCCGCGCTCACCGAGGTAGCAGGTATGGGTGTCCTCGACGACGAGGTCGACGAGCGCCCGGCCGCCGAGCCTCTCCGCGAGCCGCCACGTCTCCGCCTTGTCGATCCACATGAGCGGCGTCTCAAGGAGGAAGCGCCGCTCCATGCCGAGGTTGAGCGCCACTTGGAGCGCCTTGACGGTGTCGTCCCGGCAGTCGGGATAGCCCGAGTAGTCGGTCTCGCACATGCCGCCGACGATGCGGCGCAGGCCCCGCCGGTAGGCCAGAGCCGCCGCGAAGGTCAGGAACACGAGGTTGCGGCCCGGCACGAAGGTGTTGGGCAGCCCGCCCGCCTCGTAGCCGATCTCCGCCTCGCGGGTCAGCGCCGTCTCCGAGACGGCGCCGAGCGCGTCGAGCGAGAGCGTGTGGTCGGGCCCGAGGCGAGCCCCCCAGGCGGGCTCGATCCGCGCGAGGCCCCCCCGCAGCCGGTCGCGGCAGGCGAGTTCGACCCGGTGGCGCTGGCCGTAATCGAAGCCCAGCGTTTCCACGCGAGGGAAGCGGTCGAGCGCCCAGGCGAGGCAGGTGGTGGAATCCTGTCCCCCAGAGAACAGCACCAGCGCCCCGTCGCCGCCCGCGTCCATGTCTCAGTCGCCCTCGTACTCGGCCCAGGACATCGGGGTCTCGCAGACCTTCACCCGCGACAGGCCCGGCAGGCCGCCCTTCGTTCGATGCCAGATCCAGGCCGCGATGTTCTCGGCGGTCGGGTTCTCCAGCCCCTCGATCTCGTTGAGGGTGTGGTGGTCGAGCCGGGCGAGGATCGGCGCGAAGACCCGCTCCATGTCGTAGAAGTCGACGATCCAGCCCGTGTGCGGGTCGACCTCACCCTCGACGGTCAGTTCCACCCGGTAGGAGTGCCCGTGCATCCGATGGCAGCGGTGCGTCTCGGGCACGTTCGGCAGCCGGTGCGCCGCCTCGAAGGTGAAGGCTTGGGTGATCTTCATCTCGTGTCTTCTGCGTGGGTCCGGCCGGGCGCGGCGCGCTCAGGGGATACCGATCATCTTGTGCGTCTGCAGCGACAGCCGCCAGCGGGCGTCCGACCGGCAATAGGCCACCGCGGCCCGCGTGTTCGCCGCGGCCTGCGGCCCGTCCATAGGCTGGAGCCAGCGGTGGGGGAAGTCGAGGCCCGCGAGGTCGGCCGGGTCGAGCCCCGCCTGCGGGAAGACGAGCTTCAGCTCGTGCCCGCTCGTCTGGACGAGGGCGTTGCCCGCCTTGGGGCTGACGCAGATCCAGTCGAGGCCGGGCGGCGCGGCGAGCGTGCCGTTGGTCTCGACCGCGATGGCGAAGCCGCGGGCGTGCACGGCGGCGATCAGCGCCGCGTCGAGCTGCAGCAGCGGCTCGCCGCCCGTGAAGACGACGAAGCGCCCGTGGGCGCCGCCCTCCCAGGTGTGCGCGATTCTCCCGGCGAGGTCGTCGGCGCCCGCGAAACGGCCGCCGCCGGGCCCGTCCATCCCGACGAAGTCCGTGTCGCAGAAGGTGCAGGCCGCCCCCGCGCGATCCTCCTCGCGCCCAGACCACAGGTTGCATCCGGCGAAGCGGCAGAACACGGCGGCACGGCCCGCCTGCGCGCCCTCGCCCTGCAGCGTGTGGAAGAGTTCCTTGACCGCGTACGCCATGGTCTCGTTCTGGAAGGTCCGGCGGCTGTCCGCGGGCCGAGAAAACGCCAATCGCGCCCTGCACATAGGCCGAGACCGGGCGGGATGCCAGCGATGAGCCATGCGCGGGCGCCGGAGCAAACCTGTGGAGGGCGGCGCCCGCCATCCTCTCGCCACGGATCACGCGTTGAAGTCGCGTCCTGGACGGCGCACGCTCGGAGAGCGGGTGGCCTGGGCGGCCCGCAGCCGGCCCCTGCCCACTCGCCGAAGCTTGGCCGTCGTCCTAGCTACCCTGCCGAACGGCGCCGGGCTTCGAGCCCGCGCCGGCCCCTCTCGAGACAGGCCCGATGCCGAACCGAATGCTGACCCGCTTCGTCCGAGGTGTGATCGTCGCGGCGAGCCTCGTCGGGGCGGGTGCCGCCCACGCCGTCACGGCGCCGATGCTCGTGGTCGATGCCGATTCGGGCAAGGTCATCTTCGCGCAAGGCGCGACCGACCCCTGGTACCCCGCCTCGGTCACCAAGCTGATGACCGCCTACGTCGCCCTCGACCTCGTGCGCCAGGGCAAGGTCTCGCTGGACACGCTGCTCACGATCTCGCCCGCCGCGGCGGCCGAGCCGCCCTCCAAGATGGGCTTCAAGCCGGGCACCCAGATCACCCTCGACAACGCCCTCAAGATCATCATGGTCAAGTCGGCCAACGACGTGGCCTGGGCGATCGGCGAGAATCTCGGCGGCTCCGTCGACACCTTCGCCGAGATGATGAACGAGACCGCGCGCCGCATCGGCATGCGCGAGAGCCGCTGGGCGAACCCGAACGGCCTGCCCGACCCCCGCCAGTGGACCTCCGCCCGCGACATGGCGGTGCTCGGCCGCGCGCTCCTGCGCGACTTCCCCGACTCGCGCGGCCTGTTCTCGATCAGCGCCATCCAGTTCGGCCGCTCCGTGATGGCGAACCACAACGGCCTCTTGGGCCGCTACGCCGGCGCCGACGGCATGAAGACCGGCTTCATCTGCTCGGGCGGCTTCAACGTGGTGGCGAGCGCCACCCGCAACGGCCGCCGAATCATCACGGTGGTGATGGGCCAGCCCTCGGCACGGGAGCGCGACCTGAAGGCGGCGGACCTGTTCGATTACGGGTTCGGGCAGACGCCTGGCTGGACGAGCCAGAGCCTCGACGCGCTGCCGCCCTCCAGCATCGCCGCGCCGCCGGACATGCGTCCCTACATCTGCGACAAGCGCAAGCCGATGCCGGTGGACGAGGGCCAGAGCGCCATCACCGCGAGCGCCGCGGCCGCCGGCGCCAGCGCCGACAACGCGAACGCGCAGCTGATGAGCGCGGCGGCGCCTCCGTCCTCCGCGCTCGCCTTCGCCACGCTCAACAGCGCGGCGCTCCGGGCCCGCTCCCTGCCGCCCCGCGCGCCGCTCCAGCCCGTCCTCGTCTGGATCGGCCGCGATCCGGCCGAGAGCCAGATCATGCTGAACGAGCAGGAGGAGGCGGAGAAGGCGCAGCGCCTCGCCGCGCGCGCCGCGAAGCAGGAGGCGGCGAAGGCCAAGCGGGAGGCCGCGCTCGCCGCGAAGGCGGCCGCCCGCGCCGAGGCCAAGGCCAAGGCGGACGTGAAGCCGGACACCAAGGCGGAGGCCAGGGCCGAGGCGAAGCCTGCCCGGGCGGAGCCGAAGCAGGCCGAGCGCAGGCAGCCCGCGCGCGGCGGCGCCGTGCCGAAGGCCGCCACGGCCTACACCTCCGTCGAGACGAAGCCCGCCATCCCGCAGGCCAAGGGCGGCACGAAGCCCCTTGCGGCGAAGCCCGCGGCCGCGAAGCCCCCGGCCGACAAGCCCGCGCAGACGGCGCAGAAGTCGCCCGCCAAGCCCGCGCCGAAGGCGAAGGCGAAGGAGTGATCCCGGGCCGCGCTCCGCGCTGAGCGCGCAGCCCGCCGCGCTTGCGGCGCCTGCCCGCCGCCGCTAGGCCGGTGCGATGACCGACGATCCCCGGCGCCCGGCGCCGATCCCGCTCACGGTTCTCACCGGCTTCCTGGGGGCGGGCAAGACCACGCTTCTCAACCGGCTCCTGCGCGATCCCGCCTTCGCGGACACGCTCGTCATCGTCAACGAGTTCGGCGAGGTCGGCCTCGATCACCTGCTGATCGAGATGGTCGACGACGACATGGTCCTGCTCGGTGCGGGCTGCCTCTGCTGCACGGTGCGGGGCGACCTGATCGGGGCGCTGGAGGACCTCCTGCGCCGGCGCGACAACGGGCGGATCCGTCCCTTCCGCCGCGTCGTCATCGAGACGACGGGCCTCGCCGACCCGGCCCCGATCCTCCACGCGCTGATCTACCATCCGTATCTCGTCCTGCGCTATCGCCTGCAGTCGGTCGTCACGGTGGTGGATGCGGTGAACGGCGCCGCGACGCTCGACGCGCACCCTGAGGCGCTGCGGCAGGTGGCGGTGGCGGACCGGATCGTCCTGACGAAGGCCGACCTCGACCCGGCGGCGGCGGCGGGCCTGCGCGCCCGCCTGCGCGCCCTGAACCCCGCCGCCGCGATCAATCCGCCGGACGTGCCGGCCTCGGACCTCCTGGGGGGGCCCTTCGGCCTCGAGGGCCGGGCCGGCGACCTGCGCGCCTGGCTCGGCGAGGCGGTGCCCGACGTCGCGGCGGAAGCCGCGCACGGCTCCGACGTGAACCGCCACGACGCCGCGATCCGCGCCTTCTCGCTGACCAGCGACCGGCCCGTGTCCCGCGCCGCGCTCGAGATGTTCCTCGACCTGCTGCGCTCCAGCCAGGGAGCGAAGCTCCTGCGCCTCAAGGGGATCGTGGCGGTCGCCGACGATCCGGAGCGGCCGCTCGTCCTGCACGGCGTGCAGCACGTCCTGCACGCGCCGATCAGCCTGCCCGCCTGGCCCGACGACGACCGGCGCTCCCGCCTCGTCCTCATCGTGCGCGACCTCGATCCGGCCTTCGTGGGCCGGCTCTGGGACGCCTTCCTCGGCCGGCCGCGGGTCGACGCGCCGGACGCCGCCGCCCTCACCGACAACCCCCTCGCCATCCCGGGCGGCTGATCCGGAACGGGGCGGGCGCCGCGGCACCGTCCTTGTTCCGTCAGGCCCGGCGGCGCCGCTCGGGCGCCGGATCGTCCCGGATCGGGACGGTGGGCGGGATCGGAACGTAACGATGGCGCAACGTTTCACGGTGATCGCGGGCGGCCTGCTCGCGGCGGAGCCTGCCGCGGCCGATTCCGTCGAGCGAGCGCCGGCCGAGCGGCACTGGCGCATCGACCTGCGGGCGGCCGACTCGATCGATGCGGCGGCGGTCGCCGCGTGGCGGGCCCTTCTGACCCGCAGCGGCGCGGCCGGCGCCGCCTTCTGCGACCCCGACTACCTCCTGCCCGCCGCCAAGCACCAGAGCGGCGGCCGCGCCCTCGTCTTCGCCTGGTCGCGGCGCGGGGACGGGCCCGAGTCGCTGAGGGCCGTGCTGCCGCTCGCGTTCGGCCATCCGCTGTGGCGCGGCGGGCGCGTGACGCCCTGGTCGCCTCCGGGCCTGTCGCTGAAGCCCGCCCACCTCGTCGAGGCGGGCTGCGCCGCGGAGATCGGCGCGGCGCTCGACGCCCGGCTCCGCCCGGACGGGAGACGGCTCGCCTTCGATCTCGCGGAGAGCGCGGGGCTGCCGGCGCCGTGCCTGCGCTTCGAGCTGCTGCCCGGCCGCGCGCAGCGCCCGGCCCGCCGCGCGGTTCCCTCCGGGAGCCTCGTCGGGGTGCGCCCCGCCGATTTCCGCCCGGAGGAGGTGGAGACGATCTCCGAGCCGGCGCGCATCCGCGATGCCGTCGAGAGCTTCCTGGCCCTCGACGCGCGCACGGCCGGCCGGCCGATCGTCGCCGACCCGTCGGAGGCCGCGATGGTGCGCGTGGTGACGCGGCTCTTCGCCCGCCGCAGGGCCGTGCGCGTCGAACTTGCCCGCCGCTCCGGCGAGATCGTCGCCGGCAGCCTGCGCCTGGGTGACGGTCGGCGCGCCGCGCTCTGGCGCAGCGCCCCGGCCGTCACGGTCAGAGAGGGCGGGGAGGGGCGCTGAGTCGCCCCTACTCGTCCTCGCCGAACTTGTCGGCGAGCAGCGCCTCGATCGCGTCGAGGCAGGTCTCGGCGTCCGCGCCGACCGCCGTCACGGCGATGGAGGTGCCCTGTGCGGCGCCGAGCGTCAGAAGGCCCATGATCGAGCGCCCGCCCACCGTCTCGCCGGCGCGCGTCACCGCCACCGTCGCGTCGAAGCGCTCCACCATCTGCACGAACTTCGCGGAGGCCCGGGCGTGCAGGCCGCGCCGGTTGATGATCGGCAGGATGCGCAGGAAGCCGCCCTCGGGAACCGGCGGCCGCTCCTCGTCGTCGGCGTAAGTCTCGGTCATCGGGTTCGTGCGGTCCCTCGTGTCCTGCCGGGTCTCGTGCCCGAACAGGGCCATCTGGTCCGACGCGCGGACTTGTCGAGTCCGGATTCCAACGCGTGCTTCGGAAGACTACTTCCCGGCCAGGACGCGGGAGGCGACGTTGATGTACTTGCGCCCGGCTTCCTGCGCGTGGAGGACGGCGTCGCCGAGGGATTCCTCGTCGCGGACGCTGGCGAGCTTGATCAGCATCGGCAGGTTGATGCCGGCGACCACCTCGACCGCGCCGCCGTTCATGCAGGAGAGGGCGAGATTCGACGGGGTGCCGCCGAACATGTCGGTGAGAACCACCACGCCGTTTCCGGAGTTCACCCTGCCGACCGCCGACATGATGTCCCGGCGCCGGAGCTCCATGTCGTCCTCGGGCCCGATCGTGATGGTCTCGATCTGCTTCTGCGGGCCGACCACGTGCTCCAGAGCGGCCTTGAACTCGGTCGCCAGCAACCCGTGGGTGACGAGCACCATTCCAATCATCGACGCGTTTTCCGACGCCTAGCCAGCGAGGCCGCCATTTTGTGCACCGCACGACGATGCGCAAGGCGGTCGCGACGTTTTGCTCGAAACGACATCACGATCATGCCATGCAAGTCGCCACGGCGCTACGGGGCGCCTAAAACGGTGCGCCCCTCCGTTCACGAGTGCGACCGCGAAGCCACGGCCAGCGCCGCCAGAACGTGGGCAGGCCCCTGACCGGTGGAGCGAAGCGGCGCGCCGAGTATCACGCGTTGCAGAGCAACGCCAAGTAAAACTGCAGGCTCCGCAGGTTCCGGCAGGCGAGGCACCGCGTCTACGCAATCGACCACGAGTCGCAGCACGGCCGCCCGCACGGCCGGGACCTCCCGGAGACCGATCCCGCGAATCTCGATCCGTCCGGCGATGGCCGGGTGCGGCCGGGCGACGAGCCGCCCGTGCCGCAGCGCGACGCGGACGCGATCGTCCCCGACGAGGGCCGCGTGCAGCCCGTCGCGGGACGCGCGGTCGAGGAGGCCGAAGGCGAGGGTCGATTTGCCCGAGCCGGCCTCGCCGCGAATCAGGATGCCCGCGTCCCGGATCACCACGCAGGTGGCGTGAAGCGTCGCCGACGTCGCGGGCCCGCCGGCGGCGCGCGCCGTCACGCGGCGGCGGCCTGCCGGGAGGCGATCGGCAGGCGCACGACGAAGCGGGCGCCGCGCACGGTCGGCTGGCCGTCCTCGTCGGCGGGGCCGGGGCGGTTCTCCGCCCGGATGGTGCCGCGGTGGGCCTGCACGATCTGGCGGGAGATCGAGAGGCCGAGGCCGGAGTTCTGGCCGAAGCCCTGCTCGGGCCGGTCGGTGTAGAAGCGCTCGAAGATCCGCTCGATGGCGTGCTCGGGTATGCCCGGCCCCTCGTCCTCGCAGATCATCTCGACCTCGTTGCGCACGCGCCGGAGCGCGACCCGGACCTTGGCGTCCGAGGGCGAGAAGGAGCGGGCATTGTCGAGGAGGTTGTTGACCACCTGCCCGAGGCGGCTGTCGTGGCCGATGATCGTGAAGGGGTTCTCCTCGGCGGCCGGCGCGTCGATGTCGAGCTGGATCATCGCGTCCTTCGGGCGCCGCCGCTCGTTGGCCACGGAGACGACGGTGGTCAGGAGCTTGCGCATGTCCACCCGCTTCGCCTCGGCGCGGGCGAGCTCCGCGTCGAGGCGCGAGGCGTCCGAGATGTCGCTGATCAGGCGGTCGAGACGCTTCACGTCGTGCTGGATGATCTCCATGAGGCGCCCGCGCGACTCGTCGGTCTTTGCGAGCGGCAGGGTCTCGACGGCGCTGCGCAGGGAGGTGAGCGGGTTCTTCAGCTCGTGGCTGACGTCGGCCGCGAAGCTCTCGATGGCGTCGATGCGCCGGTAGAGCGCCTGGGTCATGTCGCGCAGGGCGCCGGAGAGATGGCCGATCTCGTCGGTGCGGTAGGTGAAGTCGGGGATCTCCTGGCGCGACTTGATGCCCATGCGCACCTTCTCGGCCGCGTCGGCGAGGCGGCGCACCGGGCCGGCGATGGCGCCCGCCAGCAGGATCGACAGCACGACCATCACCAGGGCCGCGACGAGGAAGACCTGGAGCAGGCCGAACCGCTCGGAGGCGATGACCCGGTCGATGGCGTCGCCCTGCGTCGACAGCATCAGGGCGCCGCGGACCGAGCCGGCGCGCTGGATCGGCACGGCCACGGAGACGATCGTCTCGCCGAGCTCGTTCCGGCGCACGATGTTGCCGCGCCCGCCGCCGAGCGCCGCCTGGACCTCGCGCAGCGAGCGGCCGTTCTGCGGGCCGACCTCCTCCTGAGCCCGGGTGCGGTCGCCCACGAGGCCGAACACCTTGCCCTGCACCCAGTCGAACGCCTGCTCGATCAGGCTGCGCTTGTGCGGGCGGATCGGCGCGGGCTCCGGCCGGCTGATGTCGCCGCGGGCGTAGAGGGAGCGGGTGTCGAAGAGGAGGCCGCCCTCCTCGTCGTAGACGCGGGCGCGGTTGCCGGTGGGCGTCACGAGCCGGCGCAGGAGCGGCGCGACCCGCTCCGGGTTGAGCGAGAAGGCGAGGGGCGCCGGGTTGTCCTCCGCGGAGCCGCCCTCGCCGGCCTGCTGCTGCAGGAGCTTGTCCGGGTCGATGCGGATCGTGTCCGTGTCGACGGAGGCCGAGGCCGCGATGGCGCCGGCGATGATCTCGCTCTGGATCAGCAGGCTCTGGACGCGCGCCTGGATCAGCCCCTGCCGGAACTGGTTCAGGTAGAGGAAGCCGAGCAGCAGGACGATGAGCCCGACGAGGTTGAGGACGACGATGCGCCGCGTCAGGCTCGACGAGGCGCGCTGACCGACCGCGTGCCAGAGGGCGCTCGGCCACGTGAGCGGGCCGCGGCGCTCGCCGTCTTCGTCCTGGCTTCGCACGGTGTTCCCGAAGAGGGGTGAGAGCATGATGAGCGGGGTCGCGGGGCGTCTGCCGGCCTCAGCTCTCCTTGAAGCGGTAGCCGACGCCGTAGAGCGTCTCGATCATGTCGAAGTTCGTGTCGACGACCTTGAACTTCTTGCGCAGCCGCTTGATGTGGCTGTCGATGGTGCGGTCGTCCACGTAGACCTGATCGTCGTAGGCCGCGTCCATCAGGGCGTTGCGGCTCTTCACGACGCCGGGGCGCTGCGCCAGCGCCTGCAGGATCAGGAACTCCGTGACGGTCAGCGTCACCGGCTCGCCCTTCCAGGTGCAGGTGTGGCGCTCCGGGTCCATCATCAGCAGGCCGCGCTCCAGCGAGCGGGCGGCGGCGTCCGCCTCGCGGGCCGGCGCGCCCGGGCCCTCCTTGGGGGCGAAGCGGCGCAGCACGGCCTTCACCCGCTCCACGAGGAGGCGCTGCGAGAACGGCTTATGGATGAAGTCGTCGGCGCCCATCTTGAGGCCGAACAATTCGTCGATCTCCTCGTCCTTCGAGGTCAGGAAGATCACGGGAAGGTCGGATTTCTGCCGCAAGCGTCGCAGAAGCTCCATCCCGTCCATGCGCGGCATCTTGATGTCGAAGATCGCGAGGTCGGGGGGCGAGTGGCGCAGGCCGTCGAGCGCCGAGGCGCCGTCGGTGTAGGTCTGGATGCGGTAGCCCTCGGTCTCCAGAGCGATCGACACGGAGGTCAGGATGTTACGGTCGTCGTCGACGAGAGCGATGGTCGGCATGCGCGTTCCCTACTGAACGGAGGTGGTGCGGGCTCGTCCTGACCCGCTTGCCGGCTCCGGCCCCGACGGGGCAGGCAAAGACACGAACGCAACCACGCGCTGGGCGCGGGGTCCGTTTCGCGCGGAAAGGATGGAGCTTTAACGGCATCGCTGGAAAAAAGCGAGCGGCGTTCGTAGCTTGGCCGTATCCGGTTAACAGGTCGCGGGCTCCGGGGGCTCGTGCGGGCCGCGTCCCGCGCTATGATCGTCGGGCAGAGGATGCGCCGGGGACGACGAGATGGACGAGAGCGACGGCACGGGGCAGGGCGGTCGGCGCGGGCCGGCACAGCCGCTGCCCGCGGCGGAGGCGCCGTTCGACGCGGTCGGGCTCGCCCGCACCCTCCTGCGCAGCATCCGATCGGGCGCGCTCGCCACGATCGACACGGCCGACGGGACGCCCTTCGCCTCCCTCGTGACGATCGCCACCGACATCGACGGAACGCCGCTGATGCTGCTGTCGCGACTCTCCGCCCACACCCGCAACCTGCTCGCCGACCCGCGCTGCTCGCTCCTGTTCTCGCAGGGCGGCAAGGGCGACCCGCTCGCGCATCCGCGGCTCACGGTGACGGGCCGCGCCGCACAGACGCAGGAGGTCCGCGCCCGCGAGCGCTTCCTCGCCCGCCACCCCAAGGCGAAGCTCTACGCGGATTTCCCCGATTTCGGCTTCTTCGCCCTCGCTCCGCAGGCCGGTCACCTCAACGGCGGCTTCGCGAAGGCCGCGACGCTGACCGCCGCGGAGCTCCTCCTCGACCTCGCGGGCGCCGAGGCGGTGGTGACCGGCGAGCGCGGCGCCGTCGAGCACATGAACCAGGACCACGCCGACGCGCTCGCGCTCTACGCGGCGGGCGTCGGCGAGGGGGAGGGGGCGTGGCGCCTCACCGGCCTCGACCCGGAGGGCATGGACCTGATGGTGGGCGAGCGCACGGCGCGCGTGCCCTACCCGGAGCCGGTGCGCGACATGGGGTCCCTGCGCAAGTCCCTCGTCGCCATGGCCGCCGAGGCGCGGGCGAAGGCCGGCTGAGGGGCTGAGGCCGCGACCGGCCTCGCCCGACGGGCTGGGGCCGCGCTTGGCGGGCGGGGGCCGCGCTGCTATCTGCGGCACGCACGTTCTTCCGAACATGAGACGGCGCGCCGATCCCTCCCGCCCGCGGGCGCGCCGCGATATGGTTTCTCGATGACCGCGTCCCCTGTACCCAACATCCGCAACTTCTCGATCGTCGCCCATATCGACCACGGGAAGTCGACGCTGGCCGACCGGCTGATCCAGGCCACCGGCACCGTGGCCTTGCGCGACATGAGCGAGCAGATGCTCGATTCCATGGACATCGAGAAGGAGCGCGGCATCACCATCAAGGCGCAGACCGTCCGCCTCGAGTACCGGGCGCAGGACGGCCGGGACTACGTCCTGAACCTGATGGACACGCCCGGCCACGTCGACTTCGCCTACGAGGTCTCGCGCTCGCTCGCGGCCTGCGAGGGCTCCCTCCTCGTGGTCGACGCCTCGCAGGGCGTCGAGGCCCAGACCCTCGCCAACGTCTACCAGGCGCTCGACGCCAACCACGAGATCGTCCCCGTCCTCAACAAGATCGACCTGCCGGCCGCCGAGCCCGACCGGGTGAAGCAGCAGATCGAGGAGGTGATCGGCCTCGACGCCTCGGACGCGGTGCCGATCTCGGCCAAGACCGGGCTCAACATCGAGGCGGTGCTGGAAGCGATCGTCACCCGCCTGCCGCCGCCGAAGGGCGACCGGAACGCGCCGCTCAAGGCGCTCCTCGTCGATTCCTGGTACGACGTCTATCTCGGCGTCGTGGTCCTCGTGCGGATCGTCGACGGCGTGCTCAAGAGGGGCATGTCCATCCGCATGATGGGCGCCGACGCCGTCTACGGCGTCGACCGCATCGGCGTGTTCCGGCCCAAGATGGCCGATATCGGCGAGCTCGGCCCCGGCGAGGTCGGCTTCCTCACCGCCTCGATCAAGGAGGTGGCCGACACCCGCGTCGGCGACACCATCACGGAGGACAAGCGCCAGACCGCCGAGATGCTGGCGGGCTTCAAGGACGTGCAGGCGGTGGTGTTCTGCGGCCTGTTTCCGGTGGACGCGGCCGAGTTCGAGAACCTGCGCTCGGCGATGGGCAAGCTGCGCCTCAACGACGCCAGCTTCTCCTACGAGATGGAGACCTCGGCCGCCCTCGGCTTCGGCTTCCGCTGCGGCTTCCTCGGGCTGCTCCACCTCGAGATCATCCAGGAGCGGCTGGAGCGCGAGTTCAACCTCGACCTGATCTCGACGGCGCCGAGCGTCGTCTACCACCTGCACATGACGGACGGCACCACGAAGGAGCTCCACAACCCGGCCGACATGCCGGACGTGATGAAGATCGACACGATCGAGGAGCCCTGGATCCGCGCGACGATCCTGACGCCGGACGAGTATCTCGGCGGCGTGCTCAAGCTCTGCCAGGACCGGCGCGGCGTCCAGATCGACCTCAACTACGTCGGCAAGCGCGCGATGGTGGTCTACGACCTGCCGCTCAACGAGGTCGTGTTCGACTTCTACGACCGCCTGAAATCGATCTCGAAGGGCTACGCCTCCTTCGACTACCACGTCTCGGACTACCGCGAGGGCGACCTCGTGAAGATGTCGATCCTCGTCAACGCCGAGCCGGTGGACGCGCTCTCGATGCTGGTCCACCGCACCCGCGCCGAATCGCGCGGGCGCGCCATGTGCGAGAAGCTGAAGGACCTGATCCCCCGCCACCTGTTCCAGATCCCGGTCCAGGCGGCGATCGGCGGCAAGATCATCGCCCGCGAGACGATCCGGGCGCTGTCGAAGGACGTCACCGCCAAGTGCTACGGCGGCGACATCTCCCGCAAGCGCAAGCTCCTCGACAAGCAGAAGGAGGGCAAGAAGCGCATGCGCCAGTTCGGCCGCGTGGAGATCCCGCAGGAAGCCTTCATCGCCGCGCTCAAGATGGACAGCTGAGCACCATCCCACCTCTCCCGTTCGGGAGAGGTGGGATGGCGAAGCCGACCGGGTGAGGGGTGCGACCCCTCCGGAAGGACCTGCACCCCTCACCCTGTCCCTCTCCCGAACGGGAGAGGGGACCCGCGCGAGGTCCCGATCGCAGGCCCCATTCTTCTCTCATCTTTTGCCGGCGGCGTCGGCTGTGGCCGTTGCCGCTGCGGCAACGGCCTGCCTTGACGGCGCCGCCGCCTCCGGCATCCTCAACGGCGGAGATCAGTGCCGCAGGACCGCCCGCATGGAGGACTACAAGGCCGACCTCTACCGGCAGCTCCGACTGATCGAGATCGCCACCGGCGAGGCGGCCGGGGCCTGCCTGCCGGACCTGCTCGCCCGCCTCCGGCATCACCGCTCGCGCCCGGCGCGGAACCCGCTCCTCGCGCTCTACCGCCGCTGGCGGATCCGGCGGCTCGCCCGCGCCGTCGACGAGGCGCGCTGGCATGTCGAGCAGGGCCGCCTCGCCCGGACGGGCCGGCTCGCGGGCCGGGGACCGGGAAGCGCCTGACGCTCGATTGATCTCGTCGCGCCGGGATCGGGTCGGGCCGGCGCGTGACAAATCGTTTCCCCTTTTCAGCGATCAGGAACGCAGATTAAGAAAGTCGCACCGGGCGGCGTGCTAAGTCTCGCCGGTCCAAGAACAGAAGCGACGGCGGCGCACGGCCGCACGTCCCGGACGGGTCGGATTTTCGGGGGCACAGCATGAGATTCCAGGCATTATCCGCAGGTCTCGCGGGCGCGGCACTCTTCGTCGGCATGGTCTATCCCGGCGCGGCCGCCGATCGGAAGCTGTTCGAAAAGGTGGGCAAATGGGAGGTCGAGCGCGATCTCTCGATGAGCGGGGCCCATGCCTGCCTCGCGGCCAAGATCTACAAGGACAAGGCTGATGACGACGCCGAGAACGCCGTCGTGCTGAAGCGCGACGAGGGCGTCGTGATCATCTCGCTCGGCTACGAGAACTGGGGCTGGGACAAGAAGGAGGAGGTCGAGGTCGCCTTCCTGCTCGACAAGCGCATGGTCCTCAAAAACTCGAAGTGGACCGGCGACGACACCACCCTGTACACGAGCTTCCCGGATCGCATCCTTCCGGATCTGATCGGCGCCAAGAAGCTCGTCCTGCGCTTCAGCGACGGCGACGCCGACTTCGACCTCGCCGGCCTGCCCGACGCCTACGACGCGTTGAAGCGCTGCGACGCGGCCGCCGCCGCGGCGGCCGATCTCGCCAAGCCCGCCCCGCAGGTCGCTGCGCCTCCCGCGCCGACCCCGCAGGTCGCGACGGCCCCGCAGCCCGCACCCCAGGCCGCAACGCCCGCCGTCGCGGCCCCCGCTCCCCAGGCGGCGCCCGCCGTCGCGGCGGCGCCGGCCCTCCCGAGCAAGGAGCGGGTGGCGGTCTACTTCGTCGCCGGCATGGTGCAGGAGGCGCTCAAGACCTGCGATATCCGCTCGACCGGCAAGCAGCGCGCCGACCTCGACACCAAGGTCGCGGCGATGAAGGCCGAGATGGGGCCGGCCGAGGCCGAGCTCCGCAAGGGCATGAAGGAGGCGCTCGCCGAGAAGCCGTGCCCGAAGGGCGAGGACCTCGCGAAGGTCGAGCGCATGCTGCAGGACCTCATCGACAAGTCGCCCGAGGAGTTCGCCGCGCAGATGGACAAGGAGAGCGCCGCCAAGGAGGCGAAGGCCGGCGACAAGCCCTGAGGGGCGGCAACGCCCGGCGAGGGGAGGGGCCGCCTCAGGTCGACCAGAGTGGGAGTAGCCCTCCCCCCCGCCTTGCCTATAATGCGCCGCAATTCGAGCCCCGCACGAGCGAGCGCATGACGTCCCGCATCCCCGATTTCGCGACGATTCCCTACGAGGCGGCCGCCGCCGGCCCGCCTCCCGCGGCGGGCGAGCCCTGGATGACGCCCGAGGGCATCCCCGTGAAGGGGCATTACGGCCCCGAGGACCGCGCGGGCATCGAGTTCCTGAACACGTATCCGGGCATCGCGCCCTACCTGCGCGGGCCCTACCCGACGATGTACGTCACCCAGCCCTGGACGATCCGGCAATATGCCGGCTTCTCCACGGCCGAGGATTCGAACGCCTTCTACCGGCGCAACCTCGCGGCCGGGCAGAAGGGCCTGTCGGTCGCCTTCGATCTCGCCACCCATCGCGGCTACGATTCGGACCACCCGCGCGTCTCGGGCGACGTCGGCATGGCGGGCGTCGCGATCGACTCGATCTACGACATGCGCACGCTCTTCTCGGGGATCCCCCTCGACGAGATGACCGTGTCGATGACGATGAACGGCGCGGTGCTGCCGATCCTCGCCCTCTACATCGTGGCCGCCGAGGAGCAGGGCGTGCCGCCGCAGAAGCTCGCCGGCACGATCCAGAACGACATCCTCAAGGAGTTCATGGTCCGAAACACCTACATCTACCCGCCCAAGGGCTCGATGCGGATCATCTCGGACATCTTCGCCTACACCTCGGCGAACATGCCGAAGTTCAACTCCATCTCCATCTCCGGCTACCACATGCAGGAGGCGGGCGCGACGAACGACCTGGAACTGGCCTACACGCTCGCAGACGGCGTCGAGTACATCAAGGCCGGCCTCGCCGCGGGCCTGACGATCGACCAGTTCGCGCCGCGGCTGTCCTTCTTCTGGGCGATCTCGACGAACTTCTTCATGGAGGTCGCCAAGATGCGGGCCGCCCGCCTGATCTGGGCGAAGCTCGTGAAGGGGTTCGACCCGAAGTCGGACAAGTCGCTGCCCCTGCGCACGCACTCGCAGACGAGCGGCTGGTCGCTCACCGCGCAGGACGTGTTCAACAACGTCACCCGCACCTGCATCGAGGCGATGGCGGCGACGCAGGGGGGCACGCAGTCGCTGCACACCAACGCGCTCGACGAGGCGCTGGCGCTGCCAACCGACTTCTCGGCCCGCATCGCCCGCAACACGCAGCTCTTCCTGCAGCAGGAGAGCGGCACCTGCCGCATCGTCGACCCGTGGGGCGGCTCCTACTACGTGGAGCGCCTCACCGCCGACATCGTGGCCCGGGCCTGGGAGCACATCCGCGAGGTGGACGAGCTCGGCGGCATGGCCAAGGCCATCGAGGCGGGCATCCCGAAGCTTCGCATCGAGGAGGCGGCGGCCCGCGCGCAGGCGCGGATCGATTCCGGCCGCCAGACGATCGTGGGCGTCAACAAGTACAAGCCGGACGACGAGCGCGCCATCGAGCTCCTGCGCGTCGACAACGGCAACGTGCGCACGCTCCAGATCGACAAGCTGAAGCGCCTGCGCTCCGAGCGCGACGAGGCCGACGTGCGAGGCCGCCTCGCGGCGCTGACCAAGGCCGCCGAGGGCACGGAGAACCTGCTGGCGCTCGCCGTCGACGCGGCGCGGGCCAAGGCAACGGTCGGCGAGATCTCGGAGGCGCTCGAGAAGGCGTGGGGCCGGCACCGGGCGGAGATCCGCTCGATCTCGGGCGTCTACAAGCGTGAGGTGGGTGGCATGTCGCCGGTGGTGGAAGAGGTCCGCAAGCTCGTGGAGGCGTTCGAGGAGAACGACGGGCGGCGCCCGCGCATCCTCGTGGCCAAGATGGGCCAGGACGGGCACGACCGCGGCCAGAAGGTGATCGCCTCCGCCTTCGCCGACCTCGGCTTCGACGTCGATATCGGGCCGCTCTTCGCCACCCCCGCCGAGGCCGCGCGCCAGGCGGTGGAGAACGACGTGCACATCGTCGGCGTCTCCTCGCTCGCCGCCGGCCACCTGACGCTGGTGCCGGAGCTGAAGGCCGCGCTGACCGAGGCGGGGCGCGAGGACGTGATGATCGTGATCGGCGGCGTCATCCCGCCCGGCGACTACGCCGCCCTCTACGAGGCCGGCGCCTCCGCGATCTTCCCGCCCGGCACCGTCATCGCCGAGGCCGCCGTGAAGCTGATCGGCGAGTTGAACGAGCGCCTCGGCTACGTGGAGCGGCAGGCGGCCGAGTAGCCCGCCCGGCCGGCGGTGAACCCCGGCGCGGTCGCGCCCGTTCTCCCCCGACGAGAGTTCGGTGGGAGGATCCTCACATGGTTCGACATGCCTGCGCCGCGGCGCTCGCGCTCGCCTTCGGCTGTGCATCCCCGGCCTGGGCGCAAGGGGAGGCGGGGCAGGCGCCGTTCCTGAGCGCCCGCCCGCCGGGCCTGTTCAGCGCCGCGAAGCTGAAGGGCCTGACCGTGATCGGGCAGGACCACGTTCGCGTCGGCAAGATCGACGACGTGCTCGTGGACGAGGAGGGCCGCGTGCGCGCCGTCGTCATCGATGTCGGGGGCTTTCTCGGCATCGGCGAGAAGCAGGTCGCGGTGCCCTTCAACCTGCTCGCCTGGAACGCGGGCGGCGCCGAGACCTCCCGCGCGACCTCCGTGGCGACCCCGGCGAACGCGCCCTCGGCCGAGGCGGCGAAATCGGCCGGCGCCGAGCGGATGCCGGGTGCCGAGACGAGCGACGCGGCCCTGCCGGCCGTGGAGGAGCGCCGCAGCGGAGCCGAGAACGCCGCCACGGGCTCGACCGCGCGCACGGATGCCGGTCGCGGCCGCGCCACCGTGCCGATCGGCGAGCCGACCGAGGCCGAGATCCGCCTGACGAAGGCGCAACTCGAGGCAGCCCCGGCCTTCGGCAGCGCCAAGTAGCCTCGGGCGGCACCGAATAGCCTTCGGCGGCGCCGAGCAGCCGGCAGCGCGGTCCGCTACGGCGTGTCCGGGAATGGCCCGACCGATCAGGGTGCCTCGGCGGCTTCCAGGAACTTCAGGTCCATCGCCGCCAGTGCGAGCAGCGGCGCCGGCATCGCGACGCCCGACCGGCGCAGGCTCTGCGCCACGTCGCGGCAGCCGCGCAGGTCGTTCGAGGCCGCGGCCTGATCGGCGCGGGAGACGGAATCCGGGTCTGGCCTCGGCGCCGCCGGGGCGCCCGCCGGCTTCGTCTCCGGCTTTGCTTCCGGCTTCGTCTCCGGCTTTGTCTCCGCCTTGGGCCCGGCCCGCGCCTCGGCCTTCGGGGCGGCCTGGCTGTCCTTCTGGCTCTCGCCCTGCGGGCCGGAGGCGCCCGGACCCGCGTTCGGGATCGGGCCGCTCTGCCCGGATTCCTTCTGCGGCGCACCGCTGTCGGCGGGTTTCGGCACCGGCTTGTCCTGCGCGGGCGCCTGCACGGCGGTGGCGGCCTGAGGCGGGGGCGTGCCGGTCGCCTGGTCCTGCGCCGGCGGGTGCAGGAAGGCGGCGAGCTCGGCGCAGAGATTGGCGGGCCTGTCGCCCTGCGCGGCGGCGGTCGCCGCGAGCCCCGGCATGAGAGCGGCGGTGATCCAGGCGATCCGGATCGCCGCGGTGAGGACTGACTTCGTCACGGGCGCCTCTCGTCGCTCGGTCCGCGCCCCGTGCCGCGACGGGCGCCGACGCGAACGGAACGGGCGGGCGGGTTCGGCGTTCCGCGCTCAGCCGGCCGTGCCGCCCGAGGGGAAGCCGTTGTCCCGGCCCCAGATGATCACCTCGGAGCGCTTGTGCAGACCGAGCTTGCGGTAGAGCGCGGCGGTGTGGTTGCGGACGGTGTTGCGGGACAGGCCGAGGCGGCGGCTGATCGCCTCGTCGCTGAGGCCCGAGCAGATCAGCTCCAGCATCTGCCGCTCGCGGAAGGTGAGGCGCACGGCCGGCCCCTCGCCCCGCCGGCCCGGGTGGCGCAGGCTCGCGAGCTTCTCGATCAGCCCGTGGCTGAACCAGGAGGTGTCGGCCATCACCGTCTCGATCGCCGCGAACAGCTCGCGCTCGCCCCGCTTGCGGTCGGTGATGTCCTGCAGCACCACGAGCAGGAACTCCGCGTCGCCGATCGCGACGCGCTCGGCGGAAACGAGACTGTCGAGCTCCTCGCCGTCCTGGTGATTCAGGCAGGTCTCGAACCCTTCCGTCGGTCCCGGCCGCGCGACCAGCGCGGCGAAGTGCTCGCGTGCCGCATCCCGCCTCAGGAGGCCGAAGCCCTGCGGCGTCCGGCCGATCACCGCGTCCTCGCCGTAGCCGAACACCCGCGTGAAGGCCGCGTTGATGCCGGTCACCGCCTGGTCGGAGGCGCGCAAGAGGAGCGTCGGCACGGGGTTGAGGCGGAACGCCGTCTCGAAGCGCTCCTCGCTCTGGCGCAGGGCGATCTCCGCCTTCCGGCGCAGTTCCAGATCCGCGAAGGTGAAGAGCATGCACGGCTCCTCGCCCATCTCGATCGGCTGCCCCGCCACGATGACGAAGCGCGAGCCGCCGTCCGGCAGGTTCAGGCTCGCCTCCATCTGCGGGATGGTGCGGCCCGCCTTCAGGCGCTCGATGGCGAGATCGCGGTTGCGCGCGCCCGCCAGCACGTCGATCTCGTAGACGCTGCGGCCGACGACGTCGTCGCGCAGGTAGCCCGTCATCTCCAGGAAGCCGCTGTTCACCTTGACGTGGCGCAGGTCGGAGAGGCGGCAGATCACGGCCGGGGCCGGGTTGGCGCCGAAGGTCCGCTCGAAGCGCTCCTCCGCCTCGAATTGCGGGGTGACGTTCTGCAGGATCAGGGCGAGGCAGGAGGGCGCGCCGCCGGCGTCCCGCACGACGAGGCTGCGCAGCGAGTGCACGAAGGCGAGGTCGGCGTCGCGCGGGGAGGTCACGTCGACGATCTCGTCCCGGAAGGACTCGCCCGCCATCAACCGGTCCATCGGGTGATCGGGCGGCGAGGCGACGTCGCGGTAGCGCATCCGGTAGATCTGGCGGTAGCCGTCGATCGAGGCGCCGAGCGCGTCGGCGCTCTCGGCGCCGTGCATGGCGACCGCCGCGTCGTTCGCCCAGAGGATGCGCCCGTCGCCCTCGACGAGGATCACCCCCTCCGTCAGTCCGGCGACGATCTGCCGGAGTTCCGACCGTTCGACGGCTTCCGTCACGTGAGTCCCGAGCCTGTTCGAAGCGGAAGGGGCAAATTCGAGCGACAACCGTGGCGGGCGCCCCCGGTTCCGCCGAGCTTGAAATCGTGATGGCTGCGAGCTCGCGACCGCCCCATCGCAGGGCGCAACCGAACCTTCCCGGCCGCACCGCCGTACTGCATTCGCCGGGAAAAGAACAGAAACATTAAATCCCGTTCATGTCGCAACGGAAAGGGCTGCAAGTTGTTCCAAGCATCTCGAACGGAGGAATAGCCCATGCGACTGAAGCTTGCAGGAGCCGCTCTCCTTACCCTCGGCACCGTGCTGGCGACCGGCGGTGCCGCCGAGGCCCGCGACGGCTGCGGGCCCGGGTTCCACCGGGGCCACTACGGATATTGCCGCCCGAACCCGTTCTACCGGCCGATCGTCTACCGTCCGGCCTTCTACGGCTACCGCCGGGTGGGCTGGTACGGGCCCCGCTGGCATCGCTGGGGCGGCTACCGCCGCGTCGGCTGGTACGGGCCCCGCTGGCACCGCTGGGGCGGGTACCGCCCGGTCGGCTGGCACCGGCCCTACGGGTGGGGCTACCGGCACGCCGGCTGGGGCTGGCATCACCGCTGGTGAGATGGCGGGCGGAGTCCGGCCCGTACGGCCCTCCGCCCCGGCCTGAACCGGCGCCGGCATCGAGGCGGCCGAGCGGCTGATCGAACGCCCGGACCGATGGGCAGGTCGGCCGCGAGGTGCTAGATCATGGCCAGGCTTCGCCCCCGCCCCCTCGGCGGCCGCGCGGATGCCCTGGAGCGAGACATGGCCGCGGTAACGTCGGCTCCCGCACAGGCGACCCTGGCGACCACGCCCGCCGGGACGGCTCAACGACGCCTCGCGGCCCTCGTCTGCCTCGTCTTCGCCGCCGCGACCTTCACCCTGGTGCCGGTCGCGGCGCTGCCGATGGCGCCGATGCCGGGCTTCGTGCCCGCCTATCAGGCCGCCCTGATCGGCGTCTACGCGGTGACGACCTACCTGTTCTTCGCCCAGTACCGGCGGACCCGCTCGGTGCCGCTGCTGCTGCTCGCGACCGGCAGCCTCTACACGACGCTCATCGTCTCGGTGCAGCTTCTCAGCTTCCCGAACCTGTTCGGCACCGGCCGCATCCTCGGCACCGGCCCCGACACGACGACGTGGCTCTGGACGTTCTGGCACGTCGGGCCGCCGCTCTTCGCGATCCCCTACGCCATCCTCGAGGGGAGCGGGGGCCGCCGGCCGGTTGCGCCGGAGAGCGCGGCGCGGGTGGGCTGGGGCGCCGTGGCGGCGACGCTCGTCGCGGTCGGGCTGATCACGCTCCTCGTCGCCCGCCACGTCGCGTGGCTGCCGAAATCGGTCGAGGGCGACGACTACCGGCTCCTGACCCTATCGGGCGTCGGACCCTCCGTCGTCGCGCTCACCGTGCTCTCCCTGGCGGTCCTGTGCTGGAGGACGCGCCTGCGCACCGTGCTGCAGCTCTGGCTCGCCGTGTCTCTGTTCCTGCTCGTGCTCGACAATGCGGTGACGCTGGCGGGCGCGGCCCGCGGCACGGTCGGCTGGGTCACCGGCCGGCTCGGCGCGCTGCTCGCCGGCATCATCGTGCTGGCGGTCTACCTGCGCGAGGTCGACTTCCTCTACGCCCGCGCCGAGCGCACCGCCGAGGAGCGCGAGCGGCGGCGCGCCGAGCTGCAGAGCGCGCGGGACAACCTCGCCCTCGCCCTCGACGCGGCCGACATGGGCGACTGGGAGCTCGATCTCGCCACCGGAGCGATCCGGCGGGGCCCGCGCCTCGACCGCATCTTCGGCCACGAGACGGGGCGGGCGGATTTCGGCCTCCCGGACCTGCGCCGCCACATCCTGCCGGAGGACCTGCCCCTCCTCGACGCGGCGCTCGCCGAGGCCGGGCGCGCCGGCCGGCTCGACTGCGAGCTGCGCATCGTCCGGGCCGGCGACGAGGCGGTGCGCTGGCTCGCCCTGCGCGGCCGCACGCGCCTCGACGCGGCCGGCCGCCCGCTCGCCGTCGCCGGCGTCGCGACCGACATCACGGAGCGGCGGCAGGCCGACGAGCGCCTCACGCAGGCGCAGAAGATGGAGGCGATCGGCCAGCTCACCGGCGGCGTCGCGCACGACTTCAACAACCTCCTGACCATCATCGTCGGCAACCTCGACATGATCGTGCGTGCGCCCGAGAATCGCGCCCGCGTCGAGCGCCTCGCGAAGTCCGGCCTGCAGGCGGCGCGCCGGGGCGCGGAGGTCACCGAGAAGCTCCTCGCCTTCTCGCGGCGCCAGGTGCTGCGGCCGCAGACCGTCAATCCGAACCGTCTGCTCAAGGACTTCCAGCCGCTCCTGCGGCGCGCGGTCGGCGAGACCGTGGAGGTGCGGCTCGACCTCGACGCGGCGCTCGACCCCGTCCGGCTCGATCCCGGCCAGTTCGAGAGCGCCGTGCTCAACCTCGCGGTCAACGCCCGCGACGCGATGCCGGGCGGCGGCACCCTCACGGTGACCACCTGCAACGCCACCCTCGACGCGCTGGAGCTCGCGGACCGGCCGGACCTCTCGCCCGGCGCCTACGTTCTCGTCTCGGTGGCGGATACGGGCGTCGGCATGGACGCGGCGACGGCCGCCCGCGCCTTCGAGCCGTTCTTCACCACCAAGGACGTCGGCAAGGGCACGGGCCTCGGCCTCAGCCAGGTCTACGGCTTCGCGCGGCAGGCCGGCGGCCACCTGAAGGTCGAGACCGCCCCCGGCCGCGGCACCGCGATCGCGCTCTACCTGCCGCGCTCCTGCGAGCAGGCCGCGCCCACGCCCTCGGAGGCCGGCCTGCCCCTGCGGCGGGCGGCGAACGGCGAGGTGGTGCTGGTGGTGGAGGACGAGCCGGGCGTCCTCGAGATGGCCGTCGAGAGCCTGGGCGAGCTCGGCTACCGCACGCTCACGGCCGAGCACGCGGCGGCGGCGCTGGAGCGGCTGCGCGGGCCCGAGCGGATCGACATCCTGTTCTCGGACGTGGTGATGCCGGGAGGCATGAACGGGGTGCAGCTCTCGGTGGAGGCGCGGCGCCTGCGGCCGGGCCTGCGCGTGCTCCTCACCTCCGGCTACACGGCCTCGGCCCTGAGCGACCAGGGCGTGCCCCCGGACCTGCCGCTCCTCGGCAAGCCCTACCTGCGCGAGGAACTGGCGGAGAAGCTCCACCTCGTCATGGCGCAGGGGCGGATGAGCGCCTGACCGGCGGCCTCAGATGTAGTGGCGGAAGACGACGCTCGCCGGGGCGTCGGGCTTCTGGCCCGCGTCGGCGCCGAGGTTCCCGCCACGGCAGGTGGCGACCGCGGCCGGCACCACGAGGGCGACGAGGGCGAGCAACCAGCGGAACGGACGGGGAGCGTTCATGCGGGCCTCCTCGGGCAAAGGCGGTTGCGGACCGGACCTCGCGGCCCGGCACGGCCCCTCAAGCCTTCATGCCCCCGGGCGGCCGCGGCAGGAGGTGCTTCACCGCACATGACGCCGCATCTCACCGGCCGGCCCGGCCTCCGAACTCGCGGAAACATTGATCCAAGTTACGCCGCGCCGTTCCGCACTAATACTTTCGATAATCAAGACAAGTTGGTTTTCCCTGCGCTACAACAGTTGCGGGCCATAGACGGCGAACGCCGCGCGAGGGGAACAGATGAGAGTGGCGATCGGCATCGCGCTCGTGCTCGCACTGCTGGGCACGATCCCGTCTCTGTCGCAGGCCCGCCGCGCGCTCCTGTGCGAGGAGACCGTCTCCGTCGGGCTCGGGCAGGGCGAACCGCCGCCGGCCGGCCTGCGGGCGCAGCCGGTGCCGACCCGGACCTTCTCGCTGATCCTGAACCGCGAGATGCTGAACCTGATCTTCGCGGGCCGGACGGAGTTCTACGAGTGCCAGGAGGTGTATTACCGCGGCGAGGGGCGGCGGCGGACCAACACGATCAAGTGCCAGAACGCCACCAACTTCTTCACCCTCGACCTCGCGGGCCTGAACTTCGGCAAGTCGCAGCTGAACCCGGAGGATCAGACCGAGATCCGCTTCAGCTACGGCACCTGCAAGCCCATCTGAGCGGGAGCGCGAGTTGCGCCGCCTCAGTCGAGGATCATCAGTGCGATGCCGTAGGCGAGGATGACGAGCAGCACCGCGGCGACGAGCAGGATGGAGTACCCGCCGGCCTCGCGCTGATCTGACACGTTCGGATCCTCGCCCATCCTGCCGCCGAGAAAGCATCCGTGGACGGATGATCCGTGATGCGCGCGCAGAGTGCCTGCACAAAAGCGGGCTTCCTATCCGCAGGAATCATGGATCCCGGCCCGGCGTGCGTCAGCGTACCCGCGGTCCCTCGCGCGGGCTCAGCAGCCGATGCAGATGTCGCGGACGACGTGGTCGCGCTTCGCGCCGGTGCGCTGGTTCGGCAGCCGCCCTGCGGGCGGGATCGGGTCGGCGGCCGGCGAGACGAGGCCCGCCTTGCGGAAGCCGGCAGGGTGGCCTTGCGCGGGCACGGCCACCAGCGCCATGCCCTGCCAGGGCAGGGTCAGCGCCATGCCGGCGGCGGAAGCGGGGCCTGGCCGCTCGGCCGCGGCAGCCGCGCTCGCCGACAGCGCGAGAAGCAGCGTCGGCGCGAGCCTCAACCGAGAGGAGATCGATCGCAGGATCATGGGCAGGATCATGGGCAGGATCATGGGCCGCCTCCACCGCGATCCCAACGCGCGCGCGGCGCGCCCGGTTCAGCGCGGATCCGCGCGCCCGATCAGGCCCTCGACCGGGACGTCGAGGGCGCGGGCGAGCCGGCAGAGACCGGCGAGATCGAGTCCCGCCCCGTCGCCGCCCTCGACGGCGAGGAGGAGCGCGACGTCGAGATCGGCCAGGAAGGCGAGATCCTCCAGCGTCAGCCCGAGGCCCAGCCGGGCCCGGCGGACGTTGCGTCCGAGCCGTCTCGGAAGATCGGTCGGGACGGGCGCGCTGCCGGGCATGCCCGAGAGATGGGGACGGGACGCCGCGCTTCGGGGAGGGTGCGGCGTCCGGTTCCAGGGCACTTGCGCGACGGCCGCGATTGACAAGGAAAAGTCGAGGACTGCATGCCCTCCTGTAATCAAAGCGAGGAGCGGCAGGTTGGACCTCTCGGCCCATCCCCGGATCGGCAGCTTCCCCGTCGGCGGGGGAGAACTCGGCAGACTGGTTTTCGCCTTCGACTGGGCCTCGACGCCGCTCGGGCCGATCGAGCACTGGTGCGAGTCGTTGCGCACGGCGGTCGGCATCGTGCTGCTGTCGCCCGTTCCCATCGTGATGCTGTGGGGCGAGGACGGCATCATGATCTACAACGATGCCTACTCGGCCTTCGCCGGCGGCCGGCACCCGGCGCTCCTCGGCAGCAAGGTCCGCGAGGGCTGGCCGGAGGTGGCCGACTTCAACGACAACGTCATGCGGGTGGGGCTCGCGGGCGGCACGCTGGCCTACCGCGACCACGAGCTGACCCTCTACCGCCACGGGCGCCCCGAGCCCGTCTGGATGAACCTCGACTACTCGCCGGTGCTCGACGAGGCGGGACGGCCCGCCGGCGTCATCGCGATCGTGGTGGAGACCACGGAGCGGGTCCTGGCGGAGCGGCGCGGGCGCTTCCAGGCGCGGCTCGCCGACGGCCTGCGCGAGCTCGCCGACCCGCTCGCGATCAAGTCCGTGGCCGCCGGCCTCGTCGGCGAGTATCTCGACGCCGGCCGCGTCGGCTACGGCGAAATCGAGGGGGAGGGCGCCGACACCCACCTGCTGATCGCGCGGGACTGGTGCGCGCAGGGCATCCGCTCCATCGCCGGCCGCTTCCACATGCCGAGCTACGCGGGGACCTTCATGGGCGACCTCGCGGCCGGCCGGCCGGTGGTGTTCGACGACATGGAGCAGGATCCGCGCCTCGCCGGCATCGCGGCGGGCCCCGCCCACGAGGCCCTGCAGATCCGCGCCCAGATCGTCGTGCCGCTCGTCAAGGCGGGCCGCCTCTCGGCCGTGTTCTTCGTGCACGCGCCCGCGCCGCATCTCTGGTCGGCGGAGGATGTCGGCCTCGTCTGCGACGTCGCGGAGCGGACCTGGGCGGCGGTGGAGCGGGCGCGGGCCGAGACGGCGTTCCGCGAGGAGAGCCGCACCGCCGAGACCCTCAACCGCACCGGCGCGGCGCTCGCCGCCGAGCTCGACCTCGAACGCCTCGTGCAGATGGTGACGGACGCGGGCGTCGACCTCTCGGGCGCGGCGTTCGGGGCCTTCTTCTACAACCTGACCGACGAGGCGGGGGAGAGCTACATGCTCTACACCCTCTCGGGCGTCGACCGCTCGGCCTTCGCGACCTTCCCGATGCCGCGCAACACCGAGGTGTTCGCGCCGACCTTCTCGGGCACCGGGGTGGTCCGCTCGGACGACATCCGGGCCGACCCCCGCTACGGCCGCAACGACCCGCACCAGGGAATGCCGAAGGGCCACCTGCCGGTCTGCAGCTACCTCGCCGTCCCCGTCACCTCGCGCTCGGGCGAGGTGATCGGCGGCCTGTTCTTCGGCCACCCGCGCCCGGCCCGCTTCAAGGAGCGGCACGAGCGCCTGATGGTCGGCCTCGCCGGGCAGGCGGCCATCGCCATCGACAACGCCCAGCTCTTCCGCGCCGCCCAGCGCGAGCTGGAGGAGCGCCGCCGCGCCGAGGAGAAGCTGCGCGACCTCAACGAGATGCTGGAGCGCCGCGTCGCCGACGAGGTCGCCGAGCGCGTGCGCACCGAGGAGGCCCTGCGCCAGTCCCAGAAGATGGAGGCGGTGGGCCAGCTCACCGGCGGCCTCGCCCACGACTTCAACAACCTGCTCACCGGCATCTCGGGCAGCCTCGAACTGCTGCAGTCCCGCGTCGCGCAGGGGCGCGTCGGCGAGATCGACCGCTACGTCACGGCGGCGCAGGGGGCCTCGCGGCGGGCGGCGGCCCTGACCCAGCGCCTGCTCGCCTTCTCGCGCCGCCAGACCCTCGACCCGAAGCCCACCGACGTGAACCGGCTGATCCACGAGATGGAGGAGCTGATCCGCCGCACGGTCGGCCCCGCCCAGGAGGTCGTGGTGAAGGGCGCGCCCGACGCCTGGCCGACGCTCGTCGACCCGAACCAGCTCGAGAGCGCGCTCCTCAACCTCTGCATCAACGCGCGCGACGCCATGCCGGAGGGCGGGCGCATCACGATCGAGACGACGAACCACTGCCTCGACGCGCGCGACGCGCGGGCGCACGACCTCGCGCCGGGCGCCTATCTGTCGCTCTGCGTCACCGACACGGGCAGCGGCATGAGCCCGGAGGTCGTCGCGCGCGCCTTCGACCCGTTCTTCACGACCAAGCCCCTCGGCCAGGGCACCGGGCTCGGCCTCTCGATGATCTACGGCTTCGTGCGCCAGACCGGCGGCCACGTCCGCATCGATTCCGAGCCCGGCTCCGGCACCACGATCTGCCTCTACCTTCCGCGCTTCCAGGGCGCGCTCGTCGCGGACGGCGCGCCGCCCGAGCGCGCCGACGCGCCGCGGGCGGGGCAGGGCGAGACGGTGCTCATCGTCGACGACGAGCCGAGCGTGCGCATGCTGGTCACGGACGTGCTGGAAGAGCTCGGCTACACGGCGATCGAGGCGGCGGACGGGGCGGCCGGCCTGAAGATCCTGCAATCGCGCGTGCGCGTCGATCTCCTCGTCACCGATGTCGGCCTGCCGGGCGGGATGAACGGCCGGCAGGTGGCCGACGCGGCCCGGGTGACGCGCCCGGGGCTGAAGGTGCTGTTCATCACGGGCTACGCCGAGACCGCGCTCGTCGGCAACGGCTTCCTCGAACCCGGCATGCAGGTGCTCACGAAGCCCTTCGTGATGGAGACGCTCACCGCCCGCATCCGCGAGATGATCGAGGGCTGAGACCGGGGCGCAGCGGGGATCGGCAGTCGATCCACGACGCGAATGCGAGATTAATCCTCGAACACGGAAATTTTTATCGGTTCTCTCAGTCGTCGTGCCGGGCGTGACGATATTGATACAGACAAAGGACAATCGAACCGCAGTCCGGGCAATCTCGGTTGTGCGCCACGAATTTGCGCACACGTGGCGCCCAGGCGATAGGCGGGCCGCACGTTCAACGTCAGGGAGTCGCCACTCCCATCTTCCCTCCAGGGCACCCGTTCCATGATCAAGACGTCGCTCCTCGCCGGAGCCGCCACGCTGGCGCTCGCCGGCATCGCCTCCGCGGCCGACCTGCCGCGCCGCGCCGCGCCGCCGGTCTTCACCCCGGTCCCGGTCTTCACCTGGACGGGCTTCTACGCCGGTCTCAACGTCGGCTACGCCTTCAGCGACGACCAGACGATCCGCACGCTCGGCAACCAGGGCCCCGGCGCCGGCCCGATCCTGCCGCTGCAGAACGGCGGCGCCGGCTCGAACACGGTGCTCAACGTCCAGCTCGCCCGCCGCGCGCCGCTGTTCCGCTCCGAGCAGGAGGGCATCACGGGCGGCGGCCAGATCGGCTACAACGTCCAGCTCACGCCCGGCAGCGGCATCGTGTTCGGTGTCGAGGCCGACATCCAGTACACCGACCTCGACCGGACCCGGACCTACTTCAGCCCGCTCATCGCCCAGAACGGCTTCGTCGCCGACCCGTCGCGCTACCGGCAGAGCATGGACTTCTTCGGCACCGTGCGCGGCCGCCTCGGCTACGCGTTCGACCGGTTCATGATCTACGGCACCGGCGGCTTCGCCTACGGCGACGTCACCTACTCGGCGCAGTTCCTCTCGAACAACGTCGCGCTCGGCAATCCCGTCGCCTACGCGGGCCGCTACAGCGACCTGCAGACGGGCTTCGCCTACGGCGGCGGCATCGAGTACGCGCTCGGCGCCGACAGCTTCCTGAACTTCTTCCGCGCCAGCGCCGTCTCCATGAAGGTCGAGTACCTCCACTACGACCTCGGCTCGCGCAATCTTCTCGTCAGCAGCACGAACCCGGCTACCGGCAACCAGTTCGTGGCCGCCGCCAACGGCTCCTACACCTCCCGCTTCCGCACCGAGGGCAACCTCGTCCGCGTCGGCGTGAACTACAAGTTCGGCTCCTTCTGATCGCCCCGGCGGGCCGGCCCGGCCCGCCCGTTGCCTGCACACCGCACGGCGCCCCGCTTCCTCGGGGCGCCGTTTCTCGTTTCAGTTGTGTTGAAATCTACAGAACATCCGCAGGTTTCAGCCGTTGAGCGTGGCGGTGAGGGGGTTTGCGGATGCGTGACGCCTACAGGTTCGGGATCGAGGAGGAGATGTTCCTGGCGAGCCGCCGCTCCCGCGCGGCGCCGCAGGGCTCGGTCTCGGCCTTCCACGCGGCGGCGCGCCGCCGCCTCGGATCGGTCGAGCGCGAGCTCCTCAAGAACCAGGTCGAGATCTGCACGCCGCCCTCGGAGACCTTCGCGGAGGCCCGGAAACGCCTCGCCGAGTTGCGCGCGGGCCTCGCCGAGGTCGGCCGGAAGCACGGCCTTCTCGTCTTCGCGGCGGGCACGCACCCCACCGCGTCCTGGCCCGAGCAGGAGCTGACCCCGAAGGCGCGCTACGAGGCGATGATGAGGGACCTGCAGATCGTCGGGCAGCGCTCCGTCATCTGCGGCCTGCACGTCCACGTCGAGGTGCCGCGGCCCGACCGGCGCGTCGACACGATGAAGCGGCTGATGCCGTTCCTGCCCGTCCTGCTCGCGATCTCGACCTCCTCGCCCTTCTTCGAGAAGCGGCGCACGGGACTCGCGGGCTACCGCCTGCGCGCCTACGCCGAGTTGCCCCGCACCGGCCTGCCGGAGCTCTTCGACGACGCGGCGGATTTCGACCGTTACGTCGAGGGCATGACGAAGGCCGGCGCCGTGAAGGACCCGACCTATTTCTGGTGGCAGGTCCGCCCCTCCGTGCGCTACCCGACCCTGGAGCTGCGCGTCGCCGACAGCTGCACGCGCCTGGAGGATGCGCTGGCGGTGGCGGCCCTCTACCGCTGCCTCGTGCGCCTCCTCGACCGCGAACCGGACCTCAACGCCCGCATGACCGGCGCGTCGCGCGGCTTCGTCATGGAGAACCTCTGGCGGGTGCAGCGCGACGGCGTGCACGCGACGGTGATCGACGAGGCGAGCCTGCGCGCCGTCTCCGTCTCCAAGGCCCTCGACCGGATCCTCGACCTCACCGCCGAGGATGCGGACGCCCTCGGCTGCGCGGCCGAGTGCGGGCACGCCCGCGCGATCGTGCGCGGCGGCTCCAGCGCGGACCATCAGGTCGCGGCCTTCGAGGCGGCGCTCGCGGCCGGCAGGAGCGAGCGGCAGGCGCTCGGCGCCGTGATCGACTGGCTCGCCGCCGAGACCGCACCGGCCTGATCGGCGCCCGCGCGATCCGGTACGATACCTAACCCATTCAGGCCGCGCCACTTTCTCGCCCCATGCCGCACCCTACCCTGCCCTGGGTGTGGGTGTATGCGTAGCGTAGGAGAGGCGAATGGCGGGCCACACGCAGGAGTTCCTCGCCACCGTGCTGGAGCACGCCTGGACCGAGACCCAGGCCATCCGCGAGACGACCGGCATCGTCGTCGAGCTCCGGCTCACCACCATCGGATTGACCGCCGTCGCCAACGACTTCCTGTGCGGGCGCATGGCGACGGTCTCGTGGAGCGACCTGAAGCGGTCCGACGCGCTGCCCGAGCTGCTTCACCAGGCGATCACGGCGGTGGCCGACCAGCCCCGGCGGGTGCTCCGCCCGGTGCCCGCGCCCGAGCGCGCGGCGCCCGCCCCGCGCGAGGCCGCCCCGGCGCGCGGGCAGGAGGGCCTGCGCGGACGCCGCGCCGCCAATCGCGGCCGGGCCAAGACGCAGCGCCCCGAGCGCAAGCGCTCGCAGGTCTGAGCGCCGCGTCCGCGCGGCCCCGCGCTGGCGGCGTTAACGGTCCCTTAACCCTGACCGGGGATTGTCGGCCCGCGTCCAGAGGCGCCGCCGACGATCCCGCTCCCCGACCCCCGGTCGGGAAGATGCGGGACGATCCGCAGCCCCGCATCGAGGTCGCGAAACCTTCCGCCCCGCGGCCCCTGGGTCTGCGGGGCTTTTCCGTCGTGCGATGGCGGACGGTGCCGCGAGGCCGATTGACCCGCCGGGGGATTGCGGCAGACTACGTAGCGCGGCTCGCCGCACTCTGTGACAGCTCCTCCACCCGCCCGGCCGGCCCCCTCCGCCGCGGCGGGTTTTTTGTGGCCGCCGCCTGCCGGAACCGGCGCATCCTGCCGCCGCTCTCCCCGCGTGACCCGGATCACAGTCCGCCGGCCGCCCCTCGGCCATTCAGGACGGGCGAGCCGAATCCCCGGCTCGGATCCAAGGAGTCACCCCGATGGCACGTATCGTCCCCGTCACCGCCGCGCTCGCGCTCGGCCTCGCCCTCTTCTCCGCGTCCGAGGCGTCGGCCCGCGGGTTCGGCGGCCGCGGCTTCGGCGGCTTCGGCCATCACCACGGCTTCCACCACCATCACCACCACGGGTTCGGGCACGGCTTCGGCTGGGGTCCGCGCTACGTCGCCGTGGTGCCGGCCTATGTCCGGACCTGCCGGGTGAAGCGCTACGTCGACGAGGACGGCGACCTTCTCGTCCGTCGCATCTGCGACTGAGCCCCTCGAACCCCGGGGAGGCGCGCGGCTAGCCCTGCGCCCTCCGCGCCGGCGCGAGCCTGGTGTTTCGGCAGCGCAACAGCAACCGGCACGCCGCTTGCTCGTTGCAGCTTCAAGAACAGCAGATCAGCCGGAGGAAGCGCCACAACGCCAGAGGATCACGGCGCATGCTCTACGGCCTCTACTTCCTGACCTGCCTGTCGGCGAACCCGACCCATTGCGTCACCCGCGTCCACTTCTTCAGCGAAGAGGTGACGACGCCGCAGCAGTGCCTCAACGTCGCGCAGCCGCAGATGGCGCAGTGGCAGCGTACCCACGATCGCTGGCGGGTCGAGAAGTTCCGCTGCGGCAAGCCGCCGAAGGATGACGGGGCGCGGATCTGATCAGAGGATCGCGTAGGTCGACAGGATCAGCGCGAGCCCGAGCGCGATCATCATGCAGGCGAGCCTGTCGACGCGCGGATCCACAAGTCCCCGTTCCATCTCTCTGCCGAACCGATGTGCCTGAAGAGTGTCGTTCCGGCGCTCCTCTACGCGCAGCCGCGGCGGGAACTCAACGGCCCCGCCGCCGAATTCTCTTGATCCCCCGTCTTCTTCGCGCGCCGCTGCCTCGAAGGCTGTGAATCCAGTTGATACGGGCCCGGCGAACCGGCCCGCCCGGCCGCGTCGGTGCGCGCCGTCCGCGCCCGCCTGCTCCCGATGTTGCAGACGTGTGACGCTCGGATTTTAAGCGCGCGGTCAGCATTCGGCCTCACACGACGGTCAGATTTCAGGTGCTAATCGCGGACTGACACGAACCCTCGCCACATTCGCCAGTCCCGCCATGACCACCGCCCTCGACAATCTGATGCTCGAACACCGCGAAGTCGTCGCCGTTGCCGTGAGTTCAGGCCTGTTCCTGGCCGTCGTCCTGCTCGGGGCGCTGCTCATCGCCTGAGCGGGCGGGCGCCGCGCGAGCGGGCAGGGCGGGCCGCGGGCCCGCGCCGACGGAGTGAGCCGATGCCGGCGGCGCGCGCGTCCGTGCAGGCGGAAGGCTCAGGACATGTCCGGATCGTGGTGGCGGAGACGGAGGGATTCGAACCCTCGATACCCATTTCTGGGTATGCTCATTTAGCAAACGAGTGCCTTCAGCCGCTCGGCCACGTCTCCACGGCTCTGGCTCTAGAATTTCGCGCCGGGCCGGTCAACCCGGTTGGAGGCGGGGAGGGCGCGGCCGGGACGCCTGCGCGAAGCCGGGCGGGCGCCGGGCTCAGCCGATGGTCGCGGCCTCCGCGAGGCGCTTGCGCTGGACCTTGCCGTTGGCGGTGCGCGGCAGCGCCGGGAGGAAGCGGACCTCGCGCGGGCACTTGTAGGCGGCGAGGCGCGCCCGGCACCACGCCAGCAGCGCCTCGGCATCCGCGCGCGCGTCCGCGTTCAGGACAACGAAGGCCGCGATGACGCGGATGTCGGCGCGCACCGCGAGCTCCGCCACGCCGACCTCCGCCACGTCCGGGTGCTCGGCCAGCGCGCCCTCGACCTCGTTCGGCGAGACGCGGTAGCCCATCGCGTTCATCAGGTCGTCGTTGCGGCCCTCGAACCAGAGGTAGCCGTCCGCGTCGAGGCGGGCGAGGTCCCCGCCCGCGAACCACGCCCCGCGCAGAACCTGCGCCTCCTCGTCCGGCCGGTTCCAGTAGCCGAGCATCAGGCCGGGCTCGGAGCGGTGGACGGCGAGGAGCCCGGTCTCGCCCGCGGGCAGGGGCTCCGGCTCGCCCTCGACCGGCAGGATCGCCACGCGCCGCCCCGGCTGCGGCCTGCCGGGCGAGCCCGGCCGCACCGGCACGGTCGGGCCGCTCGACACGTAGGTCGAGATCTCGCTCATGCCGAGCGCCTCGTAGAGGGGCTTGCCCGTCGCCCGCGTCCAGGC
Source organism: Methylobacterium oxalidis (assembly GCF_007992195.1). Classification (GTDB taxonomy): domain Bacteria; phylum Pseudomonadota; class Alphaproteobacteria; order Rhizobiales; family Beijerinckiaceae; genus Methylobacterium; species Methylobacterium oxalidis. Next base: position 139,614 of record NZ_BJZU01000003.1, on the reverse strand, counting down.
GTCGAGGAGGTCCGGCGGCAGGGCCTCGCCCGCGGTGACCCCGTGGCGCAGGCTCGAGAGGTCGGCCGACGCGAGATCCGCGTATTTCAGGATCTGCCGGTAGAGGCTCGGCACCGCAGCGAACAGGGTCGCCCCGTGGCGGGCGATCAGCGCGGGCCAGATCGCGGGGTCGCGCGGCCCGTCGTAGAGCACGGTCGTGGCGCCGACCGCCCAGGGGTCGGTGATGCCGACGCCGAGCGTGTAGGTCCAGTTCATGGTGCCGGCGTGCAGCATCACGTCGGGCTCGGCGAGGCCGAGCCAGTGGCGGTGCATCGGGCGGCGGCCCCAGATCGCCCGGTGCGCGTGCAGCACGCCCTTCGGCCGGCTCGTCGTGCCGGAGGTGTAGACCAGCGTCGCCGGGTCGTCCGCCGCCGTGTCGACGTAGTCGGGGAGCGGCGGGCTCGCCTTGAGGGCCGCGACGGCCTCGGCGTCGAGCAGGATGCGCCCGCCGAGGCTCGCCGGGTCGACCGTGAGCCCCGCGCCCGCCACCACGACCGCGGCGCCCGCGTTCTCCATCAGGAAGGCGGCCTCGCCGGCCGTGAGCTGGGGCGAGGAGGGCAGGGCCACGAGGCCCGCGGCGAGCGCCGCGAAGTAGACGAGGACGTAGTCGGCCTCGTTGCCCATCCGGATCATCACGCGGGAGCCCGGTGCGAGGCCGAGCCCGAGGAGGCCCGCCGCGATGCCCCGCACCGCCCGGTCCGCCTCCGCGAAGGTCAGGCGCGTCGTCCGCTCCGGCCCCGCCATCACCAGGGCGGTCTTGTCCGGCCGCAGGCGCGCGTTCTCGGCGAGGCAGTGGCGGGCCGCGTTGAAGCGGGCGGGCGGGCGGCTGTCGTCGGTCACGGGCGGGTCCGGATGCGGGCGTCGCCTCCCTGATCTCCCCGGGTGCCGCCGCCGTCAATCCGGCCCGCGCGCGTCAGGTCCGGCGGCTCTGCGCCCCGCTCTCCCGCTCCTCCAGGCCGCGCAGCACCTTGTCGAGGGTGAGGGGATAGTCGCGGATGCGGATGCCGGTCGCGTTGTGGACCGCGTTCGCCACCGCCGCCCCGGCCCCGCAGATGCCGAGCTCGCCGAGCCCCTTGCTCTTGAGCGGGTTCGCCTTGTCGTCGAGCTCGGGCAGGAACATCGCGTCGAGCGACGGGATGTCGGCGTGGACGGGCACGTGGTACTCGGCGAGGTCGTGGTTCACGAAAGTGCCCGAGCGGCGGTCGATCACGACCTCCTCGGTCAGGGCCGCGCCGACGCCGAAGATCATGCCGCCGATCGCCTGCGAGCGGGCGGTCTTCGCGTTGAGGATGCGCCCGCCCGTGAAGACGCCGAGCATGCGGCGCAGGCGCACCTCGCCCGTGTCCGCGTCGACGCCGACCTCGGCGAAATGCGCGCCGAAGGAGTACTGCGAGTACGTCTTGTTGAGCGCGCCCGGCTTGATCTCGCCCCGCGCCTCGATGCCGTCTCCGGCGAGGTCGGCGAGCGCGGCCGAGCGCTCGGCGCCCGCGATCCGCCCGTCCGCGAAGGAGGCGGAGGCGGGCGCGATCCCGGCCTTCTCGGCGAGCTGCCGGCGCAGGTCGTCGCAGGCGACGTAGAGCGCCGAGCCGGCGCTGCCCGCCCCCCAGGAGCCGCCGGAGCCCGCGGCCTTGGGGTAGAGCGTGTCGCCGAGCTCGATCCGGATGCGCTCGAGGGGCAGGCCCGTCATCTCGCCCGCGATCTGGGCGAGGATCGTGTAGGTGCCGGTGCCGATGTCGGTCATCGCCATGCGGACGGTGAGCGTGCCGTCGCGTTCGAGCCGCACGCTCGCGGACGAGGGCTGGAGCGGGTTCAGCCGGGCCGCGGCCGCCATGCCGAGGCCGACGAGCCAGCGCCCGTCCCGGATCGAGCCCGGGGCGCCGCGCTTCTCCCAGCCGAAGCGGCGCGCGCCCTCGCGCATGCAGGGCACGAGCTGGCGGGTGGAGAAGGGCACCTTCTTCTCCGGGTCCTCCGACGGCTCGTTGCGCACCCGGAGCTCTATCGGGTCGAGCCCGAGCGTCTCGGCGAGCTCGTCCATGGCGCACTCGAAGGCGAGCATGCCCACCGCCTCGCCCGGCGCCCGCATGGCCGAGGAGAGCGGCAGGTCGAGATGGGCGAGGCGGTGGCGCGTCAGCCGATTCGGGGCCGCGTAGAGGGAGCGGGTGACGTTGGCCGAGGTCTCGTAGAAGTCGTCGCCGACCGTGGTGTCGGACCAGGATTCGTGCGCGATGGCCGCGAGCCGCCCCTCGGCGTCGCTGCCCAGGCGCACCCGCTGGATCGTGTCGGTGCGCCGCGTCGAGCCGTGGAACTCCTGCTGGCGGCTCAGCGCGACCTTCACGGGGCGGCCGATCACCCGCGCGGCGAGCGCGGCGAAGACGGCGTCCGCCTGCGGCTGGAGCTTCGCGCCGAAGCCGCCGCCGATGTACTTGCTGACGAGGCGCACGTTCTCCGCCGGCAGGTCGAGCACCGAGGCGAGGGAGACCTGGCCGCGGTTCAGCATCTGGTTCGAGGTGTAGAGCGTGACCCGGTCGCCCTCCCAGCCGGCGATGGTGGCGTGCGGCTCCATCATGGCGTGGGTCTGGACCGGGGTCGTGTACGCGACGTCGAGCTTCACGGCGGAGGCCGCGAAGGCGCCCTCGAAGTCGCCGAGGCTCGAATCGGGCGGGCTCGCCACCTGCTTCGGCACGATCGCGCCCGGCATCGCGGCGCGCAGGTCGAACCGCCCTTCGGCGCGCTCGTAATCCACCGCGACGAGGGCGGCGGCCGCGCGGGCCTGCTCGAAGGTCTCGGCGACCACGAGGCCGATCGGCTGCCCGAAATGGGCGATCTCGGGCCCCCTCAGCACGGGGCCGACCTGCTCCTTCTTCTTGCCCTGGGGCGGGGCGTTCTCGTGGGTCATCACGTAGATGACGCCGGGGGCGCGCCGCGCCGCCGCGGCGTCGATCGCGCGGATGCGCCCCTTGGCGATGGCCGCCTCGACGATCATGCCGTAGGCGGGGTTCCTCAGCTCGCGCGTCTCGTAGGCGTAGGGCGCGGCGCCCGTGACCTTGAGGCGGCCCTCGACGCGGTCGACGCCCCGGCCGACGAGTCCGTCGGGCCTGGCATCGAGGGGCGTCGGCCCGATCGGCTGGCTCATGTCCATGCTGGCGTCCCCCTTCTGCCTCAGGCCCGGGTCGCGTCGGCGACGACGGCGCGGAGCGTCCGCCGCGCGAGCGGGATCTTGAAGGCGTTGCCGCCGCCCTGGCCCTCCTGCCCGGTGGCGCCCGCGAGGGCGGCATCGGCCGCCGCGTCGGCGCGGCCCGAGGCGACGAGGGCCGCCTCCGCCGCCTCGACCCGCCAGGGCTTGTGGGCGAGCCCGCCGAAGGCGAGCCTTGCGCTGCCGACCCGGTCGCCCTCCTTGTCGATCACGGCCGCCACCGAGACCACGGCGAAGGCGTAGGAGGCCCGGTCGCGGACCTTGCGGTAGAGGTGCACGCCCTTGACGGGCTTCGGCAGGCGCACCGCCGTGATCAGCTCGCCCGGGCGCAGGTCCGTCTCGACCTGCGGCGTGTCGCCGGGCAGCCGGTGGAACTCGGCGATCGGGATGCTGCGCGCCTCGCCCTGCGGCCCCACCGTCTCGACCACCGCGTCGAGCGCCCGCATCGCGACGTTCATGTCGGAGGGGTTCGTGGCGATGCAGGCCCCGCTCGCGCCCAGCACCGCGTGGATGCGGTTGAACCCGCCGATCGCCGCGCAGCCGGAGCCGGGCTCCCGTTTGTTGCAGGGCTTCGTCGTGTCGTAGAAATAGTAGCACCGGGTGCGCTGGAGCAGGTTGCCGGCGGTGGTCGCCTTGTTGCGCAGCTGCCCGGAGGCGCCCGCGAGGAGCGCCTTGGCGAGCACCCCGTACTCGCCGCGCACCCGCGGATGGGCCGCGAGGTCGGCGTTGCGCACCAGGGCGCCGACGCGCAGGCCCCCCTCGGGCGTGTTCTCCACCGCGGCGAGCGGCAGCCGGTTCACGTCGATCAGGGTCGAGGGCGTCTCGACCTGCAATTTCATGAGGTCGAGGAGGTTCGTGCCGCCCGCGACGAAGCGGGCGTTCGGCCGCTCGGCGGCGAGGCGCGCGGCCTCCGCGACGCTCGCGGGGCGCTCGTAGCTGAAGGCTTTCATGGCTTGCGCCCCCCTAGAGGTCGGTGCCGGCGGCGTCGCGGATCGCCGCGACGATGTTCGGGTAGGCGCTGCAGCGGCAGAGGTTGCCGCTCATCCGCTCCTGGATCTCGGCGTCGGTGAGCGTCGCCGTCTCCGTCAGGTCCTCCGTCACGTGGCTCGGCCAGCCGGCCTCCACCTCGGCGAGCATGCCGACCGCCGAGCAGATCTGCCCCGGCGTGCAGTAGCCGCACTGGAAGCCGTCGTGGTGCAGGAAGGCGGCCTGGAGCGGGTGCAGATCCTCGCCCTGCGCCAGCCCCTCGATCGTCGTGACGGCGTCGCCCTCGTGCATGGCGGCGAGCGTCAGGCAGGCGTTGATGCGCCGCCCGGCGACCAGCACCGTGCAGGCCCCGCACTGGCCGTGGTCGCAGCCCTTCTTGGTGCCGTTGAGGTCGAGGTGCTCGCGCAGCGCGTCGAGGAGCGTCGTGCGCGTGTCGAGAACTAGGTCGCGCGGCGTGCCGTTGATGGTGAGCCGCACCGGCATCATCTGCGGCGGCGGGTCGTTCGGGCCGGGGGCGGCGGTCGCCGGGCGGGGGAGGCCCGCGGCGCCGAACGCGGCCGCGGCCACGCAGCCCTCCATCATCGCCCGGCGGGTCAGGTCGAACGTCCGGTCGGTCATGTCGCGGCTCACGCCATCGTCGTTGCGAGGCACGGTCAACGCGGGCCGGAGCGTCATCGATCCGCCGGGCGCCCGGACGCGGCGGCGCGTCAAGGGCGCAAGCCTCCCCGGATCGGGTGCGCGGGCGTCAGGTCTCGGCGCCCGCCACCGGGCTTGCGAGGGCCGAGAGGGTGACGCGGTCGGCCCCGACCTCGTCGGCGCTGTAGCCGAGGAGGAGCGCGAGCTGGTCGCGGGCCCGCCAGACACGGCTCTTCACGGTGCCGACGCGGCAGTTCATCGCCACCGCCGCCTCCTCGTAGGTCATGTCCTCGATCGTGACGAGGATCAGCGCCTCGCGCATCGGCGCGGGCAGGCGGTCGAGGGCGGCGCGGGCGTCCTGCAGGTCGAGGTGCCCGGTCTGGCTCGGCACGGTGGCCACCCGCGCGGCGAGGTCGCCCTCGCTGTCGGCGACCTCGCGGGCCTGCCGCCGGTGCTCGCTGTAGAAGGCATTGCGCATGATCGTGAAGAGCCAGGCGCCGAGATTGGTGCCGGGCTCGAACCGCGCCCGGCTGCGCCAGGCCCGCATCACCGTGTCCTGCACGAGGTCGTCGGCGCGGGTCGGGTTTCGGGTGAGCGAGACGGCGAAGCTCTGGAGGCTCGGCAGCGCCTCGACGAGGCCGTCCTTGAAGGCGCGGGCGTTGCGGTCGTCCGTCTCGGCGAGCGCCCGCTCCAGGCGGGCGATGAGCTCGCCGATCCGGTCGGGCGGCGCGGCGGCGGTGAAATCGGCGTAGGCCCGCTTCAGGAGGCCGCCGAGATGGGTGCGGATCGCGGCGGTCAGGGGAGCTGGGAGAAGCGCGGTCGCACCCTGTTCCTTGGCGTCAGGCATCGCTCTCCAATCGACCGTGGACATGACCGGACGGAGGTCCGCCGGGCTCATGTCCGCGATCTTGCCGGGCCGGGAATGGGCTGCCTCAACATAGGTTACCGGACGCCGGAGATTGCGCCGCGCGCTCGCCCGGCGGCCTCCGGCGCGCGACGATCGGCGGGCGACGCCGCGTACCCGCGCCGGACCCGGCCCAACGCGAATGTGTTCCGGACGCGGTCACGCGCACGCGTCGCGGCGTCTACAATGCCGATTCTCGGCCCATCACGGCGGCGCGAAGATGCCAGAGCCAGCGAAGACCCCGCTCATCCCGGCCGCGACCCGATATATCGGTGCCTGGACCGAGATCGCGACCCGGCTGACGGTCAGAAGCAACCTGAACGTCTATCACATCGCGTCCGTGATCGGCCTCACCGCGGCGCATTTCAGCATTCCGCGCGAGCACAGCGAGTTGAGACTGATACCGGCGGCCGCGATACCGATCGTGTCCGCGGTCTTCGTGATGTGGTATCGCCACAACGACTACATCATCGGCGCGCTCATCGCCTACTGCAAGCAGTACGAGCGGATCGACTTCGACAACGAGGTCGCGCTGCCCTTGTGGTTCTACACGCCGCCGAACCGCAAGGGCATCCAGAGCTACGTGACGCGGTTCCGGCTCTGGTCCGACGGGGCGCGCACCACGATCTGCCTCGTCTCGCCGGTGCTGGCGCTCGTGGACATCCACCTGTACCGGTCCGCGAACGAACTCGGCAACGCGCTCGCGATCCAGCTCTTCTGCCTCTTCGCCGGCTGCCTGGGCATCTCGGCCTGGCTCGTCTGGGTCATGATCGGGGTCTCGGGGAAGCGCACGCGCCTCGTCGCGGAATCCGAGTACGACGCCGCGCGCGGGCACTGGAGCCTGCCGGAGATCTGAGCCGCCCCGGACCGACCGATCCTGTTGCGATGCACACAAACACCGCGGCGCAAAAGTGATATGCTCAGTCTCAGCATATCTGGACATCCGGATCTGCGCCGCCTAACTTAGCTTCCGGAATGCTCAAAGTGAGCATAAAGGAGGACGCCATGGCGGCGACCAGTCTCCCCTTCGGGCGCAGCCCCGTCCCCCCGGCGCTCCCGTTGCCGGACATCTACGCGCGGGTGAGCCGGCACGTCCCGGCCATCGAGTGGCCGGCGCTCGCCCCGGACGTCGAGGCGATCCTCCGGCTGAAGCGGGAGCGGAACGCCGTCATCCTGGCCCACAACTATCAGGCGCCCGAGATCTTCCACACGGTGGCGGACATCGTCGGCGACAGCCTCGCCCTGGCGCGCGAGGCGGCGACCGTCGACGCCGACGTGATCGTGCTGGCCGGCGTGCACTTCATGGCCGAGACCGCGAAGCTCCTGAACCCGGCCAAGACCGTGCTGATCCCGGATCTGCGCGCCGGCTGCTCGCTCGCCGATTCGATCACCGCCGAGGACGTGCGCTCCTTGCGCGCCCGCTATCCGGGCGTGCCGATCGTGACCTACGTCAACACCTCGGCGGCGGTGAAGGCCGAATCCGACCTCTGCTGCACCTCGGGCAACGCCGTCGACGTGATCAAGTCGCTGAACGCCCCGCGCGTGCTCATGATCCCGGACGAGTTCCTGGCGCAGAACGTCCAGGCGGCCCTGCCGGAGATCGAGATCCTCACCTGGGCCGGGCACTGCGAGGTGCACGAGCGCTTCACGCCGGCCGACATCCGCGAGGTCCGCGACAGCTATCCGGGCGTCACCGTGATCGCGCATCCCGAGTGCCCGCCGGAGGTTGTGGCCGAGGCCGACTTCTCGGGGTCGACCGCCATGATGATGAACTTCGTCGAGACGAAGCGGCCCGCCCAGGTGGTGCTGGTGACGGAATGCTCGATGGCCGACAACATCGCGGCCGCCAACCCCGACATCGAGTTCATCAAGCCCTGCAACATGTGCCCGCACATGAAGCGGATGAGCCTCTCCAACATCCGCCGGGCGCTGGAGACGATGACCCACGAGGTCACGGTGGCGCCGGAGCTGGCCGACCGGGCCCGCGCGGCGGTGGAGCGCATGCTGGCGGTCAAGGCGCGATGAACGCACTCTCGCGCAACCCGGCCGACCGCGTGGTCGTGGTCGGGGCGGGCGTGGCCGGCCTCGCGGTCGCCCTGCGCCTCGCGCCCCGCCCGGTCACGCTCGTCACCGCCTCGCCGCTCGGCTCCGGCACCGCCACGGGCTGGGCGCAAGGGGGCATCGCCGCCACGATCGGCGCCGACGACGCGCCGCGCCTGCACGCGGCCGACACGGAGGCCGCGGGCGCGGGCCTCACCGAGCCCGACGTGGCGCGCCGGGTCGCGGAGGCCGGCCCCGGCCTGATCGACTGGCTCGTGGAGGTCGGCGTGCCCTTCGACCGGCGCGAGGACGGGGCGCTCGCCCTCGGGCTCGAGGCCGCGCACAGCCGCCGCCGCATCGTGCGGGCCGGCGGCGACGCCACCGGCCGCGCCGTCCTCGACGGGCTCGTCCGCGCCGTCGCCGTCACGCCCTCGGTCGAGGTCGTCACCGCCACGGTGCGCGATCTCCTGCGCGACGAGGCGGGCGCGGTGGCGGGCGTCGTCTGCGAGCGGGACGGGTCCCGCTTCCGGATCCCGGCCCGCGCCGTGGTGCTCGCCACCGGCGGCGTCGGCGGCCTCTACGCCTCGACAACCAACCCGCGCGGCGCCGTCGGCCGCGGCCTCGCCCTCGCGGCCCGGGCCGGCGCGAGCCTGCGCGACATGGAGTTCGTGCAGTTCCACCCCACCGCCATCGCGGCCGGCGGCGACCCGATGCCGCTCGCGACCGAGGCCCTGCGCGGGGAGGGCGCCAGCCTGATCGACGCGCGCGGCGACCGGGTGATGGCGGGCATCGAGGGCGGCGACCTCGCCCCCCGCGACGTCGTCGCCCGCGGCATCTTCCAGGCCCTCGCGCGAGGCGCCACCGTCTACCTCGACGCGCGGGGCGAGCTCGGCGCGCGCATGCCGACGCGCTTTCCCACCGTCGCGGCCCTGTGCGCGGCGGCCGGCATCGACCCGGCGCGCGAGCCGATCCCGGTGCGCCCGGCGGCCCACTACCACATGGGCGGGATCCGCGTGGACGCCGCCGGCCGCAGCACCGTGCCGGGCCTCTACGCCTGCGGCGAGGTCGCCTCGACGGGGCTGCACGGGGCGAACCGGCTCGCCAGCAACTCGCTCCTCGAAGCCCTCGCCTACGCCGGCTGGATCGCGGACGGGCTCGACGCCGGCCCGCCGGGGCCGGTGCTCACCGCCCGCGAATCCGCGCCCCCCGCGAGCCGCCTCGCGGCGGTCCGGCGGGTCATGGAGCACAAGGTCGGCGTGGTGCGCGACGCCGAGGGCCTGACCGAGGCCGTGGCGCGCCTGCGCGCGCTCGCCGAGACGGGCTGCGAGGCGGCCCTGACCGGCCTCCTCATCGCGGACGGCGCCCTGCGCCGCACCGAGAGCCGGGGCGCCCACTGGCGCAGCGACCATCCCGGCATGGAGCCGCCGCGCCACAGCGAGACCCGCCTCGCCGACGTCGAGCGCGCCTTCGAGGAGCCGCGTTTCGCGGAGCTGCTGTCATGAGCGATGCCATCCTGCCCCTGCCGCGGCTCCTCGTGGAGCCGATCGTGCGCGCGGCCCTCGTCGAGGATCTCGGCCGGGCCGGCGACGTCACCACCGACGCGATCGTGCCCGCCGACGCGCGGCTCGAGGGCGTCATCGCCTCGCGCCAGGACGGCGTGATCGCGGGCACCGACGCGGCGGCGCTCGCCTTCGCGCTGATCGACCCCGCGGTCGCGGTCACGGTGGAGCGGGCCGACGGCGCCCGCGTCCGGCCGGGCGATACGGTGATCCGCCTGTCCGGGCCCGCCCGCGCGATCCTCACGGCCGAGCGCGTCGCGCTGAACCTCCTCTGCCGCCTCTCGGGCGTCGCCACCGCCACGGCCTCCCTGGTCGAGGCCGCGCGGCCGCACGGCAAGGCGCGGATCGTCTGCACGCGCAAGACGACGCCGGGCCTGCGCGCGCTGGAGAAGCACGCGGTGCGCGCCGGCGGGGGCTCCAACCACCGCTTCGGCCTCGACGACGCGGTGCTGATCAAGGACAACCACGTCGCGGTGGCGGGCGGCATCGTGCCGGCGATCGAGCGGGCGCGGGCCCATGCCGGCCACCTCGTGAAGATCGAGGTGGAGGTCGATACCCTCGACCAGCTCCGCGAAGCGCTCGCGGTGGGCGCCGACGCCGTGCTCCTCGACAACATGGGCCCGGAGACGCTGCGCGAGGCGGTCGCCCTGATCGACGGGCGCGCCATCAGCGAGGCGTCGGGCCGGATCAACCGCGACACGGTCGGCCCCATCGCCGCCTCCGGCGTCGACCTGATCTCCTGCGGCTGGATCACCCACAGCGCGCCGATCATCGACCTCGGCCTCGACGCGGCCTGAGGCCGAGGGGCCCGAGCAAAAAGAGCGCGCCCTCGTCGTCGGAGGAGCGCGCTCTCGGGAGGTAGCCCGCGGTCTCTGGAAACGGGCGGGGCGATCCTGGACGAACCCCGACGGCCGCGCGAGCGCGCGGGCGACCGGCCGATTTCACCGCACCCCGGTTTGTCTCGTGACCCCATCGGCCGCAGCGCGGCGCGGATTCGGCCCTCGGCGGCCGGCGGCCACGATCGCGACACATTCGGGCCACGATGGCGCGGGCCGGCGCCCGCGCCGCAACCCGTTCCCGCAGCGGTCGGATAATCCCTCCGCCATGCCCCGCTTACGGCAAAGCTGCCACAGTGTTGCCACCGAGTCACGGCGCCCGGTGAAGCGCCGCGGCGCACCCGTTTAGAGCTTGGCTTTACGGGGCCAGCGTTTACCGCTTGGCGACGTGTGGCACGCCATCGTGCCCCTGTTCTCCACACGCGTCCCGACACGATTCGCCCGCCTACGAGAGGCTTCGATGCGCCGTTTCGCCCCCGCCCTCATCGGGTTTGCCTGCGCGGCTGCCGCGTGGGCGTCGCCCGCGCTCGCCTACGAGATCGACCCGCTCACCCGCCAGCCGCTCAACGACGCGCTGACCGTGCGCGTCCGCCCGCAGGCGGTGGCGGTGCCCACCGCCAACGCCTCGCTCAACGCCGCCGACCCGCTCGCCTCCACGGTGCCGCAGATGTCGGCGATCCCGCGCGAGACGGTCGCCTATGGCGGGCCCTACGGCGCCGGCACGATCGTGGTCTCCACGAGCGAGCGCCGCCTCTACTACGTGCTCGGCGGCGGCCAGGCCCTGCGCTACGGCGTCGGCGTCGGCCGGCCGGGCTTCACCTGGGGCGGGGTGCAGACCATCACCATGAAGCGCGAGTGGCCGGATTGGCGCCCGCCGGCCCAGATGCTGCGCCGCCGGCCCGACCTGCCGCGCTACATGAAGGGCGGCCTCGAGAACCCGCTCGGCGCCCGCGCCATGTATCTCGGCGGCACGATCTACCGCATCCACGGCTCGAACGAGCCGGAATCGATCGGCACCGCGGTCTCCTCGGGCTGCATCCGCATGACGAACGACGACGTCACGGACCTCTACACCCGCGCCAAGGTCGGCACGAGGGTGGTCGTGCAGCGCTGAGCGGCCGGCCGGGACAGGTTCACGAGGGCCGGCGGCGACGCCGGCCCTTTCTCGTTGGGCAAGCCCGCTCGGCGGGCGACCCCGGTGCGCAACCGCCCTAGTGGCAGCCGCAGCCGCTGCCGCAGCTTCCGCCGGTCGCGGGCGCGGCGGCCGAGCGCACGACGTCGCGGTCGAGGCCCTTCGCCTCCAGTTCCGCCAGGTATGTCGACCAGCGCGCGTCCCGGTCCCGGCCGAGCGCGTAGAGATAGTCCCAGCCGAAGATGCCGGTGTCGTGCATGTCGTCGAAGCGCAGCTTCACCGCGTAGTTGCCGATCGGCTCCACCGCCAGGATCATCACGTTGCGCTTGCCGCCGATCACCTTGCGCTCGGCCGGCGAGTGGCCCTGCACCTCGGCGGACGGACTGTGCACGCGCAGGTACTCGGCGGGCAGCGCGAAGCGCGCGCCGTCGTCGAAGCCGATCTCCAGGCCGCGCCGGTCGGCGCTGAGGCGGATCTCGGTCGGCCAGCATTCCGTGCTCATCACCATACTCCCTCGCCCTCTCCCGCGGCCGGACCCCTGCGCCCGGAGCCGGTGCGCTTGCCCGGAAACGCGCGAGACCTCATATGCCAAGACATGCTAGGTTCGTCACCGCACGACGCCGAAACCCAGTCCCAGCAGAGCCTTGAGTCCCGTATGTGGGGTCCCCGCACCGACGCGCCCGGAAACGCCGTCGCACCGCTGATCGACCCGTTCCAGCGGGCCATCACCTACCTTCGCATCTCTGTCACGGATCGCTGCGACCTGCGCTGCGTCTACTGCATGGCGGACGAGATGCAGTTCCTGCCCAAGCGCGACCTCCTCACGCTGGAGGAGCTCGACCGGGTCTGCGGCGTCTTCATCGACCGCGGCGTGCGCAAGCTGCGCATCACCGGCGGCGAGCCGCTGGTGCGGCGGGACATCATGCACCTGTTCCGGCGCCTCTCGCGCCATCTCGGCACCGGCGCCCTCGACGAACTGACCCTCACCACGAACGGCACGCAGCTCGGCCGCTTCGCCTCCGAGCTCGCCGATCTCGGCGTGCGCCGGGTCAACGTCTCGCTCGACACGCTCGACCCGGACAAGTTCCGGGCGGTGACGCGCCGGGGCGACCTCGGCGTGGTCCTCGACGGGATCGCGGCGGCCCGCCGCGCCGGCATCAAGGTGAAGATCAACGCGGTGGCGCTGAAGGGCGTCAACGAGGACGAGATCGCCGACATGATCGCCTGGGCCCACGGCGACGGCATGGACATGACGCTGATCGAGGTCATGCCGCTCGGCGAGATCGAGGGCGACCGGACCGAGCAGTTCCTGCCCCTGTCCGTGGCGCGGGCGCGGCTCGAGACCCGCTACACCCTGACGCCGCTGCCCGACCGCACCGGCGGCCCGGCCCGCTACGTGCGCGTCGCCGAGACCGGCGGCCGCCTCGGCTTCATCACGCCGCTGACGCACAATTTCTGCGAGAGTTGCAACCGGGTCCGCCTCACCTGCACGGGCAAGCTCTACATGTGCCTCGGCCAGGAGGACGCGGCGGACCTGCGGGCGGCGCTCCGCGCCTCGCCGGACAACGACCTCGTCACGCAGGCGATCGTCGAGGCGATCTCGCGCAAGCCCAAGGGCCACGACTTCGTCATCGAGCGGGCGAAGCCCGCGGTGCCGCGGCACATGAGCGTGACGGGCGGCTGAGCCCGCCTCAGCCCGCGACGGTCGGCGCCAAAGCCGCCGCGAGGCTTGCGTAATCGCGCAGGTGCACGCCCTCGTGCAGGAAGCCGGGCTTGGCGAAGCCGCCGTGGCCTTCGCGCATCTCCGCGAAGGGGTCCGCGAAGCCGCAGCCGCGCCCGGCCGCGATCGAGCGCAGGCGCTCGGAATAGGCCGCCACGGCGCCCGGATCCCGCCGGACCTGCTCGCCGGGCTCGAGCGGGGGCACCGCGCAGAGGACGACGCGGTCCGCGCTCGCCTGCAGCCGGTCGAGGATCTGCCCGACGGCCTCCCCGAATCCGTCGATCCGCGGCTGCGATCGCGGGCGGCTCCCGGCGAAGATGTCGTTCGTGCCCACGAAGAGGAGCGCGAGGCCGGCCCGTCGCGGGAAGCTCAGCTCGGCGAGGTAGGTCGCGTAGCCCCGCGAGGACAGGCCGCCGATGCCGCCGTTGACGCAGGGCCTCCCGCCGAAGGGCTCCGGCCCGAGAAGCTCCGCGTGGGAATCGCCGGCGAGATAGACGAAGCCGGGCGGGGCCGCGTCGAGGCTCGCCTGGATCTCGGGAAGCCGGCGGGCGATGTGGGCGAGCGCGATGGCGTGGAGCCGCCTGCGCTCGCCGCGGGTGCGGAGCCGGTGCAGCGCGCGGCCGAGCGGCGGCGGCAGGGCGTCGAGCCGCCGGGCGAGGCCCGAGCCGAGGCGCGCCAAACCCGGGACAAAGCCCGAAGCCAGGGCCGAAATCAGCGGCTCCCGCGACCCGGCGGGCGCCTTCGTGACTTCGAGACTGTCCATGGCCGGTCGAATGCTCCTCGAACGCGGGGGCCGCCGCCGATGAATTAGGCGGGGACCTGGGCGTTTCGGCCGCAGGATTATGTTGGTTCCGGGGCGATTGCACCGGTGCCCCGTCATAATCCGGATCGTCTTGCGAAAACCGACCTCGCCTCACTCCTCGACGATGACGCGGTTCGGCAACTCGTCCACGTCGCCGGCGACCGGCGGGCAGGCTTCCGCCAGGATCGCGCCGACCGCGCGCACGGCGGCGACGAGCCCGGCCTCGGTCTCCCCCCGGCGCAGGGCGTCGAGGAGCCCGGCGATGGCGCCGTTCCAGGGGTCGGGCCCGGCCGCGCGCAGGACGCCCTCGTCGGCCACGATCTCGGCGTGGTGCTCGGCCAGCGCCAGGAAGATCAGCACGCCGGTGCGCCCGCGCGTCCGGCTGAGGCCCCGCTGGCGGAAGGCGCGCTGCGCCGCCTCGCGCGCCCGTGCCCGCGCCACCCGCCGCGGCACGAGGCGCATCCGCAGGCCCGGATCGAGCGTCGCGGCCAGGAATGCGAGGACGAGAAGCCCTTGCGCCAGCGCGATGCTGGCGGCGCTCCAACCCGTCAGCAGGATCAGCGGCCAGGGCAGGACCAACGCCGCCACGAGTGCGCCGACCATCACGGTCGAGCGGTACAGCCCCGCGTGATCGCTGACCATCACGACGATCTCGCCCGCCGTGCCGCGCTCGGCCACCCCGACGGCCTCCGCGATCCGTGCCAGCGCCGCGGGCGGGAGCGTCTCCGTCACCCTACCAGTCACCGGATGCGCCTCCCCCGCCCGAGGAGCCCCCGCCGCCCGAGAAGCCGCCGCCGGAGGGACCTCCCGAGACGCCGCCGCTCCAGCCGCCGCCGAACCCGCCCGGGGCGGGGCCGGGGACGATGATGAAGCCGCCGCGCCGCCCGCGCCCCATGCGCGAGACGAGGAAGATGATCACGAGGAGGATGATGACGAACATCACGATCTCGACGGGGCTCGTCTCGTCGCCGCGCACCTCGGCCCGGCGGTGCCACTCCTCGGCGTCGCCCGACAGGATCGACAGCACGGCGTCGACTCCGGCCTCGATGCCGCCCGCGAAGTCGCCGGTCTTGAAGCGCGGGGCCATCGCCGTGGTGATGATCACCTTGGAGAGCGCGTCGGTCAGCGCCCCCTCCAGCCCGTAGCCGACCTCGATCCGGACCTTGCGCTCGTTCGGCGCCACAACCAGGAGTACGCCGTTGTTCGCCTTCTTCTGCCCGAGCTGCCAGTGCCGGAACAGGCGGTTCGCGTAGTCCTCGATCGTCGTGCCCTGGAGCCCCGGCACGGTGGCGACGACGACCTGATTCGAGGTCTTGTCCTCGTAGGCCTTCAGCTTCTCCTCGAGCTTCGTGCGCGCCTCAGGCCCGAGGATCCCGGCTGCGTCCACCACGCGGCCGCTCAGCGCCGGGAAGTCGAGCTCGGCGCCGAGCGCAGGCCAGCGCAGGAGCGGCAGGCAGGCGAGAAACAGCACGCACAGGGCGAGCCCGCGCCCGGCGCGCCACACGGCCGGCGTCCCTAGAACTTCACGTTCGGCGGCCGCTCGGCCCCGGGCGTCGCCGTGAAGGTCTCCATCGGCTTGGCGTCGGGATAGAGGAAGGCCGCGATCCAGCGGCCCGGGATGGTGCGGACCTCGGTGTTGTACTCCTGCACGGCCTGGATGTAGTCGCGCCGGGACACGGCGATGCGGTTCTCGGTGCCCTCGAGCTGCGATTGCAGGGCCAGGAAGTTCTGGTTCGACTTCAGGTCGGGGTAGCGCTCCACCGTGACGAGGAGCCGGCCGAGCGCGCCCGAGAGTTGGTTCTGCGCGTCTTGAAATTCCTTGAACTTCTGCGGGTCGCTCACCGTCGAGGCGTCGACCTTGACGCTGGTCGCCTTCGCCCGCGCCTCGACCACGCTGGTCAGCACGTCCTTCTCCTGCTGGGCGTAGCCCTTCACGGTCTCGACGAGGTTCGGGATCAGGTCGGCGCGGCGCTGGTACTGGTTCTGCACCTCGCTCCAGGCGGACTTGGCCTGCTCCTGCAGGGTCGGCACGCGGTTGATCGCGCCGCAGCCCGACAGGCAGGTGGCCAGGAGCATCGCCGCGATCGCGCCGAGGATGCGCGCCAGGACGGGGGTGCGGGCGACGGCCTCGCCGCTCGGGCCTGACGACATCGTGACTCTCCTCGCGCGGGCGACCGGGCGGCCGAGCTTGGCCTTGCCGCCCTGCGACAGATAGGCACCCGCCGCCCCGAGAAAAGGCCGCGGCGTTCCCAGCGCCGCGCCGGGCGCCATATCGGCCCGGATGCCGCCCGACCCCCACATCATCCGCGTCGTCGATCTGGAGACGACCGGCTCGCGCGCCGGCAGCGACGGCGTGGTGGAGATCGGCTGGCAGGACGTGGAGCGGGTCGACGGCGCCTGGCGGGTCGGATCGGAGCGCGGCGCCCGCTACGTCGACCCGGAGCGTCCGATCCCGGCCCGCACGCAGGCCGTGCACCACATCCTCGACGCGGACGTCGCGGGCGCGCCGACCTGGCTCGCGGCGGCCCCCGGCGTGCTGCGGCCGGCGGGACGCCCGCTCGCGGCCCTCGCCGCCCACCGGGCCGCCTTCGAGCGGCGCTGGTGCCGCGACGCGCTGACCGGTCGCCGTCCCTGGATCTGCACCTACAAGTGTGCGCTGCGCCTGTGGCCGAACGAGCCCTCCCACGCCAACCAGGCCCTGCGCTACGCCCGCCGGCCGGAGGGGCTCGACCACAGGGCGGGACTGCCCGCGCACCGGGCGGGGCCCGACGCCTACGTCACCGCGCATCTCCTGCGCGAGATGCTGCGGGAAGCGTCCGTCGAGACGCTGATCGCCTGGACGCGCGAGCCCGCTCTGCTGCCCAGGGTCACGTTCGGCGAGCACCGCGGACGCCGCTGGGCGACGATGAGCGACGACTACCTGGCCTGGGTGCTCAAGCGCGGCGGCTTCGACGCGGACGTCCGCTTCACAGCCCGCCACGAGCAGGCGACCCGCGCCGCCCGGCAGCCGGAGGCCGCGGCGCAGAGCCTCCTCCTGTGAGCGTACCGGGCCGGGTGGGCTACACGCGGCGGTTGGTCCGGCGGGCGCCCGGCGGTTGACAACGGAGCGGCGGCGGTGCGCTGTGCGGGCCATGGACGGAACGCCCGACGTCGCCTTGCCCAAGCCGCGGATCGCCATCAGCTACTGCACGCAGTGCAACTGGCTCCTGCGCGCCGCCTGGATGGCGCAGGAACTGCTCTCGACCTTCCGCGACGATCTCGGCGAGGTCGCGCTGGTTCCCGGAACCGGCGGCGTGTTCGAGATCGTCGTCGGCCCGGAGGCGATCTGGGAGCGCACGCGCGACGGCGGCTTTCCGGACATCAAGACCCTGAAGCAGCGCGTGCGGGACCGCCTCGATCCCGCCCGCGATCTCGGCCATATCGACCGCTCATGACCGATCACCGACAGCGGCCGGCCCCGGCCCTCGCGCGGATCGCCGCTGGGGGCGGCGAGCGGGTGCCGGCGTGAGACGGGACCTCGAATCCGCGAACCCCGTGGCGGGCGCCGTCGGGCAGCGCCCGCAACGTCCCTCGGGGATCCGCCGGTTCCTCGACCGGCTGGTCCATCGCGGATTCTCGACGCAGGTCTACCTCGTCGCCCTGGTCGTGGCGCTGATCGGGCCGGGCCTGATCTTCACGGCGATCCTGCTGATGCGCTACGCCGCGGCCGAGCGAGCCCGGTTCGAGCAGGACGCGCGGGAGAACGTGCGCGGCATCGCCCTCTCGATCGACCGCGACACGGCCGGGCTCGTCTCGGTGCTGCAGACCCTGGCGACCTCGCCGCGTCTCAAGGACGGCGAGTTCGAGGCGTTCGACGCCCAGGCACGGCTCGTGCGCGACGCGATCGACCTCGACATCGTCCTGCGCAGGCCGGACGGGCAGCAGGTCGTCAACACCGGCCTCAAGCGCAACGCGCCGCTGCCCGTCTCGACGCTGCCCTTCGACAAGGAGATCGCCTCCGGCGCGCAGCGGGCGATGGTCTCGGGCCTGATCGCCGGCAGCAGCCCCGCCCAGGCCACCTACGCGGTCGCCGTGCCGGTCCTCGTCGAGGGCGAGGTCACCTACATCCTGAGCTTCTCGGCACCCGTGAACCGGCTCCAGGCCATCCTCCAGCGGGAGGTGGTCGAGGGCTGGACGACCGGCATCTCGGACCGCGACACCACCGTCCTCGCGCGGATCCCCGAGAACGAGACCATCGTCGGGCGGCCCCGCCTCAGCAGCCTGCGCGAGACGCAGACCGACACGCCCGGCGTCTGGGAGGGCAAGGACCGGGAGCGGCGGCCCGTCATCGTGGTCGAGGCCCGCTCCCGGCTGACCGGCTGGACGGTGGCCGCGAGCATCCCGCAGGCCCTCGTCGACGCGCGGCTGAGGCGCTGGATCTGGGCCTTCGGCGGGTTCGGCCTGCTCGTGCTCGCCACATCCTCGGCGCTCGCCGTCAACCTGTGGTCGCGCGTGTCGCGCCCGCTGCGGTTGCTCGCCGCCTCGGGGCCGGCGCTGGCCCGCGGCGAGGCGATCCCGCGCGTCGCCTCGCCGGTCCACGAGATCCGCCTGCTCGCCGACGTGCTCGCCGACGCCTCGCTGCGCATCCGCACGCGCGAGGAGGAGCGCGACCGGGCGCTCGCCGACACGCGGCGGGGCCTCTCGGACCTGCGCGAGAGCGAGGCGCGCTTCCGCCACATGGCGGATTCGGCGCCAGCCCTGATCTGGATGACCGACGACAAGGCCACCGTCAGCTTCGCCAACATGCACTTCGACCACATGTTCGGCATGCCGGCCTCGGAGCTCGAGGACGAGGGCTGGAAGCGGATCATCTACCCCGACGACCTCGAGAGCTTCGCGGCGACCTTCAACGAGGCGTTCGAGGCCCGCGCCCCGTTCCGCACCGAGGTCCGGGTCGTCGACAGCGAGGGCAACGTGCGCTGGCTGCGCTGCGAGGGCGTTCCCCGCCTCAACGACGCGGGCACGTTCCTCGGCTACACCGGATGCAACGTGGACATCACGGACGCGAAGTTCGCCGAGGAGCACCTGATCCTGCTCATCCACGAGCTGAACCACCGGGTGAAGAACACGCTCGCCACCGTACAGTCGATCGCCGGCCAGTCCCTGCGCCGACTGGAAGGCGAGGAGGCCAAGGCCGCCCGCGCCGCCTTCGAGGCCCGGCTCCTGGCGCTCGCCCGCGTCCACGACGTGCTCACCCGCGAGAGCTGGGAGGGGGCCGAGCTCGGCACCGTCGTGGCGGACGCGATCCGGCCCCTCGACGCCGCGGAGGGGCGCTCGCGCTTCACGGTCTCGGGTCCGGCGCTGCGCCTGCCGCCGCGGCTCGCCCTCTCGATCGCCATGGCGCTGCACGAGCTCGGCACCAACGCCGTCAAGTACGGCGCCCTCTCGAAGGAGGGCGGCACGGTCGGCATCACCTGGTCGGTGCAGCGGGAGGAGGGCGAGACGCGCCTGTTCCTGCGCTGGACCGAGTCGGGCGGCCCGCCGGTGACGCAGCCGACCCGCACCGGCTTCGGCTCGCGCCTGATCGAGCGCAGCCTCGCGCGGGAACTCGCCGGCGAGGTGCAGCTCCTGTTCGCGCCCACCGGCGTCGTCTGCACCATCGAGGCGCCGGTGCCGCCGCCCGGCCTGCTGGAGCGGCGCGGCGGCTCGGTCCACGCGGTGTCGGCGGAGGGCTGACGGCCGCCCCTCAGTTCGGCCGGCGCGACGGCGTCAGCCGGAGCCCCGGCGCCGGGCGCTCCAGCAGCACCTCGCGGCGGAAGCGGACGAGCCGGGCAGGCCGGCCGGCGGTGCCGCTCGTGACGTCCTCCGTCTCCTCGACGAGGCCCTGCTGCGCGACGAGGCGTCGGAAATTCTGCTTGTGCAGCTGCGTGCCGGCCAGGGCCTCGACGGTCCGCTGGAGCTGGAACAGCGTGAAGGTCGGCGGCATCAGCTCGAACACGACCGGCCGGTACTTGATCTTGCCGCGCATGCGCCCGATCGCGGTGGCGAGCACGCGGCGGTGGTCGAAGGCCATCGGCGCGCCGGTCGGGTCGCCCGCCGACGCGGAGCCCGCGTTGCCCCGCGCCTCCGGGATCAGGCCGGCCTCGAACAGGAGCTCGTAGCGCTCCAGCACGCGCTCCTCGTTCCAGGAGCCGCCGCAGAGGCCGAAGGTGAGGCCGAGCCGGTCCTCCCGCAGGCGCCGAAGCTTCGCGTCGGGCGCCTCCGCGGCCCAGGCCAGCAGCTTCGGCTCGATGGCGTCGAGGGCCTTCGGGCGTCCGTTCCGGAAATCCTCGTAAGGAAGGTAGCGGTACCAGTTCTGCCAGGACGCTTCCGCGAGCCCGCCCGGGCGGACCTCGCGCACGAGGGCCAGATAGGCGACCGAGAGCGAGTGGACGCCCTCCGGGCCGCCCGCCTGCCGGTCCCGGTCGCCGAAGGTGTAGAGCTGCTCGACGTAGCCGAGGCGCTGGTGGGTCTGGCGCTCCACCCAGGCGCGCAGGCCGCGCTCGAGGGTCGCGTGCTCGGGGACGAGCGGACCGGCGGGCAGGCCGACGCTGCGGCCCTCCGCCTGGCCCGGCACCTGCACCGTGAGCGCCCGGGGCTCGCCCTCGGTCGCCGCCACGATCACGGCGACGAGGCCGACGGAGGAGGGGCTGGCGACCGGCCGTGAGCCGGCGCTCGCGCGTGTCTCCGCCGTCGTCATGGCAGCGCGTGATCTCCCCTGAGGCGTCCCGGCTCCGAGCGAGGACCGCGTCCGCGACGGCCCGGTCACGCCGCCGCAAACCGTGCGGGAGGCCGCCCACCCGTCGCGACGTCACGTTGCTTTAGCCCGAGACCGCACCCCGCCGTCAACGCGGTGCGGCAATCGCGCGGGGGATGACGGCGGTTAAGCGTCTGCGCTTCCAGAAGGTCTTGCCAAGGGACGCGGCGGGCGCCTAACCCCGTGCTCCGGGCCGGAGAGCCCGAAGGGAGACAGAGAGCCGATGCCCGAACGCTCCGAGACGTCCGGCGCCGCGGGGATCGCGGCCGCGCCAGGGCCGAAGGTCGACCTGCGCGTCTACGGCATCCTCGACGTCGACGTCTGCGGTTGCGATGCGGGCCGCCTCGCCGAGATGGCGGCGGAGGCGGTGGCCGGCGGCTGCACGCTGCTCCAGTACCGCGAGAAGACCATCGACGACGCCCGCGCCGCGCTCGTCCGCATCCGGGCCATCCGCGCCGCGACCGGCGGCCGCGTGCCGCTCCTCGTCAACGACCGGGTCGACCTCGCCCTCGCGGCGGAGGCCGAGGGCGTCCATCTCGGCCAGTCGGACATGCACCCGGCGGATGCGCGGCGCCTGCTCGGCGCCTCCGCCATCATCGGCATCACCCTGAAGACCGGCGCGCAGGCGGACGAGCTCTACCGCCTGCCGGTCGACTACGCCTGCATCGGCGGCGTCTTCGCCACGAAGAGCAAGGACAACCCGGACCCGCCGGTCGGGATCGACGGCTTCCAGCGCATCGCGTTCCGGGCTCGGCTCGCCCGCGGGGCCGGGCTTCCGGTCGGCGCCATCGCGGGGATCGATTCGAGCAACGCGGCGGCCGTCGTGGCGGCGGGAGCGGACGGCGTCGCGCTGATCTCGGCCCTGTTCGGCGCGGATTCCGTCGAGGCGCGGGCGCGCGACCTCCGGGACCGGGTGGACACTGCCCTGCGCAGCAGGGGAGCAGCCGGGTGAGCACGCCGATCGCCGTCACCATCGCGGGCTCGGATTCCGGCGGCGGCGCCGGCATCCAGGCCGATCTGAAGACCTTCTCGGCGCTCGGCACCTACGGGGCGAGCGTCGTCACGGCGCTGACGGCGCAGAACACCCGCGGCGTGCAGGGCATCCACGACGTGCCGCCGGCCTTCATCGCGGCGCAGATGGAGAGCGTGCTCACGGACCTCGCGGTCACCGCCGCCAAGATCGGCATGCTCTCGCAGGGCGACGTGATCGCGACCGTGACGGAAGCCCTCGCCCGCCTCGCGCCGCGGATCCCCGTGGTGCTCGACCCCGTCATGGTGGCGACGAGCGGCGACCGCCTGATCTCGGACGCGGCGATCGACACGCTGCGCCGCCGCCTGCTGCCGCAGGTCGACCTCATCACGCCGAACCTGCCGGAGGCCGCGGCCCTCCTCGGCGAGACCGTGGCGGAGAGCGAGAACGCCGCGGTGGCGCAGGGCCGGCGCCTCCTCGACCTCGGCGCGCGGGCCGTCCTGGTGAAGGGCGGGCACGGCGCGGGCAGCGAGAGCGTCGACCATCTCCTGATGCGGGACGGAACCCTGCGCCGGCTCGCGACGCCCCGCCTGCCCACGGCGAACACGCACGGGACGGGCTGCACGCTGTCCGCGGCGATCGCCGCGGGCCTCGCCCACGGCCTCCCGCTGCCCGAGGCGGTATCCCGGGCCAAAGCCTACGTGACCGCCGCGATCGCCGCCGCCGACACGCTTAGAATCGGCCGGGGGCACGGTCCGGTGCATCATTTCCACGCTCTCTGGGGTTGAGCCCGGAGGGACCGCCCCCCCGTCGCGCGCGGCCGGAAGTCCGTGCAGCGTCCCGTTTCGAGCCTTGCATCGGCGCGCCGATTGCGTTTGAAGTAGCGCACGATCGTTCGTTGAACGGAACGATCCGGGCAGGCGCGGGACGATGCAGGATCAGGCGGAACGGTTGGATCGAGGGCGGTCGAAGGATCTCCTCAGCGGCGCCCAGGTGCTGTCCGGCCAGCTCGGCAAGACGATCCAGCGGTTGCGCAAAGCCTACAACCTTTCCCTCTCGGAACTGGCCGAGCAGTCCGGCGTCGCCAAGTCGATCATCAGCCAGATCGAGCGCAACGAGACCAACCCGACCCTGGCCACGATCTGGCGCCTGAGCCAAGCTCTCGACGTCTCGATCGAGCGCGTGCTCGCCACCGGCGACGAGGAGCCGTTCATCGAGCGCACCTCGCGCGCCGACACGCCGATCCTCCTCTCGGAGGACGGCAAGGTGCGCCTCGCCATCATCGGCTGGATCAAGACGGTCGAGTGGCTGCAATGGTACGACGTCTCGGCGGACCCGGGCGGCGTCCTCGACTCCGATCCGCACCAGCGCGGCTCCGTGGAGTCGCTCTCGGTCATCGAGGGCGTGTTCGAGGTCGACGTCAACGGCAGCGTCCAGCGGGCGCGCGCGGGCGAGACCCTGCGCTACCGCTGCGACCGGCCGCACACCGTGCGCTGCGTCGGCGAGACGCCGGGCCGCGCGACGATGGTCGTGATCATGAAGGCCGCGGTGATGGAGTAGGGGCGGCTCAACGCCCCGAATTCACCCAGCGCACCATCTCGGCGAGCACCTGCGCGAGCGCCGCATCGAGGGCGACGGCGGCGCTGCCCGCGTCCACCTTCGCCACGGGAATCCGCGCCTGGAACACCCGGGCCGCCGCGACCCGGCCTGTCCCCTCCGTGATCAGCTTCGCCGAGAGGTCGACCACCGCCTCTCCGGACCCGGCCGCGATGTCGAAGGCGCGGATCTCGCTGATGAGCTGATAATCGGCCACGATCTTGTCGCCGGGGCGGCTCACGGAACGCAGGCGCCCGGAATTCTCCAGGCTCTGGATCAGCCGGGTCTGGACGAGGCGCGGCAGGCGGTCGGCCCATTGCCCGCCGCCGAGGAAGGAGAGGGCGCCGCCCGGCTCCCGCACGATGATGCGGTCGGCCTCGAAGGGCTGGATGCCCACTGGCTCGGCCACCACGATCGAGCGCGCCGACGCGGCCGGACGCCCCGAGGCCGGCAAGGCCGCGAGGTCGAAGGTCAGGGGCGCGGAGCCGCCGCAGCCGCCGAGGGCAGCCGCGAGGATCGTCGCGCCGAGCGCGAGGGCGGGGGAACGGACCATCATCCGGTGGACCTGGGAATCTCCTGGCGCCGCACGGGTGCGGCGAGGGGAAACTACGGCAAAGCTGTGCTTGTGCCGTGCGGGCGGGCACATCGGCCGGGCGGAATCAGGATTTACCGCCCACCGTTGTATTCGGGCAACGACGGCTTGCCGCCGAAGATGACCTGCGACGGATCCCGCTCGAGGCTCTTCACCGTACGGTTGAGCGTGTTGAGGGTGCGCTGGCCATCCGTGGAGAGAGCCTCGACCTCGCGCCGCCCGGTGCCGCTGAGCCTGTTGAAGCTCGTGGCGATGTTGGCGGTGCGCTTGTCGAGGTTCTCCGAGAGCGTGCGGAAGGCCCGGCCCGCGTCGCGGACGGAGATCGCCGCGTCGCGCACCTCGGAGAAAGTGCTGGTCCCCGCCTCCCCGGAAGCCGAGCCGAGGAAGGTCTCGGCGCCCTTGAGCACGCCGTCGATCCGGTCGGCGGAGGCGTTCAGCTTGGCGGCGAGCGTCCGCGCGTCGTGGAGGCCGGCCTCGATGTCCGGGCTCGCCGCGCTGAGCGCCGCGGAGAAGCGGTCGGCGTTGTCGACGACGCGGTTGACCTTCTGGCCGTCGATCGCCCTCACGAGGCCGCTGATCGAGGGGCCGGCATCGGCGAGCGTCTTCGAGAAGGACTCGACGTTGGCGAGCGTCCGGTTGATCGCGCCCTCGTTGCCGGCCACCACCTTGTCGAGGCGCTGGAGAACGTCGTCGGCGCGTTGGGCGATCTGCTTGGCGGCGGCCAGCATGTCCTGGATGTCAGAGGAATCGGCGAAGATCGTCGGCATCTGCTCGCCCGTGCCGGCCGGCAGCGGCGGCGCGTCGGCGTTGCCGCCGCTCAGCGCGATCACGGAGACGCCGGTGAGAAGCGCCGAATCAAGCCGGGCGCGGGTGTCGGCACGCAAAGGCGTCGAGGGCGCGACGTTGATGAGTGCGATGACCCGGCGCGGATCCTGGGGCAGCAGGCGCACATCCGTCACCTCGCCGACCTTGATGCCGTTGAAAGTGACGCTCGATCCCTTCGCCAGCCCGCCGACGCTGCCCGAGAAGACGATGCGCACTGCCTGCGAGACCTGCCGCGAGGCGCCGCCCTGGAGCCAGAACACGAAGCCGAACCCGGCCACGATCACCGCCAGGGTGAAGGCGCCGATCAGCGCATAGTTGGCACGCGTTTCCATCGGATCAGCGGTGTCCCGGATCGGCGGGGGCGGGGATGTGCGTCAGCGCACGCGGACCTGCCGGACGCGAGCGGCTGTCGTGATCGTGCGCGCGCGGCGGCGACATCCTCTCAGACATGGGCGTGCTCCCGCGCCGCGATCGGCTCGCCGACGACGATCGAGCGGGCGCGCTTGCCGTGGAAGTAGGAGCGCAACCACGGGTGGTCGGAGGCGAGCATCGACTCGATCGGTCCCTCCGCGATGATCTGGCCGTCGCCCAGAGCCGCGATGCGGTCGCAGGCCGTGTAGAGACTGTCGAGGTCGTGCGTCACCATGAAGACGGTCAGTCCGAGCGTCTGCTTCAGGGTGGCGACGAGCTCGTCGAACTCTCCGGCGCCGATCGGGTCGAGGCCGGAGGTCGGCTCGTCGAGGAACAGGATCTCGGGGTCGAGGGCCAGGGCGCGTGCGAGCGCCGCGCGCTTGATCATGCCGCCGGAGAGTTCCGAGGGCAGCTTGTCGGCCGCATCCGGCTTCAGGCCCACCATCTCGATCTTGAGGCGCGCGAACTCGTCGAGCAGGCGCTCGGACAGGTTCAGGTGCTCGCGCATCGGCATCTGGATGTTCTGCTTCACGGTGAGCGCCGAGAACAGGGCTCCCTGCTGGAACAGCACGCCCCAGCGCTGCTCGATGCGCCGGCGGCGCGCCGTGCTCATCCCGTCCACGTTCTCGCCGAACACCTCGATCGTGCCCGAGCGCTTCGGCACGAGGCCGAGGATGGTGCGGGTGAGGACCGACTTGCCCTGACCCGAAGGTCCGACGAAGCCGAGGATCTCGCCGCGCTGGATGTCGAGGTTGAGGCCCTTCAGCACCGTGCGGTCGCGAAAGCCCACGACGAGATCGCGCACGCGGATGATCGCGTCGCCGGTCGGGTCAGGGCTGGTGCGCGCGAGGTCTGACACGTGGTTTAGAAATCGATAGCCGCGAAGAACACCGCGAAGAGTCCATCAAGCACGATGACCATGAAGATTGACTTGACGACTGAGGCGGTGACGTGGCGGCCCAGCGACTCGGCGGAGCCCTCCACCTCGAACCCCTCGATCGTCGCGATGATGCCGATGATCAGCGCCATGAACGGCGCCTTGATCAGCCCCACGGCGACGTGGTGGAGCGAGATCGCCGCCTGAAGGCGGGAGAGGAAGCCCTCGACCGTCATGCCGCCGTAGAGCATCGCGGTGAGCCCGCCGCCCGCGAGCGCGGCCAGCGAGGCGATCAGCGCCAGCATCGGCAACCCGACGACGAGGGCGAGGATGCGCGGGACGATCAGGATCTCGATCGGGTCGAGGCCCATGACGCGCAGCGCGTCGACCTCCTCGCGCATCCGCATCGAGCCGATCTCGGCCGTGAAGGCGGACCCTGAGCGGCCCGCCACCATGATCGAGGTGAGAAGCACGCCGAGCTCGCGCAGGATCAGGAGACCGATCAGGTTGACGACGAAGGTCTGCGCACCGAAGCGCTGGAGCTGGAAGATGCCCTGCTGGGCGACGATTCCGCCGACCAGGAACGAGATCAGGACGATGATCGGGACGCCGCGGAAGGCGACCTGCTCGATCTGGTTGACGAAGGCGGTGCCCCGGAACGTGCTCGGGCGGGCGGCGACCCGCATGCAGGCGACCACGACCTCGCCCAGGAAGGCAAGGCCCGTCACGAAGTCGGTCTTGGCCGCCACCACATAGCGGCCGAGATCGTCGAGGAAGCCGTAGAGGCGGCCGCGCCGCGGTGCGGCTGGTGCCTCCGGTTGGCGCAGGCCCATCTCGCCGAGAAGAATGCGGTGCTCGGGCGCCGCGCCGGCATAGGCGAGCCGCCCGCCCGCGGCCTCGATCTCGCCCCTGGTCCGCTCCAGCACCCAGGCGCCGAGCGTGTCGAGACGCTCGATTCGGCCGAGATCGACCAGCACCGGCCGCCCGGCCGCCTCGGCGGCGATGCGGGCCGCGGCGGCCTCGACGGAGGGCGCCTGGTCGGCCGTCCAGCGTCCGGCCAGCGCGACGCGCCCGCTGCCCGGATCCAGGGTCGCGGTGGCCGCCTCGCTCAGCATCGTGCCGTCCTCGGTCCGCACGAACCCGCGTCTCCCGTTCCCCGTCTTCATGCTGAATGAATGGTTACCATACCGTCTCCGGGCCGGCCGTGCCAAACCGCCCAGCTCCGCGGCGTGCCGAGGGGCACGCGGCCAGGCGGGCTCAGGACCGCGGCGCACCTCCCGCGGCCCGTGCCGCGGCGGCCGCCAGCCCGAGGCCGACGAGCGCGAGCGGGGCCATCAGCGCGAAGACGAGGGCGCCGCCCTCGCGATAGGCGAGGCCGCTGAGCAGCGTCGCGCAGGCCGACGCGAGGGCATTCACGGCGCTCAGCGTCCCCTGCGCCCGGCCCCGCGCCCCGTCCGGGGCGAAGGCGGAGACGGCCGCCATGGCGCCGAGCTGGGTCGCGCCGAAGGTGAAACCGTGCAGGCACTGGAGCGCGACCACGGCCGGCAGCTCGGTCCCGAGGAACGTCATGCCGACCGCGCGCAGGAGGGCCGCCACGCCGCCCATCGCCAGGAGGCGGAAGGGCGTTCGCCAGGACGGAGGCAGGAAGCCGATGCCGGAGAAGAGCACGATCTCGGCGCCGACGCCGATCGCCCAGAGCGTACCGACCCAGGCGGTCGCGATGCCGTGCGCCGTCCAGTGCAGGCTCGCGAAGCCGTAGATCGCCGCGTGGCTCGCCTGGATCGCCGCCGCCGCCGCGATGGCGAGCCAGAGACAGGCCGGGAGGCGCGGGCGCGGGCCCGCCGCTTCGGAGGGCGGAGGCGGCGCGGCCACCGTGCGGCTGGCGAGCGCAACGAGGCTCGCCACCAGGGCGAGCCCCGTCAGGAGCAGCGGGACCGCGACCGCCTCGCCCAGAGCCCCGAGGAGCGCGCCCCCGAGGATGTTGGCCGCCAGGAACGCCACCGAGCCGGAGAGGCGGATGCGCGCGTAGTCGAGGCGCGGCTCGCGCCGCACCGCCGCGAGGGTCAGGTAGTCGATGCTCGGCACCAGCGGCGCGGCCGCGACCGCGTTGAGCACGGTCAGCGCGGCGAGGAGCGGCCAGCCGAGGGCGGCGCCCGCCGGCATCAGCCCGTAGGTGAGGGCGACGCCGAGGCTGCCGGCGATCAGGAGCGCGCGCGCCGCCACGCCGCGGTCGATCAGGCTCATCAGGGGCGCCGTCGCCACGATCCGCGTGGCGATCGGCAGCGCTAGCAGGAGGCCGATGACCGAGGCGTCGAGACCGAGGGCGCCCAGCCAGAGCGGCAGGAACGGCATCGCGATGCCGATCTCCACGAAGACCACCGCGTAGAGGAGCGACAGGCGCAGGGCGCCGGTGGAGGCGGGATGGGACAACGGCAACGTGAACGGATCGGGGTCGGGAGCGGCGGCACCGTAAGCGCGCGTTAAACACGCCCTGTCACATTGGGCCGGCCTGAACCAGGGCAGGGACCGCGGGGTCCTGAGAAAACCCGAGGTTTTGTTCGATGTCAGGGTCCCAATCGCTCAGCACGATCGAGCCGTCCGAGTACGACCTGATCGAGGCGACGATGAGCGAGAGCGCCCGCGGGCGCTGGTTCCTCAGCGAGTATGCGCGCCGCAACCGGAGCGCCGACACCGACAT
Source organism: Methylobacterium oxalidis (assembly GCF_007992195.1). Classification (GTDB taxonomy): domain Bacteria; phylum Pseudomonadota; class Alphaproteobacteria; order Rhizobiales; family Beijerinckiaceae; genus Methylobacterium; species Methylobacterium oxalidis. The sequence goes on along the minus strand of NZ_BJZU01000003.1, from coordinate 111,022 downwards.
GCTGCTCGGCGCGATCGGCCGGCTGGAGAGCGCGGTCACGGGCGAGCGCGGCCTCGACGGGGTAGGGCGCCTGCGTGGCGACCTGATGGAGATGGCGAGCGCCATCGCCCGGACCAAGGCCGAGATCGCCGCGATCAGCGCTCCCGACCAGGACCAGACCCACCTCAGCGTCGCCTCGGAAGCGCTCGACGCGATCGTGCGCGCGACGGAGCGCGCCACCTCGGACATCCTCGGCGCCGCCGAGGAGGTGCAGGAAGCGGCTTGGACCCTGCGCGAGCGCGGTGCGGACGCCGCGATCTGCGACGAGCTCGATCGCCGCGCGACGCAGATCTACACGGCCTGCTCGTTCCAGGACCTGACCGCCCAGCGCACCAGCCGCATCGTCCACACGCTACGCTACCTGGAGGAGCGCCTGATCGCGATGATCGGGATCTGGGGCGACGACGGCCTGGAGATCCCGCCGGCTCCGGGCGCGCAGGGCCACCGCCCGGCCATCGAGTCCGCGGCGGTCGATCTCTGCCAGAGCGACGTTGACCGCTTCATCGACATGGCGGGTGCCGACCCGGTCGAGGCTCAGCGCGCCCCGGTTCCCGCGGCGATCCCGCTCCACGAGGATCTCGCCTTCCTGCCTTCCGAGGAGCCGGCCGCGCCCGTCGGCGAGGGCTGGGACCGCGACGGCTCCGCCACCGACCTCGAGTTCGGGCCGGCCGAGAGCGAGGCCGCCGAGCCCGCGCTCGTCCAGGCTTTAGCGGACCTTCAGGCGGGCTCGGTCCTTCGGGAGAGCACCGACCTTCAGGAGAACACGGACGCGGACGAGGGTCCGGAGGCCGAGCCGCAGTTCGACCTGCGGCCCCCGCTCGCCCTCGTCGCGGCGGCGCCCGCGCACGCACCGTCGTCGGCCGAGCCGGATGCCGAGGACGTGTTCGCCTTCGACGACATAGACGCGCTGAGCATCGAGGCGAAGCTCCGGCTGTTCTCCTGAGGCCGCGCGGCCGCAGATCGCGCGCGGTCGGAACCGTGGCCGCTTGCACGGTCGCGCAGGGCGATTAAGTCCGGTGCACGATCCGCGCCAGCCCGCATGGCCCTCCGGCGCGGAGCATCAGCACCCGGCCCGCACGCCTCATGCCCCTTCACCTGATCAAGCTCTGCGTCGGCCCGAGGACGATCGAGGATCTCCTGGCGCGGCAGGACGCGTATCGCAGCGAGGCCCTGCGGACGGGCACGGATCCCGCGCCCTTCCACACCACGCGGATGATCCCGAAGCGGCACCGGGAGATCGTCGGCGCCGGCTCGATCTACTGGGTGATCAAGGGCACGCTGTCCTGCCGCCAGGGTATCACCGCTATCGAGCCCTTCACGAGCACGGACGGCATCGCGCGCTGCCGCCTCGTCTTCGATCCGCGCCTCGTCCCCGTCAGCCCGCGCTCCTACCGGCCGTTCCAGGGCTGGCGCTACCTGACGGCGAAGGACGCTCCCGCCGATCTCGACGCCGCGGGCGCCGGCGATCTCGCCGAGATGCCCGAAGCGCTCCGTCGCGAGCTCGTCAGCCTCGGGCTCCTGTAGGCGCCGACGCCGCCCGCACGGGGCGCCGCCGGCGTTCAAGACGGGTCCAGCCCGGACCTCAGGCCCCCTCGAAGCGCCCGCTCGCGTGCGCGAGCATCGTGTAGACCTTGCCGGTCTCGGAGGTGAGATAGGCGTCGGCCCGCTTCGAGTCGCGGTCGTTCTTCGAGACGTCCCCGAGAAGGCGCTCGAACTCGCTGACGTAGCGGTCGACCGTCCGGCGGAAATCCGCGTCTCCGCGGTAGCGCCGCTGCAGCTCGGTGAAGGTCTGCCGGCCCTGCGGCGTGTAGATGCCGGGCTCGAACAGGTTCGGCTCGCCGCGCCGGTAGCGCTCCCAGAGCTCCACCGCGGTCCTGTGGTCGATCATCCGCGCGATGTCGGTCGAGATCGATTCGAGCGTGGTGCGGCTGCGCTCGCTGCCCACCTTGGCCGCCTCGGCCTGGACGTTGCGGGCGGCGGGCGCCTCCTCCTCGTCGAGGGAGGCGCGAGTGAGCAGGTCGGAGAGCCAGCCGCGCTTGTCGCCCGCGGCGGCCGGCCGGGTCGGGGTCCCGCCCGGCCGCGCGGCCGGGGTCTCGGCGCGGGCGGTCGGCGTGGCGGGCCGGGAGCCGACAGGCTGCGGAGCGCTCGCCGCTGGAGCGGGCGCCTTCGCGGGTGCCGCCGCGGCGGGCGGCGCGGAGGCCCGCACCGTCGCGGCCGACGAGCGGCCCGCCTCGGCCACCCGCCGCTGCTCGGCGGCCTGTGGCTGGACGACGTCGACCGAGCGGTTCGAGCGGGAGACCAGGGCGGACAGCTCGTTGAGGGCCTTGATCTGATCGGAGACGACGCGGCGCATCTCGCTCGTCGCGTCCTGCGTCTCGCGCGGGATCTCCAGCACGCCCCGCTGCAGGTCGCCGCGGGTGGCCTCCAGCTCGGAGCGGATGGTCGTGGCCATCTCCCGCATGCTGGCGACGGTTTCCCCGAAGCGGGCCTGCGACTCCTCGAAAACGGCCCGCATCTGCTGCGAGGCGGCCTCGATCGCGGAACGGACGGCCTGCGCGGTGCGCTCGCTCTCGGTGCCGGCGCCCGTGCGCAGCCGCTCGAACTCGCCGGTCACGGTGGCGCCCGCCTGCTGGGCGGCCTGCGAGAGGTTGGCGCCGACGCTGCGGGCGCGCTCCTCGGCGGCGCGCAGGGTCTCCTCGATCATCTGGCCGAAGCGGGCCGTCTGCGCCTCGAGGTCCGACGAGCGGCCCTCGATGGCGGCGAGCGCCGCCGTCACCGCACCCTCGCGGCCCGACAGGGTCTCGGCGAGCCGGCCCTCGACGGTCTCCAGCGTGCCGGCCGCCTCGGTGAGCGTGCGGACATGCGCGCCCGCCCGCTCCGCCAGCGTCCGGCCCTGGCTGTCGAGGGTCGCGGCGAGCGCGGAAGCCTCCTTGAGCGCGCCTTCCGACACGTCCCGGAGGGCGGCGACCTGCGCCGAGACGCCCTCGCTCGCGCGGCTCGTCTCGCTGGCGATCTCGGCGAGGGCCGCCTCGATCTGCTGCACGCGGCCGGCGAGCCCGCCCTCGATCGCGCCGAGATTCTCGCCGGCACCCGCGACGAGGTCCTTGAGCGCGTCGTTGGCCTGCTCGATGCGGGCGAGGACGCCGTTGAGGTCGCGGCGCAGGCGATCGTTCGTCTCGGAGAGCCCGGTGACGGTGCGGGCGGCCCCGTCCTCGATCGCGGCGCGCAGAAGCCGGGCCGACTCGCTCGACTGCGCGACCAGCTCCTCGGTGCGTGCCCGCAGGGCCTCGACCAGCGGCGTTCCGGTCTCGGCGAGCGCGCGCTCGATCGCGTCGCTGCGCTCGGCCAGCGCGTCGGCCAGATGAAGGACCGGGCCGTCGATGACGGCGCGCAGGCGCTCGACGTTGCTGCCGAGCGTCTCGGCCACGGCCTGGCCGCGATCGTCCACATGCGTCACGAGCTCGCCGCCGCGCTCCTCGATCGCGCGGACGATCCGCTCGGCGCTCTCGGCGAGGCGGAGCGACAGGGCCTCGCCGCGGGAATCCACCAGGGCGCCGAGTGCCGTCGCGCGGCGCTCGAAGCCCTCCGACATCTGGCGGTTGCGCGCGTCGATGAGCGCCGCGACCGCGTCGTTGCGCTGGTCGAGCGCGGCGCCCAGGGCCGTGGTGTGGGCCTCGGCCAGGGCCGCGTGGTTGCGGGCCCGCTCGTCGAGGGCCGCGGCCATCGCGACGATCCGCTCCTCGACCAGGGCCGCGAAGGCGTCGTGGCGGTCGTCGAAAGCGGTCGCGAGGGCGTCGCCGCGGGAGGCGACGAGCGTCGCGAACGTCTTCATCCGGGTGTCGATGCGGCTGGTGAAAGCCTCGCTGCGGGAATCCACCGCCTGGGTGAGGGCACTGCCCTGCGACTCGATGGTGCGGGCGAGCGCCGCGGTGCGGCCCTCGACCAGACCGTCGAGCTCGCGCAGCCGCTCGTCGAACAGGGCAGTCAGCGCCTGGCTGCGGGCGTCGACCTGCTCCGAGAAGGCGGTTGTGCGGCCGTCCACGATCCCCTCGAGCTCGCGCAGGCGCTCGTCCAGGAGGCTGGCGAGCGCCTGGCCGCGGACGTCGACCTGCTCGCGGAAGGCGCCGGTGCGGCTCTCCACGACGCGGTCGAGGGCGTGGAGCACCTCGTCGAACAGGGTGCGCAGCCCCTGCGTGCGGGCATCGACCGTCTCGGCGAGCTGCAGGCCGCGCCCTTCCACCACCGCGTCGAGGTCGCGCAGGCGCTCGTCGAACAGGCCGCCGAGATGCTGCGTGCGGTCCGCCAGCGCGCCGGCGGCATGGCCGAGCGTCGACTCGATGGTCTGGACGAGGGTCCGGCCGCGCTCGTCGAGGGCGTCGTGCAACGGGCCGAGGCGCCCGTCGAGGCTGTCGCTGAGGGTGCGGGCGTGCTCGTCGAGGAGACTGCGCATCTCGCTGGTGCGCGCGTCGAGGAGGCCGTGGACGGTCCGCACGCCCTCGTCGAGGAGCGCGCTGATGTCGGAGGTGCGGCTGTCGAGGGTGCGGCCGAGGCGGCCCTCGCCGTCGCCGAGCATGCGGTCGGCCTCCGCGATGGTCTCGCGCAGCTTGGCCAGCACGCTGTCACCGCGGCTCTCGATGAGCTCGGCGAGGGAGGTGCCGCCGCGGTCGAACAGGCGGGCGAGCTCTGTGACGCGGCCGCCGATGGCGCCGAACACGATCCGGCCCTTCTCGTCGAGCTCGTTCGACATCGCCGCCGTGCGCTCGTCGATGAGCCGGCCGAGGTCGTCCGCGCGCTCCGAGAAGGCGGCGCGGATCGCGCCCGCCTGCGCGCCGAGCAGGGTGTCGGCCTCGCCGGCACGGGTCTGGATCAGGTCGACGAGCTCGCGGGTGCGGCCGGCAAGCTCCTCGTCGACGGCGCGGGTGCGCGCCTCGATCAGGCGGATCGCCTCGAAGGCCTGCGCGCCGAAGGTCTCGTCGATCAGGCGGCTGCGCTCCTCGAGCGCGGTGCCGATCGCCTCGAGCCGCGCCAGGACGCCGCTGTCGAAGCGGTCGGCTCCCTCGTCGAGGCGGCGCGCGAGGTCCCGCGTCTGCCCGTCGAGACGGTCGCTGATCTCGGCCGTGCGGGCGGCGAGGGCGTCGCCGAGCCGCGCCGAGCGGGCCGCGATGTCCTCGGCCATGGTGTCGGCCCGCGCGTCGAGGGACTGGACGATGTCGCGCCCGCCCTCGGCCATGATGCGCGCCATCTCGCCGGTGCGCACGATGAGCGCCTCGTTGAGGGCGGTGGCGCGGGCGCCGAGGTGGCCGTCGATGTGGGTGACGAGGTTGGCGAAGGTCTCGCCGATCTCCTGCGAGCGCTTGGTCGTGCGCTCCTCCAGGGCGCCGAGATGCGTCTCGACCACCTCCCGCGCCTCGCGGGCGCGCTCGGCGATGCTCTCGGCCACCGCCTTGCCCTGCACGGTGATGACGCGGTCCATCTCCTCCAGGCGACCGGTGACCACCTCGCTGAGGGAGTTTGTGTCGCGGGAGATGCGGTCGGCCAGGATGTCGCCGCGGGCGATCGTCTCCTGCAGGGCAGCGAGCCGGCTGCCGAGCACCTCGTCCATGGCGCGGGCGCGGTTCTCCGCGGTCTCGGCGAAGCTCGCCCCGGTCTGGTTGAGGGCGTCCGCCACGCGCGCGCCCTGGCTCGCCACCGCCAGCACGATGTCGCGCCCGGTCGTGGCGAGGCGGGTGTGGGCCTCCTCCGCGTGCTGGCTGATCAGGTCGGTCATGCCGCGGCTGTGCGTGCCGAAGGCGCTCTCGACGTCGCCGATGCGGATGGTGAGATCGGTGCCGAGCGCTTCCGCCGCGCGGGCGATCGTGCCCGTGGCCTCCTCGGCGCGCTGCGCGAGCGCGGTCTGAAGCTCGTCGAGCGTCCGGCGCAGGGCCTCCAGTGACGCCTCGACCCGGCCGCCCATCTCGCCGTGCAGGCCCTCGGCCTGCGTGCGGAAATCGGCGAGCAGGGCGACGGTGCGGGTTTCCAGGGCGCTGGTGCCGCTCTCGGAGGCGGCGCGGAGCGCGTCCGTCGCCTCGGTGAAGCGGGCCACGAGCGCGGCCGCGCGCTCGGAAGCCTCGCCGCTCGCCTCCTCGGAGACGCGGCGCAGGTGCGCGGCAGCCTCCTCGGTACGCCCGGCCAGCGCCTCGGCGGTCGCCGCGAGCCGGCTCTCGAAGATCTGCACCGCCTCGACCGTGCGGGCCTCGAGCTCGCCGGTCGCCCCGGCCGCCGAGCGCCGCAGCGCCTGGGCGGCTTCCGCCGTGCTGGCGCCGAGCGCGACCGTGGTCTCCTCCGCGCTGCGGCGGATCGTGTCCGCGGCCTCCTGGGTGCGGCCGCCGAGATCGGCCGTCAGGCCGTCGACGGTGGCGCGCAGCGTGCCGAGCGCCGCGTCGGCATTCGACTCGAAGGTCGCGCTGAGCGCCGCGAAGGCACCCTCCAGGGCCTGCGTGGCAGCCCCTGTCCGCGCGGCGACGAGGCCGCCCACCTGCTCGCCCGCGGCGTTCAGGCTGGTCTCGAGGGTGGCGCCGTGCACCGTGATCGTCTCGTGCAGGCGGTCCGCCACCGCCTCGATGCGCCCGGCGAGCGCGCCGCCGCGATTGTCCATCGTCTCGGCGAGGCGCTCGACGGAACCGACGAGGTCGTCGCGCAGGCCCGTGGCCCGGTTCGAGAAGCTCTCCACGATCCCGCTCGCGGCGAGCGCCAGCCCGGCCTGGGTCTCGCGGCCGCGGGCCTCAATCATGTCGGAGACACCGGCGCCCGCCGCCTCGATCTCGGCGCGCAGGCCCGCGCCGCGGCTCGCGAGGTCGTCCGTGAGGGCACTGCCGGTCGCCGCGAAATGCGCGCGCAGACCCTCGCCGATCTCGGCGAAGCGAGCGGTGATCTCACCGCCGGTGTTGGAGAAACGCTCCGTCAGCTCGCTCCCGCGCGACAGGAAGGCGTCCTCCAGTCCCTTCGCCGAGCGCTCGAAGCTCTCGCGGACCGCGCCGCCCTGGCGGTCGAGCGCCTCGATGACGCCGCTGCCGGTCTCCGCGAGGGTGCGGGCCACCTGGCCGGCATTGTCGGCGAGCGTCGTCGTCAGGAGGCCGCCCGTGCGCTCGAAGGCGCGCGTCACCTCGTCGGCGCGCCGCTCCAGCGACTCCGTCAGGCTGTTGCCGACCTCGTTGAGGCTGGTGCGGACACCCTCGCTGGTGCTGACGAGGCGCTGGATCAGGTCGTCGCCGCGGCCGGACATCACCTCCACGACGCGGTCGCCCGCATCGCCGAGCGCGGTGGTGATCGCGTCGCCGCGGTTGCCGAGCGCGCTGGTGATCGCCTCGCCACGGGCATCGAGGGCGCTGGTGACGCGCTCGCCCGCGCCCGTCATCGCGGTGACGATGCGCTCGGCGGCGCCCTCCAGTTCCTGGCTGAGGCTCTGGTGCGTGCCCGTGATGGCGCCGCGCACGCGCTCGGCGTTGGCGACGATCGACTCGCGCTGGGCGACGAGCTCGTCCACGAGCGAGCGGATGCGGATCTCGTTGTCCGAGTAGGCGCGCTCCAGCGTGGCGATCTCGCCGCGCACCAGGGTCTCGAGCTCGCCCGCGCGGGCGAGCGCCCGCTCGACGCCGTCGCCCACCGCCGCCACCTCGCGGCGCACGGTCTGCGACATGGTCAGCACCGCGTCGGTGGAGAAGCTCTCCGGCTCCGCGAGCCGCACCGCCACCTCGCCGACCGCGCGGGCAACGAGGCGCATCTCCTGCGCGCGCACGGCCAGCATCGCCGTGATGAGGAAGAGCAGGATCGGCCCGAGCACGGCGGCCGCGCCCACCGTCGCCTGCAGCGCCGTGAGCCCCACCAGGAAGCCCTTGAGGTCGCCGCCCGACTGGCTCCAGGCCAGAAGGACGAGGCTGTTGAGCCACAGGAAGGCGGCGGCGGCGGCGATCAGGTAGGGCTTGCGCGAGGGGCGCACCCGCAGCGTCTGCTGCAGGATGCCGATGTTGCGGCGGTCGTCGTTGGCCACGAGGGAGCGGTCCGGCGGGAGCAGGCCGCCCTCGCGGTGCGGCCGGTTGCGGTCCGGCGGCGGCACGTCCGAGGCGAGGGGCTCGTCGAAGCTGAGGCGGGGCGGGGCCTGGCGGCCGTTCGGCTCGTCGAGAGGATCGGTGTCGCCGACATCGGGCAGGCGCGGCTCCGTCCGCTTCTCGGCACCGGGCGTCAGGAGGTCGAGGTTGAGCGCCTGCTCGATCGCAGACAGGGCCGCCTCGGCCGGGTCCTTCAGCTTCTTCTCGGTCGCCATGCAACGCCTCGCCACGCGCAGTCCCGCGCAACCGGCCGCGTCCGGAAGCGGAGACAGAAATTCCCGTTTACCAAGGAAGTTTAGACCTCGGCGGCGGGCCGGGATACCCGAGCCGGGGAACCGCTCGAAAAAACCTTAACGAAATGGTTACCAAGCGACGGGCGGCTCCGCCGAGACCGCTTTATCCCATGTCGCCACAGGGCTTAAACGGTTGAGACCGCCACGGGCGCGCCTGTGGATAGCAGGAGCCGCCGGTACGGTGCAGCACGGATCCGCCATCGATCGCGTCCATCTAGACGCCCAGACCTTCGGCGACGGGGCCCTCGCCGACGAGTTGCTCGACCTGTTCGCGGGGCAGTGCCGAAGCCTGTCCCCCCGCATCAGGGATGTTGTGGCCTCGCCCGCGGAGCGCGCCGACGCGGCGCACACCCTCAAGGGCTCGGCCCTCGGGGTCGGCGCGGGGGCGGTGGCGGAGGCCGCGTCCCGGATCGAGAACGGGCTGCGGCGCGGCGGTCCGGTCGAGCCCGCCGACCTCGCCGCGCTCGCGGCCGCGGTGGCCGCGGCGCTCGCGGAGATCGAGGGCGCCCGGCGCGGGTGACGCGCCTGCGGCAAAAGGCGACCCGGCGCGGTTTTCGGGAACGGGCGCGGCGTTCCGACGTATGGGGCATGAAATTCCGTTCTCGGTGCGCGCGCGCTTGCATTCCGCCGCCGGCACCGCCAAGCAGGCGCCGCCGCACGACCGATGTTGACCGCTGCACGAGCCTGGAGCCAACGATGCCGAAGATCACCTACGTCGACCATGCCGGCACGGCCCGAACGGTCGAGGGCAGCGTCGGCGCCACCGTGATGGAGACGGCACTGCGAAACAACGTTCCGGGCATCGACGCCGAGTGCGGCGGTGCCTGCGCCTGCGCGACCTGCCACGTCTACGTGAACGAGCCCTGGGCGGAGGTGGTCGGCACCGCCGAGGACATGGAACGCGACATGCTCGATTTCGCGAGCGACGTGCGCGACACCTCCCGCCTCTGCTGCCAGATCCGCATCACCCCCGAGCTCGACGGGCTCAGCGTCACCACCCCGGCGCGGCAGGGCTGAGGCCCGTCGACCTCGGGGCCAAGCTTCACCGCACCAGGGCGCGCATGGCCTCGTCGAGCCCCTCCAGCGAGAGCGGGAACATCCGCTCGGAGAAGATCCTCCGCACCATCGCGATCGACTGCGTGTAGGCCCACTGCTCCCGCGGCACCGGGTTCAGCCAGACCGCCTTCGGGAAATGGTCGAGCACCCGCTGAAGCCAGACGGCACCCGCCTCCTCGTTCCAGTGCTCGACCGAGCCGCCCGGCATCGCGATCTCGTAGGGGCTCATCGAGGCGTCGCCGACGAAGACCACCCGGTAGTCGGGCGGGTAGGTCCGGATCACGTCGAGGAGCGGCGTGCGCTCGTCGTGGCGCCGCCGGTTCTCGGTCCACACCGCCTCGTAGGGGCAGTTGTGGAAGTAGAAGTGCGCGAAGTGCTTGAACTCCGAGCGCGCGGCCGAGAACAACTCCTCGGCGAGCTCCACGTGCCAATCCATCGAGCCGCCGACGTCGAGGAAGAGCAGCACCTTCACGGCGTTGCGCCGCTCCGGCCGCAATCTCACGTCGAGGTAGCCCTGCCGGGCCGTCTCCCGGATGGTGCCGTCGAGGTCCAGCTCCTCGGCCGCGCCCGTGCGGGCGAAGCGGCGCAGGCGCCGGAGCGCCAGCCGCATGTTGCGGGTACCGAGCTCGACGCCGTCGTCGAGGTCGCGGAACTCGCGCTTGTCCCAGACCTTCACGGCGCGGAAGTTGCGGTTGCCCTCCTGCCCGATGCGTATGCCCTCCGGGTTGAACCCGTAGGCGCCGAAGGGTGAGGTGCCGCCCGTGCCGATCCACTTCGAGCCGCCCTGGTGCCGGCCCTTCTGCTCGGCGAGGCGCTGCTTCAGCGTCTCGAACAGCTTGTCCCAGCCGAGCGCCTTCAGTTCCGCCTTCTCGGCCTCGGTCAGGTACTTCTCGGCGAGCTTGCGCAGCCACTCCTCGGGAACGGCGGCGGGCTCCACCGCCTCGCCCAAGCTCTCGACCCCTTTGAAGACGGAGCCGAACACGCGGTCGAACCGGTCGAGGTTGCGCTCGTCCTTCACGAGCGCGGTCCGGGCCAGGAAGTAGAACTCCTCGACCCGCTTTTCGGCGAGGTCGCGCTCCAGCGCACCGAGCAGCGCGAGGTACTCGCGCAGGGTGACCGGAACCTTGGCCTCGCGCAGGGCCGTGAAGAAGTGCAGCAGCATCGGGCGAGATCGACCGATGCGGGCCGCGAGGTCAAGCCGGCGTTCCGATCCGGGACGCGGCCGGGATCGATTCAAGCAGAAGTGGTACTTTGTCGGTTCTAGGACAGACGGAGCTGACGCAACGGGCAAGCTGAATCCTGGGTATAAGTCCGGATTCCTGTTGATATGTAGTCGAGACTCCATCGTTGACGTGCCTCGACTGTCATCGAAATCAACACGGAGGCGGGCACAGTTCCTGCACGGAAGGATCCCGTAACGGTCGGCTCTAACAGGAGAAGCGTCATGGCCGTCGTCTTGCGCTCCCTGAGCGATTTCAAGCGCTTCCTCGGGAAGCCCGGCGCGACGATTCAGATCGTGCAGAACACGTTCATGGACCGGCAGCCGGAGGCCGCGCGCGAGGCCTACCGTGCCAAGGGCATGTACGAGCCGCGCACCGTGCAGGCGCTCTCCCGCAAGGCGGCGGTCTTCGCCGTGAAGGGCCACCCGACGACGGTCTGGCTCTACTGGGACAAGGGCGTCCGGCGCTGGCGCTTCTCCGGCGACACCGTGACGGTGCCCCTGGATACGGCGATGGGCCCGCCCGACGCCATCGTCTACCGCTGCACCTTCGCCCCGGGCTTCGAGCCGCCGGACCGGCGGGTGCGCGTGCGGCCCCCGCGCGAGGACGGCGCGCAGGCCCATCCCTGAAGGCGAGGCTCACGCCCGCTTGCTGACGGTGCCCGGCTCTTCCTTCTGGGGCGCCTCGCGCGCCTCCACCGACTTGCCCACCGTGCGGCGGGCCCGGAAGGTCGGGCGCGTCTCCGATTCCTTGCGCTTGAGCATCACCCGGTACTCGTCGCGCCGCTCGTGGATCGAGGCGATGACGAGCCCCATCGGCACGCCCACATCGACGAGAACCGCCTCGGAGAGCTGGAGCGAGGCCTCGATCGTCTCGGGCACCGCGTCGTCCACCCCGAGCTCGTAGAGCGCGGTGGCGTGGCGCGCGTCGCGGGCGCGGGCGACGATGGTGAGGTCCGGCCGCTCTGCGCGCGCCGCCTCCACGACCGCCTCGACGGCGCGCGGATTGTCGAGGGTGACGACGAGGGCCCGCGCGGTGGCGATGTCGCAGCGGCGCAGCAGCTCGGGGTTCGCGGAATCCCCGAAATAGACCGGGTTGCCGAGCCGCCGCTGCTCGGCGACGCGGGCGGCGTCCGAATCGAGGGCGAGGTAGGGGATCTTGTGGCGCGCCAGCATCTCCCCGACCATCCGCCCGACCCGGCCGTAGCCGGCGATGATGACCCGGTTCTGCATCTTGTCCGGCGGCGGCTCGGCGCGGGCGCGGCCGAGATTGGCGCCGGCCATGCGCTTGCCCGCTCGGCGCCCGAGGGAGGCGAGCGCCGGAATCGCCACCATCGACACCGTCGTCACGATCAGCGCCGCGCTGCCGACGCTGTCGGGGACAAGGCCGGCCGCCACCGCCCCGCCGACGAGGACGAAGGCGAATTCGCCGCCCGGCGCCAGCAGGAGCGCGGTCTCGAGGGCGACCGGACGGCTGACCTTCATGACGGGAGCGGCGAGCATCACCATCGCGGCCTTGATCACGAGAAGCGCGACCGCGAGGCCGAGAATCGTGCCGGGCGCGGCCAGGAGCTGGGCCGGATCGATGTTCATCCCGACGGAGACGAAGAACACGCCGAGCAGGAGGCCCTTGAACGGGTCGATCGTCGCCTCGATGGCGCGGCGGTACTCGGTCTCGGCGAGCAGCAGACCCGCCACCAGCGCGCCGAGCGACATCGACAGCCCGCTCGCGGCCGCCGTCAGCGCGGTCGCCACGATGGTGAGGAGGCAGGCCGCCATGAAGAGCTCGGGCGAGCGCGTCCGTGCCACGAGCTGGAAGAGCGGGCGCAGGGCGAGGCGGCCCGCCACGACGATGACCACCAGGGCTACGGCCGCCTGCCCGAGGGCGAGGGCGAGCGCGCCGCCGACATTCGTCCCGTCACCCCGCCCCAGCACGGCGATGGCGAACAGGATGGGCGCGACGGCGAGGTCCTGGAACAGCAGCACCGCGAAGCTCGCGCGGCCGGCCGGCGTGTTCAGGCGCTTCTGCTCGGCCAGCACCGGGAGCACGACGGCGGTGGAGGAGAGCGCCAGGGCAAGGCCGACGATGACCGCGGCCGCGAGCGGTACCCGCAGCCCGTAGAGGATCGTGCCGATCACCAGGGCCGAGGAGAGCACCTGGATCGAGCCGAGGCCGAAAACGAGGCGGCGCAGCGTCCGCAGCCGCTCCCAGGACAGCTCGATCCCGATCATGAACATGAGGAAGATCACGCCGAACTCGGCGAGGTGCGACATCTCGGTGCGGTCGCTGATGGTGACGTGCGAGAGCCAGTGCACGTCGTCGGCGAGCCGCCCGAGGCCGAACGGACCCAGCAGCGCCCCCGCGCCGATGAAGCCGAGCACCGGGCTGATGCGCAGCCGGTGGAACAGCGGCACCACCACGCCCGCTGTGACGAGGAAGAGGATCGCTTCCTTGTAGGAGCCGGCGTGAACCTCTGGCATCGGCCGTCCGGGGCCTCTCGTGCGGCGGTGTCGCGGGCCGCCCAGCAGGAGCGATGCCACGATCATCGGAGTGTGAGGGGGTGCGGGCAACACTTATCCGCGCGGCCCGCCTCAAGCGGGCATCACACGGCGGGGCCCGCCGCGCAACACGTTGCCCGCGGCCGGCGCGGACGATGGTCCCGGCAGTGCGGCTTTTCGGCAACCAGCGTACGCTTGGCCGTGGATAGCCCTGACGCAACGCAAAAACGGCACATTTCCCGCACACCCCAGGCGATTAAGGAAGTGTTAAGCTCAACCCCCCGTGGGGAAGCGCGGAACCCGAGTGCCCATGTTCAGGCTGTCCAAGTCGCTCCCGAGCCGGGACGTCCAGCGCGAGCACCGCGACTGGCTCCTCGAATCCGAGAAGTGGCGCCACGCCCGCCACGTCGACCGGGGCTACCGCATCAAGTGGGGCTATGTCGGGATCGCCTACCTCGTCGAGGCGATGGTGATCGGCGCCTCGCTCGCGGGCGCCTGGCTCTTCGCGGGTGTCTACAGCGACGGGGACAACCACAGCTTCTACTTCATGCTGCTGGCGCCGCTCGTCTACGCGGCCGTCGAGCTCTGCCGGGTGCCGCTGGGCATCCTGGCGCGCACGCAGCGATCCAATTTCGTGCGCGGGCTCGCCATCATCGGCATCATCTTCGCCGCCGGCGTGACCACGAAGTCGGTCTCGCAGCTCGGCGAGATGATGTTCCATCCCCGTCTCATGGAGGCGGCCCGCACCAAGACGGCGCTGAAGGACGCCCAGGCCGACCGCGCGAGCCTCGACACCCGGATCGCGGCCGCCGACGCCCGCGTCGCCCAGTACACGACCGAGCTGGAGCAGATCGAGAAGCGCTCCACCGACAACGCCGCGCAGCTCGCGGGCTTGCCGGCGCAGCGCTGCGAGAAGGTGTTCGGCACGAACAGCAAGGGCGTGCGCTACCAGAACCTGAAATGCGTCACCGACCCGCGCGTGGCGACCCTCTCGGCGAGCGTCGCCAAGGCCGGCGCCGACCGCACCGCCTTGACGAAGGACCTGGAGGAAGCGCGCAAGGCCCGCGCCCAGCTCGACCGCGGCTCCGCCGACCGGCGCGTGGCGGACGCCGAGCAGGCCTACCGGCAGGCGGTCAACCGCTCGCAGCTCCACTCCTTCACGGCGATGGTGTACGGCGTCGACCCGATCGAGGTGACGGATGCCCAGGTCCACGCCTTCCTGCGCATCTTCGTATTCGTGCCCGCTCTCTGCGCCGCCTTCGCCTCGACGATCCTGGCGCTCTGCGCGGTCTCGGTGCGCAAGACCTTCATGGACGAGGACGACCTCGGCGCGAGCGTGAACCCCGAGGCGACGAACTACATGCTGGCGCCCTTCGCCGAGGGCATCGTGCGCGAGGTGAACGCCTCGCTGCAGAAATCCGTGAAGGACGCCGTCGCCTCCGGCGCGGCGATCCCCCTCGAGCGGCGCCCCGGGCCGGTAGCGAACCCGGCCGCGGGCACAGCGGGAGCCGGCGCATGAGCTATCTCGCCCCGGGATCACCCGAGAACGTCGCGCTCGCCCAGCACGTGAACGGCCGCCTGCGGGCGGAATCGCGCATCGTGGCGGCGCGCGCCTTTCTATTCCGTGCGGCCGGCGCCGGCCTGTTCGCGGCGCTCCTCGGCATCGGCGTGGGCGCCGCGGCTTACGGCTACGCCTATATGAACCAGTTCGACTCCGCGGCCGAGCGCATCGCCGCCGCCATGCAGACGGCGCTCTCGGACGTGACGCTGAAGACCAAGGGCGAGGTGACGCTCACCGACAACACGCTGCGCGTCGAGGGCCTGCCGAAGGGCGGCAACGGCGTGCCGACGCCGACACAGGCGCAGCTCGGGCAGGACGCGACGCCCGCCTCGAAGGCGCCGGTGAACACCACCTTCACGGTGTTCAAGCAGGTGCCCTACCTCGACGGACAGATCGTCTCCGGCTGGAACTTCCGGGCGAACGAGGACAAGCCCTTCCAGCAATACTGCTACTTCTCCCGCCGCTCGAACGAGCCGAAGGGGCAGGTCGAAATCAAGATCGACCTCGCCATGGACGGGAAGGTGCTGCCGCAGCCCCAGAAATCGGACGTCAATCTCGCGATCCTGGCCACGAACTGCGTCTGGCACGACGGCAAGTCGCTCTAGCCGCTGGCGGCATCCGGCTTGCAGGCAGGCTGTCCGCCGCGTAACCGGGCGGCTCCCGCCCGCAGCCGCGAGACGCCGATGCGCTTCACCGGAACCGAGTCCTACGTCGCGACGCAAGACCTGACGACCGCCGTCAACGCCGCGATCGTGCTGGAGCGCCCGCTGCTGGTGAAGGGCGAGCCCGGCACCGGCAAGACCGTGCTGGCCGAGGAGATCGCGCGCGGCCTCGGCGCGCCGCTTCTCACCTGGAACGTGAAGTCCACCACCAAGGCGCAGCAGGGCCTCTACGAGTACGACGCCGTCTCGCGCCTGCGCGATTCGCAGCTCGGCGACCCGCGCGTCTCCGAGATCAGCAACTACATCCGCCGCGGCAAGCTCTGGGATGCGTTCACGGCGCCGGAGCGGCCGGTGCTCCTGATCGACGAGATCGACAAGGCGGACATCGAGTTCCCGAACGACCTGCTGACCGAACTCGACCGGATGGAGTTCCACGTCTACGAGACCGGGCAGACGGTGCGGGCCGCGCGGCGGCCGATCGTGATCATCACCTCGAACAACGAGAAGGAGCTGCCGGACGCGTTCCTGCGCCGCTGCTTCTTCCACTACATCAAGTTCCCCGACGCGGAGACGCTGCAGCGGATCGTCGAGGTGCACTATCCCGGCATCAAGCACCGACTCATGGAGGAGGCCCTGCGCGTGTTCCTGGAGGTGCGCGAGGCACCGGGCCTCAAGAAGAAGCCCTCGACCTCGGAACTCCTCGACTGGCTGAAGCTCCTCGTCTCGGAGGATATCGGCCCCGAGGAACTGCGCGAGCGCGACCCGCGCCGGCTGATCCCGCCGCTGCACGGGGCGCTCCTCAAGAACGAGCAGGACGTGAGCCTGTTCGAGAAGCTCGCCTTCATGATGCGCCGGGAGGGCAGAGGCGGCTGACGGGCGGAGCCCTGGCGAACGCGGCGCGTCGGCCCAGATAGGGGGCTGCCCCTCGGATCCCGCGGACAGCCCGCCATGCAAATGAAGAAGCTCGGCCGCACCGGCCTCGACGTCTCCGCGATCTGTCTCGGCTGCATGACCTACGGCGTGCCCGAGCGCGGCCCCCATCCCTGGACGATGGGCGAGGAGGAGAGCCGGCCGCTGATCAAGCGGGCGCTCGACCTCGGCATCAACTTCTTCGACACGGCGAACTTCTACTCGGACGGGACCAGCGAGGAGATCGTCGGCCGGGCGCTGCGCGAATACGCCGACCGCGACGCGATCGTGCTGGCGACGAAGTGCTTCTTCCCGCTCAAGAGCCAGCCGAATGCCGGCGGTCTCTCCCGCAAGGCGATCTTCTCGGCGATCGACGCCAGCCTGAAGCGGCTCGGGACCGACTATGTCGACCTCTACCAGATCCATCGCTGGGACTACGAGACGCCGATCGAGGTGACGCTGGAGGCGCTCCACGACGTCGTGAAGGCCGGCAAGGCGCGCTACATCGGCGCCTCCTCGATGTTCGCCTGGCAGTTCGCCAAGGCGCTCTTCACCGCCGACCTGAAGGGCTTCACCCGCTTCGCCACGATGCAGGACCACTACAACCTGCTGCACCGGGAGGAGGAGCGCGAGATGCACCCCCTCTGCGCCGACCAGGGCGTGGCGCTGCTGCCCTGGAGCCCGCTCGCCCGCGGGCGCCTGACGCGCGACTGGGACGCGACGACGCGGCGCCAGGACTCCGACGATTATGGCCGCACCCTCTACGGCGCCGCCGAGGACGCGGACCGGGCGATCGTCGCCCGGGTCGCCGAGATCGCGGCGGCGCGCGGGATCAGCCGCGCGCAGGTCGCGCTCGCCTGGGTGGCGGGCAGGCCCGGCGTCGCCGCGCCGATCATCGGCGCCTCGAAGCCCGCCCATCTCGACGACGCGGTGGCGGCCCTCGACGTCGACCTGAGCGCCGACGAGGTGCGCTCGCTCGAGGACCTCTACGTCCCCCATCCCGTCGTCGGCTTCAGCTAGAGGGTCACCCGTGCGCCGCCTCATCCTCCTGCGCCACGCCAAGTCCGACCGTCCGCCCGGTATCGGCGACCTCGACCGCCCCCTCAACCCGCGCGGGCGCGAGGCGGCCCCCTTCATGGGCCGCTACCTCGCCGAACAGGGCCTCAAGCCAGACCTCGCACTCGTCTCGCCCTCGAAGCGGACGCAGGAGACCTGGGATGCCGCCGCGGCGAGCCTCGGGGCGGTGCGAACCGAGACGGTGCGGGCGATCTACGAGGCACCGGCCTCGTCCCTCCTCGCGGCGATCCGCGAGGCCGACGAGGCCGCCGCAAGCCTGATCCTCGTCGGTCATAACCCCGGCATGCAGGATCTCGCCGTGAAGCTCGCCGGCCACGGCGAGCCTGGTGCGCGCCGGCGGCTGCGGACGCAGTTCCCGACCGCCGCCGTCGCGGTGATCGATTTCGACGTCGGCGCTTGGTCCGAGGTCGGGCATGGCGGCGGCCGCCTTGAGCGCTTCGTGACGCCGAAGGAGCTGCGGGCTGAATTCGACGATTGAAGCGGCGGCGCCCGCGACGCCTCAGGCGCTGAGCGCCTCGGGCTCGTCGCCGGCGTCCTCCAGGGCGGGGGTTCCCGGCATGAAGGCGTCGAAGGCGGCCCAGAAGTCGGAACGGATCGCCTCCCGCTCGGACAGGATCTCGTGGCGCGCGTCCGCCAGGACCAGGATGTGCCCGGCCTTGAGGCGGGCCGCGAACCGCTCCGTCTGGGCGGTGCCGCAGACCGGGTCGGCGCCCGCCGCGACGATGAGCGTCGGCACCGTGATGCGCGGCGGCACCCGCGGGTCGCGCAGCCGCGCCATCGCCCGGAAGGCGCTCGCGAGCCAGGCGATGGTCGGGTCGCCCACGGCTCCGGCGCCGACCGAGGTGGCGGCGGCGGCGTTGCGGGCGTAGCGCTCAGGGTCGCGCGAGAGGCGGTTGCCGGCATACGGCTTCGAGGCGATCGAGATTGCGGTGCCGAACGGCACGAAGCGGCCGCCGAAGCCGAGGCGGTGCAGGGCTCGGGCGAGCACCGAGACGCCGGCCGGCCAGCTCACCATCCGGATCGAGAGCATCGGCGCCACGGTGACGAGGCGGGAGAACGGGAGCCAGCCCTCCAGCGAGCCCGTGAAGGCGACGCAGCCGCCCATCGAGTGGGCGAGGCAGAGGTGCGGGCGCGGCATCAGCGGAACGAGAACGCTCTCCGCTATGGCGAGGATGTCGAGACGGTAATCGTCGAAGCGGGCGACGTGGCCCTTGTGCGGGTTGTCGACCTCACGGCCCGACTCGCCCTGCCCGCGCCAGTCGAAGGCGACGACGCAGAAGCCGCGCTGCCGCAGGTCGCCGATCGTCTCGTAGTACTTCTCGATGAACTCCGCGCGGCCCTGCAGCAGGCAGACCGTGCCCTTCACGCTGCGCGTCGTCGGCCGCCAGTAGGCGGCGCGGAGGTCGCATCCGTCCGCGGTGCGCACGGGCACGAGGATGCCGCCGGGGGGAACGGGGTTTCCGGGCGTGGAACGCAGGGTCAGCATCGATGCGGGGCCGGTCACGAGAGAGAAGAACGGAACTCAAAAATTTTGCACGGTGGCAGCATTCGGGGCCTTGAAGCACGGCCGGAGCCCGCCGATATGCAGTCCGTACCGGCCATCAGGCGGTACGAGACCGGTCCGGCCCACGGGCGGACCTTGCAGACAGCATGTTGCTTCTTTCGGAGAATATGTGATGCGTCAGTTCGATCTTGCTCCCCTCTACCGTTCGACTGTCGGCTTCGACCGTCTCTTCTCGGCCCTCGACCAGTTCGTCGGCGCCGAGTCGGTACCGAGCTATCCGCCCTACAACATCGAGCGCACCGGCGAGAACGCCTACCGGATCACGGTCGCGGTCGCCGGATTCACCGAGGCCGATCTCTCGATCGAGGTCAAGGAGAATGCGCTGACCCTGAAGGGAGAGCGCAAGGCCGACCAGGCCAAGCGCGTCGAGGTGCTGCACCAGGGCATCGCCGCGCGCGGCTTCGAGCGCCGGTTCCAGCTCGCCGACTACGTGCAGGTGACGGGCGCGGTGCTTGAGAACGGCCTCCTCCATATCGATCTTGTCCGCGAGATTCCGGAGGCGAAGAAGCCGCGCCAGATCCAGATCGCCGCCGGTCGCCCGGCCGAAGCCCCCGCGATCGAGGGTCAGGTGCAGCAGGCCGCGTGATCGCAGCCCGATCGGAGTAGGAGCGCCCCGGCCAGCTGCCGGGGCGTTTTCGCGTGCCGGCGTCAGTAATCGCCGAACCAGTCGCTGCGGCCCGGCTCGAAGCAGGTGTACCCCACGAAGCATTGCGGGTTCGTCCGCGTCGGCGCGTAGGCCGCCTTCGTGTACTCGGTGGGCGCGCAGAACGTCCGGTCGCGCACGAAGCGGTCGTAGGTGGGCCCGCCCGTGCCGAGCACGATGCCGCCCGCCCGGGCGACGATGCTCTGGGCCTGGGGGCAGGTCAGGTCGGTGGTGGACTGGCGCTGGGCGTACGCGGCGGTGCTGGCGAGCCCGGCAGCGAGCGTGAGAAGGGCGAGGCGGGTCATCGTCGGATCCCTCGGGATGGCGCGACGAGAACGCGCGTTCCGCCTCCGCGGCTCCCGCCGCGCCCGGGCGCCGCGATGTCGCGACCCGCTTTCGTGCGGTCGCGCTCACGGACGGCTCAGAGATCCCCGAAGGCGAGCTGACCCTGGTTCGCCGCGCGGCGCGGGGCGCCCCCGTCCTTCTCGCGCTTGGCCGCCTTGGCCGGCCGCGACGCCTTGCGCGGGCGCGGGTCGCCGCGCATCCGGGCGAGGGCCCTGTCGCGCGCCACCGCCTCCGGCGCGTGCGGATCGTCCGTCAGCCACTTGCCGCGCTTGATCACCTCGTTCACGCGGCCCTGGTTGACCCCGACCTTGAAGGCGATCTCCTGCTGGGTCATGCCGGTCGAGGCGTGCAGGTCGAGGATGGCGCGGGCAAGGTCCGGCGTCATCTTCTGGCCGGTGAGCCGGCGCGCGGGCTTCACGGTGCGGGTGGCGCGGTCGCGCTCCCGCAGGCGCTCCAGGAGGGCGAGCGCCATGTGCATGCCGTGCTCGCGCAGGGCCTCCTCGAATTCCTTCAGCGTCGCCATGGCCGCTTCCTCGCGGGGCGCCGGGTGGAGAGGCGCACCCGGGAATCGTGGGGCGCGGGGTCGGGCCTGACAACCCGCAGCCGGATTCATCCACCGCAAAAACCCGCGGCGCTGGCCTGCGCCGCCGCCCTCGGCTACACCGCGCCCTTCGCGAGGCGCGGCACGAGGAGTTCGTTCGAGCATGATCAGCCCCATCCTGACCGTCTCCGGCGGCGCGGCGCCGGGTGGCCGCTCCCTCGTGGAGGCCCTGGAGGACGGGGCGGTGCTGATGTTCCCGGACCTCGCCTTCCCGTTCAGCGACTTCGAGACACGCTTCGTCGAGCGCCCCTTCGCGGACGGCAAGGCCAAGAACGTGAGTATTCGCGGCGAGGCGGCGGCCCTCAAGGGGGCGGCCGGCACGCCGGAGGAGCAGGAGGCGCTCCGTCAGGTCCTGATCCGCTACCGCGCCTTCGCGCAGGGGCTGATCGACCGCCACCTGCCCGAGTACACCGGCCGCATCACGCTCGCCGGCACCTCCTACCGGCCCTTCGACGTCGACCGGCGCAAGCTGAGCTGGCGGCGCGACGACACGCGCCTCCACGTCGACGCCTTCCCGTCGAACCCGATCGGCGAGAAGCGCATCCTGCGCGTCTTCCGCAACATCAACCCGAGCGGCCAGCCCCGCCGCTGGCGGGTCGGCGAGGATTTCGGCTCGATGGCGGAGAAGTTCCTGCCGCGGCTGCCGGGCTACTCGCCGCTCTCGGCGCGCCTCCTCGCGGGCCTGCGCATCACCAAGGCCCGGCGCTCGGAGTACGACCACCTGATGCTCCACCTGCACGACGCGCTGAAGCAGGACATGGCGTACCAGGAACGGGCGCCGCAGGCGGACGTCGAGTTCCTGCCGGGCCAGACCTGGGTGACCTTCTCGGACCTCGTCATGCACGGCGCCATGGGCGGGCAGTACATGCTGGAGCAGACGGCCTACCTGCCCGTGGCGGCGCAGGCCCACCCGGAGAAGAGCCCTCAGCGCATCCTCGCGGCCAAGCTCGGCCGCCCTCTGCGCTGATCACCCGAGACGGAGCAGGAATGATGATTCTCGAGATCGCGCAGATCGACGTGAAGCCCGGCTCCGAGGCCGAGTTCGAGGCCGGCATCGAGCGGGCCTCCGCCATCTTCAAGGCCGCGAAGGGCTGCCGTTCCTTCGCGGTGCGCCGCTCCGTGGAGAAGCCGCAGCGCTACCGCCTGCTGATCGAGTGGGAGACCCTGGAGGCCCACACGAAGGATTTCACCGGCTCACAGGCCTGGATGGATTACCGCGCGATGGTCTCGCCGTATTTCGAGAACCCGCCGAGCGTCGAGCACACCGAACTGACGCTGCGGGCGTTCTGAGCCCGGAAGGCGCGGTGACAGCGCCGGCCCGAACCGCTACGCCATGTCGGAGCCCGTCCGAGACCCGAGCCTCCGCCGCACCATGACCCAGCGCCCCCTCCGCATCGGCACCCGCGGCTCCCCGATGGCGCTCGCGCAGACCGGCATGGTCCGCGACCGGATCGTCGCGGCCAATCCCGGCCTCGAGACCGAGATCGTCGTCATCACGACGGTGGCCGACAAGGTGCTGGACCGGCCGCTCTCCGAGATCGGCGGCAAGGGCCTGTTCACCAAGGAACTGGAGCAGGCCCTCTTCGCCGATCAGATCGACGTCGCCGTCCACTCCATGAAGGACGTGGAGACGTGGCTGCCCGAGGGGCTGGTGATCGCCTGCATCCTGGAGCGGGACGATCCGCGCGACGCCTTCCTGTCGCCGCACGCGGCGGGCTTCGCGGACCTGCCGGAGGGCGCACGCGTGGGCACCTCGTCGCTCCGCCGGGGGGCCCAGGTATTGATGCGCCGGCCAGACCTCAAGATCGTCCCCCTGCGCGGCAACGCGAATACCCGGATGCGCAAGCTCGAATCGGGTGAGTGCGACGCGACGCTGCTGGCGCTCGCCGGCCTGCAGCGCCTCGGGCTCGAAGGGATGGCCCGTAGCATCCTCCCGGTCGACGAGATGCTGCCGGCGGTGGCGCAGGGGGCCCTCGGCATCGAGTGCCGGGAGGCGGACGCCGATGTCCGCGCCCTGCTGGCGCCCGTCGCCTGCGCCCGCACCACGACCGCGATCGCGGCCGAGCGCGCGCTGCTGGCCGAGCTCGACGGTTCCTGCCGCACCCCGATCGCAGCGCTGGCGCAGATCGACGGCGAGACGCTGCGCCTCGACGGCCTGCTCTTCCTGCCGGACGGAAGCGCGCACTGGGGCGTCTCGCGCACGGGCTCCGTCTCGGACGCCGAGGGTATCGGGCGCGAGGCCGGCGCCGACCTCAAGACGCAGGCCGGCGCCACCTACACCCAGCACCTGCAGTAGGCGCCCTCAGGCGACGCTGCGCTCGATCTGCTCCTCGTCGCAGATGACGCCCGCCGTCCCCTCGAACTCGGCCGCCGACGCGCCGGCGGGGGACGCGAGAGCCGGCCGCGCGCTGTCCGGCGCGAAGGTCGCGAGGAAGCAGCGCATGACGTGGCGCACGCCCGCATCCGTGACGCTGCGCTGGTCCTCGGCGTAGTAGCGCCCGGCATTCACGTTGCTGGTGATCAGGTCGAAGGAGGGGAAGTAGACGAGGCGGGGGTCGCCCGCCGCGCAGACCTCCCCGGCGGCCGCCCGCAGCACCGCCTTCGAGTAGGTGTTCGAGATCATCACGTGCTGCGGCAGGTAGGTCGCGATGAGCGGCACCGGCGAGACTGTCAGGATGACCCGCGCGGCCGGGTTGACGCTCCAGAGCCGGTCGAGGAGGCCGCGCAGATCCGCCGTCACCTCGGCCGCGCCAACATTCACGAACTCGTAGAGGTCCGGGTCGAAGCTGCCACCCGCGACACCCGGCGCCAGCGGTAGGGCGGCCCCGTCCGCGCGGTAGCGGAACCCCTCGGTCAGCCCGAGAGTGACGACGAACACGTCGAGCGTCTCGAACATCCGGCGGACCTCGGCGAGGTGCGCCTCGCGTGAAGCGGACACGGCCGCGGGGCTGTCGAAGCCGCCCGGCTCGATGGTCGGACGGAACGGGTCGACGTAGCGCCCGTCGGGCCGCTCCCAAACCGTCAGTTCCGGCTCGAAACGGCCGAAGGCGCGGTCGAAGAGCTGCGTGAACTGGCGCGTAAGGTAGAGGTTGCCGTAGCGCGCCGTATAGGTGCCGAACTGCCGGGCCTCGGCCTCGGCGGGGCTGAGGCCGCCGGGTGCCGCCTCTGTCACGTGAAAATTGAACCCGGCGGAGCGCAGCGCCTGCGCCACGCGCTGCGCGAAGCAGGAGCCCGCGGTGGCGACCCGGTCGGTCCGGGCGATGGTGAATGCGCCGTGCGGGCGCGGATCGACCGCGAAGGGCGCGACGTTCGCCACCGCCTTGCGCCAGAATTGCTCCGCCGGTAGATCGCTGTAGGGGTTCGATGCCATGCCCCGACCTTTCCCAAACACCTCGGGCGGCCCTATCCCGGCGCGCGGCGGCACTGGAAAAGCCGCACTTCCGGAAGACCGTCCGCAAGCCCACGCGGATCCCGCTCACAGCCCCGGCGCGCACCTTGGACCTCACGACCCTGCATCGGCGCGCGCTCCGAGCCGTCGGCTTATCGGCCCCATCCTGGGCGAAGCCGTGGCGGGCGCGCGAGCGCGAGGACGGCGGCCGCATCGGGCCCAAGATCGCCGTGATCGGGAATTGTCAAGCTCGCGCCGTCGCGCAGGCCATGCGCCTGCTCGCGCCGACGAGCCCTGTGCGCTTCATTCAGATGGCGTGGCTCAAGCGTGAGCACGGCCATCTCGACAATCTCGCCCGCACGCTTTCCGGCTACGACCACGTCTTCGCGCAGCACTTCCCCGAGGGCCTGATCCCGGGCGGCGACGTCTACGCCCTCCACACGCGCGAGCCGAGGCTCGTCCTGTTCCCGACGATCGTGTTCAACGCCTTCCACCCGGACACGGTCTATGCCGGCAACCTCGCGCACCTCGCGGCGCTGAAGCTCGCCCCGTCGCCGATGGGGCACTACCACTCGGCCATCGCGCTGACGGCGCACCGGCTCGGCCTGTCCGTCCCCCAGACCCTGACGCTGTTTCGCGAGGACGTCTTCGCCCTGCTCGGCTACCTCCAAGCCTGGGATTCCTCCGTGCGCGACCTCCTCGCGAGCGCCGCGCAGGTCGGTTTCTCCCTGGAGCGGGAGGTCGGCCGCTGGGCCCGCGGCGGCAGCTTCATGCACGTCATCAACCATCCGAAGGGCGCGGTGATCGACGACATCGCGCGCCGCCTCCTCGCAGAGCACGGCCTGCGGCCGCAATCCGTGTCGAGCGTCGACTATCTCGGCGACGATCTCGCCCGCGACGTCGTCTGGCCGGTCTATCCCGAAGTGGCCGAGGCGTTCGGCTTCACCGGCTCGTACCTGTTCAAGCGCAAGCCCCGCGGCGGCAACTTCCCGCCGCTCTTCGACCTCCCGACCTTCTTGGGCGAGAGCTTCGCCATCTACGACCGGCACACGCCCGAGCAGCTGCACTGCGCGCGGGTGGAGGCCTGGCTTGTGACGCCCGAGATCCGCGCCGTCTTCGAGGCGGCGAAGGGCGCCTGAGCGGCGCGCGGCGCACCTGTTGCAGCCGCAACACAGGCGGCCCGCGAACGCACCGCCGCGAGGGTCAACGCCGCAGCGGCGCCCCATTCTCGGAGCGACACAGCCGGGCCCGAGAGCCGCGGACGTGCGCGGAGACACATCCGCAGCTTTCGATCGATGTTCGATACGCACCGTCAAGGTTGACGGAACATTCGCTTAACCCGGCCGGCCTAGAACAATGACCATCACGACCGCGGAGACCGCCTCGAAGACCGCAGCCGGCCTTCGGCCCCGCCCGAGGAGAACGACCATCATGCTCAAGACCGCGCGCACCCGCGTGCTCCCGCTCGCCGCGGTGCTCGCTGCCGCGCTCAGCGTCGCAGCCTGCAGCAACGACAAGGACCTCGCCGACGCCTCGGCCTTCGGGGCTGGCGCGGCGACGCCGGGCAGCGCTCAGGATTTCGTGGTGAATGTCGGCGACCGCGTGTTCTTCGAGTCGGATTCCACCGACCTGACGCCGACCGCCACCGCCACCCTCGACAAGCAGGCCGCGTGGCTGCAGCGCTACCCGCGCTACACGTTCCTGATCGAGGGCCACGCCGACGAGCGCGGCACCCGCGAGTACAACTACTCGCTCGGCGCCCGGCGCGCCCAGGCGGTGAACGACTACCTCGCCTCCCGCGGCATCGCGAGCGGGCGCATCCGCACGGTCTCGTACGGCAAGGAGCGGCCGGTCGCGGTCTGCAACGACATCTCCTGCTGGTCGCAGAACCGCCGCGCCGTCACGGTGCTGGACCGGGGCGCCGGCTCCTGAGGCAGCGGGCGACAAGCGCTAAGCTCGTGCTCCCCCGCACTTTTGCCGCGGGGCGGCGCATCTGATAGTGCGGGCGCGCCGCGCGGATGACGCGGCGCACCATCGCTGCAACGATCGGCTCACGCCATGCTTCGCCGCCTTCTCCTCGCGCTCTGCCTCAGCCTTTCCGTCGGCCTGCCGGCGGCCGCACAGGACGCCTCGGAATTCGTGGTGCGGCTGAACCGGCTGGAGAACCAGTCGCGGATGATGGCCGGGCAGATCGAGACGCTCCAGTACGAGAATCGACAGCTCAAGGAGCAGCTGCGCAAGTTCCAGGAGGACGTCGAGTACCGCCTCCAGGAAGGCAAGGGCGGGGGCGCCAAGCCCGCGGGCGGCGGCGCCGTCAACGGCGGCAACCCCGGCACGCCCAAGCCCCAGAAGCGCGGCGACGCCTTCGACCCCGAGCAGAACCCGGGCCGGCCCGGCGCGCCGATGCAGCTCGGCACGACGACGCCCTCCGCCCCGGTCGCGGCGCAGGCGGCCCCGGTTCCGGCCGCTGGACCGTCGCGCCTGCCGGCCGGCGCGATCGACGAGGCCGAGGAGGCCGAGGGCGACCTCGATGCGGCGGGCCCCGGCGCGCCGGTGGACCTCACCCCGCCCTCGCGGATCGGCACCACCGGCGCGCTCCCGCCCGCCGTGCGGCCGAAGGCCAGCGTGGCGGCGACCGGCAGCGGCGACGCCAAGGCCGATTACGAGGTGGCCTACGCCTACATCCTCCAGCGCCAGTACGAGCAGGCCGAGATGAGCCTGCGCCAGTTCATCCAGTCGCACCCGCGCGACGGGCTCGTGCCGGCCGCCACCTACTGGCTCGGCGAGAGCTACCTGCAGCGCAACCGCAACCGCGAGGCGGCCGAGCAGTTCCTGAAGGTCTCGACCGACTATGCCCGCTCCGCCCAGGCGCCGGAGGCCATGCTGAAGCTCGGCGCCTCCCTCAACGCGCTCGGCGCGCGCGAGCAGGCCTGCGCGACGCTGGCCGAGCTGGAGCGCAAGTTCCCGAGCGCCTCCGCCAACGTCCGCCAGGGCGTGACCCGCGAGCAGAAGCGCGCGCGCTGCGCGGCGTGAGGCGGGCGCGGGCCGCCGGGCGGCCGTGAGCGCGAGCGCCTCCGCCGACACGCTCCGCGCGAGGATTGCCGGCGCCCTCGACCCCGTCCTCTCGGAGCCCGGCACGGTCGCCGTCCTCGCGGTCTCGGGCGGGCCCGATTCCACGGCCTTGATGCACGCCGCCGCCGGCAGGGCGCCGGGGCGGCTCCATGTCGCCACCGTCGATCACCGGCTGAGGCCGGAATCCGGCGTCGAGGCCCTGCGCGTCGCCGCGACCGCGGCACGCCTCGGCCTGCCTCACCGCACGCTCGTCTGGGACGGCGCGCGGCCGGCGACCGGCATCCAGGCCGCCGCGCGGACGGCGCGCTACGCTCTGCTCGCCGCCTTCGCCCGGGAGATCGGTGCCGGCTTGATCCTCACCGGTCATACCCTCGACGACCAGGCCGAGACGGTCCTGATGCGCCTGATCGCGGGCAGCGGCCTCGGCGGCCTCGCCGGGATGCGGGCCGCGCGGCCGCTGGGCCCGGGCCTCGTCCTCGCGCGTCCCTTCCTGGGGATCCCGAAGGCCGACCTCGTAACGTGGTGCGAGGCGGAGGGCATCGCCTACCTGCGCGATCCCTCGAACACGGACGAAACCTTCACCCGCGCCCGCCTCCGCAGCCTATTGCCGCGACTGAAGCGCGAGGGCCTCGACGCCGGCCGCCTGGCGCGCCTCGCCGAGCGGGCGGCGCGCGACGAGGCGGCCCTGCAGCGGGCGGCGGCGGAGGCTCTCGCGGCAGCGAGGCGCCCGGCGCCGACCGGCGGGCTCCGCCTCGACGGGCGAGCCCTGGCCTCCTGCCCGGACGCGGTCGCGCTCCGGGCGCTCGACCGCGCCCTCGACGAGGCGGGCGGGGAGGGGCCCCGCCGGCTGGAGCGATTGGAGCGGCTGGTGCTGCCTGTCATCCTACCCGCCCTGCGGGGCGGCTGGCCCGTACGGCGCACGCTCAGGGGGCTCGTCGTCGCGGCGACGGCCGCCGGAGACGTGATCGTACGGGCAGCCCCGCCCCGCCGTGGCGGGACCGCGAAATCCGTCGCAGCGGAGACGCCGCCCGAGTTACTTGGCAAGGGTGGCCCCGCCACCTACATTGGCCCGGAGTGCGAGGAAGGTCCCACCGCTGCGGCCGAGGGATCCAGGGCAGGGGGCCAGCACTCGCCAAGGATTGATCGATGAACCCGAACTTTCGGAATTTTGCCCTTTGGGTCGTCATCTTCCTCCTCGTCCTCGCGCTCGTGACCCTGTTTCAGAACCCGGGTCATCGCGGCGGCGGGAGCGAGATCGCGTACAGCCAGCTCCTCAATGACGCCGATGCCGGCAAGATCCAGTCCGTGGTCATCTCGGGCCAGGACGTGAGCGGCACCTACGTGGGCGGCGGCAACTTCACCTCCTACGCGCCCAACGACCCGAGCCTCGTCTCGAAGCTCCAGGGCAAGGGCGTTCAGATCACCGCGCGCCCGCCTTCCGACAACACGCCCTGGTTCATCCAGCTCCTCGTGAGCTGGCTGCCGATCCTCGTGTTCATCGGCGCCTGGATCTTCCTCTCGCGCCAGATGCAGTCGGGCGCGGGACGCGCCATGGGCTTCGGCAAGTCGAAGGCCAAGCTCCTCAACGAGGCGCACGGGCGCGTCTCCTTCGAGGACGTCGCCGGCGTCGAGGAGGCCAAGGAGGACCTGCAGGAGATCGTCGAGTTCCTGCGCGACCCGCAGAAGTTCCAGCGGCTCGGCGGCCGGATCCCGCGCGGCGTGCTGCTCGTCGGCCCGCCCGGCACGGGTAAGACGCTGATCGCACGCGCGGTCGCCGGCGAGGCGAACGTGCCGTTCTTCACGATCTCGGGCTCCGACTTCGTGGAGATGTTCGTCGGCGTCGGCGCGAGCCGCGTGCGCGACATGTTCGAGCAGGCCAAGAAGAACGCACCCTGCATTATCTTCATCGACGAGATCGACGCTGTCGGCCGCCATCGCGGCGCCGGCCTCGGCGGCGGCAACGACGAGCGCGAGCAGACGCTGAACCAGCTCCTCGTGGAGATGGACGGCTTCGAGGCGAACGAGGGCGTGATCATCATCGCGGCCACGAACCGACCCGACGTGCTCGACCCGGCGCTGCTGCGCCCCGGCCGCTTCGACCGTCAGATCATGGTGCCGAACCCGGACGTGACCGGCCGCGAGCGCATCCTGCGCGTTCACGTCCGCAAGGTCCCGCTGGCGCCGGACGTCGACCTCAAGACCATCGCCCGCGGCACGCCCGGCTTCTCGGGCGCGGACCTGATGAATCTCGTCAACGAGTCGGCGCTGCTGGCCGCCCGCCGCGGCAAGCGCATCGTCACGATGCACGAGTTCGAGGACGCGAAGGACAAGGTCATGATGGGCGCCGAGCGGCGCACCCTCGTGATGACCGAGGACGAGAAGCGGCTCACCGCCTACCACGAGGGCGGCCACGCCATCGTGGCGCTGAACGTTCCGGCGACCGATCCCGTCCACAAGGCGACGATCATCCCCCGCGGCCGCGCGCTCGGCATGGTCATGCAGCTCCCCGAGCGCGACAAGCTCTCGATGAGCTACGAGCAGATGACCTCGCGCCTCGCGATCATGATGGGCGGCCGCATCGCCGAGGAGATGATCTTCGGGCCCGAGAAGGTGACCTCGGGCGCGCAGTCCGACATCGAGCAGGCGACGCGCCTCGCCAAGATGATGGTCACGCGCTGGGGCTTCTCGCCCGAGCTCGGCACCGTCGCCTACGGCGACAACAACGACGAGGTCTTCCTCGGCATGTCGATGGGCCGGCAGCAGACCGTCTCGGAATCGACCGCCCAGAAGATCGACGCGGAGGTCCGCCGCCTCGTGGAGCAGGGCCTCGAGGAGGCGCGCCGCATCCTCGGCGAGCGCAAGGACGATCTCGAGGCGCTGGCGCAAGGACTCCTCGAGTACGAGACGCTGACCGGCGAGGAGATCCGCAACCTCATCAACGGCCGACCGCCGGTGCGCGACGGCGGCGACGTGCCGCCGACGCCCGCTCGCGGCTCGCCGGTGCCGAGCGCCGGGCGCGGACGTCCCCGCGAGAACGACGGCAGCCTGGAGCCCCAGCCCCAAGCCTGATGCCTGCAGGCGGCAAGCGACTGACGGAGGGGCGTCCCATTCGGGGCGCCCTTCTCGTTTGGCCGCATGGTCGCCGCCTTTGCGGATCATCCGGACGGCGAGGCGGATAGTTACGATTCACTACCACCGAATCTCGTCGCCCGGCCCGGCGCGAAAGCTGGTAGGTTGGCGGCCAAGATATCCGTGGATGAGGCGGAGACGCAGGTGCGCAAGTACTTTGGGACGGACGGCATCCGGGGCCGCGCCAACGGGGTGATCACGCCGGAACTGGCGCTGAAGGTGGGCCAGGCGGCCGGCCTCGTGTTCCAGCGGGGCGACTACCGGCACCGGGTCGTCATCGGCAAGGACACGCGGCTCTCGGGCTACATGATCGAGACCGCGCTCGTCGCCGGCTTCACCTCGGTCGGCATGGACGTGCTGCTGCTCGGCCCCATGCCGACGCCCGCCGTCGCCATGCTCACGCGCTCCATGCGCGCCGACCTCGGCGTGATGATCTCCGCCTCGCACAACCCCTACGAGGATAACGGCATCAAGCTGTTCGGCCCCGACGGGTTCAAGCTCAGCGACGAGGTCGAGCGCGCCATCGAGGCGCTGATCGACGGCGAGCTGCACAAGCGGCTGGCGAGCTCGCGCGATCTCGGCCGCGCCAAGCGCATCGAGAGCGTGCACGCCCGCTACATCGAGTTCGCCAAGCGCACGCTGCCGCGCCACGTCACCCTCGACGGCCTGCGCGTCGTGGTCGATTGCGCCAACGGCGCGGGCTACCGGGTCGCGCCCGAGACCCTGTGGGAGCTCGGCGCCGAGGTGATCTCGATCGGCGTCGATCCGGACGGCTTCAACATCAACCGGGACGTCGGCTCGACCGCGCCCTCCGCCCTCGTCAGCAAGGTGCGCGAGCTGCGCGCCGACATCGGCATCGCGCTCGACGGCGACGCCGACCGCGTGATCATCGTGGACGAGAAGGGCCACATCGTCGACGGCGACCAACTCATGGCGGTGGTCGCCCGCTCCTGGAAGGAGGACGACCGGCTGACCCAGCCGGGGCTCGTCGCCACCATCATGTCGAACCTCGGCCTGGAGCGCTATCTCGGCGGCATCGGACTGAGCCTCGCCCGCACGGCGGTGGGCGACCGCTACGTGCTGGAGCACATGCGCGAGCATGGCTACAACCTCGGCGGCGAGCAGTCCGGCCACATCATCATGTCGGACTACGCGACGACCGGCGACGGGCTGGTGGCGGCTCTCCAGCTCCTCAGCGTGGTCAAGCGCCAGGAGCGTCCGGTGAGCGAGGTCTGCCACTGCTTCGACCCGCTGCCGCAGATCCTCAAGAACGTGCGCTACGGCTCGGGCGAGCCGCTCCGCCAGGCGGCGGTGGTCACCGCGATCGAGAATGCCCGCGAGCGCCTGGGCAATTCGGGCCGCCTGGTGATCCGGCCGTCCGGCACCGAGCCGGTGATCCGCGTGATGGCCGAGGGCGACGACCGCAGCCTCGTCACGGAGGTCGTCGACGAGGTCGTCGATGCCGTGACCCGCGTGGCGGCCTGACGCGTCAGGCCGGCTCGTAGGCGGCGACGAGATCGCGCGGCGCCGTCGCCCGCCACGCGGCGAGGAGCGCGCCCCGCAACGTCTCCTCGTCGGCCTCGGGCAGGTCGAGGTTCGTCCAGCCGCGGCGCCCCCAGGCCCCAGGCACGGGGGCGAACAGGTCGGGCTCCGCCTCGGCCAGCATCGCCTGATGCGCCGGCGTCAGGCGCAGCACCGTGCGCTCCTCCTCGACCCAGAGCGTCGCGTAGATGCGGCCGCCGACGCGGAAATCGGGATTGCCCATATGGGCGCCCTCCACCGTCCCCGGCAGCATCAGGCAGAGCGCGCGAACGTCCTCGGCGAGCACGGCGCAACTCAGCCGCGCGGTTCCGCGGATTCGGGCCAGGACACCCCCGCATGCTCGCGGATGTCGCCCGGCGCGCTGCCGGTATCGGCGTCGGACACCCAGTCCTCAGGCTCGACCACCGCTTCGACGGTGTCGTCGGGATATTCCGCTTCGAGGAAGAGGCGTGCCTCGCCCTCGGCCGCCGCGCGAACCGTGACGAGGGGGCGCTCGCCCTGCGGCGACCGGATCCTAGCGATGAACAATCGCGTCATGCTTCATCCCGTGGCGAGGTAGTTGGGGCGGCTCGATCCCGCGAAGGGCAACGCGCGAGAGCGCGGTTCGTCACAGTTGCGTCGCGGGGCCCCTTTCACAACGCTAGGTTTGCACCGGCGCGGAGACGCTTCGGCAAGGATAAGATTTAACGTTAAGCGCGGTTTAAGACGTTTCGGCCAGAGTCGCTCCGTCATCCGAGCCGGCACAGCAAGCTTCCGGCACACGATCGAGTGAAGGAAAACTTATGGCCCGCTCCAAGCTTCATGCCTTGGCGCGCTCCCTCACGCTCGTCGCGAGCGTCGGCGCGCCCTGCCTCGCCCAGGCCGCGGATCTGCTGCCGCCCCCGCCGCCCCCGCCGCCGCCCCCCGTCGAAGTCGGCGGCGGCTGGTACCTGCGCGGCGACGTTGGCGTGAGCGCCTACACCAGCTCGCAGTTCGCCGCCTACGGCGAGAAGGGCACGGGAGGCTACATCGACGACACCTATCACGACCGCGGCATCGGCAGCGGCGCGTTCGGCGGCATCGGCATCGGCTACCAGTTCAACCCGTTCTTCCGCGGCGACATCACGGGCGAGTACCGGTTCTCTAACGAGCTGCGCACCTCGCGCCGCTTCCAGACCGAGAACGGCTACACCGATCTCGACGGCAACGCGGTCTCGCTGCGCAGCCGCTACGACGACGACACCCAGGCCCGGTTCGACGCGGCGGTGGTGCTGGCCAACGCCTACTTCGATCTTGGCACGTGGTACGGCGTGACCCCGTTCGTCGGCGGCGGCGTCGGCGTTTCCTTCAACCATCTCTCCGGGGCCAAGACGGACGCGCGCGAGACGGCGCCGACCCTGAGCTACCAGTACAATTGCGCGGCCGGCTGCTTCACGGGCTACGCCGTGCCGGACGGGAACGGCGGCTACGTCTACGGCACCCGCACCGACCGCTACGATTACAAGGACAAGACCAAGGCGAGCTTCGCCTGGGCCCTCCACGCCGGTCTCGCCTACGACGTGACCTCGAACTTCAAGGTCGAACTCGCCTACCGTTACCTGAACCTCGGCACGGCCAAGACCGGCCTCGGCGAGACCTACTGCTGCTCGTCCATCGGCGGGTACAAGGTGAAGACGCTCGAGGCGCACGACGTGAAGATCGGCCTGCGCTACCTCCTCGGCGGCGTCGTGGCGGCCCCGCTGCCGCCGCTCATGGCCGACTACCAACCCGCGCCCGGCCCGCTGGTGCGCAAGTACTGAGCCTCGCAGACACAACCCGGACGTCTGGGCAACGGCGCGGATCGCATCCGCGCCGTTCTCGTTCGTGCGGCCGGCCGATGCTCGAAGCTGTCCGATCCGAAATCTCGGCAAGATCTGCCGATCGGCAGATCTTGCCAGCAGAGCCATAGCGAAACCTCGGCTGGATCGAGGCTGATCTTCCCGGATGCGCCCCGTCGATCTTCGGTTGACCTTTCCCGGACACAGCAATACCCCACGCCGCAACGGAACATTAAGGTTACCGCGGTATCAATGCCTCAGGGGAGCGGCACGGTGAGTCGTTCTGTCGCCCTGAGGAAGAATTCGATGCGTACCGTCACCGTTCCCGTGCTGGTGGCCCTCGGCCTGTTCGGCCTCTCCGCGGCCCAGGCGGCCGATCTCGACTACGGCGTGCTGCGCGGCCCGGAATACGAGCCCGCCGTGCCGCTGATCGACTGGAGCGGCATCTATTTCGGTGCCCATGCCGGCTACACCTCGGCGAGCCACTCCTACGGCGGCGTCTTCCAGCCGGCACTCGCCGACTATTTCCGCCGTACCGTCATCGAGAGTGAATTCAACGTCTCGTCGCTGCTGACCACGGGCTCGCGCCGCGTGGACGGGACGAGCTTCGGCGCCTTCGCAGGCTACAATTTCCAGTTTGACGAGACAGTGCTCGGCTTCGAGGTCGACTACACGCGCTTCGGCAAACAGAGCAGCAGCTACAACGACATCGCCCGGCTGATGACGACCAGCAGCGGGATGCTCGAATCCGTATATGTGGCCGGCACGTCGACGACGAAGATCGAGGATTACGGCACGATCCGCGGTCGCGCCGGCTACGCGATGGGGAACTTCCTGCCCTTCGTCACCGGCGGCTTCGCGATCGGGCGGGCAAACATCACGGACGCGGTCACGGTCCAGAACTACGGATACAACCAGACCACCTATCTGGCGAACCAGCAGCTCACGTCAGGCAGTCCCGCCTACGTGACGAACCACGGCTACGCCGCCTTCAACCAAAACTATCCGGGCAACCGGTCGACGCCGGCCGGGCAGGGGGTGCAGACCGTGCCGAGCGCGCCGACAGCGCTCGCCGCCGTCGCAAAGACCAAGACGGTCGGCGGTATCACGCTCGGCGCGGGCCTCGAATACGCGCTGACCCAGAACCTGCTGCTGCGCGCCGAGTACCAGTACGTGCTCTTCAACGATTTCGACGGGCACAAGGCGAACCTGAACACGGTCCGCGGCGGCGCCGCCGTGAAGTTCTGATGGCCTTGAGAATTCTGCGCACGAAGGAGGGCGGCATGGCGAACGGTCCGCGCAGCTTGGGCGCCGCGGCGCGCCTCGTCGGCGGCGGCGCCGTGCTGCTGCTGGCGGCCTGCCTTCCGGCCGCGGCCGGCGGCGCGCCCGGCGGCTACCGCTCGGCCGAGCGTCACGGCGCGCCGCGCCTGCACCGCCGTCACGCGCGCCCGCACCTGCCGCCGGAGATCGCCTACCGCGACCCGCGGCTCCTCCCACCCACGATCATCCGCGCCTACATGCCCCGCAACCACGCGGTGCCGCTGTACAACGAGCCGCCGGCACGCTTTCCGCAGCCCTGAGAGCCTCAGCTGTCGAGCTCGCTGTCCCAGTAGAGATAGTCGAGCCAGGTGTGGTGATACTGCCGGTGGTCGAACTCGGGCTGCCGGTGGTGCAGCTCGTAGCGGGTCGGCCGGCGCGGCTCGGTGAGCAGCGGCATCTCCGCCTCGGCGGGCGTGCGGTTGGCCTTGCGCAGGTTGCACGGCGAGCAGGCCGAGACGACGTTCTCCCAGCTCGAGAGGCCGCCGCGCGAGCGCGGCACCACGTGGTCGAAGGTCAGGCCGCCCGAGGGCAGGCGCAGGCCGCAATACTGGCAGGAGAAGCCGTCGCGCAGGTAGATGTTGTAGCGCGTGAAGGCGGGGGACCGGGCCAGCGTCACGTAGTTCTTGAGCGCCACGACGCTCGGCACCCGGAGCGAGCGGCTCGGCGAGCGCGCCTCGACGTCGTAGCTCGCCACCAGCGTGACGCGGTCGAGGAACAGGGCCGTGAAGGCGTCCTTCCAGGACCACAGCGAGAGCGGATTGTAGGAGAGCGGCCGGTAATCCGCGTTCAGGACGAGGGTTTGAAGGTCCATCATCGGCGCTACTCTCGGAACGGCTGATGCAGGGGACAACGCGCGGGAGTCGGCCGGCGCGCTGCCCCGGGAGGGCGAAAGATCGCGATCCTCCGTCTCGCGCCGGCTCCGGGCTCGCGGATGCTGAGGATCGGCGCCACGATCGGCGGAAGCGTTCGAAGATCGGGGGACGGGGCAGGGATCGGCCGCTCACGGCGACCGCGCTGGGCGGCAACGCCCAGATCCTGGCGGGGCTGAACGCGGTCCGGCGTCAGCGCCACCTCCTCGCTACGAGACGAAAAGGCCCTGTCCATCGGGGCTTAGTCTAATATCAGCGTGACACGCTTGTGAAGGTTTGCCGCCCACCCGCGACGACGCACCCACAGGCACGGCTCGCGCGGAGGTTTGATCGCCCCATGCGCGCCCCCGGGTGGGCAGGGCCGGCCTTTCGCATTATGGATCGGCCGCAACGATCAACGCCGCTCCGCGACGCCGCCACCCGCCGTCGCGCCGCTTCCCGCCTCATCCGGCCCCGGGGCCGCGAGGCCGTGCCCGTGCCGGACCGACACGTCCCGGCGCGCGGCGCGCACCCGTGAAAGGATGCTCATGCATCGACGCCTGCCGACCCGCAGCCCGCGCCTCACGGCCATCGCCGCCCTGCTCGCCGCCGCGCTGCTCGCGCCGGTCCCGGCCACCGCGCAGCAGGCCACGCCCGCCGCGCCAGCCGAGCAGGCGAAGCCGCAACCGGGCGCGAAGGAGGCGGCCAAGCCGTCCGAGACGAAGCCCGGCGAGGCGAAGCCGGCGGACGGCAAGGCCGCCGAGCAGAAGCCCGCGGACGCCAAGCCCGCAGAAGCGAAGCCCGCTCCGCCGAAGCCGGAAATGTCGGAGGCGCTGAAGGCCGTGCGGGCGAAGCTCGACGCGGCCAAGGCCGACCTGACCCAGCGCGAGAAGGACCTCGGGCGCCCGAACCTCACCGCGGTCGACCTCGCCCGTGTGCGCGAGGGCATCACGCCGGTGGCCGACGAGATCCGCACCATCGTCGACCGCCTCGACCAGCCGCTGGAGTCCGCGCGCGAGCGCCTGACCCAGCTCGGGCCCAAATCGAAGGATGTCGAGGAGAGCGCCGAGGTGGCGCAGGAGCGCGTGGAGCGGGAGGCGGCGGTCGCCCGCATCGACGAGACGCAGCGCCTCGCCCGCTCCCTCCTCGTCCAGAGCGACCAGCTCGTGGACCGGATCTCGAACAAGCGCCGCGAATCCTTCACCAGGGGCCTGTTCGAGCGCTCGCAGGGTCTCCTCACCCCGACCCTCTGGACGAAGGTCGCCGCGGACATGCCGCGCGACCTCCGGGCGCTCCAGAGCGCCCTGTCCGACATCCTGCTGCTGTTCGGCCGCAACGGCACGCTGCCGAACCTGCTCCTGCTCGGCATCGCCTTCGGCGTCTCGGTGGCGCTGTATTTCGGCCGCCGCAACATCGCCCCGCGCTTCGGGCGACGCGACCAGACGCAGGTCGACCCGACGCGGCGCCAGAGGTTGCTGGGCGCTTGGCGCGTGATCCTGCTCGGCACCGTGCCGGCCGTGGTCGGCAGTTATGCCGTCTACTACGCCCTCGACGCGACGGACCTGCTGCCGTCCCGCCTGCTGCCGGTCGCGGGGGCGATCCTCGGGGGCCTCGCCTTCATCGCCTTCGTCGAGGCGCTCTGCGACGGGCTGCTCTCCCCGGACAAGCCGTCCTGGCGCCCGGCCCCCGTGAGCGACGCCGCCGCCTTCCGGGTCCGGCGCCTCGCGGTCGGCATCGCCACCGTCATCACGGTCACCAAGTCCATCGAGGCGCTCAACTCGGGGATCTCGGCGGCCCTGCCGATCTCGATCGCCACCCGCGGCATCGGCGCGCTCGCGATGGTGCTGATTCTCGCGATCGGCCTGCACCGCTTCGCCGACCGCGAGGAGGAGGAGGAGGCCTGCCTCGGCCCCTACGTGCCGACCCGCACGACGACGGGCATCGGCGGGCCGGCGCGGCTGCTCGGATGGGTGGCGGTCGTCGTGATCGGGGTCGCGGCGCTCGTCGGCTACGTCGCCTTCGCCGCCTTCCTGATCGACCAGCTCGTCTGGACGGCGAGCCTGCTGGTTCTGCTCTACCTGCTGATCCAGAGCGCCGACACCTTCATCGGCGGCTCGCTCAGCGACGATACGCGCCTCGCCACGACGCTCCAGGCGAATACGGGCCTGCGCAAGCGCTCGCTGAACCAGATCGCGGTGCTGACCACCGGCGCGACGCGGGTGGTGCTGATCCTGCTCGTGGCGCTCCTCGCGCTCGCGCCCTGGGGCCTCGACTCGACGGACGTGCTGACCTCGGTGCGCACGGCGTTCTTCGGCTTCAAGGTCGGCGACGTCACGATCTCGCTGTCCTCGATCACCTTCGGCATCGGGATCCTGATCCTCGGCATCCTGATCACCCGGGCCGTGCAGCGCTGGCTGGAGAACACCTACCTGCCCGCCACCGATCTCGACGCGGGGCTGCGTAACTCGATCTCGACGGTGAGCGGCTATTTCGGCTTCCTGCTCGCCCTGGCGCTCGCCTTCTCCTACCTCGGCCTCAGCCTGGAGAAGCTCACGATCGTGGCCGGCGCGCTCTCGGTCGGTATCGGTTTCGGCCTGCAGTCGATCGTCAACAACTTCGTGTCCGGCCTGCTGCTGCTGTGGGAGCGGCCCATCCGCGTCGGCGATCAGGTGCTGATCGGCGACAGCGAGGGCATCGTGAAGCGCATCTCCGTGCGCTCCACCGAGATCCAGACCTTCGACCGCTCGGCGGTGATCGTCCCGAACTCGAACCTGATCTCGGGCGTGGTGAAGAACCGCGTCCGCGGCGACCGCACGGGGCGCGTCACCATCACGGTCAGCGTGCTGCGCAACCAGGACCCGGTCCGGGCGGCGGAGCTCATCGTCGGGTGCGCGCGGGCACATGCGGACGTGCTGAAGGAGCCCGAGCCGCGGGTGGTGTTCCGCAAGATCGGCGACCCGTTCCTCGAATTCGAGCTGATCGCCATGATCTCCGACGTCAGCCTCGGTCTGAAGGTGCAGACGGACTTGAACTTTGCGGTGTTCAAGACCTTATCCGAGGCCGGCTACATCCCGCCGCTCGGGCCGGGCTCCAGCATCGTCACGGTGCAGGGGCTCGACGGCATGCAGGACGCGCTGGGCGAGATCGCGAGCCGGTTCGTGCGCCCGACCCCGGAGCCGGAGACGGCCGCGGCGGTCGAGCGGGCTCCGGCCGCGCCGGAGGAGCCCGAGCCGGTCCGGTCCGCGACGCCGCGGGACCTGAACCGGCGCAGCGCGGGCAAGGCCGGCTGAGGCGGGGCGACGAGAAGAGGACGAGACGACGTGGGACGGTTGGGTTTGATCGGGTCGGCCGCGGCGCTCCTCGGCGCCGCCTGCCTCGGCGGTTGCGCGGGCGAGCCGCAGGCGACGTCCGCGCTGCCGAGCCTGTACTGGCCGATGACCACGAACACCGCGCAGCTCGACGTGAATGCGGCCCGGGACATGATCTCGGCCTACCGGCGCGGGCGCGGCGAGGCCCCGCTCACCCTCGACCCGGAACTGCAGCGCCTCGCCGAGACCGAGGCGGCCGCGATGGCCGCCGCCGACCGGCCGAGCAAGGCCCAGACCGTCAAGGTCGCGGTGGAGCGCCTCGGCTACGACAAGGCGAATGCCAACCTCTCGGCGGGCTACCATACCCTGGCCGAGGCGTTCTCGGGCTGGCGCGACAGCGCGCCCCACAACGCCGTGATGCTCGACGCGAACGCGACGCGCATGGGCATCGCCACCGCCTACGCGCCGAACTCGAAGTACAGGGTCTACTGGGCGCTGCTCGTCGCGAAATAGCGGCGGGACGGCCGGGGCCTCAGGGCAGACCGCGCCCGGCCGGCGTGGGGGGCGCCTCCTTGAGGAGCGTCACCGTAACACGGCGGTTGGCCGGCAGGTACGGGTTGTCCGGGAACAAGGGCTCGGTGTCGGCCTTGCCGCTCACCGAGGCGAAGCGGTCGTCGGGGATGCCGGCGCCCGCCAGGATCTCGCGCACGCTGATGGCGCGGTTGGCCGAGAGCTCCCAGGGCGGGGCAGGGGGCCTGTTGCCCGGCCGGTCGCTCGCCGTGAAGCCGGTCACCGCGATGCGGTTCGGCAATTGCCGCAGGGCCGGAGCGAGCTTCTCGAGGAGGCGCCGCGTGCGGTCGTTCGGCCGGCTCGATCCTTCCGGGAACATGGAGCGCCCGTCCTGGTCGACGATCGTCACGTCGAGACCCTTGGCCGTCGGCGCGATGATGATGTTCTTGGAGATCTCGGCGACCTCCGGCATGTCCTGCAGCGCCTGCCGCAGCGAGGCGGCCGCGAGCCCGAAATTCTCCACCTCTCCGCGGTCGGAGAGGCCGTTCTCCGCGGTCTGGTCGATGCGCGGCGGGGTGGTGCGGTCGCTCGCGCGCTCGGGCGGCACGTCGCGCAGGTAGCGCACCCGGTCGGCGGTCGGCAGGCCGGTCTGCTCGATGATCCCGGCGAAGCGCGATTCCTTGTTGACGCCGAAGGCGTCGCGCATCGAGCCTGCCACCGCCTGCATCTTCTTCTGATCCTGCGTCGAGTACGCGGCGATCATCACGAAGAAGCTCATCAGGAGCGCCATCAGGTCGGCGAAGGTCACGAACCAGCCGTGGCCGCCATGCGCGCCGCCGCGCTTCTTCTTGGCCACCGGGCGGCCCTCCTAGCGCGCGGCCGCGCTCACGCGGCGGCCTCGCTGAGTTCCTCGCGGTGGTTGTGCGGCAGGTAGGCGATCAGCATCTCGCGCACCAGCGAGGAGCTCTTCTGGTCGCGGATCAGCAGGATGCCGTCGATGATGAGCGAGCGGGAGACGTCCTCCTCCTCGAGCTTGACGTGCAATTTGTCCGCGAGCGGCAGGGTGATCATGTTGGCGATGAGCGCGCCGTAGAGGGTGGCGAGCAGCGCGGTCGCCATGGCGGGGCCGAGCTTCGAGGGGTCCGACATATTGGCGAACATCGTCACCATGCCGAGGATGGTGCCGATCATGCCCCAGGCCGGAGCGCAGTCGCCGAAGGCGCGGTAGATCTTCGAGCCCTCGTCGAGATGCATCAGGAAGTTGTCGCGGTCGCGCTCCATCGTGTCGCGGATGAACTCGCGGTCGTAGCCGTCGGCGATGTAGCGCGCGCCCTGGGCCAGGAAGGGGTCGGAGATCTCCATGTTCTCGAGCGCCATCGGGCCGCTCTTGCGCACGACGTCGGCGATCTTGGTGATCTCGTCGATGAGCTCGCGCGGCTTCACCGAGCGCATCGTGAAGGCGAAGCGCAGGCCCATGGGCAGGCCGTGCATGATGGTGGAGAACGGGAAGCGCATCATCGTGGCGGCGGTGGCGCCCCCGAAGATCACGATGACCGCGTGCTTGTCGAAGTAGGCGGCGAAGTTGCCGCCGTCGATCATGATCAGCACGAACACGACGGCGAAGCCGCCGAGCAGGCCGACACCGGTTGCGAGATCCATGACGACGATGCCTGACGGCGGGATGCGCCGTCCCCTGGGGACAACTTCCTGCCCATCAGTAGGGAATCGGGCTGAACGAACCGTAAAAGCCGGGGTGGCGCCCTTTACCCTGCGGCGCGCGCTTTGAGCGGATTCGCGGGATCCGCGTCATGCGCCGTTCAGGCAGGATCTGCCATAAGCCACTCTGCCCGGGAGGCTTTCCGGGCCGCGGACGGCGAAGGACCCGGATCACACGGGCCGCGCCGGGAGGTAGCTGGAGCTGGGGATGTCGATGTTTCGTCTCTACGGACGGGTGATGGGCCTCCTCGGCCCGGACAGGGGCCTCGCGATCGGCCTCGCGGTGGCGAACGTGGCGCTGGCGGTGGCCGCCTTCGCCGAGCCGCTGCTGATGGGCCGGATCATCGACCAGCTCACGCATCTCAGCCGCAACGGCAACGCCTTCGCGACCCTCGTGCCGCTGATCGCGGCCTGGGTGGCGTTCGGCTTCTTCACGATCGTGGCGGGCGTCGCCATCGCCCTGCACTCGGACCGGCTCGCCCACCGCAGCCGGCTTTCCACCATGGCGAACTACTTCGAGCACGTCCTCGACCTGCCGCTCGCCTTCCACTCGGCCAACCACTCGGGCCGCGTCCTCAAGGCGATGCTGGAGGGCACGAACGGCATGGCCTGGCTCTGGCTCGGCTTCTTCCGCGATCATTTCGCGGCGCTCGTCTCGCTCGGGGTCCTGCTGCCGCTGACGCTGTTCGTGAACTGGCAGCTCGGCTCGATCCTCGTCGTCCTGGTCGTCGTCTTCACGGCGCTCACCACCTTCGTGATGCGCCGCACCGAGGCGCTGCAGGGCGAGGTCGAGCACTACCATTCGGGCCTCGCCGCCCACGCCTCGGACGCGCTCGGTAACGTCGCTGTCATCCAGTCCTTCACCCGCGCGAAGGCGGAGAAGGAGGCGATGCACGGCATCATCCGCAACCTGCTCAACGCTCAGATCCCGGTCCTGTCGTGGTGGGCGCTGGCGGCGGTGGCCACGAAGGCGTCGGCGACGATCACCATGACGGCGATCTTCATCACCGGCATCGCGCTCTACCAGGCCGGCTCGACCACGGTCGGCGAGGTGGTGGCCTTCATGAGCCTCGCGACCATGCTGGTGGCCCGCCTCGACCACGTCGTCTCCTTCGTGAACGGCCTGTTCCAGCAGGCGCCGAAGATGGCCGAGTTCTTCGAGATCCTCGACACGGTGCCGGCCGTGCGCGACCGCCCGAACGCCAAGCCCATCGCCCGGCTCGACGGCGAGGTCACCTTCGAGGATGTCGGCTTCTCCTACGACGGCCGCCGGCGGGCGCTCGACGGCGTGTCCTTCACGGCCCGGGCCGGCGAGACGGTGGCGCTCGTGGGCACCACGGGCTCGGGCAAGTCGACGACGCTCGGCCTGCTGCACCGGACCTTCGACCCCGACGCGGGCGCGATCCGCATCGACGGCACCGACATCCGCGACATCGGCCTCGCCTCCCTGCGCCACAACATCGGCGTCGTGTTCCAGGAGCCGATGCTGTTCGCCCGCTCGATCCGCGAGAACCTGCAGGTCGGCCGCCCCGACGCCACGGACGCCGAGATGCTCGACGCCCTGGACCGCGCCCAGGCCAGCGAGTTTATGGCCCGCCAGCCCGACGGCCTCGACACCGTGATCGGCGAGCGCGGCCGCTCGCTGTCGGGCGGCGAGCGCCAGCGCCTGTCCATCGCCCGCGCGCTCCTCAAGAATCCTCCGGTGCTGATCCTCGACGAGGCGACGAGCGCCCTCGACGCCGCCACCGAGCGCAAGCTCCAGGGCGCACTGGAGGCGGTGATGGAGGGCCGCACGACCTTCGTGATCGCCCACCGTCTCGCCACGATCCGCAACGCCGACCGCATCCTCGTCTTCCACGAGGGGCGCATCGTGGAGGCGGGCACCTTCGACGCGCTGGTGGCGGAGGGCGGTCGCTTCGCCGATCTCGCCCGGGCCCAGTTCATGGCCGCCG
Organism: Methylobacterium oxalidis; assembly: GCF_007992195.1. Classification (GTDB taxonomy): domain Bacteria; phylum Pseudomonadota; class Alphaproteobacteria; order Rhizobiales; family Beijerinckiaceae; genus Methylobacterium; species Methylobacterium oxalidis. The sequence goes on along the minus strand of NZ_BJZU01000003.1, from coordinate 67,889 downwards.
AGGCCGTGGCGGAGGAGATGCCGCTCGCCGCTTGAGGGCCGCTCCCGAAGGCTCACAAAACGGCCCGCCTCCCTTCGGGGAAGCAGGCCGGGCAAGGTGGAAACATCGCATGGAGCATGAGGCAAAGTCACGGAACCGTCATTCGGTTCCGGCCTCCGCGCCCGCAACCGTACAAGGGTGAATTCCGCCGGTGCTCACAACATGGCCGAGCGCTCCTGCCGCGCCTGCATCCGGGCCTGGAGGCGCCGGCGCTTCGCCGCGATCACCGTGCCGTTGATCTCGCCGCCGAACAGGAACATCGCGGCCAGCCAGTAGAGGAAGACGAGGAACACCATCGCGGTGGCGAGGCCACCGTAGGTCGAGGCGTAGGCCGAGGAGAACCGGTCGAGGTAGAAGCCGAAGCCGAGGCCGGCCAGGAACCAGAGGCCGAGCGTCACCGCCACGCCGGGCAGCACAGACCACAGGGAGCGCCGCCCCGCAGCCACGAATTTGTGCGCGATGACCAGCACGGTCATGATCAGGAAGGCGGTGACGCCGATCCGCCCGATCGCCACGGTGAGGCTCAGCGGCTCCAGCCCCGGCGCAACGTTGAGAAGGTTGCGCCAGATCAGGGGGCCGAGCACCACGAGGAGCGCGAAGGCCAGCATCGCGAAGGCGCCGCAGACCACGTAGCCGATCGATTCGAGGCGGGTCAGCCACCAGGGCCGCATCTCGCGAAGCCCGTAGGCGCGGTTGAGCCCGACCCGCAGGCTCTCGACCCCGGATGACGAGAAGTAGAGGGCGAGCACCGCGCCGATGGTGAGGACGCCGCCGCGCTGCTCGGTGAGCACGCGGTGCATCTCGTTCACGATGGGCTTGGCCACCTCCCTCGGCCAGGCGTCGAAGATCAGCACCCCCGCCTCGTCGGCCAGCGACTTCGTGCCGAACACGCCCGCCAGCGCGGCGAGCAGGATCAGGAACGGGAACAGCGAGGTCAGCATCGACAGCGCGATGTGGCTCGCGATCGCCCAGCCGTCGTGGGCGACGAAGCGCTGCGCGGCGAGGCCCGCGACGGCGAGGCTGGTGCGGAGGCGTGGCACGAACAGGTCCGGTTGACGGCGCAGCAGGCTTTCGGTGCGCGTTACGGACGATGCGCACCGCATCCGTCAAGCGTTACCACCTGCTCCGACGCGCATCACCGGATGCGCGGCAAACCCGCGAGGCTGTCGAGCCGCGTGACGAGGATCGCGAGTTCGCTCTGGCGCGCGATGCCGAGCTTGGCGAAACAGGAGCGCAGATGGACCCGGACCGTGCTCTCCGCGATCTGGAGGCTGGACGCGGCGGCGCGCGGAGACAGGCCCCGGCCCACGAGCTGGGCGAGCCGGGCCTCGGCGGCGCTCAGACCCAGCTGGACGAGCAGCTCCACGATGTCCGGCCTGATCGGCGCGAAGATGTCGTGCAGGAGTATCAGTGCTCCGCCGCGCCGCGAGCCGACGAGCGAGAGTGCGACGTCCACGAAGCGGAGCGGCACGGCCTCGACCAGAAGCGGGCGCCCGTCCGCGAGGGGCCGGAGCAACATGCCGGTGTCCCCCGGCCCGATGCCGCCGGGCAGAGCCGAGGCGAGCAGGCGTGCGAAACGGGATCGATCCCGTGAGGAGAGCGCATGAAGGCGCCGGTCGCCGTCCAGCCGCAGGTAGGTGCCGAGGAAGCCGTGAGCGTTCGAGTTGATGTCCCGGGCTCGGCCTGACGCGTCGAGGACGATCGTGCCGAACCTGAGCCCTTCGAGCCCGGCGGCCAGGCCGGCGGCGTGATCGCGCGCGTCGGAGAGCACCCCGCTCAATGTGAAGGCGCGCGCGACGTGCGGCGTCATCGCCCGCAGGCGCTCGATGTCCTCGGCCGTGTGAAGTCCTGCTCGATCGTCCTTGAAGGCGCTGATGGTGTAGGATCTCCCATCGTGCGGATCGACGAAGAAGCAGGCCGCGAAATCGCCCATCCGATGCGGCCGGCAGAAATCCTGGAAGAACGGAAGCGAAAGCCTGTCCTCAGGACTGATCAGATCGCTGTCCCGCACGACGGCACCCGGCCGGATCGTCAAGCTCCGTGACCGAAGGTTCCAGGGGTCGAGCTCCCACCAGACCGAGGCATAGGCCGCGTTGGCCTCCGCGAGGGACTCGGACGCGAGGCAATCCGTGGCCCGCCGCTCGTCCTGTGGGACCACCGCCGCTCCGCGAGCTCCGAGACAAAATGCAACCTTAGCGAGAAGTTCCGGCCAGAGTTCCAGGCTGAGCGCGGCTGCGTAACAAGTCTCGACCAGAAGTTCGTAATCGAACTCGATCATGCCGTCTGGCCCGATCCAAGGTGGAATTTGCCTGATCTAGCAACGCCTGGCTGTTGCAAAATTGCACGTATCGCGAGCACGGACCAGGGGGCAGCAAACGTCGAAGCGCGGCGATGGGCATCGCCGCGCCGGTCTCGGTCCCGAGGGATCAGTTGGTCTCGCCGTGAAGCGAGTCCTGCCATCTGATCGCGAGATCGGCGTTCAGCGCGGCCGGAGAGAGGGGGGCTGCCGAGGAAACACCGATCGCACCGGCTTGAAGCGGCGGGGCGATGTGGCGGAGCGTGAACTTCCCGCCGTGATGCTTGTACAGGTGACCGGCCTGCGAGGGGGTGCTGTACCCCACTGCCAGCGGTAAGAGGAACATCGCGATTCCAAATTCCGATCTGCACATGACGACCTCCCTGCCTGATATCGGCGAGGAAATCAGTATCTGTGCGTGAAATCCCGCCGTAATACCCTGTTTGTGGTAGAGTAGATCAGATTAGACCGGCGCTGGCGTTTCACGAGGCCGAGCCGCCACGCACTCGGGTCCGGAGGCGGCGCCCGGCGGCTCGCATGGCTGGCCTCCGCATTCGGCGATTGCCTCGGCGGTTCTCGCGTGGTGCATGGCGCCGCAAGCATGGCGCCGCCGCGTGATCGAAGCCGATGCCGAACCCCGCAATTCCGAGTCTCTTCGTCGTCATCTGGGCCACGGGCTTCGTCGCCGCCCGCTTCGTGGCGCCGTACGCCGAGCCCCTGACCTTCGTGGCGATCCGGGTGACGGGGGTCGCCCTGGTGCTGGCGGCGCTCGCAGCGGCGACGGGCGCCTCCTGGCCGCAGGGGCGCACGGGCTGGCGCGACGCCCTCGTGGCCGGCGTGCTGATGCAGGGCGTCTACGTGGCCGGCGTGTTCTGGTCCGTCCACCGCGGCCTGCCGGCCGGCATCGCCGCACTCGTCGGCAGCCTCCAGCCGCTGCTCACCGCCATGCTCGCGCGGCCCGTCCTCGGCGAGTTCGTGAGCCCGCGCCGCTGGCTCGGCATCGGCGCGGGGTTCGTGGGGGCCGGGCTCGTCCTCGCGCCCAAGATCGGGGCGGCCGGAGCTTCCGGCATCCCGCCGGTGGCGCTCGCCGCCTGCCTCGGGGCCATGGCGGCGATGACGCTCGGCACGCTCTGGCAGAAGCGCACGGCCGCGGGCGCCAACCTCGTCACCAATGCCTCCGTCCAGTTCGTCGGCGCGGCGATCCTCACGATCCCGATGGCGCTCGCCTTCGAGGACGGACGGATCGAGAACGTGCCCGCCTTCTGGCTCGGCCTGTCGTGGTCGATCCTCGTGAACTCGGTGGCCGGGATCCTGCTCCTGCTCTGGCTGATCCGGCGCGGGGCGGTGGCGGGCGTGGCCTCGCTGCTCTTCCTGGTGCCCCCGGTCTCGGCCGCGATGGCGTTCGCCCTGTTCGGCGAGACCCTCAGCCCGGTCCAGTTCGCCGGCATGGCCGTCGCCGCGGCCGGCGTCGCGATCGCCAGCAGAGCGTGATGAGGCGGCCAAAAGTATAATGAATTCAGTCACTCGAAGAGGGGGAGAGCGGCATTAAACCTCTACTGCGCGGGCGCGCCTGCCTATAATGAACCCCAGACTTCACGTTACGAGAGACCGCCAATGTCAGCCTCACCCGCCCTCACGCCCGCGCCGCAGGACCTCGTCACGCTGAGCCGCGACGCGGCCGAGGGAGCCAAGAAGCTCGTCGCCGAGGCGACGCGCCGTGTCCGCGCCCGCGTCCTCTCGTCGGACGGCAAGCTCGACGCGGCCAAGCTCGAGGCCGAGCAGCACGCCGCCCACGGCCTCGCCTGGCTCGCCACCTACGGTGAGGCGGTGCGCGAACTCGCCCACTACGCCGCCAACCTTCAGGAGGCCGGCCGCCTCGGCGAGACCGAGACGCTCCTCGTGCGGATCGGCATGGGCGAGTACCTCGACCAGATGTTCGGCGGCATCCCGATGAGCCAGGGCGAGATGGTGCGCCCGACCTCCTCGCTCGGCCTCTCCGGCCGTGAGCTCGCCCAGTTCCGCACCTCCGCCATCGAGGCGATGATCGCGGAAGGCAACACGCCGGAGAACCGCGCCGCTCTCGTCGCCAGGATCCGCGACGGCGGCGGCTCCGCCACGGTGGGAGATTCGGGCCTCGACGAAGACATGGAGGCGATCCGCTCCGAGATGCGCCGCTTCGGCAAGGCCGAGGTGGTGGAGAAGGCGCAGGAGTGGCACCGCGAGAACGCCTACATCCCGATGGAGATCATCGAGAAGATGGCCGAGCTCGGCGTCTTCGGCCTGACGATCCCCGAGGAGTACGGCGGGATGGGCCTGCCGAAGATCTCGATGTGCGTCGTCTCGGAGGAGCTGTCGCGCGCCTATATCGGCGTCGGCTCGCTCGGCACCCGCACGGAGATCGCGGCGGAGCTGATCCTGTGCGGCGGCACCGAGGAGCAGAAGCAGCGCTTCCTGCCCAAGCTCGCCTCGGGCGAGATCCTGCCGACCGCCGTGTTCACCGAGCCGAACACCGGCTCCGACCTCGCGAGCCTGCGCACCAAGGCGGTCAAGGACGGCGACGCCTGGAAGATCTCCGGCAACAAGACCTGGATCACCCACCCCGTGCGCGCCGACATCATGACGGTGCTCGTGCGAACCAAGCCCGAGGAGAAGGGCCACCGGGGCCTCTCGATGCTGATCGCCGAGAAGCCGCGGGGCACGGATGCGGACCCCTTCCCGGTGAACGGCCTGTCCGGCGGCGAGATCGAGGTGCTCGGCTACCGCGGCATGAAGGAGTACGAGCTCGCCTTCGAGAATTTCGAGGTGCCGGCGTCGAACCTCCTCGGCGAGGTCGAGGGCAAGGGCTTCGCCCAGCTCATGCAGACCTTCGAATCGGCCCGCATCCAGACCGCGGCCCGCGCCATCGGCGTGGCGCAGTCGGCCCTCGACGTGGGCCTGCGCTACGCGGAGGAGCGGGTGCAGTTCGGCAAGGCGCTGGTGAACTTCCCGCGCGTGGCCGACAAGCTCGCCATGATGGCGGTCGAGATCAACATCGCCCGCCAGCTCACCTACTTCTCGGCCCGCGAGAAGGACGAGGGCAAGCGCTGCGACCTCGAGGCCGGCATGGCCAAGCTCCTCGGCGCCCGCGTCGCCTGGGCGGCGGCCGACAACGCCCTGCAGATCCACGGCGGCAACGGCTTCGCCCTGGAGTACACGGTGAGCCGCATCCTCTGCGACGCGCGCATCCTCTCGATCTTCGAGGGTGCCGCCGAGATCCAGGCGCAGGTCATCGCGCGGCGCCTGCTCGAAGCGGCCTGAGGCGCATCACGGCCCGAACATGACGAGAGCCGGAGCCCACGGGGCCCCGGCTCTCCTCGTTTCGGATGACCGGGTGTGGCCTACTTCGTGACCTTCACGGAGACGGGGTCGCTCGACGGGAAGGTCTCCTCCAGGGCCTCGTCGAGGCGCTCGTTCATCGCTTCCTGGCGGTTCGCCGGGTTCGCCTTGTCGTCGGGCTTCGGGCTGTCCTGCCGGAAGCCGGGCTTGCCCTGCCCCTCGGGGGGCTTCGTCGTGGTCTCGGCCATCGTGGCACTCCCGTGTCGCGGAGGCACCGTCGCCGGTGCAGATGCTCGTCAACGCGAAGCGGCGGCGGGTGTTTCCGCTTCCAGGAGGCTCGCGCCGGGTTCCGGGCGTCGGGCTCAGGCCGGCGCCACCGCTCGGCCGCGCGGGGCGGCGCCTCGGGCGAGGCGGGCGGCCGCGGCCTCCCGCATCACGGCGTCGTAGACGGTCGCGAGGCGGTCGAGATGCGCGTCGAGGGTCAGGGGCGCGGCCCAGTAGCGGTCGTGCGCGGCCCGTCCCATCCGGTCGGCGAGCTCGTCGTCGGCGAGGCGGCGCAGGTGCGCGGCGAGCGCGTCCGCGTCGCCGGATCGGAACCAGAAGCCGGTCTCCCCGTCCTCGACCGCCTCGCGCCCGGCGCAGGCGTCGCTGACGATCACCGCCGTGCCGCAGGCGAGCGCCTCGTAGACGGTGAGGGGCTGGCCCTCGTACCAGACGCTGGGGAAGATGAGGGCCCGCGCCGCCCGCAGGCGCGCCTGAACGGCCGCCGCATCGTGCCAGCCGAGCATCGTCGCCTCCGGGTAGCGGGCGGCGAGCTCGGCCGCCTGATCCCCATCGCCCAGGAAGACGGGGCGGATGCCCGCCCGCCGCGCGGCCTCCGCGAAGATCGGCGCGCCCTTCTCGGTGGAGATGCGGCCGACGAACAGGAAGGCGCCGCCGGCCTTCGGCGAAGCCGGCGCGTCCGGCACGGAGATCGGGTTGGCAATTCGGTGGAAGACCGTCTCGCGGGGCAGGTGGGGCGCGGCGGCCCGCTCCTGCAGGTCGCTGATCGTGACGACGTGGCGGAACAGGTCGGGCAGCCGCGCCACGGTCTCGAGGCCGAGATGGCGCACGACGCGCAGGAGCTTGCGCGGATAGGAGCGCGCGTCGCAGTTCGTGGTCAGGCAGTCCCGCGACATCGGCGTGCGGTGGCAGATGCGGGCGGCCGGGTACTCGTAGAACCCGCCGTTCGGGCAGACGAGGAAGAACTCGTGCATCGTGTAGAGGAGCGGCAGCCCGCTCTCCCGGAGCGCGATGCCGATCGAGGGCGAGAGCGCTTTGGCGAAGGCGTGGACGTGCACGATCGTCTCGCGCGGGTCGACGCGCCCCAGTTCCTCGGACAGGCGCCGGGCGGCCTCGCGATTCCAGATCGCCTGTACGGCGAAGGCGAGCTTGCTGCGGGCCGTCGAGATGTCGGGCTGGTTCAGGCAGACGACGCGGATCCCGGCCGCCTCCAGCCTCGGGTCCGGCGGTCCCACGGCGGCGAACAGGGTGACGCGGTGGCCGCGGCCCGCGAGGCCGAGCGCCGAATCGATCGCGACCTTGGCCTGTCCGCCGTTGATGAACGCGTGGTCGGCGACGAGTACGACGTGCAAGGCTGAACCATCCCGGCGCCGAACGATATCCCCTCATTTACCGGACGGCAGTTGATCGCGCGTAAATTGCGGTCCGCCGGGTCGTCGGATCCGCGAGCATCGGACCGGACCCGGGGCCTCCCCATGCACGTCGTCATCCTGGCCGAGTTCGCCGGACCGAGCGGGGGCGCCGAGAAGGTCGCCGTGGAATCGGCGCGCGGCCTGGCGGAAGCCGGCCTCGAGGTGACCTTCATCCAGGGCGTCGAGGGTCCGGCCGACCCGCTTCTGGACCATCCGCGCCTCAGGCGCGTCGCTCTCGAGCTTCCCGACGTCTGGAGCCGGCCGGCCCTCACGGCCGCGACGGCCGGGATCTGGCACCGGGCGGCGGCGGAGCGGCTGGCGTCCGCGCTCGACGGCCTGCCGACCCGGCCCGACTGCCTGCACCTTCACCAGTGGACGCGCTCGCTCTCGCCGAGCGTCTTCCCGCTCCTCCTCGGCACGGGCGCGCCCGTGGTGGTGACGCTGCACGACTACTTCCTGGCCTGCCCGAACGGCGTCTATTACCGCTTCGACAGGGGCGAGCCCTGCGCCCTGAGGCCGCTCTCCACACCCTGCCTCACGGCGCCCTGCGACGCGAAGAGCCGCGCGCACAAGCTCGTGCGCGTCGCCCGCACGGCGGCGCTGCGGCGGGCCGCCGGGCGCAACCGGCTGCATCTCGTGCACGTCTGCGACGCGACGCTCGCCCGCATGGGGCCGATGCTGGCGGAGTTCGCCGCGAGCCATCACCGCATCGACAATCCGGTGAGCGTGGTGCGTGGGGAGCCGGCCGAACCGGCCCGCGGCGACGCGATCGCCTATGTGGGCCGCATGACCGCCGAGAAGGGTGCCGATCTCGTGGCCGAGGCCGCGCGCGCCGCCGGCCTTCCCGCCTTCTTCATCGGCTCCGGCCCCCTCGAGGAGAGCCTGCGCGGGCGCCCCGGGATCGAGCTTCTGGGATGGCGCAGCCCCGCGGAGGTGCAGGCGATCCTGCGCGCCCGCGCCCGGGCCGTCGCGGCGCCGTCGCGCTGGCTGGAGACCGGCCCGCTCACCGTCTACGAGGCGCTCGCCGCCGGCATACCGGTGGTGGCCTCGGACAGGTCCGGCGCGGCCGAGAAGGTACGGCACGGCGAGACCGGGTTCGTCGTCCCGCCCGAGCCCGCGGCGCTGACCGAGGCGTTCCGCGCGCTGCGGGACGACGCGCGGGTCGGTGCTCTCGGCCGCGCGGCGCACGCGCGCTACTGGTCGGCGCCCCTCACGGTCGCCGCACATTGCGAGGCGCTCGCCGCTCTCTACGCGCGTGTCCGGCAGCGAGGGTTGTGTGCAGCGCAGCAGCCGGAGCAGCGGGACGCGGCCGACCGGATCCCTACCGGCGCCGCGGCTGCGGAGTGCACGGGGGCAGCCAGGCTATAATCCCCGGTCGCCAGGCGATGTCCGGAATGCTCGACCGGAGTCGGTACCCTTCATGACAATCGCGTGAAGTGCATGCAGAATACTGACAGGCCGACGCGGCCGCATTTGACGGGCCGGTGCCTCGCGCCCTAAGTTGTGCGTCTTCGCGTCGTTCAGCTTCTAGAGAGTTGATGCCCCTCGGACGATGTTCGAGCCGGCCGCGCGGGGCGTGTTGACTTCTATGCTGCAATGCAACATAAGTCCGGTCGTTGACGGCGGCCGAGTGCGCCGCCCAGGACGCGAGACCTGCGAGGAGACGACATGACGACCCAGACCTTCGAGATTCCGAGCGAGCTGCGCGACTTCGCCGAGAAGTCTGTCGATCAGGCGCGCACCGCGGTCGGCACGCTGATGAGCAACGCCCTCAAGGCGACCGATCAGGTCCAGTCTTCCAGCCAGACCTTCCAGTCGACCATGCAGGCCGCCGTCGCCAAGGGCTTCGACCACGCTCAGACCAACGCCAACGCGACCTTCGACTTCGCTCAGAAGCTCGTGCGCACCAAGGACCTCCGCGAGGCTTTCGAGCTGCAGTCGGAGTTCATCCGCAGCCAGTTCGCCACGCTGCAGGCGCAGGCCAAGGATTTCGGCACGCTCGCCCAGAACGCCGCCCGCTGATCGCGGACGCGACCGGCCCGGCTCCCGCCGGGCCGGGCCACGACCCCGCTCGACCGGGCGGGTACAACCTCGAATCGCCTCGACGAGGCCCCGTGACTTGGTCGGCCGGAGGCTGACGTCGGCCCTTCCGCTCCCGGAGCGCGGAGGCGGGGGTCGCAGGGTTTAGGAGAGGAGAGACATGGTGACTCGGCGTACACAGCAGCCTTCCCGCACGGCCCGGCGCAGCGCGCCGCGAGCGGTGGCGAGCGCGACGACGGACAAGGGTTCGGTGAAGTCCGCGCTGCCGAAGGACGAGCAGTCCAAGCCTGAGGCCAAGAAGGTCGAGGCCGCAGCCAAGCCCCCGGTGGCGAAGCCCGCCGCGGCCGCCAAGCCGGTCGAGCCGCCGAAGGCGCCCGCCAAGGCCGCTCCGGAGAAGCCGGCCGCCCCGGCGAAGCCCGCCGCGCCCGCGCCGGCCAAGGCCGCCGAGACGGTGGCCGCCGCCGCGAAGCCGCCGGCCGCCAAGCCCGCCGCCGAGAAGAAGCCGGAGACCGCGCTCCTCAACAGCGTCGCGCCGGCCACGCTCGCGGCCAAGGCCGTCGTGCAGAGCGTCGAGAAGTCTGTCGGGGCGCCTCCTGCCGAGGCCGCCAAGAAGGCGGTCGACGCCGCCGTCGACCTGGCCGAGAAGTCCCCGCCCGTCGTGGCGGCGAAGGCCGCCGAGACCGTGCGCACCGAGATCCGCAAGGAGGCCAGGAAGGCCGCCGAGGCCGCCCCGCCCTCGCGCAAGCTGCCCTTCGAGTTCCTCAACGTCAGCCTCTCGGCGCCGACCATCGACCTCAGCGGCATGAACGCGACGGTGCTCGCCTTCATCCGCAACGAGAGCGCGGCGGCGATCAGCCACCTCCAGGCGCTCGGCACGGCGAAGTCGCCGGCCGACCTGATCCGGCTCCAGGTGGCCGAGATGCAGCGCGTCGCCGACGCCTCGCTGACCTGCTGGAGCGATCTCGCCCGCAAGGCGAGCCGGATGGTCGAGCAGCCGAAGCAGTGACGGAGGGGCCGTCCGGCCCTCCCGCGCGATCGTCCCGGGCGCCAGCGCCCGGGCACTTGGCCTTTTCGCCGCCCGATCCTTCGATGCGGTGCGATCCAGACTCTCGCGCGCCGCAATTGGCGGCGCTAAATAGCCCCGGACAGCCGCCCTGGACCCTGCGCCCCGGCCCGCCTCGCGGTGCCGGTCGAGGCGGGTCGGGGCTGGCCCCTGCCATCCGGGAGCCCTGCATGATCCGTTCGCCCGTTCCGCTCGCCCTCGCCGGCGCGGTCGCGCTCGTCCTCTCCGCCGCGCCGGCCTCCGCGCAGATGATGAAGACGCCGGAGGGCGCGCCCACGAAGGCGGCCCCGCTCACCCGGAGCGAGGTGCAGCTCTCCTTCGCACCGGTGGTGAAGCGGGCGGCGCCCTCGGTGGTGAACGTCTACGCCTCGCACGTCGACAAGCGGCCGCAGGCGCGGGCGAGCGCGATGGACGAGTTCATGCGCCGCTTCTTCGGCGAGCCGGGGCGTGGCCGCGGGCCGGGCATGCCGGGCGAGCGGGCGCAGCGCTCTCTTGGCTCCGGCGTGATCGTCGACGATTCGGGCCTCGTCATCACCAACAACCACGTCATCGACAACATGAACGAGGTGCGCATCGCGCTCGCCGACCGGCGCGAGTTCGAGGCGACGATCGTGCTGCGCGATCCGCGCACCGACCTCGCGGTCGTCAAGATCAAGAACCCCGGCAACGCCCTCGTCTCGATGCCGTTCGGCGATTCGGAGACCCTGGAGGTGGGCGACTTCGTGATGGCGATCGGCAACCCGTTCGGCGTCGGCCAGACGGTGACGCAGGGAATCGTCTCGGCGCTCGCCCGCACGCAGGTCGGCTCCTCGGACTACCAGTTCTTCATCCAGACGGATGCGGCGATCAACCCGGGCAATTCGGGCGGCGCGCTGGTCGACCTGCAGGGGCGCCTCGTCGGGATCAACACCGCGATCTACTCGCAGTCCGGCGGCAGCCACGGCATCGGCTTCGCGATCCCTGCCGGCATGGTCAAGGCGGTGGTGGAGACCGCCAAGGGCGGCGCCAGCACCGTGCGCCGGCCCTGGCTCGGAGCCCGCGTCCAGAGCGTGACGACCGACATCGCCGAGAGCATGGGGCTCGACCGGCCGACCGGCGTGCTCGTGGCGAGCCTGCAGCCGAAGAGCCCGGCCGAGGAAGCGGGCCTGAAGCGCGGCGACCTGATCCTCTCGGTGGACGGCCAGAACGTCGACGATCCGGAGGCGTTCGGCTACCGGTTCGCGCTGAAGGGCACGTCCGGCGAGACCAAGTTCGGCGTGCTGCGCGGCACCGGCCGGACGGTGGTCACCGTCAAGCTCGGGCAGGCGCCCGAGACGCGCCCGCGCGACGCCCTGAAGGTGCGCACCCGCTCGCCGTTCCTGGGCGCCACCCTCGTCAACACCTCGCCGGCCGTCGCCGAGGAGCTGCAGGTCGACCTGCCGGGGGAGGGCGTGGCGGTGCAGTCCGTGGACGACGGATCCTTCGCGAGCCGCGCCGGCCTGCAGAAGGGCGACCTGATCGTCGCCATCAACGGGGTGCCGATCGCGAGCACCAAGGATCTCGACCGCGTCACCCGCAACACGCTGAACATGTGGGAGGTCTCGATCAACCGTGGCGGCGAGGTGCTGACCTCGGTGTTCGGCGGCTGAGGCCTCAACCCCAGGGGCCGCGCCCGGTCCGGGAGGCGTCGCGGAAGCCGCCGGACCGGGCTGCCAGGCCGCCGATCTCGCCGGCGAGCTGCTGGAGCGCCGCGACCCGGTTGGCGGTGGCCGGGTGCGTCGAGAACAGGTTGTCGATGCCCCGGCCCGACAGCGGGTTGACGATGAAGAGCGGGGCGGTGGCGGGGTGGCTCTCCGCGGACGGGCTCGGCACCTGCGCGACGCCCGCCTCGATCCGCCTGAGCGCCGAGGCCAGCCAGAGCGGGTTGCCGCAGATCAGCCCGCCCTCCCGGTCGGCGGCGTATTCCCGCGAGCGGCTGATCGCGAACTGCACGATCATCGCGGCGATCGGCGCGAGCAGCGTGGTGCCGATCATAACGAGGGGGTTGGGGCGCGAATCACCCCGGCCGCCGAACAGGAAGCCGAACTGTGCCAGCGTCGCGATGGCGCCGGCGAGCGTCGCCGAGACCGTCATGGTGAGGGTGTCGCGGTTCTTGATGTGGGCAAGCTCGTGCGCCATCACCCCGGCGACCTCCTCGCGGCTCAGGGCGGCCAGAAGGCCGGTGGTCGCGGCCACGGCGGCGTTCTGCGGGTTGCGCCCGGTGGCGAAGGCGTTCGGCTGCGGGCTGTCGATCAGGTAGACGCGGGGCATCGGCAGCCCGGCGCGGCCCGCGAGATCCCGCACCATCGCGTGAAGGTCCGGCGCCGCCCGGGCATCGACCTCGCGGGCGTCGTGCGCCGCGAGCGCCAGCGCGTCCGAGCGCCAGTAGGCGTAGAGGTTCGTGAGCGCCGCGACCCCGAGCGCGACGGCCATGCCGCGGCCGCCGCCGAGCACGAGCCCGACCGCGCCGAACAGGGCCGTCAGGCCGGCGAGCAGCATCGCGGTCTTGAGGACGTTCATGGGTCGGGAGCCTCCGCGGCGGACGCCCCTGAGGTGGGATCGCGCAGGGCCGGCGGAAAGGCCCCGCTTCGGGCCCGGCCGCGAACGCAGGTGGACCGCGCCGCCCGCGGGCTTGCGGAGGAGGGCGGCCGGGGTGTTGATGGCGCGATGTCAGACCTCTTCGCCTCGGCCGGGATCGAGACGGACGCGCAGCGCTCCGATGCCCCGCGCCCCCTCGCCGACCGCCTGCGACCGCAGACCCTCGCCGAGGTGGTGGGGCAGGAGCACCTGACCGGACCCGACGGGGCGCTGACGCGGCTGCTGCGCTCGAACAGCCTCGGCTCGCTGGTCTTCTGGGGGCCGCCCGGAACCGGCAAGACCACCGTGGCGCGCCTCCTCGCCCGCGAGACGAGCCTGCATTTCGAGCAGATCTCGGCGATCTTCTCCGGCCTGCCCGACCTGCGGAAGGTGTTCGAGGCCGCACGCAAGCGGCGGGCGACGGGGCAGGGGACGCTGCTCTTCGTCGACGAGATCCACCGCTTCAACCGCGCCCAGCTCGACGCCTTCCTGCCCGTGATGGAGGACGGCACGGTGACGCTCGTCGGCGCCACCACCGAGAACCCGTCCTTCGAGCTCAACGCCGCGCTCCTGTCCCGGGCGCGCGTGCTCCTGTTCCGAGCCCTCGACGAGGCGGCCGTCGCCAAGCTGCTGGTGCGGGCCGAGGCCCTGACCGACCGGGCGCTGCCCCTCGACGAGGAGGCCCGCGGCGTGCTGGTGCGGATGGCGGACGGGGACGGGCGGGCCGCCCTCACGCTCGCCGAGGAGGTCTGGCGCTCGGCCGGGCCCGGCGAGACGATCGACGCCGAGACCCTGCAGGCGATCATCCAGCGCCGCGCGCCGATCTACGACAAGGCGCAGGAGGGCCACTACAATCTCATCAGCGCGCTCCACAAGACGGTGCGCGGCTCGGACCCGGACGCGGCCCTCTACTATCTCTGCCGCATGCTGGACGGGGGCGAGGACCGCCTCTTCATCGCACGCCGCCTCGTGCGGATGGCGGTGGAGGATATCGGGCTCGCCGACCCGCACGCGCTCGCGGTCGCCAACGCCGCCAAGGACGCCTTCGACTTCCTGGGCAGCCCGGAGGGCGAACTGGCGCTGGCGCAGGCCACGATCTATCTCGCCTGTGCGCCGAAATCGAACGCCGTCTACACGGCCTACAAGGCGGCGACGCGGGTGGCCAAGGAGGCGGGCTCGCTCGCGCCGCCGCGCACCATCCTCAACGCGCCGACGAACCTCATGCGCCGGCTCGGCTACGGCGAGGGCTACCGATACGACCACGACGAGCCCGACGCCTTCTCGGGCCAGGATTACTGGCCGGAGCGCCTCGGCCGCCAGCACTTCTACGCGCCGACGGACCGAGGCATGGAGAGCCGCTACGCCGACCGCCTCGCCCACTGGGAGGGCTTGCGCGGTCAGCGCCGGGACGAGGAAGCGTGATCGACGTCCTCTGGAAGGGGCTCGTCGGGGGCCTCGTGACGATGGCGATCGTGCTCGCGTCGCGGCGCGGCAACGTGCTCCCGGGCATCCTGCCGCTGGCGCCGACCTTCGCGATCATCGCGCTGCTCGCGGTCGGCGCGAAGGGCGATGCGGCGGGCTTCCGCGCGGTTTGCCTCGCGGGTGCCAAGACGATCCCTGCCTACCTCGTGTTCCTGGCCGCCGCGTGGTGGCTCGGCGACCGCCTCGATTACCGCCTCGCCATCCTCGGCGCGCTGGCGGCCTGGCTCGTCGCCGCAGGCCTCATCTTCTGGCTGCCGCGCTGGCTCTGATTCGGCTGGAACGCTTGGCGGACGAGCGGCCCGCGCTCCGTCACGGTCAGGCCCGACGCCTCGGGCCCGCGCTCGACCCCACGTCCGCGAGCGCCAGAGAAGAACGAATTTATATCATTATCATCGCGATCGCAGCATCCATCAGGAATTTGAACGAAAGCGAACGATATAATTTTGCTCAAACGATCGATCAAAAGCTCTCGGGCAGAAATAAAAAATTAATATCCTATTGTCGGCATCACTGCACTGTGATTTTCTCGCCTGCCGACAGCGGTGTTCGATGGCCCGGGCTCTGGGCAAGCGTGCTCCCGCGCGTAATCTGAGTGATTACTTTGGCTATGGTCTGCCAATCCCCTATCAGCCTCCGCAGAGCCGCGCGGTACGCAGTTCACGCCTCGAAGCGCTCGATGCGGCAGGGGACCGGGCGGTGAACGCTGCACGCCTTGCCTTCTCGTCGTCCGAGATGCTTCGGATGCTGGAGGGTCTCGGGCTCACCGGAACCTGGAGCTGGTGCTTCGGTTCCGGCAACCAGACCTGGTCGCTCGGCCTGCATCGGATCCTCGGCCTCGAACCGGGCAGCGTACGCCCGAGCTACGCCCTGTTTCTCAGCCTCGTCCACCCGGAGGATCGGGCCGAGATCGAGACCGTCGCTGACGTCTCGAGGGAGGGGTTGTTGCGCGACCACAGGGTCCGAGCGATCCGCCCGGACGGATCGATCCGCCTCCTGTCGACCCGGGGCGAGATCTACATCTCACCGACGGGGCGGCCCCTCGGCGCCGCCGGCACGGTGCTCGACGTGACCGAGGAGGACCGCTTGGCGCGGGCGCAGGCCGCCGAGCGCCGGCGTCGCTGGGCCGTCTTCGAGCAGACCCGCTGCTTCCAGTTCTCCCGGGCGGTCGAGGGCGTGTTTCAATACCCGGCGGAACTGCTCGCCCTCACCGGGTTCACGCAGGAAGAACTCGTGGACGACGGCTACATGCGCGTCGTACCGGAGGAGCGCGAGCATTGGCGCAGCGTCGGCTTCGAGAACTGGACAGCCGGAACCGCCTACTCGATGACGCCACTCGTGCCCTTCGCCGATGGCCGGCGCGAGCGGCTCATGGCCGTGATGGTCCCGGTTCGGAACGCGCAGGGCAAGATCGTGGAGTGGAGCAACTTCACGAGGCCCGCCTCCGGAACCGGCGCGCCGATCTGGGACGGGGCGCTCCTCGGCCTGGAACAGGCCGTGCGGGGGCACCACCTCCGGGCGGCCCGCGCCCTCCTGTGCTGGACGATGCAGGACCTGGCGCTCGCGAGCGGTCTCTCCTATACGACGACCCGGCGCCTGGAGGAGGATGCCGAGGCACCGTCCGCCGCCTCGCGCCACCGCGTGATCGCGGCGCTTCGGGCGTCCGGCATCCACTTCACGCTGACGAATTGCAATCAGATCGCCGTCTTCCGGCGCTAGAACCCACGACGCCCGAGGTTTGCGGGTGCGATGCGAGGGTGCGCGGCTTCGGGTCGTCGGCGGATCGCAGCGCGCTCGAACATCGCGGCAGGGACGCGGCGCACGGAAGGCGTAGACGCGCGGGCGCCAAACCGCTAGGCCGGCCGGCCCGCGATTGATCCCCGATCCCAGCCGGAGTTGCTTCCCCGATGGCGGCCTGCGGCCTCGATTTCGGCACGTCGAACACCACCCTCGGATGCTGGCGCGGCGGCCCGCGCCTCGTCCGGCTGGAGGGCGAGCACGTCACGATCCCGAGCGCGATCTTCTTCGCGCCCGGTCGCGAGCCCGAGATCGGCCGCGCCGCGATGGCGGCCTACGTCGAGGGCGTACCGGGCCGGCTGATGCGCAGCCTCAAATCCGTGCTCGGCTCCACGCTCATCGAGGAGACCACCCCGGTCGGGAGACAGCGGCTGCGCTTCCGCGACGTCATCGCCCGCTACCTCGCGGGCGTGAAGGCGCGAGCCGAGGCGGAGACCGGCTCTGCCCTCGATAGCGTGGTTCACGGGCGCCCGGTCCACTTCGTCGACGACGACCCGGAGGGCGACCGCAAGGCCGAGGACGCGCTGCGCCAGATCGCCGAGTCGATCGGCTTCCGGCACGTCTCGTTCCAGTACGAGCCGATCGCCGCGGCGCTCGACTACGAGCAGGGGATCGCGCGCGAGGAGCTCGCTCTCATCGCCGATATCGGCGGCGGCACCTCGGACTTCTCGATCGTCCGCCTCTCGCCGGAGCGCCACGCGCGGGCGGAGCGGGCCGCCGACATCCTCGCCAACGACGGCGTGCGCATCGGCGGCACCGACTTCGACCGGGTGCTCAGCCTCGGCACCGTGATGCCGCTCCTCGGCCTCGGCAGCCCGATGCGGCGGGGTGACCTCGCCGTGCCGAACGCCTATTTCCATGACCTCGCCACGTGGTCGAGCATCAACCGGCTCTACAACCCGAAGACCCTGCGGGAAATCGAGGAGACGCGGCGCGACGCGGGCCGGCCCGAGCTCCTCGGGCGGCTGCAGGCCGTGGTCGAGGGCGAGCGCGGCCACAGCCTCGCGACGGCGGTGGAGACCGCCAAGATCGCGGCCTCCGAGACCGGCACGGCGCGGCTCGAGCTCGGCTTCGTCGAGGGCGGGCTCGCCGCCGAGATCGACCGGGACGGGCTCGTCCGCCACACGGGCGACCTCGCGCGGCGCATCGCGGAGCGGGTCGGGCGCTGCCTCCGGCAGGCCGGCGTCGGGGCGGAGGCGATCGACGCGCTCTTCCTCACCGGCGGCTCGACCGGGTTGCCGCACGTGCGGGCCGCGCTCACCGCCTGCCTGCCCCGTGCCCGCGTCGTCGCGGGCGACACCTTCGGCTCGGTCGGCACCGGCCTGACGCTGGAGGCGGCGCGGCGCGCGGCGTGAGGTTCCGGTTTGTCGCGGTGGCGGACGGGTGCTAGATCAGCCCGCCCCGCGCCGGCGACGCCCCGCGGGGAGAATCTGCGCCCCGGCAATGAGATAGGGTTCAGGCCGAGACCGGCCTCGTCCCGAGCGGCAGGACCATGACAGGAAAGCCCCCCCATCGCGGCGGCCCGAAGGGCGGAGGGCCCGGCCGCGCCCGCGGCCCCGGCGGCCCGGGCAAGCCGCGCGCCGGCGCCCCGAAACGGCCGGAGCGCGCGCGGACCGGTCCGCGGGCGAGCGCCCTCGACGCCGCACAGCGCGCCGCGCGCCTGCGCGGCGAGGACGTCTCCGAGCGCTCGCCCTGGGATTCGTCCGAGGGCGCGGCCGAGCGGCCGGCCCGCGCGCGACCCGAGCGTGGCGGCGCCGCTTCCGCCGCCAGCCCGCGCGGCGAGCGCCAGACAACGTCGCGCGGCCCGCGCTCGACGACATCGCGCGGCGAGCGCCCGCAGGCGCCGCGGCAGGCGCCACGGGAGGAGCGCGCCGAGGAGGTCCGCGCCGCGCGCGGTCCGCGGCGCCAGCCCTCGCGCGAGGCGCCCCCGCCGGGCGCCCCGACCCGCCGCCAGCAGCGGGAGGCGGCGACCGCGACGCTCGCGAGCGGCGTCCAGACCCTGACCGTCGAGGCGGACGAGGCGGGCATGCGCATCGACCGCTTCCTCACCGCGCGCTTTCCCCAGCTTCCCTTCGCGCGCGTCCAGAGCATCGTCCGCAAGGGCGAGCTGCGGGTGGACGGCAAGCGCGCGAAGCCCGGAGACCGGCTGGAGCCCGGCATGAGCGTGCGCGTCCCGCCGCTCAAGCTCGACCAGCCGGGCGAGCGCCCGCGCAGCGCCGTCCGCGACCGCGACGACGCCGCCTTCCTGCGCTCGCTCGTCCTCTACGAGGACGCCGACATGATGGTGCTCAACAAGCCGTTCGGCCTCGCGGTGCAGGGCGGCTCGGGCACCGTGCGCCACGTCGACGGCCTGCTCGACGCGCTGACCGAGCCGGGCGGGCAGAAGCCGCGGCTCGTCCACCGCCTCGACAAGGACACGGCGGGCTGCCTCATCGTCGCCAAGACGCGTCTCGCGGCGGCGACGCTCGCCAAGAGCTTCCGCTCGCGCGCGGCGCGCAAGGTCTACTGGGCGCTCACGGCCGGCGTGCCGCGGATGCGCCAGGGCCGCGTCTCCACCTACCTCGCCAAGGAGGAGCCCACCGACGCGGATGCCCGCATGCGCATCGCCAAGCACGGCGAGGAGGGGGCGAGCCACGCGCTCACCTACTACGCGGTGATCGACCAGGCGGCGCAGAAGGTGTCCTGGATCTCGTTCAAGCCCGTGACGGGCCGGACGCACCAGCTTCGCGCGCACGCCGCCCATATCGGGCACCCGATCGTCGGCGATCCGAAATACTTCGCGGTCGAGAACTGGGCCCTGCCGGGCGGCATCCAGAACCGCCTGCACCTCCTCGCGCGCAGAATCGTGATCCCGCATCCGCGCACCGGCAGGCCGGTCGACGTGACGGCGCCGCTCCCGACCCACATGGCGCAGAGTTGGAACCTGCTGGGCTTCGACGCCACCCGCTACGACCCGATCGTCGAGGCGCCAGAGGATTGAGCCGGCCGTCCGGCCCCCTCCAGCGCCCGCAGGCCGGCCGACCGCCTGCCGCGGCGCGACGACGAGGCCCGCCGCGGTGCCCGTACGCCGCCTTGGCATTCCAGGCGGGCACCTTATTCTCTCGCTCGGCTGCGGGCCGCATCAGCGACTCGCGGACCCGCGACATCCGCCGCTCGGAGAGGCCGTGAGAATCATCGTCTGGAAGCGCGCGGCGCTGGCGCACGTCGCCGGTCTCGGCCTCGTCGGTCTGGCCTGTGCCGTCTGGCCCGCGGCGGCGGCGCAGCCGACCGTGCAACCGCCGGCAGCGGCGCCGGCGCGCAACGCGAACCCGGCGCCCGCGGCGCAGCCGGCAGCCGCGCCGCAGGGCAATGCCGCCCCGCGGGTGGGCGAGCGGCGGCGGCGCAATTCCTACGCGGCCTGCAATCGAGTCTCGAACCAGCGCGGCCTGCGCGGAGGCCCTCGGCGCCGCTTCCTGATCCGCTGCCGCCTTGGCTACGAGCGCACGCGCCCGGCCCAGGGCGCGCCTGCCCAGAACCCGCAGCCCCCGGGCGCGCAGCCGCCGGCCCGGCGGCCATGAGCGCGGCGGTCGCGCGAGACTCTGCCACCGGGACGCTGGCCGCATCGCGGCCGCGCGGCCGGCCGTGAAGCTCGTCGTCTTCGACGTCGACGGCACGCTCGTCGACAGCCAGCACCTCATCGTCGCCGCGCAGGGCGTTGCCTTCGCCGAGCACGGCCTGACGCCGCCGAGCCGCTCCGTGGCGCTGTCGGTGGTGGGCCTCTCGCTGCCGCAGGCGTTCCGCCGCCTCGTCGGCGAGGACGGGCCGATCGCGACCCTGGCCGAGAGCTACAAGCGAGCCTTCAACGCGCTGCGGCACGATCCCGAGCACGAGGAGCCGCTGTTTCCCGGCATAGCGGATCTCCTCGTGCGGCTGCGCGACCGCGACGACATCCGGCTCGGCCTCGCCACGGGCAAGTCGCGCCGCGGCGTCGAGCACCTGATCGCCGCTCAGGGCTGGCAGGGCTGGTTCGCCACCACGCAGACCGCCGACGACGCCCCCTCGAAGCCCGATCCGACCATGCTGCGCCAGGCGATGGCCGAGGCCGACGTGCCGCCCGAGCGCACGGTGATGATCGGCGACACCAGCTTCGACATGGCGATGGCCGTGGCGGCGAGGGCGGCCGCCATCGGCGTCGCCTGGGGCTACCACCCGGCCGGTGCGCTCTATGGTTCTGGGGCGGTGACCGTCGTCGAATCCGCCGCGGCGCTCGGCGATCTTTTCTCGGGTCCGCTGGCGGAGCCCGAGGAGGGGACCATCGCGGAGGAGATCGCCCGCGGCGGCTAGGACCGCCGGCCTCGCGCAGGTCCGGCGGATGCACTATCTCGACGCTCATGAGCGATCCGAAGAGCGGCCCCGCGGCGGGCGACGACATCACCCGCGACTGGCTCGGCGAGCCCACCGACGCCGCGGCACCGGACCCGATGCGGGCAGCGCGCGGGCCGGCGAAGCCCCTGCCGAAGCGGTTCTACCGCGAGGCCGGAATCGGCGAAGGGGAGAGCGGCTTTCGCCTGACCCTCGACGGGCGCCCGGCCAACACCCCGGCCCGCAACCCGCTCGCCGTGCCCGGCCGCGACCTCGCCGAGAGGATCGCCGGCGAGTGGCAGGCGCAGGACGAGATCATCGACCCGGCCCGGATGCCGGTGACGCGCCTCGTCAACACCGCGATCGACGGGGTGGCGCCGCGCCGCGCAGCGGTGATCGACGATCTCGCCGCCTATGCCGGGACGGACCTCCTCGCCTACCGCGCGGACTCGCCCGAGCGCCTCGTGGCCGCGCAGACCGCGGCCTGGGACCCGATCCTCGACTGGGCGCGGGAGGCGCTCGGCGTCCGCCTCATCCTGAGCGAGGGCGTCATGCACGTCACCCAGCCCGAAGCCTCCGTCCAGGCGCTGCGGCGGGCCATCGAGGCGGCCGACGGGCCGTTCCGCCTCGCGGCGCTCCACACCATGACGACGCTGACCGGCTCGCTCCTGATCGCGCTCGCCGTGCTCCGCGGCCACCTGACGCCCGACGAAGCCTGGGCGGCCGCGCACGTGGACGAGACCTACCAGGCGAGCGTCTGGGGCCGCGACGCCGAGGCCGAGGCGCGGCTCGCGCTCCGACGCGCCGAGTTCGATGCGGCGGCGCAGGTCGCCGCGCTCGCCCGATAGGGGCGTTTTCGCCGACGAAACTCTCGTGCTAAGGGGCCTGACCCGGAGAACCGCCAAGCCTGTGCGGCTCAACGGAATTCTGTATTCGATTCAGCCCGAGGCCGTGACTTCATGAAGGACATTCTCGAGAAGCTTGAGGAGCGGCGCGCGCAGGCTCGCCTCGGCGGCGGCGAGAACCGCGTCGTCGCGCAGCACAAGCGCGGCAAGCTGACGGCGCGCGAGCGCATCGAGCTCCTCCTCGACCACGGGTCGTTCGAGGAGTTCGACATGTTCGTGCAGCACCGCTCGAGCGATTTCGGGATGGAGAAGCAGAAGATCCCGGGCGACGGCGTGGTGACGGGCTGGGGCACCATCAACGGCCGCACGGTCTTCCTGTTCTCGAAGGACTTCACGGTCTTCGGCGGCTCGCTCTCGGAGGCGCACGCCCAGAAGATCGTCAAGGTGCAGGACATGGCGCTCAAGATGCGCGCCCCGATCATCGGCATCTTCGACGCCGGCGGCGCCCGCATCCAGGAGGGCGTCGCGGCGCTCGGCGGCTACGGCGAGGTCTTCCGCCGCAACGTGATGGCCTCGGGCGTGATCCCGCAAATCTCGGTCATCATGGGCCCCTGCGCGGGCGGCGACGTCTACTCGCCGGCCATGACCGACTTCATCTTCATGGTCCGCGACACGAGCTACATGTTCGTGACCGGACCCGACGTGGTGAAGACCGTGACCAACGAGGTCGTCACCGCGGAGGAGCTCGGCGGCGCCAAGGTCCACACCACCAAGTCCTCGATCGCGGACGGCTCGTTCGAGAACGACGTCGAGGCGATCCTGCAGATCCGGCGCCTGCTCGACTTCCTGCCCGCCAACAACATCGATGGCGTGCCCGAGATCGAGAGCTTCGACGACGTCGACCGCCTCGACAAGTCCCTCGACACCCTGATCCCGGACAACCCGAACAAGCCCTACGACATGGGCGAGCTGATCCGGCGCGTCACCGATGAGGGCGACTTCTTCGAGATCCAGGCGGCCTACGCCCGCAACATCATCACGGGCTTCGGCCGCATCGAGGGCCGCACGGTCGGGTTCGTGGCCAACCAGCCGCTGGTCCTCGCGGGCGTGCTCGACTCCGACGCCTCGCGGAAGGCGGCGCGCTTCGTGCGCTACTGCGACGCCTTCTCGATCCCGATCGTCACCTTCGTGGACGTGCCGGGCTTCCTGCCCGGCACCGCGCAGGAATACGGCGGCCTGATCAAGCACGGCGCCAAGCTCCTCTTCGCCTACAGCCAGGCGACCGTGCCGCTCGTCACGATCATCACCCGCAAGGCGTTCGGCGGCGCCTACGACGTCATGGCCTCCAAGCACGTCGGCGCCGACATCAACTACGCTTGGCCCA
This sequence comes from Methylobacterium oxalidis, assembly GCF_007992195.1. Lineage (GTDB taxonomy): Bacteria > Pseudomonadota > Alphaproteobacteria > Rhizobiales > Beijerinckiaceae > Methylobacterium > Methylobacterium oxalidis. The sequence goes on along the minus strand of NZ_BJZU01000003.1, from coordinate 45,001 downwards.
CCGCGCAGATCGCCGTGATGGGCGCCAAGGGCGCGGTGGAGATCATCTTCCGGAGCGAGCTCGGCGACCCGGAGAAGATCGCGGCGCGCACCGGCGAGTACGAGGACCGCTTCCTCTCGCCCTTCGTGGCGGCCGAGCGCGGCTACATCGACGAGGTGATCATGCCGCACTCGACCCGCAAGCGCATCGCGCGGGCGCTGGGCATGCTCCGCACCAAGAAGATGGAGCAGCCCTGGAAGAAGCACGACAACATCCCGCTCTGACGCGGGGCGGATCCGGGCGGGCCGCGGCGGCGCGGCCCGCCCGGGCGCGATCAGTTGATCATGTCGGCGTCGGCGGTCGCGGCCGGCGCGCCGCTCATCCGATCGATGGCGACGACCGCCATCATGTGCCCGTTCTTCAGCTTGAGCACGTTGAAGGACTTGCCGGTGCCGCGCTGGGTCGCCGTGGCGACCTGCATCTCGGTCGCGCGGAACGGCGACAGGTCGAAGTCGTGACCCCAGGCCATGAAGGTCGTCTGCGCGAACGCGCCGCCGATCCCGGCCATGATCAGCGTCGAGGTGAGGGCGAGCGTCTTCAGCATTCCGGTTCTCCTGTCATGTCGATTGATGGTGACGGAAGGTTGGATGCATCCGAGCCCGTTTTCGCGGCGGTTCATCTCCGGTTACGGCGGCGGCGCCTTCCGGCGTGCGGCGAGGCTCACCGCGGCGCGAAGATCGTGATGTTCGAGTTGATCTGGTAGGCGGCCGTCGGCTCCGTGTTGACGAAGCGCAGGCGGATCGGGCTCTCGCCGAGCGCCGCGCCGAAGCTCGCGGTCACTGGGACCGGGAAGCAGCGGTCGAGGGCCTCGAAAGCGGCCTTCTCGTAGGCCTCCTTCGCGTGCTTCTCGCCGACGAGGCGCCGCGCCGTGACGAGCGGGGCGCCGCGGATCGCGCCGCGCTTGTCGAGCCCGAACCGGAAGGCGATGACCGAGCCCTCGGTGGCGTCCGGCACCTGCCAGCACCGCGCCAGCGCGGTCCGCAGCATCGACCAGTTGTTGACGGGCTCGCGCTCCTCCCGCTTCTCCGCGGGCTTCTCGGTGCGGTCCGGCTCCGCCGGCGGCTGGGCCCGCGCCGGCCCGGCGGGACCCGTCAGCAGAATGAGGAAGAGGGCAGCTTTCAGCTGCGGTCGGCGGATTCGATCACGGCGCATAGGGTGAGGGGACCCTTCTCCGCTTGGCTCACCGAACAGGTAACGCGCACGCCGCCGGCGTCGACGTTGCTGTGGCGCAGGCGGCTCGCCGCGTCGCGCGCGCGGTGGGCGGCCGCCTCGATCACCCCGGCCGCGACGCCCGTCACCGCCTGGCCCGCGCGCCCGAACAGGGCGTAGTAGGAGTCCGGCGGCGTCTCGCCCCGGAACTGCGCGCCGACCGAGGACGGGTGCGAGCCGCCGCAGGCGAGGGTCAGCGTCGTGTCGGCTCCCAGCGTGAATGTCGCGTAGTCGAGGCTGCGGTTGCCGACCTCGGCCCGCGTCTCCGCGGTGACGCGGCCGATCAGGTCGCCGCAATCGTCGGCCAGCGCCGGCCCGCAGGCGGTGACGAGGAGGAGGGCGAGGAGCGCGCGCATGGCGCCAGCCTAGCGCATTTTCCGCGCCGGTGCGGGAGAACGGGCGTGAGGCGTGTCGCCGCCTCAGGCGGAGCCCGGCTGGCGGCCCGCGACCGCAGGAGCGGTGCCGAGTTCCAGAAGCACGATCTCCGGCGGCACCCCGAGCCGGACCGGCACGCGGCTGACGCCAAAGCCGCCGGACACGATCATGTGGCGCCCGCCGAGCGTCACGTGGCCGTAGGCGAAGTCGTTGCCGTGCACCGAGGGGATCACCGGCGAGTACCCGAACAGGCGGATCTGGCCGCCGTGGGTGTGTCCCGCGAGCGTGAGCGAGACGCGGTCCGGCACGTCCACGAAGATGTCGGGCTCGTGCACCATCAGCAGCACGGGCGCCTCGTCGGTGACCTTGGCCAGCGTTCCCGGCAGGTCGTCGCGCCCCCGCGCGTCGCCCCAGAGCACGTAGGGCTCCTGGTCCCCGAGGCCGGCGAGCCAGAACGGGTGCCCGTCCTTGGTGAGGCGCAGGGCCTCGTTCTCCATCACCGGGATGCCGACCGCCTCGAGCTCGCGCCACGCCTCGCAGGTGTCGGTGCGCCGGCGCTGCGCCTCGTGGTCGTCCCACCAGTCGTGGTTGCCGAGGATGGCGTGGACGCCGAGCGGCGCCCGCAGGCCCGAGACCACCCGGGCGAAATCCGAGAGCGGCACCTTCCGGCGCGCGACGCGGCCGGCCGGATAGTCGCCGAGCATCAGGATCAGATCGGGGGCGAGGGTGTTCGTCGTGTCGACGATCTCGGCGATGCGGTCGAGCGGCATGTAGGGCTCGCCGACGTGGAAATCGGCCAGCACCGCGACGCGCAGCGAGAGGCCCGGCGTCCAGCGCGGCAGCACGGGCGCGTAGCGGGTGACGACGAGGCGGTAGAGGGGCTCGATCCCGAAGGCGTAGACGCCGGTCGATCCGACGAGCGCCGTGGCGCCCCCGAGCCCGGCCAGGAACTGCCGGCGACTCGGCAGGATCAGCATGCGGATGTCCTCGCTCGACAACCGGGCTCGATCGTCCCGGCCGCGGCCGCGAAGCCTGTGCCAGCCGATTTCGACGCTTTGACGGCGGGGAGAGCGCACCACGCCCGGTGCGGCGCGCTCCCTCCGCGGAAGGATCAGGCGAGGGGGGCGTCCTCGTGCAGCAGCGCCAGGATGCCGCGGCGCTGGGTGCGCTGCGCAGCCTTCTCGGCGGCGGGGGCCTTGACGCGGACGGCAGCGGCGAGGGCGGGCAGAGCGAGGGGGCGGAAGCTCTCGGCGTCCCGGCCCGCGTCCGTCTGGCGGCGTCCGGTCTCGGTCGCTGCGGTCGGGGTCTCGCTGGAGGGGTACATGGTTCTGGGTCCTGTCTGAGCACGCGTGGATGAGCGGTTGCGTCACCGTTCTGGGCAGTGATCGCGACGATGCCTGGGCACCTTTGCGGCCTCCGCGGGACATTCCGCGGGCTGCCACCGCCTCATACAGGGGCAGTCAAACTGAATGGCGCATTAAGGAATGACCAATCTTCGCGCGAGACGGCGCGGAGAACAACTGAGTGTCATGTGAATACAAAACACAATCTGCGCGTGCCCGGCGGCGCGGCTCACGGGCCCGGAGGCGGCATCGCGGTCAGCCCCTCCGCGGCGATCCAGGCCTGCGTCCGGTCGAGGGCGCGGGTGAGGCGGTCGAAGAGGGCGTCGATCTCGTCGCGGGTGATCACGAGGGGCGGGCAGACGGCGATGCGGTCGCCCGCGAGGAAGCGCACGATCAGCCCCTCGCCCTGCGCGAAGGCGACGCAGCGGGCGGCCACCCCGGCCTTGGGGTCGTACTGGCACCTGTCGGACTTGTCGGCCACGATCTCGATCCCGCCGATCAGGCCGAGGCCGCGCGCCTCGCCGACGAGCGGGTGCTCGGCGAGCGCCGAGAGCCGCGCCTGGAAGTGGGGCGCCTTCTCGCGGACTCCCTCGATGATGCGGTCGCGCCGGTAGATCTCGATCGTCTTGAGCGCAACGGCGCAGGCGACCGGATGGCCCGAATAGGTGGTGCCGTGCCCGAAGGTGCCGATCTTGGCGCTCTCGGCGAGCATCGCCCGGTAGAGCGGCTCGTCGATGCTGACGCCGCCGAGCGGCAGGTAGCCGGAGGTCACCGCCTTGGCGAAGGAGAGGGTGTTCGGCCGGATCCCCAGGCTCTCCGAGCCGAACCACGTGCCGAGACGGCCGAAGCCGCAGATCACCTCGTCGGCGATCAGGCGCACGTCGTGCCGCTCCAGCACCGGCTGGATCGCCTCGAAGTAGCCCGCCGGCGGCACGATGGCGCCGCCCGCGCCCATCACCGGCTCGGCCACGAAGGCGGCGACCGTTTCCGGCCCCTCCCGCTCGATCAGCGCCTCAAGCCCCGCGGCGAGGCGGGCGGAGAAGTCCGTCTCGCTCTCGCCGGGCTCGGCCCCCCGGTAATGGTGCGGGCAGGGGGCGTGGATGAAGCCCGGCAGCGGCAGGTCCCAGTCCGCGTGGTTGGCGGGCAGGCCCGTCATCGAGGCGGTGGCGACGGTGACGCCGTGGTACCCCTTCAGGTGGGAGATGATCTTCTTCTTGGCCGGGCGCCCGAGCGCGTTGTTCATGTACCAGACGAGCTTGACCTGGGTGTCGTTCGCCTCCGAGCCCGATGAGGTGAAGAACACCTTCGAGGTCGGTACCGGCATCAGTTCCTTCAGCGTCTCGGCGAGCTCGATCGCCGGGTCGTGGCTGCGGCCGGAGAACAGGTGCGAGAAGGGCAGGCGGGAGAGCTGCTCGCTCGCGGCCTCGATCAGCTCCTCGTTCGAGTAGCCGAGCGCCGTGCACCAGAGGCCGGCCATGCCCTCGATGTAGGGGCGCCCGTCCGTGTCGTAGACGTAGACGCCGTGGCCGCGCTCCAGCACGAGCGGGCCGGTCTCGCGGAAGCTCGCGAGGTTCGTGTAGGGGTGGACGAGGGTTTCGACGTCGCGGGCCGCGAGGTTCGAGCGCATGGAGCCTTTCCGGACACGGTCGGGGAGTTCTGCCACACTACCGGCCCGTTGCCACGGCACAAACCCGAGATCGGCGCGGCGCCCGGACGCTGCCGCCGCACCACGGACCCCGCGAGATGCTCGACCCCGCCACCATCGTCGCCGCGCCGGCCCCGGGCCGCGCGTGCGGAACCTGCACCCTGTGCTGCAAGGTGTACGACGTTCCGGCGGTCGAGAGCGCGGCGGGCCAGTGGTGCCGCCACACCCGGCAGGGCAGGGGCTGCGCCATCCACGCGACCCGGCCGGACCATTGCCGCGCCTTCCACTGCCTCTGGATGACGGAGGGCTGGCTCGGCCCCGAGTGGAAGCCCGAGCGCGCCAAGATGGTGCTGAGCCTCGATCCGGTCTCGCGCCACATGAACGTGCAGGTCGACCCGGGCCAGCCGAACGCGTGGCGGCGCGAGCCTTATTATGGACAGCTCAAGCGCTGGGCCGTCGCTTCGCTCCCCCGCCAGCGCCACGTCCTCGTCCACCTCAACAAGTCCACCACCGTGGTGCTGCCGGACCGCGACGTCGCCCTCGGCGAGTTCGGGCCGCAGGACCGGCTGGTGATCCGCGAGCGGCCGGGGCCGGGCGGCCTCGCCTTCGAGGTCGAGAAGGTCCGCGCCGCCTGACCCGGGGGTTGCACGCCTCCGCACGACGAGCCGGAGGTTGTGCCGAATCGCACCTCTTAACCCTCGGGCAACCATACCGGGTGATAGTCGGGATCCGGCCATCCTGCGCCCGAAAAGCGCCGCGACGATCGCCGGGCGTGGCTTTCCGGTACGGGTCGGTTCGGCGTGGGTACGAGACGATTTCGACGCAGATCGAGCCTGCACTGGCTCGGAACGGCGGTGACGCCCTGGCTGGCCGGCCTCGGCCTCCTGGTGTCCTTCACGGCGACGGCGGGCACCGAGAGCACGATCGGCTCCAGCCTGCTGCCGGAGCGCGACGCCCGCCTCGCGCCGGCGCTGCCGGGCGGCACGCTCCTCGTGGGCGGCACCGGGCTCCACGACGGCACCGGCAACCTCCTGGCGATCGCCCGCGCCGATGCTCCGCTCTCGGCGACCCGCGTCGGCGACGAGCCGCTGCGGGCCGAGATGAAGGCGCAGGCCCGGGTCTTCCCGGTGGTGCAGCGCGGGTCCAAGGGCGACGCCGCCCTCTCGCCAGGCGCGAGCTTCGAGCGCAGCGCCGCGGCCCTGCGCGACAGCGGGACCTCCCTGGTCTTCGCCAATTTGACGAGCTCGGTCGCGGGCGTCCTCAGCGTGGGCTCCGCCACCTGGAACCCCGACCTCGAGCCGGATCTCGGCTTCGTGCCGGTGCCCGACCTCGGCCTGACGACGGGGGCGGGCAGCGCCGCCTCGACCGGCGCGGGCAGCGCCGACGCGACGCCGGCCGAGCGCCACGACGGCTCGACCCCGGCGATCCCACGCGCCGTCGCGCTCTCCTCCACGACGCCGGCCCCGGCCGACGCGACGCCGATCGAGGTGGCGGCGGCGAGCCTCGCGCTGCCCGGCTTCAGCTTCCGGGCGGACCGCCCCGATCCCGGCAAGCCGGCGGCGGAGCCGGATTCCGCCCGCCACCGCTACGCCGACCTGATCGTGCCCGAGGCGATGGACAAGGAGCAGCGCTGCCTCGCCGAGGCCGTCTACTTCGAGGCCCGCAGCGAACCGGAGGAGGGCCAGGCCGCCGTGGCGCAGGTGGTGCTCAACCGCGTCAAGAGCGGGCTCTACCCGGGCAACGTCTGCGGCGTCGTCTACCAGAACCGGCACCGCTACATGGGCTGCCAGTTCTCCTTCGCCTGCGAGGGCAAGTCCCTGCGCATCACCGACGCCGGCTCCTGGCAGACCGCCACCCGCATCGCCAGCGCGGTGATCGAGGGCCGGACCTACCTGAGCGAGGTCGGCAACGCGACCCACTACCACGCCGACTACGTGCGGCCCGGCTGGTCGCGCCGGCTGCGCAAGATGGACGTCATCGGGCGGCACATCTTCTACCAGCTCAAGCGCGGGCAGACCTGACCAGGATTCGGCCAGTTAAGCATAACGAGCGCGGAATCGATCAGGCCGATCTACTTAGGTAGATTGACCGCTGCGTAGTCCTAAGCGAGGGTTAATTTTACCCTACCCCGCGATAGATCTTGCTTGTCCTGCAACTTGACGGCCTCCTGCACGTCGAGAGGTGCGCACGCCAGCGTACCGTCCCGCCGTACAGCGTACATTCGAGGAAGCCGTCATGACCGCGCCGGTCACCCGTCTCACGTTCCTGATCACAGCGCTCGCGGGCGCCTTCCTCGCCGCGCCCGCCCAGGCCGGGGGCTGCTACGGCACCGAGTGCTACCGCCGCGTGTCCACCCCGCCGGTCTTCGACACCGTCTCCGAGCAGGTGCTGGTGCGCCCGCCCCGCACGATCTACCGCACCGTCCCGCCGGTCTTCGACACCGTCTCCGAGCGCGTCCTCGTGGCGCCGGGCGGCCGGGTCTGGCAGACGCGCCGCGGCCCCTACGGCGAGCTGATCGGGTGCTGGGTGACGACGCCGCCGCAATACGCCGTCCGCCAGCGCCGCGTGATGGTGCAGCCGCCCCAGACCATCCCCGAGACGATCCCGCCGGAATACGCGAGCGTCTCCCGCCGCGTCCTCGTCGAGCCGGCCCGCAGCGGGTGGGTCCCGGTCGGGGGCGGATACGGGCCGGGCCCCGGCTACGGCCCGGGTATCGGCGGCCCGCTGGTCGGCTCGATCCCCGACGCGTTCGGCATCACGGGGGCGAGCTCGGCCGACATCGGCGTCGGCCTCGGCTTCTCCCGCGGCAGCATCTACGACGGCTACTGAGCCGCGCTCTTGAATCGCGACCGTGCCGCCACAGGTCTCGGGCACCGGTGGAGGCGCGGGCACGATGTCGACGTTCAAGGCTTGGGTGGTCGATAAGGGCGAGGGCGGGCAGAGCCTGTCCTTCCGGGATTTCGACGAGGCCGACCTGATGGACGGCGACGTCACGGTCCGCGTCACGCACTCGACCCTCAATTACAAGGACGGTCTGGCCATGACCGGCAAGTCGCCGGTCGTGCGCCGCTTCCCGATGATCCCGGGCATCGACTTCGCCGGGGTGGTGGAGTCATCCGGCCATCCCGAGTACGAGCCGGGCGACGCGGTGGTCCTCACGGGCTGGGGCGTCGGCGAGACGCATCTCGGCGCCTACGCCGAGCGCGCCCGCGTAAAGGGCGACTGGCTGGTGCCGCTGCCCGGGGGCTTGAGCCCGGCTCAGGCCATGGCGATCGGCACCGCCGGCTACACGGCCATGCTCTGCCTCATGGCCCTCGACCATCACGGCGCCCGCCCCGACCAGGGACCGGCGATCGTCACCGGCGCCTCGGGCGGCGTCGGCTCGGTGGCGGTGGCGCTTCTCGCCCGAGCCGGCTGGCACGTCATCGCCTCGACCGGGCGCGACGGCGAAGCCGATTACCTGCGCGGCCTCGGCGCCGCCGAGATTCTCGACCGGGCGGAACTCTCGGGGCCGCCCAAGCCCCTGGCGAAGGAGCGCTGGGCGGCCGGGATCGACGCGGTCGGCTCGACGACGCTCGCCAACGTGCTGGCGATGACGCGGGCCGACGGGGCGGTGGCCGCCTGCGGCCTCGCCCAGGGCATGGACCTGCCGACCTCGGTGGCGCCCTTCATCCTGCGCGGCGTTTCGCTGCTGGGCATCAACAGCGTGACGACGCCGCAGCCGAAGCGCCGCGAGGCCTGGGCCCGGCTGGCGCGCGAGCTCGATCTCGGCAAGCTCGCGGCCATGACCACGACGGTCCGCCTGCCCGACGTGGCGGGCCTCGCCGAGGAGATCCTGGCCGGCCGGACGCGCGGACGCACGGTGGTCGAGGTTGGCTGAGAGCACTCTTCCGGCCGGCGGCGGCCGGGACGGAACCTGAACTGTTCCCGGTGCATTGCTTTTTTCATGAGCATCGCATTCGTTCGTGAGCGTGAGGGCGGCGAAGCCTTCGAGGACCTGCCGGACCGGCCGATCTCGCCGCACCCCAATTTCGTGACGCCCGCCGGGCTCGCGCAGATCGAGGCCGAGGTGAAGCGCCTGCAGGCCGAGGCCGCCAAGCTCACCCCGGAGGACAAGGCCGACAACGCGCGCGTCTCGCGCGACCTGCGCTACTGGACCGCGCGCATGAACTCGGCCCAGCTCGTCGAGAAGGTCGCCGGCGACACGGTGCATTTCGGCTCGACCGTCTCGATCGAGCGCGAGGACGGCACCCGCCAGACCTTCCACATCGTGGGCGAGGACGAGGCCGACCCGAACAAGGGCTCGCTCTCCTACGTGGCGCCGCTCGCCCGCGCGCTCACCGGCAAGAGCGTCGGCGACGTGGTCGAGGTGAACGGCCACGAGGCGGAGATCCTCGAGATCAGGTAGCCGGCGCGCCCGCGAACAGGCCGCGCAGGGCCGCGATCTCCTCGGCCATGTGGTCCATGAAGGCCCGCACCCGCGGCGCGTGGCGCAGGTCCGGGTGCGTCAGCAGCCACAGGGCACTGGCGAGGTCCGGCTCCACGCCCGAGAGCCGCACGAGCCCGGGCCGACCGTCCCCCTGCATGCAGGGGAGAGGGCCGATCCCGATGCCGGCCTCCACCGCGTCGGCGAGGCCGAGCACCGTGTTGAGCTGGAGGCGGACCCGGCCGGTGCCGGCGCGGGCCCGCACGAACCGGGCGTGCCGGCCCCCGCCGACGCCCTCGCTCGGCGAGACCCAGTCGCGGTCCTCCAGCGTGCTCGGGCCGCACGCGGGTCCGTAGATCGCCCAGGCGACGTCCGCGAGGCGCCGCCCGACGAGGGTCGGCGGCGGCCCGTCGCTCGCCCGCAGCGCGACGTCGGCGTCGCGGCGCGACAGGTTCAGCGCCTCCTCCGAGACCACGAGGTCGAGCCGGATCTGCGGGTAGCGCGCGCAGAAGCGTCCGAGCATCGGCATCATCACGCCGGAGACGAAGCTCGCGGCCGCCGTGACGCGCAATTCGCCTGCCGGGGCCACCCCCTTGCCCGCCATCGCCCGCGAGAAGGTGACGACGTCCTCCTCCATGCGGGCGGCGGCGCGCGCCATCGCCTCGCCGGCCGCGGTCGGCACGTAGCCGGCGCGGCGGCGCTCGAACAGGCGCGCGTCGAGGCTCGCCTCGATCGCCGCGAGGCGCCGGAACGCGGTGGAGTGGTTGATGGCGAGCGCCTCCGCGGCATGCGTGAGGCCGCCGCGATCCGCGATGGCCTTCACGAGCCGGAAGTCGTCCCAGTGCAGCGCCATCCGTCGCGGCCTCGCTCGAGCTTGCAGATCCGCAAAGATGATCTTGCAGGCGAGGGCATTTCGGCAAGGGTGCGAGGCACGATATCGGTGCCGTAGCGGCACGGCTGCGGGAATCTCCCCGCGGCGGCGCCCCACTCTGGCTGAAGGAGATCGACGATGGCGAAGGTTCTGGTGCTGTACTACTCGTCCTGGGGCCACGTGGAGCAGCTCGCCCACGCGGTGGCCGAGGGCGCCCGCGAGGCCGGGGCCGAGGTGACCGTGAAGCGGGTGCCGGAACTCGTGCCCGAGTCGGTCGCCCAGCAGTACCATTACAAGCTCGATCAGGCGGCCCCGATCGCGAGCCCGGACGAACTCGGCGACTACGACGCGATCATCCTCGGCACGCCGACGCGCTACGGCAACATGGCGGCGCAGATGAAGCAGTTCATCGACCAGACCGGCAGCCTCTGGGCGCAGGGCAAGCTCGTCGGCAAGGTGGGCTCGGCCTTCACCTCGACGGCCTCGCAGCACGGCGGCCAAGAGACGACGCTGACGAGCATCCATACGGTGCTGCTGCACCACGGCATGGTGATCGTCGGCCTGCCTTACGCCTTCGCGGGCCTCAACGGGGTCGAGGCGGTGAAGGGCGGCACGCCCTACGGCGCCACCACGATCGCCGACGGCGACGGAAGCCGGCAGCCGAGCCAGGTCGAGCTCGACGGGGCTCGCTTCCAGGGCCGCCACGTGGCGACGATCGCGGGCAAGCTCGCGGCCTGAGCGCCGCCGTGGCAGCGCGCAAGAAAAAAGGCTCGGATTGCTCCGAGCCTTGAAAGGAAAAAGGCCATTGGGGGCTGAACTGGCCTTCGTGACCCATCAACGGGGTAGGCGCGGCGTTGGTTCCGCGCCTCACAGAAAAATTTCTACCGAGGTGCCGCGGCCCGATTCAACCGGTCGTTGATGGCCTCGCCGAGGCCCGTCATCGGGATCGGCGCGACGGCGATCACAGCCGCGCCGGAGGCGTCGAGGTCGCGGAGCGCGGCGAACAGGCGGGAGGCCGCCTCGGCGGCGTCACCGCGCGGGCTCAGGTTGATCGCGGCGCGCGCCGCGGCGATGCCCGGCACCGGCTCGGGCCCGAACAGGAGCGCGGCTTCGCCGGGCTCGATGCGCCGCGCGTCGAGGCGCACACGGGCCCGCGGCGCGTAGTGGGAGGCGAGCAGGCCGGGCCCGACCGGGCGCGCCGCGGCGTCAGCCTCCGCGTCCGCCACCTCGCATCCCAGAACCTCGCGGATCGCCTCGCGCGGCACGCCGCCCGGCCGCAGCAGGCGCGGCGCGCCGCCGAGGCAGGCGACCACAGTGGATTCGAGCCCGACCGGCGTCGCGCCCCCGTCGAGGATTGCCGCCACGCGCCCGTCGAGGTCGCCGAGCACGTGCCCGGCGCTCGTCGGGCTGACCCGGCCCGATCGGTTGGCCGACGGCGCCGCCACGGGTCGCCCGACCCGGGCGAGGAGATCCTGCGCCAGCGCGCTCGCCGGCACCCGCAGGGCGAGGCTCGGCAGGCCGGCCCGGGCGAGGTCGCAGACGGTGGTGCGTTCGTGCGCCGGCACCACCAGGGTCAGGGGGCCCGGCCAGAACGCCTCGGCGAGGCGCAGGGCGGCGCCATCGAAGTCACCCTGCGCGCAGGCCGAGGACGCATCGGGCAGGTGGGCGATCAGCGGATTGAGGCGCGGCCGCTCCTTGGCGGCGAAGATCTGGGCGACCGCAGCGGGATCGGTGGCGTCGGCGCCGAGACCGTAGACCGTCTCGGTAGGGAAGGCGACGAGCCGGCCCGCCGAGAGGAGCCGCGCTGCCTCGGCGAGGCCCGCCTCCTCGGCCGCGAGGCGACGGGTCGCGGGCTGGGACGCCACGGCAGGGGTCCCGGCAGGCATTGACCCGAGATCGTTCATATATAAACTATCTCCGACCGTGACGGGGCGCGCCGTTCGGGCGTATGTCGGCGGGCGACGCGTGCGGGCCTATCGTCGTCGGGCCGCCCGCGTCAAACGTCGACGCGGACAGCGCCGCACGAGACGGCGCGGGAGGGGAGTGACATGAGCTATCGCGCACCCGTGGCCGAACTGGCCTTCACGCTGCGCCACGTGGCCGGGCTGGAGGCCGTGCTCGCCGCCAGGCAGAGCGATCTCACGCCCGAGGACGCGCGGGCGGTGCTGGAGGAGGCCGGCCGCCTCGCCGGCTCCGTGCTCGCGCCCCTGAACCGGGTCGGTGACCGCCATGGCACGCCGCTTAACGACGGCGCCGTCACGACCCCGCCCGGCTGGCGCGAGGCCTACCGCACCTTCGCGGAGGGCGGCTGGAACGGGCTCAGCGCGCCCGAGAGCCACGGCGGCCAGGGCCTGCCGCTCCTCCTCAACGCTGCCTGCACCGAGATCTGGAACGGCGCCAACCTCGCCTTCAGCCTGTGCCCGCTCCTCACGGCCGGCGGCATCGAGGCGCTGGAGAAGCACGGCTCGGAAGAGCTCAAGGCCGCCTATCTCGACAAGCTTGTCTCGGGCGAGTGGACGGCGACCATGAACCTCACCGAGCCGCAGGCGGGCTCGGACCTCGCCCTGCTGCGCACCCGCGCCGAGCCGAACGGCGACGGCAGCTACCGGATCACCGGCGCCAAGATCTACATCACCTACGGGGAGCACGACCTCACGGACAACATCGTCCACCTCGTGCTCGCCCGCCTGAAGGACGCGCCCGCCGGCACGCGCGGCATCTCGCTGTTCCTGGTGCCGAAGGTCCTGCCGGACGGCAGCCACAACGATCTGCGCTGCTCGGGAATCGAGCACAAGCTCGGCATCCACGCCTCGCCCACCTGCTCGATGGCCTTCGGCGACCGGGGCGGCGCCACCGGCTGGCTGATCGGCGAGGAGAACCGCGGCCTCGCCTGCATGTTCACGATGATGAACAATGCCCGCCTCAACGTCGGCCTGCAGGGGGTGGCGGTGGCCGAGGCCGCCACCCAGAGGGCGCTCGCCTACGCGCAGGATCGGCGCCAGGGCAAGGCGCCGGGCGCCGAGGCGGGCGGCGGCGCGAGCCCGATCATCGAGCATTCCGACGTGCAGCGGATGCTGCTCACCATGAAGGCCACCACGGCGGCGGCCCGCGGCATCTGCTACCTCACCGCCGCGGCCCTCGACGCCGCCCGCGGGCCGGAGGGGCAGGCCGCCCTCGACCGCGCCTCCCTGCTGACGCCGGTCGCCAAGGCGTTCTCCACCGACATCGCCAACGAGGCGACCTCGCTCGGCGTGCAGGTGCACGGCGGCATGGGCTTCGTGGAGGAGGCCGGCGCCGCCCAGTACATGCGGGACGCGCGCATCCTCGCGATCTACGAGGGCACCAACGGCATCCAGGCGCTCGACCTCGTGGGCCGCAAGCTGCCGCTCAACGGCGGCGCCACGGTGCGGGCCCAGATCGCGGCGATGCGCGAGGTCGCCGAGAGCGTGCTGAAGGACGGCCATCCGGGCTTCGGCCACACCGCGGCGCGCCTGCGCGCGGCGATCGAGAGCCTCGACCGGGCGACGAGCTTCGCGCTGAGGGCGCTCGGCTCGAACCGGCCGGAAGAGGCGCTGGCCGGCGCGACGCCGTACCTGCGCCTGTTCGGCCTCGCGCAGGGCGGCGCCTGCCTCGCCAAGGCGGCGCTCGCGGCGAGCGCCGCGCTGCGGGCCGGCGAGACCGACCCGGCCCATGCGGGCCGCATCGCGCTCGCCCGCTTCTTCGCCGAGAACCTCGCCACCGCCGCCGGCGGCCTGGAGCAGACGGTGCTCGACGGCGGCGGCTTCGTGCAGGACGCCAAGCTCGCGCTGGCGGGCTGACCGCAACCCCCGGATGGGACGACCCTCATGAGCGAGCACGTCAGCGTCACGGATCACGGCCCCGTTCGGGTGATCCGCATGGACCGGCCGGAGAAGAAGAACGCGCTCACCGGCGCCATGTACGAGCCCATGCGCGAGGCGCTCCTCTCCGCCGACGCGGACGGGTCCGGCATCGGCGCGGTGCTGTTCGCGGGCGGGACCGGCGTGTTCACTGCCGGCAACGACCTCGCCGACTTCGTGGCGATGGCGGACAGGCCCTTCTCCGAGTCGCCGCCCTTGCGCTTCATCCGGCAGCTCGCCCGCACCCGCACGCCGATGGTGGCGGCGGTGGACGGGATCGCGGTCGGCGTCGGCACCACGCTGACGCTGCACTGCGACCTCGTCTACGCGAGCCCGACGGCCCGCTTCCGGATGCCCTTCGTGGAGCTCGGCCTCGTGCCGGAGGCGGCGTCGAGCTACCTCCTGCCGCGCCGCGTCGGCACCCTGCGCGCCACCGAGATGCTGATGCTCTCGGAAGCCTACGACGCGGACACAGCGGTCGGGCTCGGCCTCGCCAACGCGGTCATCCCCGCAGACATGCTGGAGGAGCACGCGATGGCGCAGGCGGTGCGCCTCGCCGCCCTGCCGCGGGGCGCGCTCGCGGCCACGCGCCGGCTGATCCGCGGCGACCAGGCGGCGGTCGAGGCGGCCTTGGAGGCCGAGGCCGTGGCCTTCGACGCGCAATTGCGCTCGGCCGAGGCGCAGGACGCGTTCCGGGCCTTCTTCGCGCGGGGCGCCGCGAGGCCCAAGACGGACGCGGCCGCGTGAGCGGGCCCGACCTCCGCGGACGGGTCTGCCTCGTCGCGGGGGCCTCGCGGGGCGTCGGGCGCGGCCTCGCGCGCGGGCTCGGCGAGGCGGGGGCGACCGTCATCGTCACGGCCCGCTCCAGCGAGACCGGCGCGCGCACGGAGATGCGGCCGGAGGCGATCGAGGACACCGCCCGCGAGGTCGACGCGGCCGGCGGGCGCGGCCACCACTACCTCTGCGACCACACCAGCGAGCGGGCGGTCGACGAGATGGTGCACTGGACGCTGCGCCGCTTCGGCCGGATCGACGTGGCGGTGTCCAGCGTCTGGGGCGGCAACGAGGGCTACGACGGCACCCGCTACCCGGACGGGGCGGCCTGGGGCACGCCGTTCTGGCGCCGCTCGGCCGAGCCCTTCGGGCGGTTCCTGGAGACCGGCCCCCACGCGGCGCTGCTCCTCGCCCGCGCGGTGGCGCCCGCCATGGTCTCGGCGCGCAGCGGGCTCATCGCCCTCGTCTCCTTCGGCACGGAGGAGGGCTATCTCGGCGACCTCTTCTACGACCTCGCCAAGGCCGCGACGAACCGGCTCGCCCTCGGCTTCGCGGAGGAGTTGCGGCCCCACGGCGTGACGGCGCTCGGCCTCTCGCCGGGCTTCGTGCGCACCGAGCGGGTCCGCGACCTCGGCCAGGACGGGCGGGCCACCGAGAGCCCGCTCTACGCCGGCCGCGCGCTCGCCGCGCTCTGCGCCGACCCGGACGTGGCGGTTCGGGCCGGGCGGGTCCTGCACGCGGGCGATCTCGCGCACGAGTACGGCTTCACCGACGCGGACGGCACGAGGCCGCCGCGCTTCCGGGTCGGCCAGCAGAACTGAGAAGGGGGAGGACGCGATGGACGGATCACTGAAGGGCAAGACGCTGTTCATCACCGGCGCCTCGCGGGGCATCGGCCTCGCGATCGGCCTGCGCGCCGCCCGCGACGGGGCGAACGTCGCCATCGCGGCCAAGACCGACGCGCCGCACCCGAAGCTCGAGGGCACGATCCACACCGCCGCCGCGCAGATCGAGGCGGCCGGCGGGCGGGCGCTGCCCCTCGTCGTCGACGTGCGCGACGAGGACAGCGTGGCGGGCGCCGTCGCGCGAACCGCCGAGACCTTCGGCGGCATCGACATCGTGGTGAACAACGCGAGCGCGATCTCGCTGTCGCGCACGCCGCAGACCGAGATGAAGCGCTTCGACCTGATGCATCAGATCAACACGCGCGGCACCTACATGGTCTCGAAATACGCGATCCCGCACCTGGAGAAGGCGTCGAACCCCCACATCCTGATGCTGTCGCCGCCCCTCGACATGCAGGAGAAGTGGTTCGCGCCCCACCTCGCCTACACGATGGCGAAGTTCGGCATGTCGCTCTGCGTGCTCGGGCTCGCGGGCGAGCTGCGCCGCGCCGGCATCGCGGTCAACGCCCTCTGGCCGCGCACCACGATCGCGACGGCGGCGGTCAACAACCTGCTCGGCGGCGAGGCCCTGATGCAGGCGAGCCGCACGCCCGAGATCATGGCGGACGCTGCCCACGCCCTGTTCCTGATGCCCTCCCGCGAGGTCACTGGCCGCTTCCTGATCGACGACAGCTTCCTGGCCGAGACCGGCGTCACGGACTTTTCAAAATACCGCGTCACACCCGGCGTTCCCCTTGCGCCGGACTTCTTCGTGCCGGATGCGAGCGTACCGCCACCGAACGCGTTCGCCTGAGAGACCACGTGATCTTCATCCACCAGCCGGCCGCCGGCGCCGGGCAGATCCTGCTCGATCGCCGGCCCCTCGACCTTCAGGACCCGATCCCCGACGACACCGTCTGGCTCGACATGATCCGCCCGACCCGGGAGGAGGACCTCAAGGTCGAGGCCTTCATGGGCATCCAGGTCCCGACCCGCGAGGAGATGAAGGACATCGAGCCCTCGGAACTCCTCTACGTGGAGGAGGGGGCCCGCTACATGACGGGCCGGGTGCTCAGCAAGGTCAGCGATTCCGAGGATCCGGGGCTCGCCGGCATCACCTTCATCCTGCGTGAGAACCGCCTCGTCACCGTGCGCTACGAGGAGCCGCAGGCGTTCCGGATGTACACGCAGCGCGCCGGCCGCACGACGGGCAACGGCCCCTCGACCACCACGTCGGGCGAGACCATCCTGGCCGGGCTGATCGAGGCGGTGATCGACCGCGCCGCCGACGTGCTCCAGCTCCAGGGCGAGCGGATCGACCGGCTGTCGGGCAAGATCTTCGAGGTGCAGGACGATCCGAGCGTGCGCAACACCGCCCTTCAGGACACGCTGCGGGCGCTCGGGCGGCACGGGGACCTGATCTCGAAGCAGCGCGAGAGCCTCGTCTCGATGGAGCGCATCCTGCTCTCGCTCTCGGCGACCTACCGCACCAACAAGGCCCCGCGCGAGCTGCGCGAGGACGTGCGCTCGACGCTTCGCGACCTCCAGTCGCTGGAGGAGCACGCGACCTTCCTCTCGACCAAGATCCAGTTCCTGCTCGACGCGACGCTCGGCCTCGTGAACCTCGAGCAGAACAACATCATCAAGCTGTTCTCGGTCATGGCGGTGGTGTTCATGCCGCCGACGCTGATCGCCTCGATCTACGGCATGAACTTCAAGGCGATGCCGGAGCTCGAATGGCATTTCGGCTACCCGATGGCGGTGATGATGATGGTGGTGGCCGCGGTGCTGCCCTACGTCTTCTTCCGCTGGAAGAAGTGGCTCTGATCCCGCCCGGATCCTGCAGGCCCGGGTTGTGAACACGCCTCGCTTGGCTCTCCCCGGTGCTGCGGATAGACACGGAGATCCCGCCCGCGGATCCGCGTCCGCGCGCAGGCGAGACCAGCAGCGTCGAGACCGGATGGCATGAGTGGGACGAGTGGGATCGCCGACAAGGCGAAGATCGGGATCGACGGCCTCGACGACGTGCTCCTCGGCGGCTTCGTGCGGGACCGGCTGTACCTTCTGGAGGGCAGTCCCGGCACCGGCAAGACCACGGTCGCCTTGCAATTTCTCCGCGAGGGTGCGGCCCGCGGCGAGTCGACCCTCTACATCACCCTGTCGGAGACCGAGGAGGAGCTGCGCGAGACCGCGGTCTCGCATGGCTGGACGCTCGACGAGAACATCGAGATCTTCGAGCTGATCCCGCCGGAGAGCCTGCTCGACGCCAACCAGCAGCAGAGCCTGCTCTACTCCTCGGATCTCGAACTCGGCGAGACGACCCGCCAGATCTTCGACACCGTCGATCGCATCAAGCCGCACCGGATCGTGCTGGACAGCCTGTCCGAGATCCGCCTGCTCGCGGGCTCGTCGCTGCGCTACCGACGCCAGATCCTGGCGCTGAAGCACTATTTCGCGCGCCACGCCATCACGGTGCTGATGCTCGACGACCTGACCGCGGACAGCCTCGACAAGACCGTGCACAGCGTCGCCCACGGCGTGATCCGTCTGGAGGAGCTGGCGCCCGAGTACGGGGCGCAGCGGCGTCGCATGCGGGTGATCAAGTACCGCGGCCAGAACTTCCGCGGCGGCTTTCACGACTTCACGATCCTCACGGGCGGCGTTCAGGTCTTCCCACGCCTCGTCTCGCTGGAGCACAAGACCGGCTTCGAGCGGGGCCGCCTCCTCAGCGGCATCGCCGAGCTCGACTCGCTCCTGGGCGGCGGCGTGGAGAAGGGATCGAGCGCGCTCATCCTGGGGCCGGCCGGGACCGGCAAGTCGCTGTTCGCCGTCCAGTACGTCCTGGCCGCGATCGCCCGCGGCGAGCGGGCCGCGATGTTCATCTTCGACGAGGAGATCGGGCTTCTGTTCGAGCGCACGCGCCAGTTGGGCTACGACCTGGAGGGCTTGCGCGACGACGGCAGGCTGCTGATCGAGCAGGTCGACGCGGCCGAACTCTCGCCGGGCGAGTTCGCCCACAGCGTCCGCACCCTCGTCGACCGGCACGGGGTCAAGACGGTGGTCATCGACAGCCTCAACGGCTACCAGGCCGCGATGCCGCACGAGAATTCCCTGGTGCTGCACGTCCACGAGCTGCTGCAGTACCTCAACCGCCAAGGGGCGACGACCTTCCTCACGGTGGCGCAGCACGGCCTCGTCGGCGACATGCAGACGCCCGTCGACGTCACCTACCTCGCGGACGCGGTGATCCTGCTGCGCTACTTCGAGGCGTTCGGCCGGGTGCGGCGGGCGATCTCGATCGTCAAGAAGCGGGCCGGCGCTCACGAGGACACGATCCGCGAGTACCGGATCAGCGGCAGCGGACTGACCATCGGCGACCCCCTCGAGGGATTCCAGGGCGTCCTGCGCGGCATCCCGACCTTCGTCGGCACGGAGAGGGACCTCGACCGGCCGAATCGCGGGGAGGGCGCGTGACGCGGCCCAACAACCCGCATTCCGAGCGGGCCCTGATCCTCGCACCGCTGGGGCGTGATGCGGCCATCGCGGCCTCGCTGCTCGGCGAGGCGAACATCCCCTCGGTGATCTGCGCCAACCTGCAGGAGCTGCACCGCGGCCTCGTCGAGGGCGCGGGCCTCGGTCTCCTCACCGAGGAGGCGGTCCGCACCGCCGATCTCGGGCCGATACGCCAGTGGATCGCCGCGCAGCCCCCCTGGTCGGACCTGCCCTTCATCCTCCTCACCGGGCGGGGCGGCGGACCGGAGCGGAACCCGGCCGCGGCGCGCCTGTCCGAGATCCTCGGCAACGTCACCTTCCTGGAGCGGCCCTTCCATCCGACCACGCTGATCAGCGTGGCCCGCACGGCCCTGCGCGGACGCCACCGCCAGTACGAGGCGCGGGCACGGCTCGAGGAACTGCGCGAGGGCGAGAGCCGGCTGAAGACGGCGCTCACCGCCGAGCAGCGCGGCGCCGAGCACCAGCGGCTGCTCATCGACGAGCTGAACCACCGGGTGAAGAACACGCTGGCCACCGTGCAGTCGATCGCCACGCAGACTCTGCGCAACGCCGAGACCGGCGACGAGGCCTACGCGTCGCTGGAGACGCGTCTCCTCGCCCTGTCGCGCGCCCACGACGTGCTGACCCGCGAGAGCTGGGAGGGGGCCGACCTCGTCGAGGTGGTGGCGCAGGCCATCGCCCCCTATCGCGGGCGCGGGACCGAGCGGTTCCGGATCTCGGGGCCGGACGTGCGCCTGTGCCCGAGGATGTCGCTCGCCATCGCCATGGCGATCCAGGAACTGGCGACGAACGCGGTCAAGTACGGGGCACTGTCCAGCGAGTCCGGGGCAGTCGAGATCGACTGGAGCGTGCGCAATGGTTCGGTGCCGCCGCGCCTCGCCTTCCGCTGGAGCGAGGTGGGTGGGCCGACCGTGCGCCCGCCCAAGCGCCGGGGCTTCGGCTCCCGCCTGATCGAGCGCAACCTCGCCCGCGATCTTGACGGAGCGGTGGAGATCCGGTTCGAGCCGGCCGGCGTCGTCTGCACGGTGGACGCACCGATCGCCTGAGGCGCGGACGGAAGGGCTGAGGCGAAGGTCTCGGGCGAAGGGCTGAAGCGATGTGCGGACGGTTCTTCATCTCGCAGGCCCCGGAGATCTTCCGGGAGTTCTACGGCTACCCGGAGCGGCCGAACTTCCCGGCCCGCTACAACGTGGCCCCGACCCAGCCGGTGGCGATCGTCCACGCGGAGGGCGGCGAGCGGCATTTCCGGCTCGTCCGCTGGGGCTTCTGGCCGGGCTGGCTCAAGGACCCGAAGGGCTTCCCCCTCGTCATCAACGCCCGCGTCGAGACGATCACCGAGAAGCCGATCTTCCGGGGGGCTCTTCGCCATCGCCGCTGTGTCTTCCTGGCGGACGGGTTCTATGAGTGGCGGCGGGAAGGCAGCGGCCGCGCCGCCGTGAAGACGCCCTACATGATCCGGCGGGCGGACGGGGCGCCGATGGCGCTCGCCGGATTGTGGGAGACCTGGGCCGGCGCGGACGGGTCCGAGATCGACACGGCCGCGATCGTCACGACGGGCGCCAACGGCACGATGGCGGCGGTGCACGACCGGATGCCCGCGATCCTCGCGCCCGAGACGATCGAGCCCTGGCTGGACACGCGGGGCGTCGACCCGGGGCCCGCCGCAGCCCTGTGCCGGCCCTGCCCGGACGCGTGGCTGCGCCTCGACCCCGTGAGCGCCCGCGTCAACGACGCGCGCCACGACGACCCGAGCCTGATCGAGCCGGTCGGCCGGCCCCAGCCCGCCGCGCCGAAGCCGGACCAGCCGCCGCCGCGCTCCAGCGACGAGGACGCGCAGGGCGCCCTCTTCTGAGGCGCCGTCAGTTGCAGCCCTGGCAGATGCTGCGCTCGATCCGGTCGTCGGCGGAGCGCTCCCGGCGCTGCTCGGCCGCGCTCGGCACCTCGCCGGGCCCGAGCGAACCCGGCGGCTTGGTGACGCCCTCGGAGTTCGTGTAGGGCGCCGTGATCGTGGAGCGGGGGCCGCCGCCGGTGCCCGTGCGGTCCGGCGCCGTGTTGGCCTCCTGGGCCAGCGGCATGCCCGTCGGGGCGAGGACGAGACAGAGCCCGACGGCTCCGCGGGCGAGGCTTCGAGCAAGCATGGCTGTCTCCTTCGCCCGCAGAACGCGGCGGCGGGCGTTTGGTTCAGGGTCCGGGACCGTACCCTTCAGCGCCGGCGCCTCATCGCCGGGCGGCGGAAGACGCCGACGAGCTCGACATGGCCCGAATAGGCGAACTGGTCGACGGGCGTGACGCGCTCCAGCGCGTAGCCGCCCGCCACCAGCGCCGCGGCATCGCGCGCGAAGGTCCCCGGATCACAGGAGACCATGATCACCTGCGGCACGCGGCTCTGCGCGAGCTGCGCGGCCAGAGCCTGAGCGCCCGCCCGCGGCGGGTCGAGCACCACGGCGTCGTAGGCGTCGGCCTCGTGGGCGAGGAGCGGCCGGCGGAAGAGATCGCGCCGCTCCACGCTCACGCGGCGCAGGCCCGTGGCGGCGCGCGCGGCCCGGTCGAGGCTCGCGAGCGCCGCCGCCTCGCCCTCGACCGCGTGCACCTCGGACCGGCGCGCGAGCGCCAGGGTGAAGGGGCCGCTGCCCGCGAACAAGTCGGCGACGCGCTTCGGCCGCCCCTCCAGCGCGTCGAGCACGAGGTCCGACAGGATCGCCTCACCGGTCTGCGTCGCCTGCAGGAAGCTGCCCGGGGGCGGCACGCGCGGCAAGCCGGCCGAGAGGATCGCGGGCTGGCGGCGCTCCACCACCGTGTCGCCGTGAAGCGCCAGGCGGGCGAGGTCGAGCTCCTCGGCGAGCCGCACCAGGGCGGCGCGGACGCCCTCGCTCACCGGGCCGTGGCCGCGGATGTCGACGTCGAGCCCCGCGAGCGTCGCCGTCACCGCCACGTCGAGCGGCTTGCGGCCGTGGCCGAGAGGCGCCGAGAGCCGGCGCGCGACCTCGGGCGCCCCGTGCAGGGCCGGCACGGTGATGGGGCAGTGGTCGATCGCCACCAGGGCATGGCTGCGGGCCGCCATCAGGCCGGCCTCGGCCCGGCCCTCGACCGCGCGCACGTGCAGGGTGATGCGCCGCCGTCCGGGCGCGGCGGCGTCGCGCAGGGGCTCCGGCTCGAGGTCGAGGCCGGCCTGGGAGAGCGCGCCCGTCACGAGGCCGCGCTTCCAGCCGGCGTAGGGCACCGGCGCGAGATGCTGCACCGCGCAGCCGCCGCAGCGCCCGAAATACGGGCAGAACGGCGCGATTCGGTCGGGCGAAGGCGCCTCCACGGCCACGAGCTCGGCGCGCGGCCCGGCACGCCGGATCGCGACCTGCTCGCCCGGCAGCGCGCCCGGCACCGGCGTCCCGTCCTCGGCGATGCCGTCGCCGCGTGCTCCGAGATGCCGGATCGTGACGGTAACGGCCTCGCTCACGCTGCCTCTCCCCGGCGCCCACCGATCAGGAACTCGCGGTTGCCGTCGCCGCCCTCGACCGGGGAGGGGACGAGGCCGAGCACCGCGACGCCGAGCCCTTCGAGGCAGGCCCGCACCTCCGCGCAGACCGCCGCGTGCACGGCCTCGTCGCGCACGATGCCGCCGCGGCCGATCCGCTCGCGGCCCGCCTCGAACTGCGGCTTGACGAGAGCGGCGAGGCGCGCGTCCGGCGCGAGGAGCGGCACCAGGGCCGGCAGGACGAGGCGCAGGGAGATGAAGCTCACGTCGACCGTCATCAGGTCCGGCGGCAGGGGGATCGCGCCGCGGTCGAGGCCCCGGGCGTCGGTGCCCTCCAGGCTCGTCACCTGTGGGTTGTCGCGCAGCGCCGGGTGGAGCTGGTCGCGCCCGACATCGACCGCGTAGACGTGGGCGGCACCGCGCCGCAGGAGCACGTCGGTGAAGCCCCCCGTCGAGGCGCCGACATCGAGGCAGACGAGGCCGCGCGGGTCGAGTCCGAAGGCGTCGAGGGCGGCCGCGAGCTTCACGCCGCCGCGGGAGACGTAGGGGTGCGGCGCCCGCGCATCGATTCGCGCACCCGCCGCGATCCGGTCGGAGGCGCGGGCGACGGGCCGGCCGTCCGCGCTGACGAGGCCGGCCTCGATGGCGGCCTGCGCCCGGGCCCGGCTCTCGAAATGCCCGCGCTCCACGAGTAGCCGGTCGGCCCGCTGCCGCTCCCCCGTCATGTCGTCCGGATGTTCCCGCACAGAGTGTGGTCAAAGCGCCACCGGAACCCTGGGTTCTAGCGGCGGGCCCTGTCGAAGGGCGAGCCCGGCGCCTAACTAGCTCAGCGTGGAGAGGAGAGCCATCACATGAAGCATCTGCCGCTGCTCGCGTGCCTCGCGAGCCTGACCCTGCCCACGATCGCCGCCGCCCAGACCGCCGAGACGCCCGCCAAGCCGGCCGCGCCGCAGACGTTCGAGAGCGAGATCAAGAACAACAAGGGCGAGTCGATTGGGACGATCAAGATCCGCGACGGATCGAACTCCCTGGTGATGCGCCTGGCCATCAAGGCCGGCGGCCTGCCGCCCGGCTGGCACGGCATCCACTTCCACGCGGTGGGCGACTGCTCGGACACCGAGAAGTTCGAGAAGTCGAAAGCGCACGTGAATCACGACCAGAGCAAGCACGGCCTCCTCAACCCGGACGGACCGGACGAGGGCGACCTGCCGAACGTCTATGCCAACGCCGACGGCTCGGTGAACGCGGAGGTGTCGAGCGAGACCCCGCTGACGGGCGAGGGCGGCCTCAAGGACGGCGACGGCTCGGCCCTCGTCATCCACGCCAACGAGGACGACCACGCCTCGCAGCCGATCGGCGGCGCCGGCGCGCGCGTCGCCTGCTCGGTCATCAAGTAGGGCGCCGCCTCCCGGGTCCGCGCGGGCGGGCCCGGGAGCGCGGTGCGGCGCTCAGGCGTGGGCGAGCCGGGGCTTGGCGCCGAGCGCCTCTTCCACGGTGCCGTCCCCGTCGAGGTAGCCGTGGCGCTTCGGGTTCGGCATGATGATCGAGGCGACGAAGGCGATCGCCAGCATCGCCGTCACGTACCAGAAGAAGCTCGCCTCGATCCCGTTCTCCTTGAACCAGAGCGCCGCAAACTCGGCGGTGCCGCCGAATGTGGCGTTGGCGAGCGCGTAGGAGAGGCCGACGCCGAGCGCCCGCACGTTGGTCGGGAACAGCTCCGCCTTCACGATGCCGCTGATGCCCGTGTAGAAGCTGATCACGGTGAGCCCCAGCGTGATCAGCGCGAAGGCGAGGTAGGGGTCCTTGTTGCCACCGAGCAGGGTCATCAAGGGCACCACCATCAGGGTGCCGAGCCCGCTGTAGAGCAGCATGTTCGCCTTGCGGCCGATCCTGTCGGACAGCGCCCCGAAGATCGGCTGGATCAGCATGTAGACGAGCAGCACGGAGGTCATCACCTGCGAGGCGGTGGTCTTCTCCATGTGCGCGGTGTTGACGAGGTATTTCTGCATGTAGGTCGTGAAGGTGTAGAAGCTCAGCGACCCGCCGGCCGTGTAGGCCAGCACCACGCAGAAGGCGCGCCAGTGCTTGCCGAGCTCCTTGAAGGTGCCGGCCTGCTCGCGGTCCGCGTTCTTGTCCATCGTCTCGGCGAGCGAGCGCCGCAGGTAGAGCGCCACCACCGCCGCCAGCGCGCCGATGAAGAACGGGATGCGCCAGCCCCAGGCCCGCAGGTCGGCTTCCGTCAGCATCGCCTGGAGCGAGACGAGCACGAGCGAGGCGAGGAGCTGCCCGCCGATCAGCGTCACGTACTGGAACGAGGCGTAGAAGCCGCGCTTCCCCTTCACCGCCACCTCGCTCATGTAGGTGGCGCTGGTGCCGTACTCGCCGCCGACCGAGATGCCCTGCACCATGCGGGCGAGGAGCAGCAGGATCGGCGCGGCCGCGCCCACCGTCGCGTAGGTCGGCAGCAGGCCGATCGCGAGGGAGCCCGCGCACATCATCAGGACCGAGATCACCATGGAGGTGCGCCGCCCGAGCCGGTCGGCGATGCGGCCGAACAGCCAGCCGCCGATCGGCCGCATGAAGAAGCCCACCGCGAAGATGCCCGCCGTCTGCAGGAGCTGGCTCGTCCGGTCGCCCTGCGGGAAGAAGGCCGGCGCGAAGTAGAGGGCGAAGAAGGCGTAGCAGTAGAAGTCGTACCACTCGACGAGGTTGCCGGAGGACGATCCGACGATGGCCATGATCCGGCGGCGGCGGTCGGCGGCATCGTCCTGCGCGGACGGCGCGATCCCGATGGAGTCAGGCAAGGACTTGTCCATGGGCGGATCCTCTGCGGCCTTCTGTGGTGATCGCTTCCGGTGGAAAATCTCGGGGCCGCCGTCCGCACGTTTAGCGGCTGGCATCTCATCCGAACAGGCGGTCGGGCTGCCGCGGGGGTTCGGGAGCGCGCGGAGCGTCACAGCCGGGCGCGGCGGCGCCGCGCGGGCTTCGCGTGCGGAGGGGGTTCGGCCCGGCCGGACCGGGGAACGGTTTCCTTCACCTTCTCGTTGCGGGCCTGAGCTGACGCCAGGGCGGCGTCGCCACAACGGGAACGGAACAACGCCATGAGCAAGCTCTTTCGGAGCACGGTGACGGCTGCCGTGCTGGTTCTGGGCGCAGCGACGGCCCTCGCGCAGGGCGGGGGCGCGGGCGGCGGAGGCGGCGGCGCCGGCGGTGGTGCCGGCGGCGGCGCGGGCGTCGGGGGCGGTGGTGCCGGCGGCGGAGCGGCGGGCGGTGGTGCCGGCGGCGCGGGCGTCGGCGGTGGCGGTGCCGGCGGTGGCGCGGGCATGCGCGGCGGTGAGGCCGGCGGCGCGGGCGGCGGCGCGGGCACGCGCGGCGGCGAGGGCGGAGCCGGCGGCGCGAGCACCCGCGGAGCGGGCGAGGGCGGCCGCGAGGGCGGCGCGGCCGGCCAGCGCGGCGGACGCGAGAATGGCGGGGCGGCGCAGCGCGGGACCGAGCCCGGCGGCCGGGACGCCGCCGGCGAGCGCGGCGGACGCGAGGGCTCGGGCGAGCGCGGTGGCCGCGAAGGTCGCGACGGCGCGGGCGAGCGCGGTGGCCGCGAGGGTCGCGACGGTGCCGCCGAGCGCGGCGACCGGGACGGCCGCGGCGGTGCGGCAGACCGCGACGGGCGCGGCGGACGCGAGGGCGCGACGGAGCGCGGCGGCGCGGCGAGCCGCACCGAGGCGCGGGGCGCGGTCAGCCGCCTCGACACGCGCCAGCGCACGGAGTTCCGCCAGTCGATCACCCGGGTCGGCGTCTCGCCGGTGCGGAACGTGAACTTCAGCCTCAACGTCGGCACGGCGATCCCGCGCTCGGTGACGCTGCACACGCTCCCGCCCGCGATCCTGACCCTGGTGCCGGCCTATCGCGGCTACCGCTTCATCCTGGTCGAGGACGACGTCGTGATCATCGATCCGGACACCTACGAGATCATCGACGTGATCCCGGCCTGACCGGGCTTCGGGGGCGGCGCTCGCGCGTCGCCCCTCAGCGCCCGCCGTCGAGGAGCTTCGAGACGACGCGGGCCGTGTAATCGACCATCGGCACGATGCGGGCGTAGTTCAGCCGCGTCGGGCCGATCACCCCGACGACGCCGACGATCGTCTGCGAGCCGTCCCGGAAGGGCGCGGCGATCATCGATGAGCCCGAGAGCGAGAACAGCTTGTTCTCGGAGCCGATGAAGATGCGCACGCCCTCGCCGCCCTCGGCGCGGGCGAGCAGGTCGATGACGTCCTTCTGCGTCTCCAGGTCGTTGAAGAGCAGGCGGATGCGCTCGAGATCCTCCACGGCGCGGAGGTCGTCGAGCAGGTTCGCCTGGCCGCGCACGATGAGCTGGCGGGCGTCCGACGGACCGACCGTGGTGGCGAGCCCCGCATCCACGAGACGCTCCGTGATGGCGTCGAGCTCGCGCTTCATCGCCTGCCGCCCGGCCTCGATCTCGGCCCGCAGCACGCTCAGAGTCCGCCCCTGCAGGCGCGCGTTGAGGAAGTTCGAGGCTTCCTGGAGCGCGCTGGCGGGCAGGCCCGCCGGCAGGTCGAGGAGGCGGTTCTCGACCGAGCCGTCGTCCGAGACGAGGACGACGAGGGCGCGGTCGCGGTCGAGCCGCACGAACTCGATGTGCTTGAGGTGGACGTTCTGCTTCGTCGTCACCACGACGCCGGCGCCCCGCGAGATGCCGGAGAGCAGGGTGGACGCCTCGGCGAGCGCGGATTCGAAGGTGTGGCGGGAGGCGGCGGCGCGCATCTGCGCCTCGATCAGCGCCTGCTCCTCGCGGCCGACGTCGCCGAGCTCCAGCATCGCGTCCACGAAGAAGCGCAGGCCCTGCTCGGTCGGCAGCCGGCCGGCCGAGGTGTGCGGCGCGAAGATCAGGCCCGCATGCTCGAGGTCGGCCATCACATTGCGGATCGATGCGGGCGATAGCGCCATCGGCAGGATGCGCGCGAGGTTGCGCGAGCCGACCGGCTCGCCCGTCGACAGGTAGCTCTCGACGATCTGCCGGAAGATCTCCCGGGCCCGCTCGTTCATCGCGGCGAGCGCCTGGAATTGCTGCGGGGAGGAGAGGGAGCGGGGAGGTTCTGTCACCGGGGGAGGTCCTGTCGGACGATTGTGTCGCCCCGATGCCGCCGGATCAACCGCGGCGCGGCGCCTTTGCCGGGGCGGTCGGTCGCAGAGGCCGGCATCGCGCCGATGATCCTGCCGGTGTTCGCCTTCGCCATGGCACGCGTGAGCAGCGCACGGTCCTCTCGTAGCCGGCCCCGTCGCGGCCTGCCGAGCGGGGTCCTGTTACAAGGTGTTGCCCCCGAACGTATTTGCAATGGCGCCCGCCGCGGCGCGTCTCGGATCAGGGCATCGCGGCGGAGGCCGCTCCGCGGAGCGGCGGCATCGGGTCGGGTTGCCGCCTCCGCCGGGCCGGCCTATGAGCGCAGCCCTGGCATCCGACAGGACAGGGAGAGAGGCGATGCGGCCCTCGAAGCGCGCGGCCGACGAGTTGCGCAAGGTCACGCTCGAGCGCGGGGTGTCGCGCTACGCCGAGGGGTCCTGCCTCGTCAGCTTCGGCGAGACGAAGGTCCTGTGCACCGCCTCGCTGGAGGAGCGCGGGCCGCCGTGGCTGCGCGGCTCGGGCAAGGGCTGGGTCACGGCAGAGTACTCCATGCTGCCGCGCGCGACCCACGATCGCACCCGCCGCGAGGTGACGTCCGGCAAGCCGTCCGGCCGCACGCAGGAGATCCAGCGGCTGATCGGCCGCTCGCTGCGCGCCGTGACGAACCTGCCGGCCATCGGCGAGCGCCAGATCACCGTCGATTGCGACGTGATCCAGGCGGACGGGGGCACCCGCACCGCGGCCATCACCGGCGCCTGGGTGGCGCTGAGCGACTGTTTCGCCTGGATGCAGAAGCGCTCGATCATCTCCGTGAACCCTTTGCGCGACCACGTCGCGGCGATCTCCTGCGGCATCTACCAGGGCACGCCGGTCCTCGACCTCGAATACGCCGAGGATTCGGCGGCCGAGACCGACGCCAACTTCGTCATCACGGGTTCGGGCGGCCTCGTCGAGGTGCAGGGCACGGCCGAGGGCAAGCCCTTCTCGGAGGCCGAGCTCCTGGAGCTGCTGCGGCTCGCCAAGGGCGGCGTCGGGCAGCTCGTCGCGCTCCAGAAGCAGGCGCTCGCGGGAGGCGCGGCGTGAGCCATCGCCTCCTCACCGGCCGCCTCGTCATCGCGACCCACAACGCGGGCAAGCTCGCGGAGATGCGCGAGCTGCTCGCCCCCTTCGGCATCGAGGCGGTGTCGGCGGGCGAGCTGAGCCTGCCCGAGCCCGAGGAGACGGGCACGATGTTCGCCGAGAACGCGGCCATCAAGGCGCTGGCCGCGGCGGAAGCCTCCGGGCTGCCCGCCTTCGCCGACGATTCGGGCCTGTGCGTCGACGCCCTCGACGGAGCACCCGGCCTGTTCTCGGCCCGCTGGGCCGGCCCGAAGAAGGATTTCTCGGGCGCGATGGCCCGCATCCTGGCCGAGCTCGACCGGCGCGGCGCCACCGACCGCCGGGCCCACTTCGTCTCGGCCCTCGTCCTCGCCTGGCCGGACGGCCACACCGAGCTGGCCGAGGGCCGCGTCTTCGGCGACCTCGTGGAGCCACGCGGCGCGGCCGGGTTCGGCTACGACCCGATGTTCCGCCCGGACGGGTTCGACCGAACCTTCGGCGAGATCTCGTCCGAGGAGAAGCACGGCGTCGACTGGCGGAGCGGCGCGGCCCTCTCGCACCGTGCCCGCGCCTTCGTGAAGCTGGCGGAAGCCTGCCTGCGGCGGGTATGAGCGGGCTCGCGCCTCCCCTGAGCGGCGACGCGTCCGGCGCGGAGCGTCGTGCGGTCGGCCCGGTATCCGCGCCGAACCTCGGCGGGGAGGGCGCGATCGACCATCCGACGCGCGACGTCGGCTTCGGCGTCTACCTGCACTGGCCGTTCTGCGCCTCGAAGTGCCCGTACTGCGACTTCAACAGCCACGTGCGGCAGGCGCCCGTGGACGAGGCGCGCTTCCTCGCGGCCTTCCGGGCCGAGATCGCGCACGCCGCCGCGCGCACCCCGGGGCGGCGCGTGTCGAGCGTCTTCCTGGGCGGCGGCACCCCCTCGCTGATGCAGCCCGCCACCGTGGCGGGCCTCATCGAGGCGATCGAGGCCCGCTGGGGCACGACGGAGGACGTCGAGATCACCCTCGAGGCGAACCCCACCAGCGTCGAGGCCGGCCGCTTCCGCGGCTACCGGGCGGCGGGGGTCAACCGCGTCTCGCTCGGCGTGCAAGCGCTGGACGACGCCTCCCTGAAGAGCCTCGGGCGCCTGCACACGGCGGAGGAGGCGCTGGCCGCGGTGCGCACCGCCCAGGCCCATTTCGAGCGGACCTCCTTCGACCTCATCTACGCGCGGCCCGCACAGACGCCGCGTGCGTGGCGGGCCGAGCTCACGGAGGCCATCGCGCGGGCGGCCGAGCACCTCTCGCTCTACCAACTCACCATCGAGCCGGGCACGCCGTTCTACGGCCTCGCCAGGGCAGGCCGCCTCACGCCGCCGGACGAGGAGGCCGCGCGCGCCCTCTACGACGTGACGCAGGAGGTCTGCGACCGGGCGGGCCTGCCGGCCTACGAGATCTCGAACCATGCCCGCCCCGGCGCGCAATCGCGCCACAACCTGCTCTACTGGCGCTACGGCGAGTACGCGGGCATCGGCCCCGGCGCGCACGGGCGCCTCGTCACGGCGGCGGGGCGGGTCGGCACCGTGACCGAGCGCGCGCCCGAGGCGTGGCTCGCCCGCGTCGAGGCGGAGGGCCACGGCATCGCGGAGACGGAGGCGCTCGCGCCCGACGACGAGGGCGACGAGTTCCTGATGATGGGCCTGCGCCTGAGCGAGGGGATCGACCCGGCCCGCTACGCCGCACTCAAGGGGCGCCCGCTCGACGCGAGCCGGGTCCGTGCCCTCGTCGGCGACGGGCTGCTGGCCGCCCGTCCCGGCGGCCGCATCGCCGCCACCGCCCGCGGCGCGCCGGTGCTGAACGCCCTCGTCGCCGCGCTCGCGGCCTGAGCGCCCGCGATGGCGATCCCGGCCATCCTTCCGGCGGGCACCCTGGGCCTCGTCCTCGTCGCGGCCTTCCTGCACGCGGCCTGGAACACGCTGCTGCGGGCGGGGACGGACCGGATCTGGTCCATGGCCACGATGAACCTCGCCATCGGGGCGCTCGGGCTCCTGGGGCTCGCCCTCTACGGCCTGCCGCCGGCGGGGCTTCCCTTCGCGGTCGCCTCGGGCGTCATACACCTCGCCTACAACCTCCTCCTCGTCGCCACCTACCGCAGCGGCGATCTCGGCCAGACCTACCCGATCGCCCGCGGCTCCTCGCCGGCGATCGTCGCCCTCGGCGCGGCCCTGACGGCGGGCGAGCATCCCGGCCTCCTCCCGAGCCTCGGCATCGGCCTCGTCAGCGCCGGCATTCTCGCCCTGGCCTTCGCCCGCGGGGGCCTCGGGCGGGGAAGCCTCGCCGCAGCGCTCGCCACCGGCTGCACGATCGCGGCCTACACGCTCGTCGACGGGCTCGGCGTGCGGGAAGCGGGCGACTGGCGCAGCTACACGGCGGCGATGTTCAGCTTCCACCTCGTTCTGCCCGGCTGGCTCCTCCTGCGACGGGGCGGCGGCTTCTTCCGGGTACCGGCCGGCGAGGCGCTGAAGGCGCTCGGCGGCGGCGCCATCTCGTTCGCGGCCTACGCGGCGGTGATCTTCGCCCTGCAGCACGGCGCGATGGGGGCGGTCTCGGCCCTGCGCGAGACGAGCGTCGTCTTCGCGGCCCTGCTCGGCCGGGCCTTCCTCGCGGAGCGGCTCACCGCGGGGCGCGTCCTGTCCTGCCTGGTGATCGCGCTGGGCGCCGCCCTGATCGGCGCCGGCTGACCGGAGCGCGGCCTCAGGTGCCCGACTCAGGTGCCCGACTTGCCGAGCGTCCGCGGGGCCGGGCTCACCACCGTGGCTGCGTTGTTGCGGATCTCGTAGACCGCGAGCGCCCGGTCGCTGGTGCCCTCCGGCCGGAAGCGGAAGGTGCCGTCGACGCCCGAGAAGCCGGCGCCGTTCGTCAGCGTCGATTCGGCGAAGCGCTGCGACCCGTACTGGCGGCTGAGCGCCGCCGTCAGCGAGACGGAATCGTAGGCGAGCGAGGCGACCCGCGGCGGGCTCGACCCGTAGCGGGCCTGGTAGCGGCCCGCGAAGCCGCCGAAGCCCGCCCGGTCGGCGGACGCGAACCACGCGCCCTGAAGCGCCGGCAGGGCGAAGACCCGCGGCTCGTTCCAGACGGCGGTGCCGAGGGGCCGGACCCGGCCGGGCGAGAAGCCGGCCTTCGTCAGAGCGGGCGCGACCGCGGCGAGCCCGTCCGGCGTCTCGGGCAGGAACAGGGCGTCGGCCTGCACGGCCGGCCCGGTGATGACGCCGGCGAGGCGCTGGATCGCGGGTTCCGGCGCGCCCGGCGCGTAGCGCTCGATCGCCGCGAGCCGCGCGCCCTTGCGCGCCACCGCCTCGCGGAATTGCGCCTCGACGGCGTTGCCGTAGCTGTTCTCCGGAATCATGGCCGCGAAGGAGCGCTTGCCGGCCGCCACCGCCTCCTCGACGACCCGGTCGACCTCGGATTGCGGCAGGAAGCTCAGGAGATAGACGCCCTTGGCCGCCACCGTCGCGTCGGTGGAGAAGGCGATGACCGGCTTGCCGGCCGCCCGCGCCGGGCCCGCGGCGGCCTGGACGTTCGCCGCGAAGAGGGGGCCGAGCACCAGTTCCGCGCCCTCGCCGATCGCGCCCTGCGCGGCCTCGCGGGCACCGTCCGGCGTGCCGCGGTCGTCCCGCACCAGGATCTGCAGGTCCGGCTGCTGGAACTCCTCCATGGCGAGTTCGGCCGCGTTGCGCATCGCGGCGCCGAGGGCGGCGCCCTGGCCGGTGAGCGGCACCACGAGGGCGACCTTGACGGTGCCGGTGCCGATCCGGCCGGGGGTCGCCACGGCGGGCGCGGCGCCCGGCTCGGGCGGCGCGGTGCGGGCCGTGCGCGGGCCGTCCGGTCCGCCGATGCAGGCGGAGAGTGCGACGAGCGGCAGCATCGCCGCGGCGATGCGGGCGATGGGGGTGCGCTGCGGGCGGGATCGCGCCATCCGTGCTGTCCTCCGCGGTGGCCGGGCATCAAGGGATAGGACGCATGCGGACAAAGCAATAGTGCGCACAAGCCACGGAGCATTCCGCCGGCACCGCGGCCCGTGGCAATGTCCACAGCGATGACACAGCGAATCGACAGGTCCGGCCGCCGCCCCGAATCCGGGACGGCACGGGCGCCCGCCACCTTCACGGCCTTCGGCCTCGCCGCGGAGGCGGAGCCGATCGAGCCGGGCCTGCACATCGTCGCGACACCGATCGGCAACCTGCGCGACGTGTCGTTCCGGGCGCTGGCGACGCTGGCGGCCGCCGACTCGGTGCTGGCCGAGGATACCCGCGTCACCCGCACGCTGCTGATGCATTACGGGATCACGACGCCGCTGGTCGCCTATCACGAGCACTCGAACGCGGCCGTGCGCGAGCGGATGGTGGCGCGCATGCAGGCGGGCGAGGCCCTGGCCCTGGTCTCCGACGCGGGCACCCCGCTCGTCTCCGACCCCGGCTTCAAGCTCGTCCAGGCCGCGATCGAGGCGGGGCTTCCCGTCACGCCGATCCCCGGCCCCTCCGCGGTGATGACCGCGATCGTCGCGGCGGGCCTGCCCACCGACCGATTCTTCTTCGAGGGCTTCCTTCCGCAGAAGTCGGGAGCGCGGCGCAACCGCCTCGCGGCGCTGGGCACCATCCCCGGCACGCTCGTGCTGTTCGAGTCGCCCCACCGCCTGCCCGAGATGCTGGCGGACGCCGCCGAGACGCTCGGCGCCACGCGGCCTGCCGCCGTCGCCCGCGAACTGACGAAGCTCTACGAGACGATCCGGCGCGGCACGCTCGGCAGCCTCAGCACCCTGTTCGCCGAGGAGGGGCCCCCGAAGGGCGAGGTCGTGGTGGTGATCGGCGCGAGCCCCGAGGAGGCGCCCTCCGAGGACGCCGACGCCGCCCTGGACGCGGCCCTGATCGCGGCGCTGGAGCGGCACTCGATCAAGGACGCGGCGAGCCTCGTCGCCGACGAGACCGGCCAGCCCCGCCGTGTCGTCTACGCCCGCGCCCTCGCGCTCGCCCGGCGCGGGACCGATGCGCCCTGACGATCCGCGGGCGCGGCGGCGCGCCACCTATCGGGCCGGATTGCGAGGCGAGGCCCTGGCCCTCGTGGCGCTGATGCTGAAGGGATATCGGCCGCTCGCCCGCCGCTTCTCGGCCGCGGGCGGCGAGATCGACCTCATCGTCCGGCGCGGCGGCACGATCGCCTTCGTGGAGGTCAAGGCCCGCGCGAGCCTCGTCTCCGCGCAGGAGGCGATCGGCGACCGCAAGCGCCAGCGCTTCTCGCGGGCGGTGCGGGCCTGGATCGGCCGCAACCCGCATCTTGCCGGCCTGACCTTCCGGGCGGACGCGGTGTTCCTGGCGCACGGAGCCTGGCCCGTGCACCTCGCGGACGCTTTCCCGATCGAGGGTCTGTAGAGAGCGGCCTCAGCGCCGCGCCGCGCTGATCGCGGAGATGAGCGTGCGCTTGAGGTCCGCCTGGCTGAAAGGCTTCTGCACCACCGGACGGTCGCGGAACGGCTCGCGGATGCCGGCGCCGCCGTAGCCCGTGGAGAAGACCAGCGGCAGGTCGCGCTTCACGATCGCCTCGGCCACCGGATAGATCGGCTCGCCCGCGACGTTGACGTCGAGAATCGCGACCTCGAAGGTCTCTCCCTCCGCCATCTCCAGGGCGGTGGCGAGGCGCGCCGCAGGACCGACCACCGTGCAGCCGAAATCGAGCAGCATGTCCTCGAGCAGCATCGAGATGGCCGCCTCGTCCTCGACGACGAGCACCCGGGCCCCGTTGAGGAGATCGTCGTTAGCTTCCGCACTCACGCCGGATGGTCTTCCCTTGGATTCGTCCCGGGGGCGGGACGCTGCCTGCGAAGGTCGTATCTGTGTCGAGAAACGCAATGCCTCCCGTAGCGAAAGCGCGGAGAGGCACCCGGGGCGCGGCCCGGAGCCGTTCGAGCCGTCGCCCGTAACGCCGGGCGTGTCAAGCGCTCGCGGGGCCTCGCGGCCCAAGCTTCGCGACGCGATGTTACGCCCTGATACATTTTCCCGCGCCGGTGCTGCAACCGTGCATCGCTGGGGCGCGGCTCAACCGCCGGTTTTAAGATGTTCCTGAGATCCGCGGGCCTGCCTCGCCGGGGCCTCCTCGCTGGCGCCGCCGGCCTCGCCCTCCTGCGCGCGGCCCGCGCCGGCGAGGGGCGGCCGGTCGTGGTCGCCTCGAAGAGCGACACCGAGGGCGCGCTCACGGGCAGCATGATCGCGCTCTGCCTGGAGGATCTCGGCATCCCCGTGGAGCGCCGCCTCGGGCTCGGCCCGACCCTGATCGTGCGCACCGCGCTCCTGGCCGGCGAGATCGACGTCTACCCCGAGTACACGGGCAACGGCGCCTTCTTCACGGGCACCGAGTCCGACCCGGTCTGGAAGGAGGCCGCGGGCGCCTACGAGACGATCCGCCGGGCGGATGCGGCGCGCGGCCTCGTCTGGCTGCCCCGGGCGCCCGCCAACAACACCTGGCTCATCGCCGTGCGCGGGAGCCTCGCGCGCCGCGAGAACCTCGTCAGCATGGCGGATTTCGCGGGCGCCGTGCACCGCGGCCTGATCCGGCTCGCGGCATCGACCGAGTTCGTGGAGAGCCCCGCCGCCCTGCCGTCCTTCGAGGCCGCCTACGGCTTCGCGATGCCCTTCGACCGCATCGTCAGCCTGCCGGGCGGCGACACCGCGGTGACGGCCCGCGCGGCCGCGCAGGGTATCAGCGGCGTCAACGCCGGCATGGTCTACGGCACCGACGGCGCCCTCGACGCCCTCGACCTCGCCGTGATGACCGACCCGAAGGGCGCGCAGATCGTCTACGAGGTGGCGCCCGTCGCCCGACAGGCCGTGATCGGGCGCTACCCGGCGATCCCCGGCAAGCTCGGGCCGGTCTTCGCCGGCCTCGACGCGGCGACGTTGCGCCGCCTCAATGCCCGCATCACCGTGGACGGGGAGGTGGCCGAGGCGGTGGCGAGGCGCTTCCTGCGCGAGAACGGCCAGATCGGATGAGCGGCCTCGTGCCGGGCAGCGCGGGGGAGGGCAGCACCGCGCCCCCGCCGTCCCGCCTGCGGGCCGTGCGCCGGACGGCGCGCGTCGGCGCGCCGCTCGGCGCCGGCCTCCTTCTCGCCGCGCTCTACGGGCTGCCCGTGCTCGCGCTCGCGAAGAACCGCCTCGCCCTCGGCGAGCCGGTCTTCGCCGCGACCGCGCTCGGGCCCGAGGCCCACAGCGCGGCGGCCCTCGTCGTGGCGGCGGCCCTGATCGTGCGCGCGCACCCCTCGCGCCGCGTCGCGCTCGCCGCGGCCGCTCTCCTCGCCACCGCCCTCGTCGTGCTCGTGGTCGGCCTCGGCGGCGCGGCCGCCGACCTCCTGGCGGGCCGGCCGCCCGCCGCGCGCGCGAGCCTCGCGAGCGGCGCCTGGACGGTGCTGGCGCTCCTCGGCGCCGGCCTCGCCCTCTCGGTGCGCCGGGCGGCCCTGCCGGGGCTCGGGGCCGCGCTCTGCGCCGCCCTCGCCGTGCTGATGGTCGTCGCGTGGCGGCAGGGCATCCTCGACGCGCTCTCCCTCGCCGTCGAGCTCCGGGCGCGGCGCGGCGTGATGGCCGCGGCGATCGGCGAGCACCTGGTGCTCGCGGCCGGCGCGCTCCTGCTGGCGAGCGTCGGCGCCGTGCTTCTCTCCCTGTGGCGGCGGGGCCAGGGCCTCGTCGGGGGCGGTCTCTCCGCCGTGCAGGTGGTGCCGGCGGTCGCCCTGCTCGGCGCGCTGGTGGCGCTGCTCTCGGGGCTCCTGCGCGCGCTTCCCGCGTTGCGCGACCTCGGCATCGGGGCTCTCGGGATCGCGCCGGCAATCCTCGGCGTGGCGGCCTACCTGCTGCTGCCGCTCTGGCGCGGGCTGAACCGGGCCCTGCAGGCGCCGGACCCCGCCACCCTCGACGCCGCCGCCGGCCTCGGCCTGACCCGGGCCCAGACGCTGCTGCGGGTACGTCTGCCGGTCGGCGCCCCGACCCTGATCGGCGCCCTGCGGGTGGCCAGCGTCCAGAGCATCGGGCTCGCGACGCTCGGCGCCCTGATCGGGGCGGGCGGCCTCGGCCGCATCGTCTTCGACGGCATGGCGCAGTTCGCGCCCGACCTGATCCTCCTCGGCGCCATTCCCATCGTCGCCCTGTCGCTCACGGCGGAGCTCGCCCTCGGCCGGGCCGAGACGGCGGCGCGGAGGCGGCGCGGATGAGCCGCCTGCGCAGCCTCCGTCCGGCGCTCGGCGCCGCCGCGTCCGGGCTCGCCCTCGGCGCGCTCTGCCACCCCGCCCTCGCCTCCGCCCTGGCCGCTCTGCTCGGGGAGGCGCCGCGGCGCGCGCTGAGCCTGCCGCATCTCGGGGCGCTCGCCCTCAACCATCTCGCCCTTGCGGCGGCCGGGCTGGCGCTCACGGCCGGCCTCGGGGTCGGGCTCGGCATCCTCGCCACGCGGGAGGCGGCCGCGCCCTGGCGCGGCGGCATCGACGGCCTCGCCGCCGCCGCGCAGGCGGTGCCGCCGGTCGTGGTGGTGGCGCTGGCGCTGCCGGTCCTCGGTTTCGGCGGCCCCCCGACGCTCCTCGCCCTCGTCTTCTACGGGCTGATGCCGGTCCTGCGCGGGACGGCCTCGGCGATCGAGGCGGTCCCGCCCGAGGCGCGCGAGGCCGCCCGTGCCCTCGGCCTGACCCGCGGGCAGGTCCTCGCCCGCGTCGAGATCCCGCTCGCCGCGCCGGGCATCGTGGAGGCGCTGCGCACGGCGCTCGTCCTCGCGGTGGCCACCGCGGCGGTCGGCGCGCTCGCGGGCGCCTCGACGCTCGGCACGCCGGTCGTCGCGGGTCTCCAGAACCAGAACATGGTGCCGATGCTTCAGGGCACCGCCGGCACCGCCTCGCTCGCCTTCCTCTGTGACGCGGCGATGCTGGCGGCGGCCGCTCTCGTCAGGCGATGAGCGCTGCCGCGCCGACCCGCTCGGTCTCGAGCCGCATGGTGGTGCGGAAGAGCGGGCCGCGCTCGGGGGAGCGCACGGTGGCGACGAAAAGCTGCGGCTTGCCGTCCGGCAGGGTGGCGAGCGCCACGTCGTGGAGGACACCGGTCACCGCGAGGCGGGCGGCCTCGTCGTTCTCCAGCACCACGCCCTCGGGATCGCGGGCGGCATTGCCGCAGATGTCGATGTCGAAGAAGTAGCGCGGCATCGCCTGTGCCCCCCCGAACCCGACGCGGATGTCCCGGTTCCGGCACAGAGCTTCGCCACGGAGAGCGGGCGCGCATTAACCCAGGTCATAGCGGCGGCGGGCAGGCGCGGTTCTCGCACGGAATGCGGGGGGAAACCGGGGCGGTGATTCGGGGTGGGGAGGCCCCGCTACTCGTCCTTGAAGCTCACGGTGGCGCCGCGCTCGACGTGCAGGGCGAGGTCGCGCGCATCCCAGTTCGTGAGCCGGATGCAGCCGTGCGACTCGGTCTTGCCGACCTTCTCCGGGTCCGGCGTGCCGTGGATGCCGTAGGAGGGGATCGAGAGGTCGATCCAGACGACGCCCACCGGGTTGTTCGGTCCCGGCTTGATCGTGAACGTCTCCTTCGATTTCACGCCGGCGAACTGGTACTTCGGGTTGTAGGTGTAGGTGGGCTCGAAGGCGACGCCCTTCACCTTGGCCTCGCCGCTCGGGGCCGGCTTCTCCTCGCTGCCGATCGAGGCCGGGTAGTAGGCCAGCAGCTTGCCGCCCTTGTCGAAGGCGCGCACGTCCCGGCTCGCCTTGTCGACCTCGATGCGGCTGACCTTGGGCGCCTTCGGCAGTTCCTTCCCCTTCAGCTTGCCGCTCTCCAGCGGCGGCACGGCGGCCACCGCGATCACCGTGCCCGGCTTGTCGAAGGCGGCGTCGGGGTTGAGGGCGCTGAGGAGGTCGCGGCTCATGTGGAAGCGCTCGGCCAGCATCTCGCGCGGGTTCGTGTAGCCGAGGGTCTCGAGGTCGGCCTGGTCCTCCATCTTGGCCGGGATCTTCTCGGCGAAGGGGCCGCGCACGTCGTCCTCGGTGATGGTGTACTCCGTGATCACGGCCTCGGCACCCGTGGCCTGGAGCTTCTCGAACAGCTCCGGCGTCAGGCTCTTCGTCTCGGGCAGGTCCTGCGCCTTGGCGTAGGCGGCCAGCGCGCCCCGGTAATTGTCTCCGTCGCGCCCGTCGATGGCGCCGGGCGAGAAGCGGGCGCGGTCGAGCAGCACCTGCGCCTTCACGATCAGGGCGTCCGGGTCGTCCTTGCGGGCTTCCTTGCGGGCGCCCTTCTTCTGCGGCTTGCCGGAATCCTTCGCCTCCGGCGCGGCGGCGTTCACCGCCTCGTGGGTGAGGGCGGGAGCCTCGTCCTTCTTCGGGGCGGCGAGGCCCGGCGCCGCGACGCACAGGAGACTGATCAGCGCGGCTCCCGCCCGCACCGCGAAACCACTCGACATGACGCACCATCGCTCCGGGAGCTGCAGCGCTCCGGGCGGTAAATCCTCAAGGCGCTCAGAGCGTTCCGGCGCTCATTGGCACAACCGGTGGCCGCTGCTGCGCTCGCGCTCGTCGAGGTGCAGATGGTTGGCGTGGGCGGCGTCCGAGCCCGGCCCGAGCACGGTGCGGAAGAAGCCGCAGGCGCGCGAGCGGGCGGCGGCGAGGAAGCGCGCCTCGGGCGTGCCCGCCGCGGCGGCGGTGACGGGGATCGCGGTCCGCCCCTCCACCGAGAAGCTCATCACGTCGATGCCGTTGGCGTAGGCGTGCTCGCTCAGCTTCGCGTCCCGATCGTGGTTCTGGCCGCGGCACTCGTAAGAGGTGCCGATGGCGATGGCCTTGAGCGGCGCGCCGAGTTCGGACTCGGCGGCCGCCTGCACCTCGGTCGCCCAGCGGACGAGCGCCTCGGCCGCGCCGCAGACCAGGGTGGCCGACTGGGGCAGCGCCACGCCCTCGAGCGCGGTCAGCTTGACGGGGCTCGCAGCGCCGCACTGCCCGTTCTCGATGCGCGGCAGCGCCTCGAAGCTGGCGCCGAGGCGCTTCAGCCGGACCCGGCAGGCGCCGTCGTCGGGGGCCGCCACCTTGAGGGCGAGGGCCGCCTCGCCCGAGAGTTCCGGCGGCCGGGCCGGCGGCAGCGGCGGCGGGGCAGGGGGAGGGGCAGGGGCAGGGACCGGCGCCTCCGCCGCGGGGGCGGGCTCGGGCGCGGCGGGCTTCGGCTCGGGATTCAGCTCCGGCGGCCGCTCCGGCGGCAGCGGCGTCTCGGGGGCAGGGGCGGGCGCGGCGGCAGGGGCGGGCGCGGCGCTCTTCAGGTCCTGCGGGCGCTCCGGAGGGAGCGGCACCGCGGCGGGCTCAGCCCTCGCCTGCGGGGCCGCCGCCGTGGCAAGGAGGAGCAGGAGGGCGAGCTTCGCGCCGGGGCCGGCGCGGCGCGGCGAACCTTCGGATCGAACGGGGTCACGACGCGCGCGCATGCCTGACACATCCCCTCCCGCCGGCACGCGCGAGACGCTGACATGCGCCGGTCATCCCCTCACGATCGAGGTGTTCGGCCACACCGGCAAGGACGAGGATGCAACGCGCACGATCATTCTGCTCCACGGGGCCGAGGGCGCCGGCCCCGGGCGGCCGGTCCGCGGGGAGGCCGCCGCGCTGGCGCGGGCGGGCTTTCGCGTGGTCCTGCCCCACTATCTCGGGCGGACCGGCCAGGAGCGGGCGGGCTTCAGCGAGATCGCCCGGCATTTCGCCGCCTGGCGGGAGAGCCTTCAGGCGCTGGTGCAGCAGGTCGGCGCGTGGCGGCCCGGGCCGATCGGCCTGTGCGGGCGCTCGCTCGGCGGCGCGCTCGCCCTCGCGCTGGCGCTGGAGGCGGGCGGCGTCGCGGCCCTGGCGGTGCGCTCGGCCTTCATCCCGCCGGAGATCGCGGGCCGCGCCCTCGCGCTGCCGCCGATCCTCGCGCAGCACGGCGGCCGCGACGCGCTGGTGCCGGCGAGCCACGCGACCCGCCTCGCCGCGGGCACGGCCGCCGCGGGCGGCCTCTGCCGCCTCGCCCTCTACGCGGACCAGGCCCACACGTTCGACGCGCGCAGCGAGGCCGCCGCGACCGCGCTGGCCGTGGCTTTCCTTCGCGAGCACCTGCCGGCGTGACCTGCGCCCGGCGGCTTTGCAGCGCGCCGGGCGCCCTCCTATCTTGGCGCCGACCCGCCCGGCGCCGATCCGTTCGGCGCCCGCAACCGAGACCCCGGCCACACGAGGACCGCCCATGTACGCAGGACAGAGCGCAGCCGGGCTGCCGGGACTCGAGCCGACGAACCCCTTCGCGGCGCCGGCCTGGGACACGCCCCACGGCCTGCCGCCCTTCGAGCGGATCCGGCCCGAGCACTACCTGCCCGCCTTCGAGGCTGCGCTCGCCGCGCACGAGGCGGAGATCGCGGCGATTGCGGGCGACGCTGCGCAGCCGAGCTTCGCCAACACGGTCGGCGCGATGGAGCGGGCGGGCCAGCCCCTCGACCGGGTCGCCTCGGTCTTCTTCAACCTCACGGGCAGCCACACCGACCCGGAGCTTCAGGCGATCGAGCGGACGATGGCGCCGCGCCTCGCCCGGCACGGCAGCGCCATCTACCTCAATCCGGCCCTGTGGGCGCGGATCTCCGCGGTCGATCCGGCCTCCGAGGCGCTGAGCGAGGAGGAGCACCGGGTGCTCGACCGCTACCGCACCCGGTTCCGGCGCGCGGGCGCCGATCTCGGCCCCGACGCCAAGGCGCGGGTGGCCGAGATCGCGGCCCGCATGGCCGAGCTCGGCACGCAGTTCAGCCAGAACCTGCTCGCCGACGAGAGCGGCTTCGAGCTGCCCCTCGACGGCGAGGAGGACCTCGCCGGCCTGCCGCCCTTCCTGCGGGCCGCCGCCGCGAGCGCCGCCGCCGAGCGCGGCGGCCGGCACGCGCACGTCGTCACCCTGTCGCGCTCGCTGATCGAGCCCTTCCTCGTCTTCTCGACCCGGCGCGACCTGCGCGAGCGCGCCTACGAGGCCTGGACCCGCCGCGGCGAACTGGGCGGCGAGACCGACAACCGGGCGATCATCGCCGAGATCGTGGCTCTGCGCGCCGAGCGCGCCCGCCTCCTCGGCTTCGAGAGCTTCGCCCATTTCAAGCTCGACGACACGATGGCCGGCTCGCCCGACGCGGCGATGGAGCTCCTGCGCGACGTCTGGGCGCCGGCCCGCCAGCGGGCGGGGGCCGAGCGCGAGCGCCTGCAGGCGCTGATCCAGGAGGAGGGCGGCAACTTCGCCCTCCAGGCGCATGACTGGCGCCACTACGCGGAGAAGCTGCGCCGCGCCGAGCACGACCTCGACGAGAGCGAGGTCAAGCCGTACCTGCCGCTGGAGGGCATCATCGCGGCGGCCTTCGACACGGCGAGCCGCCTGTTCGGCCTGCGCTTCGAGGAGCTTCCCGACGTCCCGCGCTACCACCCGGACGTGCGGGCCTGGCGCGTGGCGAACGCGGACGGGAGCGAGGTCGGCCTGTTCCTCGGCGACTATTTCGCGAGGCCCTCGAAGCGCAGCGGCGCCTGGATGAGCGCCTTCCGCTCGCAGGAGCGGCTCAACGGCACCGTCACGCCGATCATCGTCAACGTGATGAACTTCGCCCGCGCCCCCGCCGGCGAGGCGACGCTCCTCTCCTTCGACGACGCCCGCACCCTGTTCCACGAGTTCGGGCACGCCCTGCACGGCCTCCTGTCGGACGTCACCTACCCGCTGCTCTCGGGCACGGCGGTGGCGGGCGACTTCGTGGAGCTGCCCTCGCAGCTCTACGAGCACTGGCTGGAGCAGCCCGAGGTGCTGCGCGAGCACGCCCGCCACCACCGCACCGGCGAGCCGATGCCGGAGGCGCTGCTCGAGCGGCTGCTGGCGGCCCGCACCTTCAACCAGGGCTTCGCGACCGTCGAGTACGCCGCCTCGGCGATCGTCGACATGACGCTCCACCTCTCGGCGGCGGGCGAGGACGGGCTCGACGTGCCGGCCTTCGAGGCGGACGCCCTGCGCCGCATCGCGATGCCGTCCGAGATCGGCATGCGCCACCGCTCGCCCCACTTCGCCCACATCTTCTCGGGCGACGGCTACGCGGCCGGCTACTACAGCTATCTCTGGTCCGAGGTGCTCGACGCCGACGCCTTCGACGCCTTCCGCGAGGCCGGCGACATCTTCCACCCGGAGGTCGCCGCGCGCCTGCGCCGCTTCGTCTACGGCGCGGGCAACCTGCGCGACCCCCGCGCCGCCTACACGGGCTTCCGCGGGCGCCTGCCGAGCATCGACCCGCTCCTGAGGAAGCGCGGCCTCGCGGCCTGAGCCCTCCTCTCCGTTAGAGCGCGACGCCGACCGCACGCCGCCCCGACCCGGGGCGGCGCGCCGGCCCGTGCCCGCGGCGCCGGGGCCGTCCGGTCCCCGCGATCCACCCGGCGTTAACGCTGTTGGCGAATCTGTTCCGTTGCGGCGTTACCCCCACCAGTGTAGCTTAACAAAAGGTAACGCAATTCCAGACACTTCACAGCTTGTGCGCCGTGCCTCCGAATCATACGCAAGATCAGGCACGTGCCTCGACTCTGCGCGTCCGCTTTCCACCGTGCCGGAGGCCGGTTTTGCCTTTCCCCGCAAGTCCCACTGTTAGGAGAACCGTAGCGAATTGTTGATAGGCTGCGTCAGTCGGCAAAAGGCTGCGGTCTAGGGCTTGACTCTGCTGATGATCTGCGCCTCGCACGTGTCTGGGGCGTCAAGCGTGGTGTTGCGTACGCTCCGGTCGGCGGTCCTCCGCCCTCGGCGCGAGGAGAGCGAGAATGCGTGTGGATGGCAGCTTGGCGGACGGCGGCAACGGGGATAACGGCTCGAGTGGGCAGGAAATCTCCGCCGCTTGGTCGCGCGTGAAGCGGCGCCTGCGGGCGGAGCTCGGCGAGGACGTGTTCGCGAGCTGGTTCGCCCGCCTGGAGCTGGAGGAGGTCGCGGGCGGCACGGCCCGCCTGACGGTGCCCACCCGCTTCCTGAAGAGCTGGATCGAGTCCCACTACCTCGACCGCGTCCTGAACACCTTCCGCAGCGAGGCCGAGGTGGTCCAGCGGATCGAGGTCTCGGTGCGCGGCCCCGCCGCCCCGGCCCGTCCGGTCGCCCCGGGCGCGGGCAAGCCCAACCCGACGAGCGGCCCGCTCGCCCGCCTTCACGCCGCGGGCGCGCCGGCCCCCGTCCCCGCGCCGGCGCCCGAGCCCGAGAGCGCGGTCCGCGGCGAGCCGGCGGACCTCAACGGCGCCCCTCTCGACGTGCGCCTCACCTTCGCGAGCTTCGTGGTCGGCCGCTCCAACGCCCTGGCGCACGCCGCGGCCGAGCGCGTGGCCCGCCACGACGGCGAGGGCGCGCTCTACAACCCGCTCTACTTCCACGCGGGCGTCGGCCTCGGCAAGACGCACCTCCTGCACGGGATCGGCCACGCCGCGCGCGACGCCGGCCGCCGGGTGATCTACCTCACCGCCGACCGCTTCATGTACGGCTTCGTCAACGCCCTGAAGACGCAGAACGCGCTCGCCTTCAAGGAGCGCCTGCGGGCGATCGACCTGCTCATCCTCGACGACGTGCAGTTCATCCAGGGCAAGTCGATCCAGGCCGAGTTCGGCCACACCATCAACGCGCTGATCGACGCCGGCCGGCAGGTCGTCGTCGCCTCCGACCGGCCGCCGACCGAGCTCGAGGCCCTCGACGAGCGCGTGCGCTCGCGCCTCGCGGGCGGGCTCGTGGTGGAGATCGGCTCGCTCGACGAGCAGCTGCGCACCTCGATCCTC
The DNA here is from genome assembly GCF_007992195.1 of Methylobacterium oxalidis. Classification (GTDB taxonomy): domain Bacteria; phylum Pseudomonadota; class Alphaproteobacteria; order Rhizobiales; family Beijerinckiaceae; genus Methylobacterium; species Methylobacterium oxalidis. Next base: position 545 of record NZ_BJZU01000003.1, on the reverse strand, counting down.
GCCGCGCGGCTCGCCGCGGTTCGGGCGAGCCACCCGAACTTCGAGGTCTCGCCGACGGTGGCGGCCTACGTCGCCAAGGCGATCACCGCGAACGGGCGCGACCTCGAGGGCGCCGTCAACCGCCTCCTGGCCCACGCGACGCTCACCGGCACCGCCGTGACGCTGGAGACCGCCGAGACCGCGATCCGCGACCTCGTGAAGAACCGCGAGCCGAAGCGCATCAAGATCGAGGATATCCAGAAGCTGGTGGCCTCCCGCTACAACGTCTCGCGCTCCGACATCCTGTCCGAGCGGCGCACCGCCGCGGTGGTCAAGCCGCGGCAGATCGCGATGTACCTCTCGAAGGTGCTCACCCTGCGCTCCCTGCCCGAGATCGGCCGCCGCTTCGGCGGGCGCGACCACACCACGGTGCTGCACGCCGTGCGCAAGATCGAGAAGCAGATCGGCGAGGACGCGGTGCTCGGCGACGAGGTCGAGCTCCTGAAGCGGATGCTGCAGGACTGACGCCCCGCACCGACAAGGCGCCCCACCTCTCCCGTCCGGGA
>NZ_BJZU01000002.1 GCF_007992195.1 Methylobacterium oxalidis | reverse complement strand
GTCCCTCTCCCGAACGGGAGAGGGGACCCGCGCCTGATCATTCCAGGTCGGAGCGGGAGAGGGGACGCGCCGGTGCTGACGTGAGGATGACCCGGCGATAGGCCGGGACGGGGCGAATCGGCGTCTTGCCTTCGCCGCGCCCCTTCGCCAAGCTGACCGGCCAGGGTCCCGGAGCACCCGGGCTGCCGGCCGCGGCAGGGCTTTTTCGAACACCAGAGTTTATTGCGATGAGAGTGACAGTCGAGCGCGCGGCCCTCCTTCGATCGCTCGGCCACGTGCACCGCGTCGTCGAGCGGCGCAACACGATCCCGATCCTCTCGAACGTCCTCCTGCGCGCGGACGAGTCCGGCCTGCAACTGAAGGCGACCGACCTCGACATCGAGGTGACCGAGACGGTGCCGGCCGACGTGGTCGATGCCGGAGCCACCACCGTGCCGGCCCACGTCATCTACGACATCGTGCGCAAGCTGCCCGAGGGCGCGCAGGTCTCCCTGGAGACGGGCTCGGATTCCGGGCAGATGACGATCCGCTCCGGCCGCTCGCGCTTCTCCCTCGGGGCGCTGCCCGAGGGCGACTTCCCCGACCTCGCGGCGGGCGAGCTGCCCCACGGCTTCACCCTCGCGGCGGCCGACCTCAAGCGGCTCATCGACAAGACGCAGTTCGCGATCTCCACCGAGGAGACGCGCTACTACCTCAACGGCATCTACCTGCACACGCTAGAGGCGGAGGGCAGCCTCAAGATGCGCGCCGTCGCCACCGACGGGCACCGCCTCGCCCGCGTCGAGATGGAGGCGCCGGACGGCAGCCGCGGCATGCCGGGCATCATCGTGCCCCGCAAGGCGGTGGCCGAGATCCAGAAGCTCGTGGACGACGGCGGCGACAGCGTCGAGATCGAATTGTCGCCGGCCAAGATCCGCCTGCAATTCGCGAGCGGCGTGACCCTGATCTCGAAGCTGATCGACGGCACCTTTCCCGACTACCAGCGCGTCATCCCCACCGGCAACGACAAGCGCCTGACGGTGGAGCGCGAGCCCTTCGCCAAGGCGGTGGACCGGGTCTCGACCATCTCGTCCGAGCGCGGCCGCGCGGTGAAGCTCGGCCTGCAGGAGGGCCGCCTCGCCCTCTCGGTGAACAACCCCGATTCCGGCAGCGCCACCGAGGAGCTCGACGTCGACTACGAGGCGGCGAGCCTCGATATCGGCTTCAACGCCCGCTATCTCCTCGACATCACGAGCCAGCTCGAGGGCGACACCGCCCTGTTCAAGCTTGCCGATCCCGGCTCGCCCACCGTGATCCAGGACCGCGACGGCGCGGCGGCGCTCTACGTGCTCATGCCGATGCGGGTGTGAGCGGCCCGGGAGACGCCCCGATCGCTTCGCCAGGTGACGCCGCGGGGGACGCGTCGGGCGGCGCCCAGCGCCTGACCCGCCTGATCGCGCGCGACTTCCGCAACCACGCCGATCTCGACCTGCGCACCGAGCGGCGCTTCGTCGCCCTCGTCGGCGAGAACGGCGCGGGCAAGACCAACCTGCTCGAGGCGATCTCGCTGTTCTCGCCGGGCCGCGGCCTGCGCCGCGCGGATTTCGCCACGATGGCGCGGGTCGGCGGCCCCGGGAGCTTCGCGGTCTCGCTGACGCTGGCGCGCGACGAATCCGAGCACCGCCTCGGCACCGGCTACGAGCCGCCGGCCTACGAGGCCCGCGCGAGCCGCATCTGCCGCGTCGACGGGGCGGGCATCCACTCGCCGGTCGCCTTCGCGGAGTTCCTGCGGATCGTCTGGCTGACGCCGGACCTCGACGGCCTGTTCCGGGGGCCCGCGGGCGACCGCCGCCGCTTCCTCGACCGGCTGGTCCTCGCGGTCGATGCCGGCCACGGGGCCCGGGTGAGCGCGATGGAGCGGGCTCTGCGCTCGCGCAACCGTCTCTTGGAGGAGCGCGCGCACGACACGCAGTGGCTCGACGCGATCGAGCGCGAGGTGGCCGAGCTCGGCGTCGCGGTGGCGCTCGCCCGGCGCGAGACCGTGGAGCGCCTCGACCGGCTGATCGCCGAGACGCGGGACGACGCGCAGCCCTTCCCCTGGGCGAGCGTGCGGCTCGAGGGCGACCTCGACGATCTCGTCGCCGTCTGGCCGGCGATCGAGGCCGAGGACCGCTTCCGCCTCGCCCTGCGCCAGGGCCGCCACCGCGACCGGGCGGCCGGCCGCACGCTGACCGGCCCGCAGACCACCGACCTCACCGTGCGGCACGGCCCCAAGGACGTGCCGGCCGCCACCGCTTCGACAGGCGAGCAGAAGGCGCTGCTGATCGGCCTCGTCCTGGCCCATGCCCGCCTCGTCCAGGCGATGAGCGGCATCGCGCCGATCATCCTCCTCGACGAGGTCGCCGCCCATCTCGACCCGCGCCGCCGGGCCGGCCTGTTCGACGCGCTCGAGGCGCTGCCCGGGCAGGTCTGGATGACGGGCGCCGACCCGGCCCTGTTCGCGGAGCTCGGCACCCGGGCCGACGTGGTGCGCGTCGCCGACGGCCGCATCCTGCCGCCGGATGCGGCCTGAGCGGTTCGCCTCAGGCCAACGCGGAGGCGATGTCGGTCCGCGCGAAGTCGTCCCCGACGAAGAGCAGGGGCACGCCGTGGACCCGGGCACAGGCATAGGCGAAGCAGTCGCCCATGTTGAGGCGGGCCGGGTGGCCGCGGCCCTTCCCGAAGCGCTCGAAGGCGTCGAGGGAGGCACTGCCCTCGGCCTCCGCCAGCGGAACGACCCGGATGCCGGACACGGCCAGGGATTCCTCGATCTGCGCCCTCGCGTCGGTCACCGATTGCGCCTTTTTCCGCGCGAGCGCCGCCACCGTCTCGAAGATGGCGAGGGCGGACGTGATGGGGCCGGCGTCGCGATCGATGCGGTCGAGCAGGGCGTCGCGCGCCGATTCGTCCGTGAGGATCGCCACCAGGGCGGACGCGTCGACGAACATCAGCGCTCGCCGCTGAGTTCGTCGAAGAACGCCTTGTCCGCTTCCAGTCCCGTATCCGGAACGGCCGCGATCCGATCGAGCAGCGGCCTGACCCGCTCGCGCAGCGGCAGCGACGCTTCGCGCCGTTGCAACTCGTTCACGAGCGCCATACGCACCGCCTCGGTCTTGTCGACGCGGGCCGCCGTCGCCAGTTGCTCGGCGAGCCGGTCGACCTTCTCGCTCTCGATGGTCAGGGACATGAGCTGAGCACCCCGGGCTGCAAGCCGCGCCCGACCACGCTAGGCTAGGCGCGGTGCCGGCGCAGCGCAAGCCGTCGAGCCATATAGTCCTATCGCCAGCCGCCACGAGATCCCATGACCGCACGCCTCGACGAGGCCCGCGCCGCGCTTCGAGCCACCTTCGGCTACGACGATTTCCGCACCGGCCAGGCCGAGGTGATCGGCGCGGTGCTCGACGGGTCGGACGTGTTCGCCGTGATGCCCACCGGCTCCGGCAAATCGATGACCTACCAGCTGCCGGCCCTCGTCGAGGAGTCGCTCACCGTCGTGGTCTCGCCCCTGATCGCGCTGATGCACGACCAGGTGCAGCAGATGCTGGGCTTCGGCATCGAGGCCGCCACCCTCAACTCGACCGTGGCGGAGGCGCAGTCCCGCGAGACCTGGCGCAAGATCCGCTCCGGGGCGCTGCGCCTCCTGTTCGTCTCGCCCGAGCGCCTGCTCATGGACGGCTGCATGGAGGCCCTGCGCGGGGCCGGGGTAAGGCGGCTCGCGGTCGACGAGGCGCACTGCGTCTCGCAATGGGGGCACGATTTCCGCCCCGAGTACCGCGACATCGCCCGCGCCCGCGAGGCGCTCGGCGACGTGCAGGTGCTGGCGCTCACCGCCACGGCCGACGCGGCCACGCGCTCCGACATCGCCGAGCGGCTGTTCCCGGCCGGCCGCGACCTCAGGACCTTCGTCCACTCCTTCGACCGCCCGAACATCCGGCTGACCTTCGCGCCCAAGGACAACCCGACCCGCCAGATCGAGCGCTTCCTGCGCCACCGGCGGCAGGAGAGCGGCATCATCTACTGCTCGTCGCGCAAGCGCACGGAGCAGCTCGCCGAGACCCTGGCCCGCGACGGGTTCGACGCGCTGCCCTACCACGCGGGCCTCGACCAGGGCACGCGCATGCGCAACCAGGACCGCTTCCTGCAGGAGGACGGGATCGTGATGACGGCCACCGTCGCCTTCGGCATGGGCATCAACAAGCCGGACGTGCGCTTCGTCTGCCACGCCGACATGCCCTCGAACGTCGAGGGCTACTACCAGGAGATCGGCCGGGCCGGCCGCGACGGGCTGCCCGCCGACACGCTCACCATCTACGGCCTCGACGACATGGCGCTGCGCCGCCGCCAGATCGACGAGAAGGAGATCCCGGACGAGCGCCGGCGGGTCGAGCGCCGCAAGCTCGAGGCGATGATCGCCCTGTGCGAGGGCGCCACCTGCCGGCGCCAGTCGCTGCTCGCCTATTTCGGCGAGACGAGCGGGGCTTGCGGGCGCTGCGACCTCTGCCGCGGCGGCGTCACCCTCGTGGACGGCACGGTCCCGGCCCAGAAGGTGCTGTCGGCGATCGTGCGCACCGGCCAGCGCTTCGGCGCGGCCTACATCTGCGACGTGGTGGGCGGCAAGGAATCCGACCAGATCCGCCGCAACGGCCACGCCCAGCTCAAGACCTTCGGGGTCGGTGCCGACAAGCCGGTGGCCGCCTGGCGCGCCATCCTGCGCCAGCTCTTCGCGGCGGGCGCGGTGGCGGAGAACGGCGACGGCTTCGGCGGCCTCTCGATGACCGAGAAGGGCGAGGCGATTCTGTTCGGCCGCGAGCCGATCCAGCTCCGTCCCGATCCCGAGCCGAAGGCCGCCGAGCCCCGCGAGCGGCGGCGCGCGAGCGCCCGCGACGACGAGGCGCTGACGCTCAACGAGGCGGACGAGGCCCTGTTCCAGCACCTGCGCGGCCTGCGGGCGACGATCGCGCGCGCGGAGGGCATCGCCGCCTTCATGGTCTTCCCCGACCGGACCCTGATCGAGATGGCGCGCGCCAAGCCCGTCGACCTCTGGGCCCTGCGCACGGTTCACGGCGTGGGCGAGCGCAAGCGCGAGGCCTACGGCGAGCGCTTCGTCTCGGCCGTCGCCGACTTCCTCAACGGTCGCCCGAACGTCGGCAGCCTATCGTGACGATCGTGACCGGCCTCCAGAGGGCAACCCGACCGGCCGGTCGGCCGCCCGCAGCACGGCGGCGAAGTCCCGGCAGCCGCAGCGCCTGAAGGTGCGGGCGAGTTCGACCCGCGCGGCGATGAGCGCCGCCTCGTCATCTTCGCCCCGCGCCACCTTGCGCCGCTGCCGGCACCTCCGAGAGCCGTCTCCTCAATTGCAGGATGCCGGCCTCCTCGACGCCGCCGAAGGCGAAACGCAGATAGGCATCCTGCCCTTCGCCGAAGGCGCTGCCCGGCAGGCAGAGGATCCCGCGTCGGCAGGCCAGCCACTCGGCGGCCTCGGCAGAGGATCTCTCCGAGAAGGGATGCCGGACGAAGGCGCAGAAGGCGCCCTGGGACGCGACCGACCATCCAGGCAAGTCCTGGACGACCGAGCGCAGCGCTTCGCCACGCCGATTGATCGCCGCCCGGTTGGCTGCCTGCCAGTCTCCCAGCGACGACATCAAGGCGGCCATCGCGGCCTGCGCGGGCCGCTGCGGGCAGACATGAAGGCAGTCCAAGGCCTTGAAGAACTGCTCCATCAGCGCCGAAGAGGCGGTGACGGCCCCGAGCCTGTGGCCCGGGATGCCAAAGGCCTTGCTGAAGCTGTAGAGGCCGATCAGGGTGTCCGTCCAATCGGGATCCGAGAACAGGGCGTGCGGCCGCTCCTGGCCGTCCGGCAGGAAGTCGCGGTAGGTCTCGTCGAGGATCAGCGCGATGCCGTGCTCCCGGCAGAGATCGCGGAAGGCTGCGATGGTCGCAGGCGGGTAGACGGCACCGGTGGGGTTGTTGGGCGTGACCAGCACCAGAGCGCGCACGCGTTCGGAGATGAGCGTCCTCGCTGCCTCGACATCCGGCACGAACCCCTCCGCTTCCGCGCAAGGAAGCGGACGGGCTTCGACGCCCAGCATGTCGAGTGTCATCTTGTGGTTCCAGTACCACGGCATCGGCAGCAGGATGGCGTCGCCACGCTGGGCAATTGCCAGCGTGACGAGCATGAACGCTTGATTGCAGCCGGCCGTGATGGCGACCTGATCGGCCTTGATCCGCCCCTGCAGTGCGTCCGAGCTGTGCCTCGCATACGCGTCTCTGAGGAGGGGGTCGCCCAGGATGGCGCCATACCGCGCGTTGGCAGGATTGCCGGCCTCCTCAGCCAACCGATCCAGCAATTCAGCGCAGGGCTCATAGCCTGGAGCCGCTTGGCACATGTCCAGGATCGGCCCATGCTCATTCCCGTATCGCGCTGCCCAGGCTTGAATGAGCGGTATGGCTGGCCGGTCCGTGGCGAGCAGCAGCGGGTTCGCAGGAGGCATCGCAGATCGATTGGGAATGAAGGTCGGGACGGCAGAGGGAGGACAACGCTCGGTGTCCGTCCCTACAATGCCACGGCAGCGATCGGCGGATCAAAGGTGCTTCAGCGCGAAACTGTCCGGCAGGGACAGGGGCTCGTTCCGGGCGCGCCGACGATGGTGGTGGGCGCAGGCCCTGCGCCTGAGGGCTGGCTGCCGACCCAGGCGACCGACCTCGGCGACCGACCTCGACGACCGACCTCGGCCGGCACCGGTTCGGCGGCTATCGGCCGAGACCGACGGAAGGAGGAGGAACGCCCGTCTCAAGCGGCGCCGTCGAGGCTCGCGCAGCGTCGCATCCTGGATTCGAGACGAGCGCCGCGTTGCCTGCCGCGCGGCGCTGAAGTTCACGCAGCCTCGGTCCGCTCAAGGTCGGCGGCGATGAGGGCGGCGACTTCGGCCGCCTGATTGCGGATGTCGGGAACTGCGATGCACTCCCACAGGACGCCCCGCAGAAGAGGCCCGAGCGTCCAGAGGCGGCCGATGCCGCGCGTGCCGTGGGCGCGGTAATCGGGGCTGGCGTCGAGGCCGAGACCGAACGGGCCGGGGCGCACGAGCCCCCGGGCCATTAGGCGGCGGAGCAGCGGGTCCGTCGTCTCGGAGACCCGCCCGATGCCCGTGGCGTCGAGGATGCACTGCACGTCGAGGCGCACCGTCCGCTCCGTGCCGCGCGGGCGCACCGTGACCACGGCGTGCGCCTCCGCATCGGTGATCGTCCGGATCCGCCCGGCGAGGATGGTCAGGCTGCCGCGGCCGACCTCGTCGGCGATGGCGCGCGCGGACGGGGGCGCCATGCGGTGCCGGTGCACGTCCCAGAACGTCCTGAGATGACGGAGGAAGCGAGCGCGCTCCGCGGGCGGCAGGCTGCGCCAGATGAAGTCCGTGATCGGGCGCAGCCCGTCGAGGACGCCCCTCCAATCGGCGCCGGCCGCCTGGGCGTCCGCCACTTCGTGCCGGATCCGCCGCAGCAGCGTCGGCAGGGAGCGGAGATCCCGGGTCGTGAGGTTCGGGGCGGGCCGCACCTCGGTCGGAGCATGCGTGGCCGGCATGAGCCCGCGCCGGGAGACGGCGATGATGCGGCCCGAGTAGCCGCGCTCGCGCAGGGTCGCCACCGCGTCGACCATCGTCAGGCCGGTCCCGACGATCAGGACAGGCAGGTGGGCATGCAGCCGGCCGGCCTGATCCACATGCCAGGGGTCCGCCCGGAACCGGCTGCGCGGCTCGCCCGGACCGGCGAGATTGCCGGCGGCGAGCACCGCGCCGTCGATCCGGTGCGCCTGTCCGCCCTCCGTGCGCAGGATGAAGCCGCCGCCGACGGGCTCGAGATCGGTTACCGCGTCGTTGACGAGGTGCAGCCGCGGCCTGCCCTCCGCCGTGACGGCCTGGCGCAGGAGCTCGCCGAGATAGCGGCCGTAGAGCCCGCGGGGCGCGAACGTGCCCGCCGGGGTGCGCTGCACCCCCTCGGCCGCGTGCCCGGCGAGCCACGCCTCGAAATGGTGCGGCCGGTCGGAGAAGGCGCTCATGTTCGCGGCGCGCAGGTTCAGCAAGTGGGCCGGCGCCTTCGTCGCGTAGGCGAGCCCGCGCCCGAACGCCTCCGCCCGCTCGCAGAGCAGCACCGGCCGTCCTCCCGGGAGCGCCGCGAGGAGGTGGAGAGCCGCCATCGTGCCGCTGAAGCCGGCCCCGATGACGGCGATGGGAAGCGCGGTGTCGTTCGCGGGCATGAGGCACAATCCTGGCGGTGCGGCTTGGAAATCCTCCGGCGCGGGCGCGGCAGGATCCTGAGGCCGCACCGGGCGGGCGCCGGTGCGGCGCTGCGCGAGGGGAAGCCGGAAGGCTAAGATAATCCGCTAAAAAGAACAAGTCGTTTGCTGAATCAAGGCGTGAAGAGCGCGCGGGCGCCGAGTTTCGGCTCGCAACTGATGATGATGATCAACGATTTATGTCTCTTGATCACGCCTGCGAGCGAAGAATCTCCTCAGCCGATCCTGTTCTTTGCAAAGAACGTCCTGCCGGATCGCGGTGGGCCACCCTGGCCCCGTGCCGGAGCCGCGTTCAGGCAGCCTCGATCCCGGCAGGCCGAGCGGCGTGAGGCGAGGGGCACGGCGGCTTCCCGTGCCGGGGGCAGAGCGGATCCTGGCAGCGCTCGGGAGCGGCGAAGCCCGGCTCAGGTGAGGAGATCGCGCCCGCGGGGTCGGGCGAGATCGAGGGGGCTGCCCTCGAAGATGCGGCTTGGCCGCGCGGACGCCATAAGCCTCCGGTCGGCGAGGAACCGGCATCTCGCCGATGTCGTGCCTCACGGACGCCGCGTTGGTCAGCCGCCGCGCCCGGGTGTCGGGCAGAAGCGCCTGCATCACCGGCCGGGTCCGGGCGTGGAGCGCGCCGCGGGGCTCGTCGATCAGGAGCAGCCGCAACGCGTCGATGAGGACACGCGCGATCTCGACGCGCCGCCTGCCCCCCAGCCGTTCGGCCGGGTAGCGGTCGGCGAGGTCCGCGAGGCCCACCCGCGCGAGGACGGCGCGCGCCGCCTCCGCCCCCCCAGCGAGCCCGCGCACCTTCGGGGCGAGGGCAATGGTGTGGAGGCCCTGCTTCCAAGGCACCAGGGAGCGCGGCATCCGGACGATGCCGCGCTCCGGCCGCGGCCAGGCCAGGGTCTCTTCGTCGAGGCCGACCCGGCCGCGGGGAGGGGATCACGCGAGGTGGCGGCCCTCCAGCATCCCGAACTCCAGATAATGGAGGAGCGGGTCGATCCCGGCAGCCTTCACGTCCGGATTGGCCGCGAGATACGCGTTGGTATGGAAGGAGGCGGACGGATCGCGCCCCTGCTTCCACCCGACCGTGTCGTAGTCGGTGAGCGGATCGACGCTGCCCGCCTTCAGGCCCGGATTGGCCGACAGGTAGAAGTTGGTGTCGAACACGGCGTTCGGGTTGCGGCCCTCGTGCCACCCGTAGGTCTGGAAGTGCTGGAGCGCGTAGGCGTAGCTGTCGCCCCCCACCGCGAGCGCGGCCTTCGCCACGTCCGGATTGGACAGGAGGTAGAACTCCGCGTCGAAGCCGTGCGCCTTGGCGAGGTCCGCGGGACGGCCGACCGCCGCGTAGGTGGCCCGGCCTTCCGCCCGGCCGAACGCGAGATAGTGCTCCAGCGGGTCGAGCCCGGCCGCCTTCACGTCCGGATTGGCCGCCAGATAGCGCTCGTTGTCGAAATTCGCGCTGGGGTCGCGGCCCTCCTTCCAGCCGAACTGGGCGTAGTGCTGGAGCGGGTCGAGGCCGGCGGCCTTCACGGCCGGGTTGGCCGCGAGGTAGCCGTTCGTCGAGAAGTCGGCGTTGGGATCGCGGCCCTCCTTCCAGCCGAACTGGGCGTAGTGCTGGTCGGCGTCGAGATGCGCCTTCCAGACGTCGAGATTGTGCGCGTAGTAGTACAGGTCGTCCACGAGCGGGTTGCCGTCCCGCTCGTTCACAGTCCCGTCGGTGAAGGCGAAGGTGTCGGCGTAGGTCAGGTCGTGGCCGACACCGTCCGGCCCGTAGACGATCGTGTGGCCGCCAGATTGATCGACCTTGGCCTGCGTCAGGGCGAAGTCGAGCTTGACCGTCTTCTCGAGCGGCGTCGTGACGTAGGGCGCCACGGTGAAGCTGAAGCTCTGAGCGGTCTTGTTGCCGGCGGCGTCGGTCGCGGTCGCGCTGATCGTGTGGTCGCCGACCGAGAAGGTCTGGCCGGAGCTGACGGACTTGCCGCCCTCCGTGAAGGCGACGGACGGCTTGGTGTCGACGATGTCGTTGGCGTGGGCCGCGAACACGACCGCCGCACCCGCGGCCGAGCTCGCAGCGAGCTTGCGATCCGGCACCACGTCGAAGGTCAGCGTCGGGGCGGTCGAGTCCGTCACGGTGAAGCTGAAGGAATCGAGGTTGGTGTTGCCGGCCGCGTCCGTCGCCATGACCTTGATCGTGTGGGCGCCGATCGTGAACGTGTCGCCGGATGCGACCTTCCTGTCGCCCTCCCAGAAGGTGACGACCGGCTTCGGATCGACGAGGTCCGTGGCCGTCGCCGAGAAGGTGACGGCCGCGCCGCGGGCGGAGGTCGCCTCGGTCCTGGCCGCCGGCAGGGCGCCGAGCGTCAGGGTCGGCGCCTTCGGGTCGGCCACGACGAAGCTGAAGGTCTGCGAGGTCGTGTTGCCGGACGCGTCGGTGGCGGTGGCGCTGATCGTGTGCCGGCCGAGGCCGAAGCTCTGGCCGGAGGTGACGACCTGGTCGCCTTCCTTGAAGACCAGGTTGGGGTTGGCGTCGACCGTGTCGGCGGCCTTGCCCGAGAAGCTGACCTTGGCGCCCTCGGGGCCGGTCGCGTCGATCTTCGCCTGCGGCGCCGTCAGCGTGAGCGTCAGCGCCGTGGTGTCCACGACCGTGAAGGTGAATTCCTTCATCGTCCTGTTGCCCGCCGCGTCCACGGCGAACGCGTCGATCACGTGCTTGCCGAGCCCGAAGGTCGCGCCCGAGCTGACCGTTTTCGAGCCCTCGACGAAGGTCACGCTCGGGTTGGCGTCGATGGCGTCCTTCGCGGCGGCCGCGAAGATCACCGCGGCGCCCGAACCCGACGTGGCCTCGACCTGGGCGCCCGGCGTCTGCGTCAGCGTGAGATCGGGCGGCGTGATGTCGCCGGTGACGCTGACGCCGCGCGGGTCGGCCCAGATCGGCAGGCCCTGGTCGTCGTAGAGGGCGTTGCCGTTTCCGGTGCTGTCGACATACCCGTAGCGGTTGAGCGCGAGCTGGGCGCCGCCCCAGGCGTAGAAGAGCTGCGCACCGGCGGGGATGTCATTGTCGAAGGTCAGCCGGACATGGGTGCCGTCGACGATCTCGGCCTTGGCGCCGGTCGCGAGCGGCGTCGCGGCGTCGTAGCTCGAGCGCAGCACCCAGCCGACGCCGAGGCTCGCCGTGTAGCTGGGCGACAGGAGATGGTCCGCCTGGTCGTGCTTCACGGTGACCAGGAGCTGCCGGCTCTGGCCCGGGATGGTCTCGGCCCTGATGACCTGCGGGCCGCTGTCGTCGATGTTGCCGTTGGCCTGCGCCACGGCCGATCCCGGCCTCGCCGAGTTCTTGAACTGCTCGGCCACGCTCAGCGCGATCCGGGCGTAGACCGTCTGCGCGTCCGTCTTGTTGAAATGCGCCCAGGGCGTGTAGGGCTGTGGCGACCAGTTGTCCGCGTTCATCGTGATGTCGGTGGACTGGTGGCTCGCGTAGGCGGCGTTGAAGCCCTTGTCCTCCATCAGCTCCTGCATGCCGACGCGGATCGTCTGGTTCTTCACGGGCTCCCAGGGAGCGCCCGAATCCGGGAACGGGATCGGGTTGACGAAGAGGTAGGGCGTCGTGCTCGCGTCCTGGCCGAGCATCCCGCGCACGAGGCCGGCCTCGTAGCGCACCGCGCTCTGCCACATGTCCTTCGTCAGGTTGGCGTTGAGGCTGTCGCTCTCGTTGTGCAGCCAGACGATCGCCGTCGGGTTGGCCTTGTCGGCGGCCGACATCTTGCCGATCGCGCTGAGCAGGCCGAGCTCCTGCGCGTTGGCGGTCCAGCCGTTGCGGTAGTCGCCCCTGATCGGGCTCAGCCAGTCGGCGAGCATGCCGGTCCCCGGCCACTGCGTCGCCGCCCCGTCCGGCTGGTCGTGGCTGGCGATGATGTTGACCTTCTGGTTGACGCCGTCGAAGCCCAGCAGCTTCTCGATCTGGGCCTTGAGCACGGCGTTCATGCCGTAGTCGGTCGCGTACTGCGAGTTCGACTGGCCGCGTATGATGACGTTGATCGTCGTGGCGTTCGGGATCTGGCCGGTCTTGTCGATCACCGTGTCGGCCTTGAAGCCGGCGTCGAGGTGGTCCTTGCTCTGGCCGGCGGCGAGGCTGCCGGTGGCGACGCTCGTCGAGCCGGTGCCCTTCAGGCCCTGGGGCGTGCCGAAGACGACCTTGTAGCTGCCGGCGGCGAGCCCGTCGAAGCTGTAATGGCCGTCCGCGTCGGTCACGGTGGTCTGCTTGGCGTAGCCGTTGGCGTCGATCGCGACCGCGTTGACATGGGCGAGGCCGCCCTCGCCCGCTTGCTGGATGCCGTCGCCGTTCGCGTCGCTGAAGGCCGTTCCCGAGAGGGAGACCAGGGTGCTCTTGTCGCGCAGGGTGAAGAGGACGCTGTTGATGTCCTGGCCAGCGGCGATCGTGAAGACCTTGTCGCTCGAGCCGGCCACGATCGTGCCGTCGGCCGCCACGACGTGGACCGTGTAGGTGCCCGGCTTGACGTTGTAGAAGCTCCACACGCCGTTGACGCCGGGCAGGCCCTGGTCCTTGGCGCTGGTCTGGGTCGTCAGGACGACGTTGCCCTGCGCGTCGATCAGCTGGACGGTGACGCCATTCGCCAGCTCGTTGGCCTGCGCCACCCCGTCATTGTTCTTGTCGTTGAAGATGAGCCCACGGATGTCGTTGTTGAAGCTGTAGAAACCCTCGTTCAGATTGACCGTCGCGCCCTCGGCCACGGCGACCTTGTCGACGCGCGTGTAGCCGTTGCTCAGCTTCGTGCCGAGATTGCCGCGGGCGTTGCCGGACGAGTGGTACTGGACGCTGTAGGTGCCCGCGGCGAGTCCCCCGAAGGTGTAGCGGCCGTTGGCGTCGGCCTGGACCGAGGCGAGCACCTTGCCCTGCTCGTCGAGCAGGTCGATGACGAGGGTCGCCAGCGACGCGTCGCCGCTGTCCTGGACGTTGTTGGCGTTGGCATCGAGAAAGACGGTACCGGTGATCGTGCCGTTACTGGCCATGACGGTCCTCCCTGGGATCGCGCCACGCGGAACGAACTCGCGCGCGACGGCAGGGAGCGGCGTTCCCGCGCACGCCGTCCGGGCGCACGCGGGGTAGAACCTCGGCTGAGCCGGGCGCCTATTCTTCGGAAATCCCTGCGTGCCGGGTTTAATCCCGCAGATCGGCGCGGCACAAGAGTATTAAATACTGAAGAAGCAATAGTACTTTGGTATTGTCAGAAAAAATAGATTTGCCAGCACGAAAGGTCCGCGCCTTCGACGAAGGGCGGACTGAAGTCGTGTGAGAGTCGGGGAGGAAACGGACGGCAGGTTGCCCCTGCCGTCGAGTGCGTGCGATCGAGCGTCGAGAACCGCGTTGCGGCGCCGACATTTCAGTCTTCAAGCGGGCAGCTTCTCAATCCTCAGCGATGAGGAAGGCATCGTGTGGGGTCTACGTAGTGTTCAGGCCTCAAACTCCTTTGCCGGGCCGGCGGGACCATCGTTGCTGATTGAGCAGGAGTCAATGTCTTCAGAAGCAAATCGCTGGATTTGTAATGTTCTGCTATTTCTGGTTTACTGAATTCGCAGAACAATCCTAGATTTACATAAGACCGGGATGCGCCGGCACCGGACCCCGAGGCCGACCGACGCAAGCCGATGACGATCGCGCGTTCGCCTCGGGCGGGACCGGACGCGCCCGCGGCCCGGCGGATCGATCGGCGCGGGGGCGGGGAGCGGAACCCTACGGCAGCAAGCGGAGCCGGCGGCCGGCGAGGAGCGTCGCGGTGGCGCCCACGAACATGGCGAGGCCGAACACCCAGCCGGAGACGGCGCCGGCCATGATGCCCGAGAGGAGCGTGCCGACGCTGCAGCCGAGGCCGGTCATCGCGCCCCAGCCGAGGAGCACGCCGCCGGTCAGGCCGCGCAGGACCTGGGCGCCGGTCGGGCGGGCAGGGCGGAACTGGTCGGCCGCGAGCGCCGCGGCGAGCGCCGCGAGCACGAGGCCGCCGACGAACAGGCCGTTCGGCGTCAGAAGGGCGTCGCGCACGGCCGTGGCGCAGCCGCGGAACGTGTCGAGGCCCTCGAGCCGGGCCGGCAGCAGCCCGAGCTGCGCGGCGGCCTGGCGGGTCCGTGCGCCGATCTCGGCCGTGACGCCGAGGGGGCCGACCCGCAGGTAGGCGGCCGTCGCGATGGCGCCGACCGCGAGGCCGCCGAGCCAGGCGGGCCAGCGGGCGACGAAGACCGCCCCGAGCGGGGAGGCCGGGACCTCCCGCGCGGCGGGCGCCGCCGGTGCGAGGCGCCAGGCCAGCCAGGCGAGGCCCGTGAGGGCGAGGAGGCCGGCTGCGAGGGAGCCGGCATAGCCGAGATGGCGCGGGAGCCACAGGACCGGCGCGTCCGACACGCTCGCGAGGTAGAGCGGGTTCCAGGTCGCGAAGCCGAGCGCGAAGCCGAGACCCGTGCCGAGGAGCGCGAAGGGGGCGGTCGGCGAGCCCTCGCCGAGGCGGTAGAGATGGGCGCTGATGCAGGAACCGGAGATCGCCATGCCGGCGCCGAACGCCAGGCCGGCCAGGGCGAGCACGGGGCCGACCGGCCCGACATGCGCGTCCGGCGGCAGGCGCGTGCCGGACGGGTCCGGCATCCAGGCGCCGAGCACCACGGCGTAGCCGACGAGCCCGGTCGCCAGGGCGGCGAGGATGCCGAGCATCCCGCGCGGGTCGCGATGATCGAGAACGTCCCGCCACAGGCAGAAGAAGCAGAAGCGGGAGCGCTGCAGGACGAACCCGAACAGCCCCCCCAGCACGAGGGAGAGGCCGAGCCGCGTGCCGCCCGGCTCGCTCGCGAGGCGTTGCGCGGAGAGGACGATCGCGAGGCCCATGAGGACGGCGAGGCCGATCCGCAGCGGTCCGGACGAGGCCCGCGACACGATCGGCGAGGCCGCTCCGGGCCCCGCCGCCTCTCCGAGGCCTGCCGTCACTTGCCGCCCCAGACCGTGCCGGCGAGGTTCACCACGGGCACGCCGACGGCGTTGCCGTACTCCGTCCACGATCCGTCGTAGTTGCGCACCGGGTAGCCGAGGATGCGGCTCAGCACGAACCAGGAATGGCTGGAGCGCTCGCCGATCCGGCAGGACGTGATGATCGGCTTGGAGCCGTCGATCCCGGCCGCCGCGTAGAGCGCCTTCAGCTCGGCCGTCGACTTGATGGTCCCGTCCGGGTTCACGGCCTTCGCCCAGGGCACGTTCACCGAGCCCGGGATGTGGCCGGCCCGGATGGCGAGCTCCTGCACGCCGGCGGGCGCGATCACCTTGCCGGAGAACTCGTCCGGCGAGCGGATGTCGAGGATCTGCTCGTCGCGCTCCCTGCGCGCCACCGCCAGCACGTCGGCGAACCGCGCCCGCAGGGCGGGCGAGGCGGGGGCCGCCTGGAAGGTCGAGGCCGCGACCTCCGGCGTCCGGGTGTCGAGGGGCCGCTTCTCCGCCTCCCACTTCTTGCGGCCGCCGTCGAGGAGCTTGACGTTGTCGACGAGCCCGTACTGGGCGAGCACCCAGGCGCCCCAGGCGGCGAACCAGTTGTTGTTGTCGCCGTAGAGCACGACCGTGGTGTCGCGGTCGATGCCGAGGCGACGCAGGAGGGCGGCGAACTTCTCCGGCCCGGCGATGTCCCGGGTCACGGTCTCGACGAGGTCGCTGTGCCACGCCACGTTCTGCGCGCCCGGGATGTGGCCGCGCTCGTACTGGCCGGGCTCGACGCTGACCTCCACGATGCGCAGCCGCTGCGCGTCGAGGTTCTTCTCCAGCCACTCGGTCGAGACGAGGGCGCTCTCGCGGGCGGGCTCCTTCGCCTCGGCGGCGACGCGGATCGCGACCGGCTCCTGCGCGGCGACGGGCACGGTGAGGGCGATGAGCGCGGCAAGTCCGAGCGAGGGTATCGTTGTGCGCGGCACGGGATGGTCTCCGGCGGGGTTGATCGATGGACGCGCCCCGCGTGTCCGCCGGGCGGCCATGCTTCGGCCACCGAGCTCTCGCGACGGGCGCTGCTGCGGGATGATGGGCAGATCCGCAGGACGTCCGAGCTGCCCCGGAGCCTGGGCATCACCCCCTTTACCGAGCGCAGGTCTCAATCTGTCCGCGGACCGCACGGGCATCATCGTCAAGAACCGAGCCCCGCGTCAACGAAACCGTGTTCCGTTTTACTGGACCATCGGAAACGCCCGTTCTCCGAATGCAGTGAAAATACGGAGGATTATCTTGCCGGGTCTGGGGCCCGATCGGCATCTTGAGGCGAGACCTGCGGAGAGCGCTTCGTCGCGCCCGTCGCCGACGTCCTGGCGCAGCCAAGGACCGGGCCTGATCCCGCGGCCGATGTAGCCAGAGGGGGCCGGTTCGGCGTATCTGGGGCCCGTCCCACCCCTCAGACCGGATGCCTGCGCCATCTCGCGACCCGATTCCCCCGTCCGGCCGATCCGGCAGGTGTTCTACATGCCGGGCTTCGACCCGCGCCCGCCCGAGACCTACTGGGGCCTGTTCCGGCGCGAGAGCCGGCTGACGGCCGCGCGGCGCGGGCACGACATCGCGGTGAGCGAGCCGGTGCGCGCCGCGGACGGGCTCAGCCTCGACTGGACGGTGGCGTTCGACGGGCAGACCACCCGCTACGGGCTGCTGCGCTGGGACGACATCGTCGCCGCCCGCTTCCCGCGCCGGAACTGGCGGCGCCTCGTCGACGTGCCGGCCCTGTGGTGGCGGCTCTGGCGCAGCGGCTACGTCCGGCGGTTCCGGCGGGAGGCGCGCCGGTTCTCCACCGTGATCCTCGGCGTCCACCAGATCTATCTCGGGTTCGTCGTGCTGAGCCTCGCGCTCGCCGCGGCCGCCGCCGCGACGCTGCCCGAGGCGAGCTGGCCGTGGTCGTTCCTCGCCGTCCCCCCGCTCGCCTACGCGATCCTGGCGGGATTGATGCGGGCCACGCGCGGCAAGCCTCTCTACGTGGCGCACCTCGTCGACGACACGACCTTCACGCACGACCACGGCAGCGGCGCGGAAGGCCGCATGCACGCGCGCCTCGACGCGCTCGCCGAGCGCATCCGCGCCGCCGAGGGCACGGCGCCGGAGATCGTCGTGATCGGCCATTCCTCGTCGAGCTTCCTCGCCATCGAGGCCCTCGACCGCATCCTCGCCCGCGACCCGGATTTCGGGCGCCGCGGCACCCCCGTCTCCCTCGTCACGATCGGCAGCGTGATCCCGTGGATCGCCCTCGACCCGCGGGCCGAGCGGGTGCGCGGAGCGCTCGCCCGCGTGGCGGCGGCCGACGCGATCGGCTGGCTCGACGTGCGGGCGGAGTGGGACTGGCTCTCGGTCCACCTGCGCGACCCGCTCGCCGCCTCGGGCATCCCCTCGCCGGGGCCCGGCCGGCCGGCGGCGATCCGGGTGCGCCAGGATGAACTCGTCGCGCCCGAGCTGCTCCGGCTCAAGAGCCGCCAGTACAATCTCTTCCAGACGCACTTCCAGCTCCTGATGTCCGCGATCGACCCGGCCGCTTTCGACTACATCGCGTTCGTGGCCGGGCCGGAGCCCGTGCACGCGGCCGTGGCGCGGGCCGGGGCGGGCCGCCCGCGGAAGGACGGGACCGGCGCCCGCGCGGCCTCGGGCACGCCGCTGGCAACCGTGAGCCAGCATTGAGCCAAGCGTTCACAACCGGATCCGAGATCCCGCTGCGGCGCGATCGATTGTTGCCAGCCCGGATGCTTCCGCTCTAGAGCCTGCGCCAGAGCGGCCGCCCGCGCACGGGACGACGGGAAGACCCGTCGCCCCGGCGCGGGGGCGGCCCGAACTTCGCCGAGACGCGCCATGTTCCGAAACGACGTTCCCATCACTCCGGACCTCGTGCGCCAGCACGGCCTGACCCCGGACGAGTACGAGCGCTTCCGCGGGCTGATCGGCCGCGACCCGACGCTGACCGAGCTCGGCATCGTCTCGGCCATGTGGAACGAGCACTGCTCGTACAAGTCCTCGCGCAAGCACCTGCGCGGCCTGCCGACCTCGGCGCCCTGGGTGATCCAGGGGCCGGGCGAGAACGCGGGCGTGATCGACATCGGCGACGGGCTCGCCTGCGTCTTCAAGATGGAGAGCCACAACCACCCGAGCTTCATCGAGCCCTACCAGGGCGCGGCGACCGGCGTCGGCGGCATCCTGCGCGACGTCTTCACCATGGGCGCGCGCCCGATCGCGGCCTTGAACGCGCTCCGCTTCGGCTCGCCGGACCATCCGCGCACCCGCCACCTCGTCTCGGGCGTGGTGGCCGGCATCGGCGGCTACGGCAATTCCTTCGGCGTGCCGACCGTGGGCGGGGCGGTCGGCTTCCACCCGCGCTACGACGGCAACATCCTCGTCAACGCCATGGCGGTCGGCCTCGCGCGGACGGACGCGATCTTCTACGCGGCGGCCACCGGCGTCGGGAACCCGATCGTCTATCTCGGCTCGAAGACCGGCCGCGACGGCATCCACGGCGCCACCATGGCCTCCGCCGAGTTCGACGCGGAGAGCGAGTCGAAGCGCCCGACCGTGCAGGTCGGCGACCCCTTCGCCGAGAAGCTCCTCCTCGAAGCCTGCCTGGAGCTGATGGCCTCGGGCGCCGTCATCGCCATCCAGGACATGGGCGCGGCCGGGCTCACCTGCTCGGCGGTGGAGATGGGCGCCAAGGGCGACCTCGGCGTCGAGCTGCACATCGACAAGGTGCCGGCCCGCGAGGAGGGCATGACGCCCTACGAGATGATGCTGTCCGAGAGCCAGGAGCGCATGCTCATGGTCCTCAAGCCCGGCATGGAAGCGGAGGCGGAGGCCATCTTCGTGAAGTGGGGCCTCGACTTCGCGGTGATCGGCCACACCACCGACACGCTCCGCTTCGTCATCAAGTGGCACGGCGAGACGGTGGCGGACCTGCCGATCAAGGAACTCGGCGACGAGGCCCCCCTCTACGACCGGCCCCACCGCTCGAACGTTCACCTGCCGATCCTGTCCGCCGCCGAGGTGCCGGAGCCGGCCTCGCTGACGGACGCGCTGAAGCGCCTCGTCGGCTCGCCCGACCTCGCCTCGAAGCGCTGGGTCTACGAGCAGTACGACCACTTCATCCTCGGCAACACCGTCGAGACGCCGGGCGGCGACGCCGCGATCGTGCGTGTCGAGGACGGGCCGAAGGGCCTCGCGCTCACCACCGACGTGACGCCCCGCTACTGCGAGGCCGACCCGGTCGAGGGCGGGCGGCAGGCGGTGGCCGAGGCGTGGCGCAACATCACGGCGGTGGGCGGGCGCCCGCTCGCCATCACCGACAACCTGAACTTCGGCAACCCGGAGAAGCCCGAGGTGATGGGCCAGCTCGTCGGCTGCCTGACCGGCATCGGCGAGGCCTGCCGGGCCCTCGACTTCCCCGTCGTGTCGGGCAACGTCTCGCTCTACAACGAGACCAACGGCGTCGGCATCCTGCCCACCCCGACGATCGGCGGCGTCGGCGTTCTCGACGACGTGGAGCGGCGCGCGAGCATCGGCCTGAAGCGCGAGGGCGACGCCCTCCTGCTGATCGGCGCCACCGACGGCTGGCTCGGCCAGTCGAGCTACCTCGCGGTGATCGAGGGACGGGAGGAGGGCGCCCCGCCGCCAGTCGACCTCGGGCTCGAGCGGCGCAACGGCGACTTCGTGCGCGGCCTGATCACGAGCGGCCTCGTCGACACGGTGCACGACCTGTCGGACGGCGGCCTCGCCGTGGCGCTGGCCGAGATGGCGATGGCGGGCGGCATCGGCGCCGCCCTGCCGGAGGTGCCCGTCAACCTGCCGGCCCACGCCTACCTGTTCGGCGAGGACCAGGGCCGCTACCTCGTCGCGGTCGACCCGGAGACGGCCACCGAGATCCTCTACAGCGCGTCGAGCCAGGGCATCGACGCGGGCGTGGTCGGCGTCACGGGGACCGAGCATTTGACCCTGCCGGGCGGGCAGACCATATCGGTCGCGGAGCTGCGCGAGGCGCACCAGAACTGGTTCCCGGCCTACATGGCGAGCCAGCCGGCGGGCGCGGCGGCCTGAACCCGGGCCCCGTCCCCACCCTGCGACACCCCTGAGGAGCCCGAACCATGCCGATGGACGCGCGCGAGATCGAGGCGATGATCCGCGAGGCCCTGCCCGACGCGCAGATCGAGATCAAGGATCTGGCCGGCGACGGCGACCACTACGCCGCGACCGTCATCTCCTCGGCCTTCCGGGGCAAGACCCGCGTCGCCCAGCACCAGATGGTCTACGGCGCGCTCCAGGGGCGGATGGGGGGCGTGCTCCACGCCCTTGCGCTGACGACGGGCGTCCCGCAGGATTGAGGGGCAGACGCGGGACCGAGGGCCCGATGGACCACCCGAGCCTCTACGACGACGACATCGTGACCTGGGCCGAGCAGCAGGCCGCGGCCCTGCGCGCGCTGGGCCAGCGCGCGGACCTGTCGAACGCCGTGGATTGGGAGAACGTCGCCGAGGAGATCGAGAGCGTGGGACGTTCGCAGATCCACGCGGTCGAGAGCCTCCTCGCCCAAGTCCTGTCGCACCTCCTCAAGCAGGTCTCGGCGCCGTCGGCCCGGGCCAGCCTGCACTGGCGCGAGGAGATCCTGACCTTCCATGCGGCGGCGCTTCTCCGGTACGAGAAGTCGATGCGCCAGCGAATTCGGTGGGACCAGATCTGGAAGTTGGCGCAGACGATGGCCAATTCCAGCCTGATCGCGTACGGCGACGCGTTGCTGCCTCGGCTGCCGCAATCGTGCCCGATCCCGCCCGAGGAGATCCTGGCTCAGCCGATCGACATCGACGCGGCGCTTCGCCGGATCGTGGACGCGACCGAATTGCATTGACCCGTCGCGGCGGTCCGAAGGATCGTCGGATGCAACCGACACTTCCAGGGTACTGACAAGGACGAACCCATGACCGACGTCAACGCCACCATCGAGAACGAGATCAAGTCGCAGGACGTGGTCGTGTTCATGAAGGGCACGCCGCAATTCCCGATGTGCGGCTTCTCGGGCCAGGTGGTCCAGATCCTCAACTACCTCGGGGTGCCGTTCAAGGGCGTGAACGTCCTCGACGACATGGCGATCCGCGAGGGCATCAAGGCCTTCTCGAACTGGCCGACCATCCCGCAGATCTACGTGAAGGGCGAGTTCGTGGGCGGCTGCGACATCACCCGCGAGATGTTCCAGTCGGGCGAACTGCAGCAGTTCCTGTCCGAGAAGGGCGTCCCGGTGAAGACCGCCGCGGCTTGATCCGGGCCGGCACGCGAACCCGGGTTCGACGGAAGGGGCGCCGCGGGCGCCCTTTTTCGTGGCCGTCCGGCAACGATCGCGGGGTCTCGGCGCTTGCCTCGTTCGGAAGCCCCGCTCGCGGGCCCGATCTCGTGGAGCGCCCCCCATGCGCGACGTCATCATCGTGGGCGGAGGCCCGGCCGGCCTCAACGCCGCCCTGATCCTCGGCCGGTGCCGGCGCAGCGTGCTGCTCTGCGACAAGGGCGAGCCGCGCAACGCCGTCACGCCCCGGACCTGGGGCCTCTTCACCCGCGACGGGACACCCCCCTTCGACCTGCGGGCGGCCGGGCAGGCCGACCTCGACCGCTACCCCACGGTCGAGCGGCGCGACATCGCGGTGGTCGGCGCGCGGCGGGACGGCGACGCGTTCGAGGTGCGCCTCGCGGACGGGAGCGTCGAGCGCGCCCGCCGCCTGATCCTGGCCACCGGCCTCCACCAGAACCTGCCCGAGATCGAGGGCTTCGCCGAGCACTGGGGCACGGGCGTGCATTCCTGCCCCTACTGCGACGGCTACGAGGCCCGCGACGAGCCGGTCGTCGCCTACGCGCACGGGCCCGTCGCCAAGGGCTTCGCCCTGGAGCTGACGGCCTGGAGCCGTGACGTCACGCTCTGCACGGACGGGCACCCGACCGAGCTGTCGGACGAGGACCGCGACCGCCTCGCGCGCAACGGCGTGCGCCTCGTCACCGACCGGGTGCGGCGGCTGCGCGGCGACGGCGACCGCCCCACCCACATCGAGCTCGCCGAGGGCGGCACGCTGCCCTGCCGCGCCGTCTTCCTGATGCCCGCCGAGTGCCTGCCCTCCGACCTCGTGCGCGAGCTCGGCTGCGACCTGACCCGGAAGGGCACGGTGCCGACCCGCGACTACGAGAAGACCAACGTGCCCGGCCTGTTCGTGGCCGGCGACGCCTCGCGCCGCGTCCAGTTCGCGGTCGTGGCCGCCGCCGAGGGCGCGATGGCCGCCTTCGCGGTCAACACGGAGCTCCTGAGCGAGGACACCCGCTGAGCCTCAGGGCCGCCCGGCGCCGATCCGGCGCGCGGTGAGGAAGGCCAGCGCGATGCCGGCCGCGTAGGACAGGAGGTTCCAGGCCGAGAAGATCCGGCCGAGGAGCAACTGCCCGGCGAGCGTCAGGCGGAACGCGTCGAGGCCTGGCGAGCGGTAGAGGCGGAACAGCTCGATCGCGGTGGCCGCCAGGAACGCCGCGGCGAGGGCCGCCCGTTCGCCCCACCCGCGGGGCCGCAGCGCAGCCGCCAGCAGGAACAGCATGGCGCCCCACAGGATGCCGCCGCCGACGTGGTGGACCCGGAGCGGCAGGCCCCAGGGCACGAGCCGCAGGACGAGCCCGGCGAGGATCACCAGGGCCGCCGCGGCGAGGTAGGCGCCGCGGCTCACGGCCTCGGGACGCGCGTGCGGGCGGCGAAGAGCGTCGCGATGCCGTTCACCCACGCGACGAGGGTGTAGGAGATGATCATCAGGAGGAACCACGAGCTCAGCTTCGAGAGCGGCACGAGGGACCAGCGCAGCCTCTGGCTGGGGTAGAGCCACGTCCCGGTCGCGGTGCCGATGTTCTCCGCGAACCAGATGAACAGGGCCACCAGCGTCAGGCCGAGGAGGAGGGGCATGCGGCGGTGGACCACCCAGACCTTGAAGTAGATGGTCGCCCTCGCGAAGAGCACGGAAGCCGCCAGGATCAGCCCGAGGCGGATGTCGGGCAGCCGGTAGTTGGTGAGGAAGTTCACGTAGATCGCCGCCGAGAGCACGGCGAGCGCCGCGAGCGGGGGGTGGCGCGTGAACCGGAAGTCGAAGAGGCGCCAGACCCGCGCGAGGTAGCTCCCGACCGCGGCGTACATGAAGCCGGTGAAGAGCGGCACGCCGCCGATGCGGAACAGGCTCGCCTCCGGGTAGGCCCAACTCCCGATCGCCGTCTTGTGGACCTCCATGATCGTCCCGATGACGTGGAAGATCAGGATGACCTTGGCCTCGTCGAGGGTCTCGAGCCGCAGCCGGAGCATGACGATCTGGATGGCGACCGCCGCGACGAAGAGGAGATCGTAGCGCGCCAGCGGCGCGCCGGCCGGGTAGGCCCAGTAGGTGACGATGAGCAGGCCGAGGAGGAGGGCGCCGAACAGGCAGGCCCAGGCCTGCTTCAGCCCGAACCGCAGGAACTCGTAGGCGGCCACGGCGAGCCGGCCGCGCGCGGCCGCCGCGGCCCCGAGGCGCCTGTCCGCCTCCACGAACCGGGCGAGCGGCGGCCAGGCCGCGGCGGCGCTGTCGGCAGCGCCCGGCAGCTCGGTCCGCGCGGTCCGCCCAGCGAGGGGCTCGTCGGTCTCGATCACTGTCCCCCGTCCTCCGCGGAACGCCCTCGCACAGAACCTGCGGGACCGCCAGACACGGGTTTGGTGCGGCCCCGTCCCACGCCCGGCGCATCCCTCGGCATCGGCTCAGGGACGCTCGCCCGCGTCGCGCGTTGAACCCCCGAACCGTCGTCAGACGAGCCCTCACCGAGGACGCCCGCACGCATGACCCCACCCGTCCATCCGCACACGCCCCGCGTCGCCGTCGCCTGCGGCTGCGAGCTCGGCGAGGAGATCCTGTGGGACGCGCGCTCCGGCACCCTGGTCTGGGTCGACATCGAGAACCCGGCGATCTGGCGACACCGGCCCGAGACGGACGAGACGCACCGCCTCGCCCTCGACGAGAAGCTCGGCTTCGCCCTGCTCACGCCCGACCCCGGAAAATTCATCGCCGGCTTCAAGTCCGGCGTCGCCTGCCTCGACGTCGAGACGGGCGCGCGCACGCCGCTGGTGCGGCCCGAGCCGCACCCGCCGAACAACCGGCTCAACAGCGGCAATGTCGGGCCGGACGGAGCCCTCTGGTTCGGCAGCATGGACGACGCCGAGAGCGAGCCGACCGGCGGCTTCCACCGCTGGGACGGCCGCACGCGGCTCGATTTCGGCGGCGCCGCCACCGTCACCAACGGCCCCGTGGTCGGCCCGGACGGGCGCCGGCTCTACACGATCGATACCGCGAACGGCGTCGTGCGGGTGCACGACCTCGACGGAACGACGGTCGGCGAGCCGCGTCCGCTCATCACCTTCGAGCCGGGCTGGGGCAAGCCGGATGGGCTCACCCTCGACGCCGAGGGCCATCTCTGGATCTGCCACTACGCGGGCTCGCGCATCACCCGCTTCGCGCCGGACGGACGGGTGGAGCGGATCCTGCCGGTGCCGACGGCCCTCGTGACCAAGTGCGCCTTCGGCGGGCCCGACCTCACGACGCTGTACATCACCACCTGCCGGCGGGGCCGCGACCCGGCCATCGACCCGATGGCGGGCCACGTCTTCCGGGTCGAGACCGACGTCCGGGGCTTCCCCGCCAACATCTATCGCGGCGCCGGCACCTGAGCGGGCGATTCGTGCGCTCGCGAACATTTGGCAGCACTTCGGGCGCGGCGCGCGAAGCCTTGCGAATGCCGAATCGGCCAACAGAGGGTGCGATTTCGCACCGCGACCGGGGCACCGGAATGCGACGATTAATTATCGGTTGACGGGCGACGACTTTCGGAACTTCTACGGCCTGTCCCCGTTATCCACACGGCCGAGCTTACCACGGCCGCCCGCCGCCCTCTCGTCACCGCAGGTGCGAGGAAGCCATGCCCGTTTTCGACGCGAAGAATCTGGATAGCAGTTTCGAGGGTCAGGCCCTTCTCACGGCCTTGCTGCATCCGACGCGGGCCGAGCAGGCGCGGGCGCGCATCAACGGGCGCCGCCGCGCCGTGCGGGCCGCCGCGATGACGGACCCGATGGTGGTGGAGCCGCGCTTCCCCGTGCGCTCGGACGACCTCGCCGCGACCCCGGTCCCGACGACCTGAGCCGGAACTCGTCCCTCACCAGGATTGCGGGGTGATGAGCCCCTGACGCGTGACCACGACCCAGTCGCGGCCACGGCGCTCCAGCGCCTCCACGCGGCCGACGCCGGGAACCGTGTCGCCGGGCGCCACCTCCACCAACCTGCGCTTCCTGTCCTCCAGCATCGCCGCGCCGTCGTAGACGTCGCGCACGGCCCAACCCTCGATGACGGCGGGTTTCGGCTTGTCGGGGATCGCGCCGGTCTGCGCCGGCTCGGGCTTCGCGGCCGCCGGGGCGGGCGCCACCGCGGCGGCGGGTGCGGGGGCGGGCGCCGGGCGCTTCTCGATCAGCGTCGAGAGGGCGGCGAGGCGCGTGGCGTGGTCGCGGTCCGACTGCTCGATCCGCTCGCCGAGGCCGGTCATGCGGGTCGTGACGGTCTGCTCCAGCTTGGCCAGTCGCTCGGAGACGCCGTTCGCGCGGGTCTTGGCGTCGGTGCGCGTCACCTCGTTGGCGTCGCGCAGGGCGCTGAGCGTGCGCCCGAGGCGCTCGATCTCGGTGTTGAGGCGGGCGGCTTCGACGCGGTTCGCCTCGAGCCCGGCCTGCACCTCCGTGAAGGCGCCGGCCGTCCGGTCGGCCCGCGGGGTCGAGAGGGCGCTCGCGCCCGCGCCGACGAGGGTGCCGACCGCGAGGGCGGCGCAGGCGACGCCGGCGAGACGCGCGTCGAGCCGAAAGCCGGGGCGGACCCGCGCGGCCGGCGGGAGGATTTTTGCGCCCTTCGCCACGATCTCGGGCTTGGCGGGCTCGGATCTTACCGCTTCGATCTTGGCCGCATCCAACCTGGCCGATTCGGCTTTGGCCGCCTCGGCCTTCGCGGGCTCCGGCTTGGCCGCGCCCGACACGATCGCCATCAGCTGCTCCTGCGGCGACGGCGCGCTCTGGGCAGCCTTCTCGGCGCCCGCCTCGATGCCGGATGTGCTCATGGCTCTCGTCCTGCCAGATGCGTTTGCGGTGACCCCGAAAGCATTAGTTAAGGACGTTTGTTTACCGAAAGGTTACCGGGCGGCGCGACCGGGCCCCGGATTGAACGCCCCGATTGCCGGCATCTTGACGGCAGGGAATTGTCGAATCGTCGTGTCGAGTAGTCGGGGGCTGACTCTGGCGGTCACCGAAACGAAATTGATCATCCTGAACATCGCCGACGATCCTTCGCTGTAAGCTCAATGCCTGCTTTGCGGTCGACCACAGGGCCGCATCGATGTCGACCCAAGAGGGACCAAGCCTGAGGTTGCGTATCCTGGGGCAGAGACGCCGGATCTGACGGCGCGACGCCGCCTCGGTAAAACCGCTCGGGCTTCGGCCGTGACACATCGGAGATGCGCCACGGCGCTGAGCTCGCGGCACTTGCGACGCAGATTCGTCAGACTGATCGAGGCGCAGTGATGAAACTGGGTTCGGGTAATGTTGTGAAAGCTGATCGGGCTTCAATCCTGCCCGTGGCAAGCTTCGTCGCGGCGCTTCTGGCGACGATGTTGTTGGGCGCACTCGCCGCGCTCTCGATGTTCGGAATACCGACAACCCTCCACGAAGCGCGTGCTGACAGGAGCCACGTCCCGGAACTGTCTTTCTATGTCGGGGTCCTTTTCAGCGCGCCGATCTGGCTTGCAGGCATCTGGACGACGGCGTTCGCGTTCGCGACTGGTGCACGATCCCTGGTGCGGTACCTCGGGCTCGGGATCTGTGCCGCGGCAGCGGCCGTCTTCGCGCTGATGTTCTCTCTGAGACCCGACTTGTAGCGCAGCACCGAGACCCCGCCACAGCGCTCGATTCGGTGGGAGAATCATTGCCAAAAGAAAAGCCCGGCGCGGTGGCCGGGCTCGTCCGTCGTCGTCCCTGAGGGCGAAGGCGTCAGGCGGCCTCGGCGGCGCTCAGCGACTTCACGCGCGCGGCGAGGCGCGAGACCTTCCGGGAGGCGTTGTTCTTGTGCACGATGCCGTGCTGGGCGGCCCGCATGATCTCGGGCTCGGCGGCGCGGAGGGCGGTGAGGGCCGTATCCGCGTTGCCGGTGGCGATCGCCTCCTCGACCTTGCGGAGGAACGTGCGCATCCGGGAGCGGCGCGAGCGGTTGATCGCCGTGCGCTTGGCGATCTTGCGGGTCATCTTCTTGGCCGACACGGTGTTGGCCATGGGCATCCTCGTCTCGTCGGGCGGTACCGACGGGCCGGGATCGGCCGGGGGTCGGTCAACGCGTGCAGGTGTCAGGTAATGGCGAAGCCGAGGGTTCGCGAAAAGCGCGAGCCCTCGGCGGAGCGGGTGCTATACTCGCACGCCCTTGAGTCGTCAACGCGATCGGCCGCCGGCCTGCATGCCGGAGGCGGCGGCTTGATCCCGGACGGCCGGTGCTCCGATGATCCGGGTCTCGCGGCCGGAGGGAGGCGTCAGGGTGGGGCAGGTTTTCTCGGGCCGGGAGGCGGCGGACGGGCCGTCGGGCGGGAAGCTGGCCGAGCGGATCGCCCGCTACCGGCCGGCCTCGGGCATGGACGGCCCCCGCTACGCGGGCGTGGCGAGCTTCATGCGGCTGCCCGTCCTCGACCCCGCCGCGGCGGCGGGCGAGATCGAGATCGGCCTCGTCGGCATCCCCTTCGACGGGGCGACCACGAACCGGCCGGGCGCGCGGCTCGGCCCCCGCGCCGTGCGCGAGGCCACGACCGGCACGCGCCAGTTCAACCCGGCGACCGGCGTGGCGCCCTACGCGCTCGCCGCCTGCGCCGACCTCGGCGACGTGCCGGTGAACCCGCTCGACGCTGCCGACACCTGCCGGCGGGTGGAGGCGTTCCACGCCGGCCTGCGGGCCGCGGGCGTGGTGCCGCTCTCGGTCGGCGGCGACCATCTCGTCAGCTACCCGGTGCTGCGCGCCCTCGGCGCCGGGCGCCCGCTCGGCCTCGTCCACATCGACGCGCACAGCGACACCGACGACGGCCAGTATGGCGGCATGCGGCTGACCCACGGCACGCCGTTCCGGCGCGCGGTGGAGGACGGCGTGCTCGATCCGCACCGCACGGTGCAGATCGGCATCCGCGGCAGCATCGATTCGGCCGACGAGCGGGACTGGGCCTGCGCCCGCGGCATCCGCATCCTCACCATGGAGGAGACGCTCGCCCGCGGCCTGCCCGAGATCCTGGCCGAGGCCCGCGCCATCGTGGGCGAGGGGCCGGCTTATCTCAGCTTCGACATCGACGCCCTCGACCCCGCCTACGCACCGGGCACCGGCACGCCGGAGATGGGCGGCTTCACGGGGCGCGAGGCGCTCTACCTCGTGCGGGGCCTGCGCGGCCTCGACCTCGTCGGGGGGGACCTCGTGGAGGTCGTGCCCTCCCTCGACCCGACCGGCGTGACGTCGCTCGCCGGCGCCACCATCGCCTTCGAGATCCTGTGCCTGCTCGCCGACGCGGTGGCCCGGCGGCGCGAGGCCGCCTGAGCGGGGCGCGCCCTCACGCCGGCCCGGCCCAGGGGCCCGTCCCGGCGAGGAAGGGCGAGGGGTCGAGGGGGCGCCAGCGCAGCGGCAGGGCCGCCGGCCGGCGCCAGCCGCGCAGGGCGCGGAAGCTCCACGAGCGGCGCGCCCCCGCGAACCCCGCGGCCTCCCGCCCGTCCCAGTCGATCTCCGCCTCGCCCTGGAGCGTGAGGAGGTCGCCGCTCTCGAAATCGACGAGGAGGAGCGAGGCCCGGGGCTCGCCGACGAGGTTGCCCAGCGTGTTGAAGTAGCGGTTGCCGGGAAGATCCGGGATCGTGAGCACGTCGCCGTCGACGCGCACGAAGCCCGGACTGCCGCCGCGGTGCGAGATGTCGGCGCCGCCTGCCGGCCCGACGCCGTCCCGGGCACGGGTCGCCACGAACAGCGTGTCGGCCGACGCGATCAGAGCGCGGGCCCGCGCGTCGACGCCCCGGAAGCTTTCGGCCGGGCCGCCGGCGCGGGGCTCCGCCTCGGCCTCGCGGCGCCGGATGTATTTCGGGCAGTTGCCGAAGCTCTGCTCGACCGCGACCGTGAAGCCGCCGGCATCGACCGCGGCGATCCGCCCGTTGGCGCGGTTGCGACGCCGGGTCCCGAAATCGAGCCCGAGGAGCCCGATCTCGGCGCCCGGCCGCAGGGCGGAGGCGGCCGGATCGTCGGACGGCGGCAGGGCCGCCACCCGCAGGGTCTCGGGATCGGGCGTCGAGACGAAGCCCGGCCGGCCGGCGAGCGCGGTGGCGATCGGCCAGCCGTCCGCGTCGACGGCGCCGACGAGCAGCATCGGCAGGCCGGCGAAGAAGGTCCGGTGCTGCTCCGGCATGAAGGTGCGGATGGCCGGCGTGTCGCCGATCACGCCGTCGCCGAGACGCTGCGCGGCGATCTCGTCCGCGTGGAAGGAGGGGGCGTGCATGGCATCCTCAGGCGGCCTCCGGGATCGGCGAGCGGGGCATCGGCAGGAAGCCCGGCAGCGCCTCGACCCGGCCGAGCCAGGCCCGGACCGCTGGGTAGGGATCGAGCGGGACGCCGCCCTCGGGGGCGTGGGCGACGTAGGAATAGCAGGCGATGTCCGCCAGCGTCGGGTGCGGCGCGGCCAGGAAGTCGCGGCCGGCGAGGTGGTCGTCCATGAAGCGAAGGACGCGCGAGGCGGTCGCCTCGACGGCCGCGCGCTCGGCCTGCGCCCCGAACAGCACCATCAGCCGGGCGAGCGCCGGGCCGTAGCGGACCTCGCCGGCCGCGATGGAGAGCCAACGCTGCACCTGCGCGGCGGCCTCGGGCGCATCCGGCAGCCAGGCGCTGCCCGGGGCGTAGCGGCGGGCGAGGTAGACGAGGATGGCGTTGCTGTCGGCGATCACCGCCTCGCCGTCGACGAGCACCGGGATCTGGCCCAGCGGGTTCAGCCGCCGGAACGCCGCGCCGGCCCGCACCGCGCCGGTCGCCTCCTCGAACCGGTAGGGCAGGCCGAGCAGCGACAGGAACAGCTCGGCGCGGTGCGAGTGGCCCGACAGGCGCATCCCGTGGAGGGTGATGGCGGGCCCGGTGTCGGCGGATTCGGTTTTGGCAGGTTCGGTCTTGGCAGGTTCGGTCATGGCGCTTCTCCGGTGGACCCGGTCGAAGATATTCTTGCGCCGCCGCGGCGAAATCCGTCACGCACGAACGACAGAATTTCAGGTGGCGGAAGGATCGCATGGACCGCATCGATGAGCTCGCGATCTTCGTCGCGATCGTCGAGCAGGGGAGCCTCGCCGCCGCGGCGCGCCGCCTGCGCCGCTCGGGCCCGGCCGTGACGCGGGCGCTCGCCGCGCTGGAGGACCGGGTCGGCGTGCGGCTCCTGGAGCGCACGACGCGCCGCCTCGCCCCGACGGAGGCGGGGCGGGCGCTCGCCGACGAGGCCCGCGCCGTGCTGGCGGCCTACGAGGCCGCGCTCGCGGGCGCCTCGGACGCGCCGGTGCGCGGCCTCCTGCGCGTCACGGCGCCCGTGCAGTTCGGGCGCCTGCACGTGGCGCCGGTGGTGGCGAGCTTCCTCGACGCCTATCCCGAGACGCAGGTCGAGCTGGTGCTGGCCGACCGCAACCTCGACCTGATCGAGGATGGGCTCGACCTCGCGGTCCGGATCGACCGGCTGGCCGATTCGAGCCTGCTGGCGCGGCGGGTCGGCGCGGTCCGCCGGGTGCTCGTGGCGAGCCCGGCCTATCTCGCGGCGCGCGGGCTGCCGCGGCGCCCGGCCGACCTCGCGGCGCACGACACGGTCTTCGGCGCGCCGCGCACGGAGGCGCGGGAGTGGCGCTTCGGCACGGGCCGGCGGGCCACGGCGGTGCGGCTCGCGCCGCGGCTCCTCGTCAACGAGGTCGAGGCGCAGCTCATCGCCGTGCGGGCGGGCCGGGGCATCGCGCGGCTCCTGTCCTATCAGGTGGTGGAGGACATCGCGGCGGGCCGCCTCGTGCGGCTCCTGCGCGAGCACGAGCCGCCGCCGATCCCGGTCCATCTCGTCGCCCGCGGCGGGCCGCACCGCCCGCCGAAGGTCGCGGCCTTCCTCGACCACGCGGCCGAGAGCCTGCGCCGCCTGGCCGTGATCCGCGAGGAGCCCTGAGCGGCCCGCCTCAGGGCGCGCAGAGCGTCCGCGCGAAATGCGCCACGAGGCGGCGCGCGACCTCGTCCTTGTCGAGCGTCGGCCAGGTCTCCACCGAACCGTCGCGGGCGACGAGGTGCACGGTGTTGCTGGCCCCGCCCATGACCCCGCCCTCGGGCGAGACGTCGTTGGCCACGATCAGGTCGCAGCCCTTGCGGGCGATCTTGGCGCGCGCGTAGTCGATCACCGTGTCGGTCTCGGCCGCGAAGCCGACGACGAGGCGCGGACGGCCCGCCGTCAGCCCCGCCACGGTGGCGAGGATGTCCGGGTTCTCGGTCAGCGCCAGGGGCGGGGGCCCGCTCCCGTCCTTCTTGATCTTGGCCGCGCGCGCCTCGGCGGGCCGGAAGTCGGCGACGGCCGCGGCGAACACGGCGAGGTCGGCGGGCAGGGCCGCCTCGACGGCGGCGAGCATCTCGCGCGCGGTCTCGACGCGCACGACGCTCACCCCCACGGGGTCGGGGATCGAGACCGGCCCCGAGACGAGCGTCACCGCGGCGCCCGCGGCGGCGGCGGCGGCCGCGATCGCGTGGCCCTGCCGACCCGAGGAGCGGTTGGCGAGGTAGCGCACCGGGTCGATCGGCTCGTGGGTCGGCCCGGAGGTGACGAGGACGCGCCGTCCCGCGAGCGAGCCCGGAGCCTTGCGGCCGGCGAGGAAGCCGAGGCCGGCGGGCGCGGCGCCCTCCGCGAGCATCGCCTCGAGCGCGGCGCAGATCTCGGCGGGCTCGGCCATGCGGCCCGGCCCGTGCTCGGCCTCGGCCATGGCGCCCTCGTTCGGGCCGACCACCCGCACCCCGTCGCCGGTCAGCACCGCGAGGTTGCGCCGCGTCGCCGGGTGCTGCCACATCCGCACGTTCATGGCGGGCGCGATCAGGATCGGCAGCGTCGTGGCGAGCAGCACCGTCGAGGCGAGGTCCGGCGCGAGGCCGTGCGCCATGCGGCCCATCAGGTTGGCGGTGGCCGGCGCCACGACGACCGCGTCGGCGTCGCGCGCGAGCTTGATGTGGCCGATGTCGGCCTCGTCCGCCCGGTCGAACAGGTCGGTGTGGGCCCGCTCTCCGGCCAGCGCCGCCGCGGCGAGCGGCGTCACGAATTCCTGCGCGCCCTTGGTGAGGAGCGGGCGCACCGCCGCGCCGCGCTCGCGCAGGCGCCGGATCAGGTCGAGGGACTTGTAGGCCGCGATGCCCCCGCCGATCACGAGGAGGATGCGCCGGTTCCGCAGGGGCTGTTCCGTGGGCTTGTCCATGCGGCGAGCTTATCGGAAGGCCATCACCAGCGCACCGATGGCGATGCCCCAGAGCGCCAGCGTCGACCACAGGGCGCGCCGCTTCTCCTGCCGCGCGAAGGCTTCGAGGCGCTGCGCGTCGCCGGTGCCCGCCTCGTCGAGGCGGACCAGGATGCGCTTCAGGCGCTGCGAGAGGTCGGGCACGTCCGCCACCACGTCGGCGACCGTGAGCGCCGCGCGGCCCGCGCTCTCCAGGCGGCCGACGGGCCCGAGGTTGCGGGCGATCCAGGCCCGCACCACGGGCTCGGCGCCCGTCCACATGTCGAGCTGCGGGTCGAGCGAGCGGGCCACGCCCTCCACCACCACCATGGTCTTCTGCAGCATCACGAGCTCGGTGCGCGTGCTCATGTCGAACAGGGCGGTGACGTCGAACAGCAGCGTCAGCACCTTGGCCATCGAGATCTCGTCCGCGCGCCGCTGGTGGATCGGCTCGCCGATCGCCCGGATCGCCTGCGCGAAATCGTCGACGGAATGGTGGGCGGGCACGTAGCCCGCCTCGAAATGCACCTGCGCCACGCGCTTGTAGTCGCGCAGGATGAAGCCGAGCAGGATCTCGGCGAGGAAGCGGCGCTCCTTGTGGCCGAGCCGGCCCATGATGCCGAAATCCACCGCCGTCAGGCGCCCGTCCGCGTCCACGAACAGGTTCCCGGGATGCATGTCGGCGTGGAAGAAGCCGTCCCGGATCGCCTGCCGCAGGAACGACTGGATCACCGTGCGCCCGAGGGCCTTCGGGTCGTGGCCGGCCGCGATCAGGGTCGCGTGGTCGTGAAGGCGCGTGCCCTCGATCCACTCGCTCGTCAGCACGTCCCGCGCGGTGAGCTCCCAGGCGGGCTTCGGCACCCGGAAATCCGTGTCCCCGGCCGTGTTCTGGGCGAGCTCGGACATCGCGGCCGCCTCGAGCCGGAAATCCATCTCCATCATCACGGAGCGGGCGAGGATCTCGACCACCTCCCGCGGGCGCAGGCGCTCGGCCTGGGGGGAGAGCGTGTGGACGACGCGGGCCATGAACCGCATGGCCTGCAGATCGCGCTGGAAGCGCTCGCGCACGCCCGGCCGCATCACCTTCACGGCGAGCGCGCGCTGCGTGCCGTCCGGTTCGATCACGGTGGCCTTGTGGACCTGCGCGATCGAGGCCGCGGCGATCGACTCGCTGAACGTGGCGAAGACCTCGCGCAGGGGCCGCCCGAGGGCGGTCTCGACCACGCGGATCGCCTGGCCCTGCGGGAAGGGGGGCACCCGGTCCTGCAGCCGCTCCAGGTCGATCGCCGCCGCCATGCCGACGATGTCGGGGCGGGTCGCCAGGAACTGCCCGAACTTGACGTAGGAGGGCCCGAGCCGGGTCAGGGCCACGGAGAGACGCGCCGCCCCGTCGCCGAGGCCGGGCCGCTCCAGCATGCGCCCGACCTTGAGGGCGAGGCGCAGGTGCGGGGGCAGTTGCGAGGGGTCCACGAAGGCGAGCCCGCCCTCGCGCGCCAGCACGAAGCCCACATGCGCGCCGCGCACGAGATGGAAGATCGCGCCGATCACCGGAGGTTCGGCTCCCCGGCGCTCGCCCCGGGCGCCGTCGCGGCCAGCACCATCAGGAGACCTTCCAGCCCGAGTGGATCGCCACGATGCCGCCGGACAGCAGGCGGTGGCTGACGTGGCGCAAGCCCGCCGCCTCGATCATGCCCGCGAAGGCGCCGGGGGAGGGGAAGCGGCGGATCGACTCCACGAGGTAGCGGTAGGATTCCGCGTCGCCCGCCACCCGCGCGCCGATCCGCGGGATCACGTGGAAGGAGTAGGCGTCGTAGATCCGGTCGAGCACCGGCATGTCGACCTTCGAGAATTCGAGGCACAGGAAGCGCCCGCCCGGCTTCAGCACCCGGCGCGCCTCGGCGAGCGCCGCCTCGATGCGCGGCACGTTCCGGATGCCGAAGGCGATGGTGTAGGCGTCGAAGGCGGAATCCGGCAGCGGCAGGCTCTCGGCGTTGCCGGTGACGAAGTCGATGCGCCCCGAATAGCGGCCGCCCGCCCGCTCGGCGCCGACGCGCAGCATCGCCTCGTTGATGTCGAGCACGGTGACGTGCGTGCCGGGGCCGCCGGCCTCCAGCGAGCGGAAGGCGATGTCGCCGGTGCCGCCCGCCACGTCGAGGTGGTGGAACGGCCGGCCCTGCGGCGGGCGCAGCATCGCGATGAGCTGCGCCTTCCAGGCCCGGTGCAGGCCCGCCGACATCAGGTCGTTCATCAGGTCGTAGCGCCGGGCGACCGAGCGGAACACGTCGTCGACGCGCTCCTGCTTCTCGGCGAGCGCCACCCGCTCGAACCCGAAATCCGTCGTCGCCCCGTCCGAACGCCGCTCGTCGTCTCGCATGGCACCTGTCCTTCGCCCGCCTCCATAGCGAAGCGGCGGAGAAACCGCCATGCGTCGAAACCCGCGCTCCGGGCCGGGCGCACGGGGTTCGGCGCGCCGGGCGGTTCTCGACGCGGCGCCCGGACGGTGCCGCCAGGTGTCCTGACGCGCGGCGTCGCAGCGGCATTGCTGCGCGGGCGCCGCGGGCCGATATCACGGCCTCCTCCCGACACGTCCACGGTCCAGCACAGAGAATGCCCGAGCTTCCCGAGGTCGAGACCGTCCGCCGCGGGCTGGAGCCCGCCCTGGTCGGGGCGCGCTTCTCCCGCGTCACCCTGCGCCGCCCGAACCTGCGCTTCGCCTTCCCGGAGCGCTTCGCCGAGCGCCTGGAGGGGCGGCGCGTGAGGGAGCTCGCGCGCCGGGCCAAGTACCTGACGGCGCACCTCGATTCGGGCGAGACGCTGGTCATGCACCTCGGCATGAGCGGGCGCTTCGACGTGGCCCTGCCGGATGGGCGAAACCTCTCGCCCGGCGACTTCTACCTCGAAGGGGCGCTCGGCACGCCGAAGCACGACCACGTCGTGATGGCGATGGAGACGGGGGCTACGATCACCTACAACGACGTGCGCCGCTTCGGCTTCATGGACCTCGTGCCGACGGACGGGCTCGCCGCCAGCCGCCACTTCGCCGGCATGGGCATCGAGCCCCTGAGCGAGGCGCTGACGGGCGAGGCGGTGGCGCGCCTGTTCCGCCACCGGATCACGCCGCTCAAGAGCGCGCTCCTCGACCAGCGCCTGATCGCCGGCCTCGGCAACATCTACGTCTGCGAGGCCCTGCACCGGGCCGGCCTCCACCCCGAGGCGCCGGCCGGCAGCCTCGCCACCGGGAGCGGCCGCCCGACCCCGAAGGCGCGCCTCCTCGCCCGGGTGATCCGCGACGTGCTGACCGAGGCGGTGGCGGCGGGCGGCTCGACGCTGCGGGACTACGCCCATACCGACGGCAGCGCCGGCGCCTTCCAGCACGCGTTCCGGGTCTACGACCGGGTCGGCGAGCCCTGCTCGGCCCCGGGCTGCCGGGGCGTGATCGGGCGGATGGTCCAGGCCGGGCGCTCCACCTTCTACTGCGCGGCCTGCCAGCCGGCGCCCGCGCGCGGGGTTGGCACCCGGCGAGCGGCCCTCGGCGCGGCGACATGAGGGCCGCACCGGCAATTTTGCCATAAAGCGGGCTAGGGTCGCGCGGTCCGCGCTCTCCTGACATGCGCGCCCGACCGTGCCATCCTGCCCGGTGCCGCCCCGGCGGCGCCGCACCCGGCGGGAAGACCGGGCGAGGGGTCGGGACGCGCGAGCCCGAGCAGGATTCCGATGTTCTTCCGCAGACGCAAGACGCCCGCGCCGACGCCGACCCTCTCCGACGAGCCGGCCCTGCCGAACCGGCTCTCGCCGCGCTCGCCCGGCGAGGCCATCAAGCCGACCGCGGCCCCGCCGCCGCCCGAGGAGCCGGAGCGCGAGCGCGGCGGGCTGCTCGCCACGATCAGCGGCCTCCTCACCTTCGCGGTGGTGCTCGCCATCGGCGCCATGATCGGCCTGACGCTGGTGCAGCGGCAGATCCACGAGCCCGGCCCGCTCGCCGCCGACAAGGTCGTGGTCATCCCCTCCCGCAGCGGCACCGGCGAGATCGCCGAGATCCTCCAGCGCGAGGGCGTGATCGCCCACACCGGCCTGTTCGAGATCGCCGCCCGCTTCGGCGGCCGGCCGCCGCTCAAGGCCGGCGAGTACAGCTTCAAGGCGCATGCCACGATCAGCGACGCCCTCGACGTCGTGACCTCCGGCCGGCAGGTGCAGCACGCCGTCACCTTCCCCGAGGGGCTGACCAGCGAGCAGATCGTCGCGAGACTCAACGAGAACGAGATACTCGCCGGCGAGATCGGCGAGATCCCCGCCGAGGGCTCGCTCCTGCCCGACACCTACAAGTTCGAGCGCGGCGCCACCCGGCAGCAGATCGTCAACCTCATGAAGGCGAAGCAGAAGGAGGTGCTGAACCAGATCTGGCAGCGCCGGAACGTCGAGGTCCCGGTGCGCACGCCGGCCGAGATGGTCACCCTCGCCTCGATCGTCGAGAAGGAGACGGGCCGGGCCGACGAGCGCCCGCGCGTGGCCGGCGTCTTCGTGAACCGCCTCAACAAGCGCATGCGCCTGCAATCGGACCCGACCATCGTCTACGGGCTCGTGGGCGGGCGCGGCACGCTGGGGCGCGGCATCCAGCGCTCGGAGATCGAGCGGGCGACGCCCTACAACACCTACGTGATCGAGGGCCTGCCGCCGGGCCCGATCGCCAATCCGGGCCGCGCGGCGCTGGAGGCGGTGGCCAACCCCTCGCGCACCAAGGACCTCTACTTCGTGGCCGACGGAACCGGCGGCCACGCCTTCGCCGACAGCCTGGAGGGCCACCAGAAGAACGTCGCCCGCTGGCGGGCGGTGGAGCGCAGCCGCCAGAACGCCTCGCCGGACGCGGGCGGCGTCGACAAGGCGGACCCGCCGGCCGATGCCGGCGCCGTGCCCGGCCGCGCCTCCGCCTTCGCGCCGCCGACCGACGCGGCCTTCGCCGCCGACGGGACCAACGCGGCGGGCGGGCGCTCGCGCGCCTTCGACGCCTCGGAGGGCACCAAGCTCGATCCCTTGAAGAACAAGACGTTCGACCTGAATTCGGCGAAGTCCGTGCCGGTGCTCAAGCAGCCGCGTTGATCGTCGAGGCCCGTGCGGCGCGGGCGCCACAG
This sequence comes from Methylobacterium oxalidis, assembly GCF_007992195.1. Classification (GTDB taxonomy): domain Bacteria; phylum Pseudomonadota; class Alphaproteobacteria; order Rhizobiales; family Beijerinckiaceae; genus Methylobacterium; species Methylobacterium oxalidis. The sequence continues at coordinate 49,442 of NZ_BJZU01000002.1, read as the reverse complement.
CGGAGCGGGGGCTCAGTCAGGGACATGATCGCGAGCATGACCGGGTTCGCCCGGGCCACCGGAACGACGGGCCCGGTGCAGTGGGCCTGGGAGGTCCGGAGCGTCAACGGCCGCGGCCTCGACGTGCGGGTACGGGTGCCGAACGGCGCGGAAGCCGCGGGCGAGACCGCCCGCACCGCCCTGCAGAAGACCCTGACGCGCGGCCAGTGCCAGGTCTCGCTCGCCCTGACGAAGCCCGAGACGGCCGCGCGGGTGCGGGTCAACGAGGCACTCCTCGCCGCGCTCGCCGCGGCGGTCGCCCGGGTGCCGGTGCCGGAGGGCCTCGCCCCCGCCACCATGGACGGGCTGCTCGGGGTGCGCGGCGTCATCGAGAGCGAGGAGGCGGAGGGCGCCGAGACGGAATCGCTCGCCCGCGACCTCGCCGAAGGGGTGGTGCGGCTCGTCGCCGACCTCGTCGAGGCGCGCCGCGCGGAAGGGCGCCAGCTCCAGGAGATCGTCACCGCCCAGCTCGCCCGCATGGGCGAGCTGACCCGGGCCGCCGAGGAGTGCCCGGCGCGCCGGCCCGAGGCCGTGCGGGCGAAGCTCTCCGCCAGCCTCGCCAGCCTCACCGAGGGGAGCGGCGGCGGGCTCGACCCGGAGCGGCTGCACCAGGAGGCGGTGCTGCTCGCCGCCAAGGCCGACGTGCGCGAGGAGCTCGACCGCCTGCGCGCGCACCTCGCGGCGGCGGGCGAGCTGATCGCCAACGGCGGCGCCATCGGCCGGCGCCTCGATTTCCTGGCGCAGGAGCTCGGCCGCGAGTCGAACACGCTCTGCGCCAAGGCCAACGACATCGCCCTGTCGCGGATCGGACTCGACTTGAAGGCCGTGGTGGAGCAATTCCGCGAGCAGGTCCAGAACGTCGAGTAGGGTGCGTCGAGGCATGGTGCGGTCGCGAGCCAGCGGGCAGGTCGAGATGGGGAGTGCCCGCCGATGACCGGGGCAATGCCGGAGCCGGGCGAGGCGCGGATCGGCCGGCGCGGCCTGATCCTGATCCTGTCCTCCCCCTCGGGGGCGGGAAAGACGACGCTGACGCGGGCCATCGCGCAGGACGGCGGCTGGGGCCTCGAGCTCTCGATCTCCGTGACCACGCGCCCGCGCCGCCCCTCGGAGATCGAGGGCAAGCACTACCGCTTCATCGACCGGGAGGCGTTCGAGGGCCTGCGCGCCCGCGACGACCTGCTCGAATGGGCGGAGGTGCACGGCAACTTCTACGGCACGCCGCGCCGGCCCGTGGAGAAGGTCCTGGCCGAGGGCCGGGACATGATCTTCGACATCGACTACCAGGGCACGCGGCAGGTCCGCTCGAAGCTCTCGGACGACGTCGTCACGGTCTTCATCCTGCCCCCAAGCATGGCGGAGCTGCGCCAGCGCCTGGAGCGGAGGGCCGAGGATTCGCCGGCCACCATCGAGAAGCGCCTCGCCAACGCCCGCGTCGAGATCCAGCGCTGGAGCGAGTACGACTACGTCATCGTCAACGACGACCTCCAGAACGCGTTCACGTCGCTCCAGGGCATCCTCACGGCCGAGCGCCTGAGGCGGAACCGCCGCACCGGCCTCGGCGCCTTCGTGGACGGGCTGCTGAGCGAGGGCGAGCGGGGCTGAGGGCGCCTCAGGCCGCCGCGCTCGCCGCGCGGCCGCACAGCCACAGGCGCATCGCGTCGAACGTCGCGGTGGCGGCGCGCGAGGTCGCCTCGGCCTCCTGCCCGCCCGGCGCGGCCTCGAGGCGGGCGCGGAAGGCCGCCCACAGCGCGCCGGTGCGCTCGCCCCGGCCTCGGTAATAGGCGCAGGCCCCCTCGGCGTCGGCCCCGTGCAGCGCCTCGATGCGGCGGCCGATGACCTGCCCGCCGAGCGTCGATCCCTCCAGCACGTAGAGCGCGCCCAGCGCCGCGGCCGGCCCGTCGAGGCGCGGGGCCGGGGCGGCCGGCAGCAGCCCCAGGGCCGCCGCGTCGAGCCCGAGAACACCGAGGTCCGCGTCGAGGGCCGGCAGGCGCCGCCGCTGCGCGAGGAAGGGCTCGTCGCCGAGCGCGGCCGCGATGGCCGGCTCGTAGGCGGCGTGGAAGCCGCGCAGGCGCGCGAGGAGGTCGCGGTAGCCGGAGAGCGTGGCCACCCGCGCCTCCCAGTCGAGGTCCCGCTCCAGGGCCTCGTGCGCGGCGGCGGTCTCCGCGCGCAGGCGGGCGTGCAGTCCGGGTGCGCTCACGCGGTGATCGTGAAGCAGGCGCCGGGCGCGTTGGCGACTTCGAGGCGCGCGTTGATCTGGTCGAGCATCGCGCGGATCATCTTCATGCCGAGGCCGGTGCCCTGCGGCCTCGCCTCGCTCCAGCCCTCCGGCATGCCCTGGCCGTCGTCGCAGACCTTGAGCTGCACGATGCCGACCCCGGAGGAGGAGACGCTCACCTCGACGCGGCCGCCCCCGGTCGGGTTCGCCGCGTACTTGAAGGCGTTGGTGACGAGCTCGGTGGCGATCAGCGAGAGCGCCACCGCCTTGCGGTAGGGCACCATCACGCCGGGCTCGGCCACGAGGTCGACGGCGTGCCCGTCGCCCGCCATGCCGGCGAGGTCGCTGCACAGGTTCTCGATCGTCTGGCCGAGATCGACCTCCTCGACGCTCTCGGCCTGGTAGAGGCTGTCGTGGACGCGGGCCACGCTCATCACCCGCGCCGAGGTCTCGGCGAAGGCCTGGCGCGCGTCCGGGTCGGCGATCTGCCGGCGCTGCATCTGCAGGAAGGCGGAGACGATCTGCAGCGAGTTCTTCACCCGGTGGTCGATCTCGCGGGTCAGGAGATCCTTCTGCGAGAGGAGCTTCTCCTTGTCGGCGAGGAGACCCGTCAGCTCGTCGATCTTGCGGCGCTGGCGCAGCACCACGCCCTCGACGGCGCCGGCGAGCGACTGCGCCAGCGAGACCTGCCAGTCGGCGAAGGGGGTGGCGAAGCCGGTGCGCTCCTCGACCCAGCGCTCGAAGGAGCGGCGCGGCAGCACCGCCACGGGTCCGCTGCCGGCGAGCACCGGCTTGCGGGGGTCGCCGCCCCAGGTCACCGTGCTCGGCACCTCGGGCCGGAACCAGAGCAGCAGGTGCTCGCGGGCCGCGTCGACGAAGACGGCCAGCAGCCCGCTCGCGATCTCCCGGTAGGCGGCGGCGGGCGGGAAGGCGGCGGAGAGGGCGTCCGTGGCGTAGGCCGGGCTCTCCACGGGCTGCTCCCTGAGCCAGGCGGCGAGGGCGCCCACCTGCGCCGCGCCGGGGGTCTTGCCGATCAGCGTGACGGCGTCGCCCGAGACGATCCCCGCGCCGGTCGCGGCGAACAGATCGAGGAGGGTCACCGACCCCGCCGTGAGTGCGCCGACGAAATCCTCCGAGTGCGTCAACCCGCGCACGAGGCGCCCCTCCGTGTCGAGATGGGCCTGCTGCTCGGCCCAGGCGCGGCGGGCCTCGATCTCCTGCACCCGCATGGCGAAGGCGTCGGTGATGACGGTGGCGGCCGCCCGCGTCTCCGGCGCCACGTAGTGCGGCTGCCGGTGGTGGCCGATCATCAGGCCCCAGAGCCGGCCCTCGACCATGATCGAGATGGACATCGAGCCGTTCACGCCGAGATTGCGCTGGTACTCGAGGTGGATCGGCGAGAGCGTCCGGTGCTGGGCGAAGGTGAGGTCGATCGGCGCGTTGCCGGCGGCCGGCGCGGCGACGAGGGGCACCGGCACGCTGTCGCGGTCGATCACGAAGCGGCTCTTCGCCTTGGTGTAGAGGGCGCGGGCCTGGGCGGGGATGTCGGAGGCCGGGAAGCGCAGGCCCAGCAGCGAGCGCGCCCAGTCCGCCACCTTGTCCTCGGCGATGGCCTCGCCGTTCCAGTCCGCGTCGAAGCGGTAGACGAGGACGCACTCGAAGCCGGTGAGCGCCCGGACCTCGAGGGCCGCGATGCGGGCCACGCCGCCGAGCGTCCCGGCCGCGCGCAGGCGCGCCACGGAGAGTTCCGTGTCGGTCTGGCTCGCGACGGAGAAATCCTCCGGCAGCTCGGGCGCGACCTCCATCTCGACGACGACCCGGCCGAGATGGGCGTGCGCCACCGCGTAGAAGCTGCGCGCGGAGAGGTCCCGGCCGGGCAGGCGGATCGTGCGGCGGATCGTGCGGCCGTCGTCCAGGGTGCTGGCCGCGACGCGCGCGCGGATCATGTCGACGAAGGCGCGCGGCAGCACGGCGTCGAGGCGCCGGCCCGCCAGGGGGCGGCCGTCGTCGGGCAGCGCCTCGTGGACGTTCACGCTGTGGGCGATGATCTCCAGGCTCTCGGCGTCCGCCGCGATCATCACGGCGTTCGGCTGGATCGAGCCGGGGATGTGGATCGGCTCGCGCTCGCACAGGCTCGGGTCGACGGGCTCGGCGCGGCTCCGGCTCCCGACCGCGGCGAGCACCGCCTCGCGGGTGCCGCCGGAGCTCAGGCTGCCGATCGGCCGGATGGTGAGCCAGACGTGCTCGCGCCCCTGCCGCATCCGGATCTGGGCACGCAGTGGTTGAGGGATACGCCCGAACACGAACTCGAACGACTCGTCGAGGTGGTTCCGGCGCAGCCCGGCGAGGAAGCGGCCGTGGAAGCTCGGCAGGTTGGTGGCGGGCGCCACCATCCGGAAGTAATGGTGGCCGATGACGGCGGAGGCGGACAGCCCGCTGAGCGAGCTCGCGGCGTCATTGTAGACCACCACCACGCCCGCGCGATCGAGCCCGATCACCCCGAAATCGAGCCGGTCGAGCTCGTCGGTGCCGAGGGCATCGAGATCGGTGTCGCCGCTGTCCGGATCCGTCAGCAGCATCGGGCCTGAACTGTCGTCATGCGTCGACCGGTATGAACGGGCGGGAAGCCGAGTGCAATGCTCGGTTGGTCGCGAACCGCGCGGACAGGTGCGGACGCACGGGAATCCCGTCGCGGCCGGTCTCAGGCCCGGACCTGACGGACGATGTCGGCGAGCGCGGTCTCCAGCCCTTCCTCCAGGGTCGGGTGGTAGAAGGGCCGGTCGCGCAGGTGCGCCGCGCCCATTCCCTCCTGCACGGCGAGCGCGAGCAGCTGGGAGAGGTGCTCGACGCCCGGCCCCAGCATCTCGCCGCCGAGGAGGCGTCCGCCGCGGTCCGCCCAGACCCGCATGCCGCCGCGGGCCTCGCCCTCGACGCGGGCGCGGCCCTGGTCGCAGAAGCTCATGGCGCCCGTCACCCGGCTCTCGCCCGCCGCCGCGTCGTAGGGCGCGCCGACCGACGCGGCCTGGGGATGGGTGAACACCATCCTGAGATCGACCCAGGGCTCGGGTGCCGCGAGCGGGCGCCCGGCGGCGAGGGCGGCGGCGTTCGCGCCGGCAATGCGCCCCTGGCGCGCGGCCTCGTGCAGGATCGGGCGCTCGGCGCTGGCGTCGCCCGCGATCAGGATGGGAGCGCCCTCGCAGAGGAGGGTGCGCGGGTCGAAGGGCGGCAGGCCCGTCTCGCCGAGGCTCAGCCCGGCGGCGTCGAGGCCGAGGCCGGCGACGTTCGGCGGCCGCCCGGCGGCGGCGAGCACCCGCTCGAAGCGCCGCTCCTCCTGCCCGCCGCCCGGCGCGGTCCAGGCCAGCCGCACGCCGTCGCCGTCGATCGCGCCGGCCGTCACCTCGACGCCGAGATGCAGGCCGATCTCCGCGCCGAACACCTCCGCGGCCGCGGCGGCGAGGTCGGGGTGGCTCAGGCCGGCGAGGCTGCGGCCGGTGTCGAACAGGCAGACCTCGACGCCGAGGCGGGCCATCGCCTGCGCGATCTCGATGCCGACCGGCCCGCCCCCGAGCACGGCGAGCGAGCGCGGCAGGTCCGGGATCTCGAAGACCGTGTCGGTGGTCAGCACCCGCCCGCCGAGGTCCCGCAGCGGCTTCGGCACGCTCGGGCTCGAGCCCGTCGCGACCACGGCCGCGCGGTAGCCGACGCGGACGTCCTCGCCGACGCGCAGGCGCCCGGGCTCCTCGAACCAAGCGCGGCCCGACAGGCGCTCGTCCGCGGGCAGCGCGTCGAGCCCGTCGAGGACCGAGGCGACGAAGCGGTCCCGCTCCGCCCGAAGCCGCCCCAGCACGGCGCGGCCTTCGACCCGGACCTCGGGCACGTCGAGGCCGAACAGGCCGGCCCCGCGGGCGGCGTGGGCCGCCGCGCCGGCCGCGATCAGGAGCTTCGAGGGCATGCAGCCGACGCGGGCGCAGGTCGTGCCGCCGGGCCCCGCCTCGATCAGCAGCGCGCGGGCGCCCGCCGTCCGCGCCGCGGCGTGGGCGGCGATGCCCGCCGTCCCGGCCCCGATGACGGCGACGTCGCAGGCAATCTCTCGCATGTCCTCGTTCTCGTTCGTCTCGGGGGCGGTCGCGGCTCGGGGCGCGGGCCGGCGCGCCTCAGCTCGCCATGGTGAGGACGGCGCCCCCGTCGATGCGCAGGTTCCCGCCGGTGATGAAGCTCGCCTGCTCCGAGCACAGGAAGGCCACGGCCGCCGCGACCTCCTCGGCCCGGCCGCGCCGCTTGGCGACGATCCCGGGGCGCTTCTCGTCGAGGAAGGTCTCGATCGCCTCCTCGAAGGAGACGCCGAGTTCCTTCGCGCGCTTCTCCATCATGGCGTCGGTCATCGGCGTCGCCACGAAGGCGGGGGCGACGGAATTCACGAGGACGCCGTTGGGGCCGTAGGCTTTCGAGAGGCCCTTCGTCAGGTTCATCAGGCCGGCCTTGGCGGCGCAGTAGGGCAGCTCCTCGACGTAGGGCTGCACCGCGTCCTCGGAGGTGAACAGGACCACGCGGCCCCAGCCCGCCTCGCGCATGCCGGGGATGAAGGCGCGGGCGACCCGCACCGCCACCATCAGGTCGGCCTGGATCGTCTCCAGCCAATCGTCGTCGCTGAGTTCGAGGAAATCGCCCGTGGCGCCGGTGATGCCGGCGGCGTTGACGAGGATGGTCGGCTTCTGCCCGAAGGCCCCGTCCGCGAAGCTCTTGAGCGTCCCGACGCCGGCCATGCCGCTGAGGTCGGCGGCCACCGCCCGCACCTCGCCGAGCGCGGCGAGGTCCCTGGCCGCGGCCTGCACCTTCTCGTCCTCGACATCCGTCAGGACGATTCTGACGCCCTCGCGCAGGAGGTACTCCGCGCTCGTCTTGCCCATGCCCGAATCGCCGCCCGTCACGACGGCGACGCGCCCGCTGATACCGAGGTCCATCGCGATGCTCCTGAGTGCCGGAAAAGCCGTCGGCGCCTCTCCGGGCAGACATCGCGCAGGTGCCGCCGGCAGCCTATGCCCGTCCCCGAAAGTCCTCCCGATCGGATGATCGCGTCCCAACATCGGGCACCGGCGATCGTTCCTCCGGGCCGCCCCGCTGCGGCATCGTGGCCCGGATGATCCGGGGCCTCAGTTGCGGCTCGGAGCCGGGCCGGCGGGGACCTGCGTGCTCGCCTGCTTCTCCGGGCTCTTGAGCTGGCTGTAGGCGACGTTGCCGAAGCTGCCGATCACCGCGTGCCAGGGCGCGTCGGCGTAGAAGTTCGTGTCCTTGGCGACCCGGCAGAAGGTCGCGGTGAGCCCGTTGACGATGTCGTCGTCGCTGGCACCCGCGGCCTCGGCCTTGAGCTTGGGCAGGATCGCGTTCAGGCGCGGGACGAACTCCTCCTGCTTCAGGCTCTTCAGTTGCTCGGCGGTGCCGGTGGCCTCGATCGCCCTGGCGAGGTTCGCGTTGCCGACCGCCGAGCAGGCGGCGTTGCCCGCGAGCATCGTCTGGATGTTGGCCCGCGCGTCCGAGACGACGCCCTTGTCGCTGATGACCGGGGCCTTGTTACCCCAGGAATTGCGCACGTAGTCGGTGACGGCGGCGATCTGCTGATCGGTCATGCCCTGGCCGACGGCGGGCATCGAGGCGTAGCCGTTCTGCGCGGCGAGCCCGCCCAGCACCACGTTGATCACCGTCTGCGGCCCGGCGGACTGCACCGAGGTGTTGCCGGCGAGCGCCGGGATCGCGCCCTCGACGCCCCGGCCATCCGGCTTGTGGCAGGACGAGCAGTAGCTCAGGTAGACCGAGGCGCCCGGCGCGTTCGGCTGGTCGAACGCCTGCAGGTCCTTGACCTTGTAGGTCTCCTTCGCCTTCTGCGTGCGCAGGTAGGCGACCATCGCCTTGATGTCGGCGTCGGTGAGCTTGCTCAGGGATTCCTCGATGGTCTGGCGCATCGGCCCGGCCGCGACTCCCGGCTTGTTGCCCGGCGCCGCCCCGGTCTTGAGGTAGGTCGCGACCTGTTCGTCGGTCCAGGAGCCGATGCCCTGGTGGTCGTCGGGCGTGATGTTGGGCGCGTACCAGCCGTCGATGACACCGCCGCCGAGCTTGCCGGCGAGCCCGCTGTTGCCGACGATCTTATTCTCGTTGTGGCACATGCCGCAGTGGCCGAGCCCCTCCACGAGGTAGCCGCCGCGGTTCACCTCGGCGCTGGCGTTCGGGTCCGGCTTGAACTCGCCGGCGGTGAAGAAGGCGGTGCGCCAGGTGACGAGCGCCGTGCGGATGCTGAAGGGGAAGGGGATCTCGCTCGCCTTGCGCGGGTTCTTCACCGGCTCCAGCGACTGCAGGTAGGCGTAGATCGCCTTGACGTCGTCGCGCGTCACCTTGGTGTACCAAGCGAAGGGGAAGGCGGGGTAGAGGTAGGACCCGTCCTTGCCGATGCCGTCGTGGAAGGCGCGGTAGAACTCCTCCTCCGACCAGTTGCCGAGGCCCGTCTCCTTGTCGGGCGTCAGGTTGGGGGTCATGATCTTGCCGATCGGCGTATTCAACGCGTAGTTGCCGGCGAACTTCTTTCCCTCCGGGCCCGTGTGGCAGGCCACGCAGTCGCCCGCCGTGACGAGGTACTCGCCGCGCTTGACCAGATCCTGGTCGGCGCCCTGCGCCAGCACCGTGGCGGATGAGAACAAAGTCCCGGCAAGTAGACCGGAGGTTGCAGCGAGCGCGAGCATGCGACGCATAATGCTTGTTCTCCGGCCAGGAAGCTGGTTTTAGAATAAATCAGCTCGGGATTTGCGCCTTGAACGCGGCCTGATTGGTCGAAGTTCCTGGCTCACGAAATCGTGGCGTGCGACCAAACGGCATTCCGGAACGCTGTCCGAAGCGCGTCGCGAGGTCGCCCAGATGAGCGATGAGCGACACGGTCAGCCAGAGCGCGATCTCGCCCCACGGCGCGCCCGTCAGGCCGGCCCGCAGGGCGAGCATCAGCGCGGCGCCGGAACCCAGATTGCACAAGAGGTTAAGGGGGGCGGGGCCCCGCCCCGTCCGCGCCCGGTAGGCGAGCAGGACGAGTGCTTCGACCATCACCAGCGCGAGGATGATCTCCACGATCCGTCCGCTCATCACGAGCTCAGCCATGGCCCGGCCTCCCGAACGGCCCGTTCAGGCGCACGATCGCCCGGTTGAGGCAGGCCGCGACGCCGACCCAGGCGAGGTAGGGCAGGAGGAGCAGGGCGGAGACCATCGAGAGCGGCAGGCTCAGGAGGATCAGGACGAGGATTGAGACCCACAGGACGAGGATCTCGACGAAGGCCCAGTCCGGCCGCTCGGCCCGGAAGAACAGCCCGCTCCAGGCGATGTTGAGGGCGGCGTTCACCGCGTAGGCCGCGACGAGCGCGGCTCGGCTCGCTGCGTCGCCGGCGGCACTCCAGGCGAGCACGCCCGAGACGGTGATCAGCGCGAAGATCACGGCCCAGATCGGCCCGAAGGCCCAGTCCGGCGGCCGCCAGGCCGGGCGCCGGAGCGCCTGCGACCAGGGCCCCGTCCGGGTCAGCAGGCCGCCCGCCAGGGCGACCGCAAGGGCGGCGAGAGCGGCGACGAGGACGGCCCGCCAGTCCGGCGCACCCTGCGTCACGGGGAGACCCAGCGGAACAGGTGCGCGAGGTCCTTGAAGAAGATGCGGGCATGGGCGGCCGGCTTGGCGCGCACCAGCTCCTTGTTCATGTAGGCGTCCCAGGTGAGCTGCTGCACGTCCTTGTCGCGGCAGATCGCGACGAATCGCTCCCTGAGGCCGTCGTTGCGATACCAGACCCACTGCATGATCCGCAGGATCAGGAAGACGCGCCCGTGCAGCTTCATGAAGCGGCGGCGCGCGGTCCCGAGCATCCGCGCGTCGCCCGTGCGCAGGAAGGCGTCCGCCGCCTCCGCCGCGAGGCGCCCGCCGAGCATCGCGTAGTAGATGCCCTCGCCGGAGGCCGGGGCGACGATGCCGGCGGCATCCCCCGTCAGCAGCACGTCGCGGCCGTTGTCCCATCGCTTCAGCGGCTTCAGGGGGATCGGCGCACCCTCGCGGCGCAGGGTGGCGCCGGCGTCGAGCCCGGTCGAGGCGCGCAGCGACCGGATCGCCCCACGCAGGGAGAATCCCTTCTGCGCGGAGCCGGTGCCGACGCTGATCGTGTCCCCGTGCGGGAAGATCCAGGCATAGAAATCCGGCGAGAGCCGGCCCTGGTAGAACACGTCGCAGCGGCTGCCCTCGAAGTCGCCGCCGGCTTCCGGGCGCCGGACGATCTCGTGGTAGGCGAAGACCTGCCGCATCCCGGCATGCCCGGGGATCTCGGCGCGCCCCACCGGCGAGGTCGCCCCGTCCGCGCCGATCACGAGTCGGGCGCGCACCGCGCGCTCCGCCCCCTCGGCCCGGTAATGGACGGTGGTGACGTCGTCGGCGCGCGAGACGCGCTCGAAGGTGCCGGTGCGGTGCTCGGCTCCGGCGAGGGTCGCCCGGCGCCTCAGCCAGGGGTCGAAATGCTCGCGGTCGACCATGCCGACAAAGCCGTCGCCGACCGGCATGTCGACCCGCTTCTCGGCCGGCGAGATCATCCGGGCCGAGCGGATGCGGGCGACGATGAGGTCGTCGGGGATCGCGAAGTCGCGGATCAGGCGGGGAGGGATGGCGCCGCCGCAGGGCTTGATGCGCCCGCCCCGGTCGAGGAGGAGGACGCGGCGGCCGGCGCGCGCGAGGTCGGTCGCCGCCGTCGCGCCCGCCGGCCCGCCGCCGACCACCACCGCATCGAAGGTCTCTGGCTCGGCCGGCTCGGTCATGGCGGGCGTCCTCTAGAAGCGGGGCTCGAACTGCAGGATCGGCGCGGCGCGGCGCGCCTGCGGCACGCGCGTCTCGGCGGCGTGCTCGACGCGGGTCGCGATGACGGTCGCGGCGGCGAACAGGAGCGCCTCGGCCGTGAAGACCGCGGCGTAGGCGTGGACCGGCTGCGGCATGACGAGGCGGGCGAGATCGACCGCCACCGTGCCGAGGAACCCGCCGGTGCCGAAGGCGACGCCCTGCGCCGCGCCCCACACACCCATGCGGGTGCCCCGCTCGGCCTCCCCGCCGGCCCCGGCGAGGCCCATCATCGAGCCGATCGCCGCCACCGCGAAGATGCCGTTGAAGAGGCCAAGGGCGAAGACGAGGAGCCGCAGCGGGAAGTCCGGCCCGATCAGGCCGCCGCCCGCGATGCCGAGGAGCGCGGCCCCCGAACCGGCGCAGCCCACCGCCGTCCAGAGCTTGAGCGACCCGAGCACCGGCCCGCCGATCCCCATCGTCACGCCCGCCACGAACAGCATGCCGGCGAGCACGCCCCCGTGCTGGAGCCCGGCGAGCTTCGTGGTGACGCCGGGACTCATGGCGAAAACGAGCCCGGCGAAGGGCTCGAGGATCAGCTCCTGCGCGCTGTAGGCCAGCATCGCCACGAAGATGAACACCGTGAAGCGCCGCGCCTGCGGCTCCGCCCAGACCCGCGCCAGCACCTCGCGGAAGGGCGGCTTGCGCTCCGGCGCCGCCTGCGCCTCGACAGGGCGCCGCGGCTCGATGCCGGTCACGGCGAAGCAGGCCACCGCGAAGGCGACGAGCGAGACCGTGCCCGAGACGGCCACGAGACGCGCGCCCGAGAACGGGTCGAGGAAGTGCCCGGCGAGCGGCGCGGTGATCGCGAAGCCGGCGATCATCATGACCCAGACGATGGTGGCCGCCGCACCCCGGCGGCGGGCCGCGACGCTGCCGGCGAGGAGCACGAGGAGGGAGGTTCCGGCCGCGCCCGCTCCCATCCCGACCGTGAGGAAGGACAGGACGGCGAGCGCGAGGCCGGCGGTCCGGTCGATCTCGCAGAGGGCGGTGGCGACCGCGGCCCCGAAGCCGCCGAGCGTCAGCGCCCCCATGCCGCCGACGATCCAGGGCGTTCGCCGTCCACCGACGTCGGAACCGTAGCCCCAGCGTGGGCGCAGCACCTGCACGGCATAGTGCAGCGCCACGAGGCCGCCGGGAACGATGGCGGGCAGCGCCAGCTCCACCACCATCACGCGGTTGATGGTCGAGGTCATCAGCACGACGACGGCGCCGAGCGCCGTCTGCACGAGGCCGAGCCGGACGATCTGCCCCCAGGAGAATCCCGGAGGCGCGTCACCCGAACCCTGAATGGCGGGAGCGCCCATCACACCGCCCCTTGCACGAGAGGCCGCAGCGCGAAGGCGGCCACCAGCATGCCGAGCACGTAGAGGGTCGTGCCGGTGCTGTTGTACCACGCGGCCTTGGCGCGTGGGGCGGCGAGGAGGGTGCGCATCAGCGCGATCTGGCCCAGCAACAGGAGCCCGACCGCGCCGGCGTGCCACGGCCGATCCCAGGCGAAGAGGAAGAGAATCACTACGGCCTGGGGCAGCGCCATGACCCAGCAGGCGAAACGCGCCGCGCGATCCGTGCCGAGCTGCACCGGCAGCGAGCGGATGCCGGTGCGGGCATCGCCCTCGACGGACTTGAAGTCGTTGAGCGTCATGATGCCGTGGGCACCGATCGAGTACAGGAACGCCACCGCGAGCACCCGCCGGTCCGGCATCGCGGCGGCCATAACCGCGGCACCCGTGAACCAGGGCAGCCCCTCGTAGCAGAGCGCGACGGCGCTGTTGCCCCACCAGCCGTTGCGCTTCAGGCGGAGCGGCGGGGCGCTGTAGAGCCACGCCAGCACGAGGCCGAACAGGGCGGCTCCGAGGATCCAGGGACCGAGCGCTGTCGCCACCGCCAGGGACAGCAAGGTCCAGGCGGCGGCGACATAGAAGCCCCAGCGACCGGGCATGCGGCCGGACGGAATCGGCCTGTCGGGCTCGTTGATGGCGTCGACGTGCCGGTCGTACCAGTCGTTGACCGCTTGGCTCGTGGCACAGACGAGCGGCCCGGCGAGCAGGACGCCGGCCCCGATCATCGCCCACTGGCCGGTCGGAGACTGGCCCGAGGAGACCACGCCGCAGGCGAAGGCCCACATCGGCGCGAACCACGTGATCGGCTTCAGGAGCTCGATGAGTGCGCTTGGAGCCGGCGTAGCCATGAGGGAAGGCTATTTTTGCCGGAGCCGTGTGTCAAGTTCGACTTACACTTTCGCAGTCACACGATCTTGACACACGCGCTCGCGCCTCAAGCGTCCGGCTCCGAACCGTCGAGGGCGTCCAAGTCACCGATGCCGTAGCGACGCAACTTAGCGTAAAGTCCCTGGCGGCTGAGGCCGAGCATCTCGGCGGCCGATGCGCGGTTGTCGCGCGTGATTCGCAAGGCCGCCTCGATGCACAGGCGCTCGATCATGTCGGTCGTCTCGCGCACGAGGTTCTTCATCGAGATCCGGCCGACGAGCTCGGTCATCTGCTCGACAGAGCGCGGCAGCTCGTGCCCGCCAGCGATCGTGGAGAAGGTGCGCCGCGGCACGCCCCGAATGCTGAAGCCGAAGCAGGGCTGCTCGCCGCCGGGTACTGATACGGCCGCGACCTCGACATCCTCCACCGAGCCGAGCTGCCCGCGCACGCCGGTGATGAAGTGTCGGACCGAGCCATGCTCGGCGAGCGTCGCGAAGAGGGCGGCGGCCTCCGTCTCCTCGCGGCCCAACCAGCGGTCAAGCGGCTCGCCGCGAACCTGCTCCTCCGTGGCCAGCTGCGCGAGATCGAGGAAGGCGTTGTTCGCTGCCACGATTCGCCGGGACAGGTCGGTGACCACGAAGCCCTCGGGCAGGCCGGCGATCACTTCGAGGACGGAGTTCCCGGCCCGATGCGCGATCGTCGCGCCCTCGTCGGGCAGGCTGAGTCGGAGAAGCGCGCTCGCCGCGTTCTCCTGACGGAACAGGGAGGCGGCGACCCGGGTCGTCCCGCGCCCGTTGGCGAGGCGGACGTTGATCTCGTCGGCCTGACCGGTGATGCGCAGGCCCGCGAACAGCGATTCGAGGCTGCGCGTGGCGCTCGTGTCGAACAGATCGACCACGTCCTGGCCCAGGATGCGCCGCTCCGGCCGGCCGATGAGCCGTCCCGCGGCCGGGTTCGCCTCGCTGACACGGCGAGTGCTCGCGTCCACCACCAGCACGGGCTCGCTCGCGAGCTGGAACAGCATGCGGTAGCGCGTCTCGGCTCCGCGCAGGCGCAGGTAATCGCGCTCCAGGGCCTGCTGCGTCTCGGCCAGCCGCCGCTGCAGCGCGGCCGTCGCCTGCAAATTGCGACCGATGGCGAGGATCGGCCCGTCGGCCGACAGCCGCATCGAGGCGTAGCGCACGGGCAGGTCGATGCCGCGGCTGGAGGGATGATTCACCTGGCGCCAGCGCGTCACGGCGTCCGGCGCGGCGTCCCGCAGGAGGGCGTTGATCTTCGGCCGGCTCTCGACGGTGACCGTGTCGATCCAGGGACGGCCGACCCAGCTCTCGCAGCCCTCGGCCACGAGATCGGGTTCCCCGAAGGACGCCTCCCGGATGATGCCCTGCGCGTCGATGACGAGGGACAGATCCATCGCGGCCGCAACGAGGAGGCCCGCAGCGCCACCACCGAGGGCGCCGAGGGTTTCGGGAAGGGCCGCGACGGATGCGTGCGCGGCATTGCTCGCCAGACTGGTCAATGATCACCAGGTTGTGATGTCGTTGAACGGGCCTTTCAGCAGGCTCTGGCCTGCAGATCAAGCAAGCTTTCAGCGACGAGCACGGCGGAGCGGGCATCCGCCGCCGTGGCGTCGGCATCGACGAGGCTTACCAAGCCAGGATTGTCCACAAAGATCGCCCCACCCACCAGGATCCGCACATTCGCATTGTGGGATCGCCGGCGAACCTCACGCACGGCTTCCGTCAGATTGGGCAGGTGAACCTCGCAGTGCAGGGAGAGGCCGACCACGTCGAACCACTCGGCGCCGGCCCGCTCCAGAGGGCTGACCGCGGAGTCGAGCGCCGTCCCGACCACATCCCAACCGGCATCGCGGAAGAACCGTTCCAGGATCGAGAGCCCGAAGATATGCGTCTCGCCCGGACAGGGGCTGAGCAGAATGCTGCGCCCGCGAAGGGGGTCGAAGCTCTCGTCCCCGAAACGCAGCGACAGATCGTGCATGATTCGCTGCAGGCGGCCCATGGCGATGGTGAGGTCCGCGAAGTCGCAGACGTCCTCCTCCCAGAGAACCCCGAGATGCCGTGCCGTGGGCGCCAGCAGGTCGAGGAGCAGGCTCTCGAGGCTGAGCCCGTCGGCGATGAGAGACGCGATCTTCGCTTCGACCTCCTCACCGGGTGGCGCGAGGATGAGGTCGGAGAACGCGGCGATCTCGTCGGCGTTCGGCTTGCGGCCTGCGCTGGTGCAGGAGCGGCCGCTCGTCAGGCGGGGCGCGTGCGCGAGCATGAGGCGGGGAATGATCTCGGCCTCGACGACCCGGGCAAGATGACCGTTCGCGCGTTGCAACGGCTCGCGACGTTGTGCCTGGGCCAGCCCCTCGACTTCGCAAGCCGCGGCTATCTCCCGTGCGAGACGCCCTTGAGCGATCCGTCCGCCGAAACGCCTGACGTCATCCATTGGTCCCTCCCAATGTCGCTGACGGCTTCTCGCGTCTGTCGATGTTTTGGCGTGGAGACCGGCGGTTTTGATTCTGCCGTGCCCCTGCCGCCCTCGTGGCGTGGCGACTTGAGGTGTGACGATACGCTTATCCTCTGGCTTGGCAATCGACTTGATAGAGGGTTGTACGAAGATTGTCATCCGGTGTTGACGTAAAGCGGAGTTGACACTGGTCCGGCCTGTTCCTAGGCTCCCTTCGAGCTGGCCCATCGAGAGGCCGGCCTCGGGCAGGAATGGGGCGTTAGCATGGGTCCGATGGGCCAGCCGACACGACCGCCGCTCTACACGCCGGCCGAGCGCGCCCGCCGCGACGCCACGCCCTGGACGCTGGTGCAGGGTGTGCTCGCCCCCCTCCAGTTCCTCGTGTTCCTCGTCAGCCTCGTCCTCGTGCTGCGCACGCTGACGACGGGCGAGGGGGAGGCGGCGGCCAACCTCTCCGTGGTGGCCAAGACCCTCGTCCTCTACGCGATCATGGTGACCGGCTCGATCTGGGAGAAGGCCGTGTTCGGCCGCTACCTCTTCGCGCCGGCCTTCTACTGGGAGGACGTGGTCAGCATGCTGGTGCTGGCCCTCCACACCGCCTACCTCGCGGCCCTCACCGTCGGCCTGCTCGGGACGGAAGGGCTGATGTGGCTCGCGCTCGCGGCCTACGCGGCCTACGCCGTCAACGCGACGCAGTTCGTCCTGAAGCTCCGGGCGGCGCGGCGGCAATCGGCCCCGCGGCTCCGGCTCGCGGCGGGAGCGGCCCGGTGAACGCGCACGCGCCGCTCCCCCCCGCGCCGGCCGAGGGCTGCGGCGTCTCGGTGCGCCAGGAGCGCGGCCAGCGGGCCGTCTTCTGCGGGCTCACCGGCATCGTCTGGCTGCATCGCAAGATCCAGGACGCCTTCTTCCTCGTCGTCGGCTCGCGCACCTGCGCGCACCTGATCCAGTCGGCCGCGGGCGTGATGATCTTCGCCGAGCCGCGCTTCGCCACGGCCATCATCGACGAGCGGGATCTCGCCGGGCTCGCCGACATGAACGAGGAACTCGACCGGGTGGTGTCCCGGCTGATCGAGCGACGGCCGGACATCCGGCTGCTCTTCCTCGTCGGCTCCTGCCCGTCCGAGGTGATCAAGCTCGACCTCAGCCGGGCGGCCTCGCGCCTCACGCGCAGGCTCGGCCCCGGTGTCCGGGTGCTGAACTACTCCGGCAGCGGCATCGAGACGACTTTCACGCAGGGCGAGGATGCCTGCCTCGCCGCCCTCGTGCCCGAGATGCCGCGGGAGGCGCCGAACGCGCCGCCCGCGCTCCTCCTCGTCGGCGCCCTCGCCGACGTGGTCGAGGACCAGTTCCTGCGCCTGTTCGCCGATCTCGGCGTCGGCCCGGTCCACGTCCTGCCGGCGCGGCGCGCCGACGCGCTGCCGCCGGTCGGCCCGAACACGACCTATCTGCTGGCGCAGCCCTTCCTGGCTGACACGGCGCGCGCCCTCGAATCACGGGGCGCGACGCGGCTTGCCGCGCCCTTCCCCCTCGGCGTGGAGGGCACCACCGGCTGGCTCAAGGCCGCCGCCGACGCGTTCCTCGTGCCGCAGGCCCGATTCTCCGCCGTCACCGCCCCCGGCATCGCCCGCGCCGAGCAGGCGCTCGCCCCGCACCGGGCGCGTCTCGCGGGCAAGCGGGTGTTCTTCTTCCCCGATTCACAGCTCGAGGTGCCGCTCGCCCGCTTCCTCGCCCGCGAGATGGGCATGGCGATCGCGGAGGTCGGAACGCCCTATCTGCACCGGGCCCATCTCGCAGACGAGCTCGCCCTGTTGCCGGCCGCAACCCGCGTCGTCGAGGGCCAGAGCCTCGACGCGCAGATGGACCGGGCCCGCGCGGCGCGGCCGGACCTCACGGTCTGCGGCCTCGGTCTCGCGAACCCCTTCGAGGCGGAGGGGCTCGCGACGAAATGGTCGATCGAGCTGCTGTTCACGCCGATCCAGGGCTACGACCAGGCCGGCGACCTCGCCGAGCTGTTCGCCCGCCCCCTCCTGCGCCGCGCCCGGCTGGAGGTGTAGCGATGCAGCTCACGCTCTGGACCTACGAGGGACCGCCTCACATCGGCGCCATGCGGGTCGCCACCGCGATGCGGGGCCTGCACTACGTGCTGCACGCGCCGCAGGGCGACACCTACGCCGACCTGCTCTTCACGATGATCGAGCGGCGGGACGCGCGCCCGCCCGTCACCTACACCACCTTCCAGGCCCGCGACCTCGGCGCCGATACGGCCGAGATCTTCAAGACCGCCTGCGCCGAAGCCTACGACCGCTTCCGGCCGGAGGCGATGATCGTCGGCGCTTCCTGCACGGCGGAGTTGATCCAGGACGATCCGGGCGGCCTCGCCCGGGCGCTCGGCCTGCCGATCCCGGTGATCCCGCTCGAATTGCCGGCCTACCAGAAGAAGGAGAACTGGGGCGCCTCGGAGACCTTCTACCGTCTGGTGCGGGCGCTGTCTGGACCGGCGCCCGCAGCAGGTGCCCCGCGCCGCGGCGCCGAGGGCCGGCGCCCCCTTTGTAACATCCTCGGCCCCACCGCCCTCGGCTTCCGCCACCGGGACGATGTGACCGAGATCACCGGGCTCCTGGGACGGCTCGGCATCGGCGTGAACGTGGTGGCGCCGCTCGGCGCATCGCCCGCCGATCTGGCGCGCCTCGGTGCGGCCGACTTCAACGTCGTGCTGTACCCCGAGATCGCCCGCGCGGCCGCACAGCACCTCCAAAGGACCTTCGGCCAGCCCATGGTCGAGACGGTACCGATCGGCTTCTCCGCGACCACGCGCTTCGTCGAGGAAGTGGCGGCGTTGGCTTGCGTCGATCCGGCGCCGGTTCTCGACGAGCACGGCTCGCGACTGCCCTGGTACACTCGCTCGGTCGACTCGACCTACCTGACGGGCAAGCGCGTCTTCATCTTCGGCGATGCGACCCACGCTCTCGCGGCCGCGCGCGTGGCGCGCTCTGAGCTCGGCTTCGCGGTGGTGGGGCTCGGCACCTATACGCGGGAATTCGCCCGGGAGGTGCGCACCGAGGCGGCGCTCCACGGCGTTGAGGCGCTGATCACCGACGATTATCTCGACGTCGAGGCGGCGATCCAGGCAGCCAATCCCGAGCTCGTCCTCGGCACGCAGATGGAGCGGCACGTTGCCAAGCGCCTCGGCCTGCCCTGCGCGGTGATCTCGGCGCCCGTCCACGTCCAGGATTTCCCGGCCCGCACCTCCCCGCAGATGGGCTTCGAGGGCGCGAACGTCCTGTTCGACACGCTCGTCCACCCCCTCATGATGGGCCTTGAGGAGCACCTGCTCGGGATGTTCCACGAGGATCGCGAGTTCCACGACGGCGCCGCGCCCTCGCATCTCGGTCCCCGCGCGCGGGTGCCGGAGCCCGTCAACACCGTCACCGTCGCCGCCCCTGCCGCCGGGATCTCCTGGGCGGCGGAGGCCGAGAAGGAGCTGAGAAAGATCCCGTTCTTCGTGCGCGGCAAGGCGCGCGCGAACACCGAGCGCTTCGCCCGCGAGCGCGACCTCGCGCTCATCACCATCGAGACCCTGTACGATGCCAAAGCGCATTTCGGCCGTTGAGCGGCCCGACATCCGCGTCGTCATCGTGACGCTCGACAATCACCTGGCGAGCGCCGTGGAGCGCGCGCGCCTGACCCTCGCGGCGGAGATGCCGGGCCTCGCCCTCGGCTTCCACGCCGCCGCGGACTGGGAGGCCGATCCGGCCGCGGTCGAGGCCTGCCGCGCCGACATCGCGCGGGCCGATATCGTCCTGAGCGCGATGCTGTTCATGGACGAGCACGTCCGCGCCATCCTGCCGGCCCTGCTCGCGCGTCGCCCCCATTGCGACGCCATGGTCGGCTGCCTCTCGACCACTGAGATCGTGCGCACGACCCGGCTCAACCGCTTCAACATGGACGGGTCGCAGCGCAGCGCCCTCGATTTTCTGAAGCGGCTGCGCGCGAAGGGACCGGCCCAGGGCAATGCCGGTCGCCAGATGGCACTGATCCGCAACCTCCCGAAGATACTCCGCTTCATCCCGGGCTCGGCGCAGGACGTGCGGGCCTACTTCCTCACGCTCCAGTACTGGTTGTCGGGCTCGGACGAGAACGTGGCGAGCCTCGTGCGCTTCCTCGTCGGCCGCTACGCAGCGGGCGAGCGGACGGCCTGGCGGGAGATCGCGGCGGCGCCCGCGCCGCTCAGCTATCCCGAGACCGGCCTGTATCACCCCCGTATGCCGGGCCGCGTCGGCGAGGATCCAGCTGCGCTGCCGCGTCCGCGCGGGCCGGTGGTCGGCCGGGTCGGCCTCCTGCTGATGCGATCCTACGTGCTTGCGGGCAACACCGCGCATTACGACAGCGTGATCGCGAGCCTCGAGGCGCGGGGACTCGCGGTGGTTCCGGCCTTCGCGAGCGGCCTCGACAACCGCCCGGCGGTGGAGACCTTCTTCCGCCGGAGCGGTCGCCCGAGCATCGACGCCCTCGTCTCGCTGACGGGCTTCTCCCTCGTCGGCGGCCCGGCCTACAACGACGCGGCCGCGGCGGAAGCGATGCTGCGGGCGCTCGACGTGCCCTACCTCGCGGCCCACGCCCTCGAATTCCAGACCGTGGAGCAGTGGGCCGAATCCGACCGGGGCCTCTCGCCCGTCGAGGCCACGATGATGGTGGCGATCCCGGAACTCGACGGGGCGACAGCGCCGACCGTATTCGGCGGACGCTCCCTGCGCTCGATGGCGCAGAACAGCCGCGACATGAGCGCGGATCCGGCGCAGGTCGAGCGCCTGACCGACCGGGTCGCGCGGCTCGTGGCCCTGCGCAAGCGGCCCGTGGGCGAGCGCCGCATCGCCGTCGTGCTGTTCAACTTCCCGCCGAATGCGGGCTCCACCGGGACCGCCGCCTTCCTGTCGGTCTACGCCTCGCTCCACAATGTGCTGCGGGGAATGGCCGCCGAGGGCTACGCCGTCGAGGTCCCCGCGACCGTCGAGGAGTTGCGCGAGCGCATCCTCGGGGGCAACGCCCGGCACCTCGGCACCGTAGCGAACGTCCACGCGCGCCTGCCCGTCGACGACCATGTCCGGCGCGAGCCCCACCTCGCCGAGATCGAGGCGCAGTGGGGCCCGGCGCCGGGACGCCAGAACAGCGACGGCGCGAGCCTCCTCGTCCTCGGCGCGGCATTCGGCAACGTGTTCGTCGGGGTTCAGCCCGCCTTCGGCTACGAGGGCGACCCGATGCGGCTGCTCTTCGAGAAGGGCTTCGCGCCGACGCACGCCTTCTCGGCCTTCTACCGCTACCTGCGCGAGGATTTCGCGGCCGACGCCGTCCTGCATTTCGGCACGCACGGGGCGCTCGAATTCATGCCGGGCAAGCAGACCGGCCTCTCGTCGGCCTGCTGGCCGGAACGGCTGATCGGGGCGATGCCGAACGTCTATCTCTACGCGGCCAACAATCCCTCGGAGGGCACGCTCGCCAAGCGGCGCTCGGCCGCAACCCTCGTGAGCTATCTCACGCCGAGCCTCGCCCAGGCCGGTCTCTACCGTGGGCTGATCGACCTGAAGGGCTCGATCGAGCGCTGGCGCGGCCTCGAGCCCGAGGCGGAGGCCGAGCGCCGCGATCTCGCCGGCCTGATCCGGACCCAGGCCGCCGCCCTCGACCTCCTCGGCGACGACCCGGCCTGGGCCGGCGACGCGGCGGAGCAGGTCGCCGCGCTCGGCCGGGCGGTGAGCGAACTGGAGCACACTCTGATTCCCCACGGGCTGCACGTCGTCGGCGCGGGCACGCCGCCGGAGGAGCGGGCGGACCTGCTCGCCGCCCTTGCCGAGGCGTCCCATCGGCTCGCCCCCCCGCGCGCCGCGATCGAGGCGCTGGTGGCGGGCGCCGGCATCGAGGCCGCCCTCGAGGCCGGGAACCTGCCCGCCGACGAGGCCCACCGGGCCGCCTTCGGAGAGCTCGAGAAGGCGGACCGCCTGCTCGCGCAGGACCACGAGGTCCCGGCCCTGTTGCGGGCGCTCGACGGCCGCTTCATCCCGCCCGTGCCCGGCGGCGACCTTCTGCGCAATCCCGCCATCCTGCCCACCGGGCGCAACCTGCACGGCTTCGATCCCTACCGCCTGCCCTCCGCCTTCGCGGTTGCGGACGGGGCGCGCCAGGTCGGGCGCATCCTCGCCCGCTACGCGCAGGAGGGCCGGACGCTCCCCGAGAGCGTGGCCATCGTCCTGTGGGGCACCGACAACCTCAAGAGCGAGGGCGGCCCGATCGCGCAGGCGCTCGCGCTGCTCGGGGCGGAGCCGCGCTTCGACGGCTACGGCCGGCTCTGCGGCGCCAGCCTCATCCCCCTCGACGTCCTCGGGCGCCCGCGCATCGACGTGGTGGCGACGCTCTCGGGCATCTTCAGGGACCTCCTGCCGCTGCAGACGAAGCTCCTGGCCGAAGCCGCCTATCTGGCAGCCACCGCCGACGAGCCGGCCGAGCGGAACTTCGTGCGCAAGCACGCTCTCGCCATCCAGGCCGAGCACGGGATCGATTTGGAGACGGCGGCGTTGCGGGTCTTCTCGAACGCGGAAGGGGCCTACGGCGCCAACGTCAACCACCTCGTCGAGACCGGCCGCTGGGACGACGAGGCGGAGCTGTGCGAGACCTTCGCCCGCCGCAAGTCCTTCGCCTACGGCCGCACGGGCAGGCCGGCGCCGCAGCGCGCGCTGATGCAGAGCGTGCTCGCCTCCGTCGACCTCGCCTACCAGAACCTCGATTCGGTCGAGGTCGGCGTCACCTCTGTCGATCACTACTTCGACGGCCTCGGCGGCGTGGGCCGGGCGGTGGCGCGCGCCAAGGGCGCGAGCGTGCCGATCTACATCAGCGACCAGACCCGGGGGGAGGGGCGCGTGCGCTCGCTCTCCGAGCAGGTGGCGCTCGAGACCCGCACCCGCATGCTCAACCCGAAATGGGTCGAGGGCATGCTCGGCCACGGCTACGAGGGCGTGCGCCAGATCGAGGCGCACCTCACCAACACGGTCGGATGGTCGGCGACGACCAACGAGGTCGCGCCCTGGATCTACGAGCGCATCACTGAGACCTACGTGCTCGATCCCGCCATGCGCGAGCGCATGGCGGCGCTCAATCCCACCGCCTCCGCCAAGGTCGCGCATCGCCTCATCGAGGCGCACGAGCGTGGCTTCTGGTCCCCCGACGCGGCGACGCGCGAAGCGCTCGTCCGTGCCGAGGAGGAATTGGAGGACCGCCTCGAAGGCATCACCGCGGGAGTCGCCGCATGACCGGAGCCACCGCATGAACATCGCCATCCGCAACCCCGTCGCGGCGCGGCAGCAGCCCGAGGGCAGCGTCCAGGTCGAACTCGACCCGACCGTGAAGATCGGCACCGCCAGGGTCTTCGCGATCTACGGCAAGGGCGGGATCGGCAAGTCGACGACGTCCTCGAACCTGTCGGTCGCCTTCTCGAAGCTGGGTAAGCGCGTCCTGCAGATCGGCTGCGACCCGAAGCACGACTCGACCTTCACCCTGACGAAGCGCCTCGCGCCGACCGTGATCGATGCGCTCGAAGCGGTGCAGTTCCACTCGGAGGAGCTGCGCGTCGAGGACTTCGTGGCCGAGGGCTACAACGGCGTGATGTGCGTCGAGGCCGGCGGCCCGCCCGCCGGCACCGGCTGCGGCGGCTACGTGGTCGGCCAGACGGTGAAGCTCCTCAAGGAGCACCATCTCCTGGAGGATACCGACGTCGTCATCTTCGACGTGCTGGGCGACGTGGTCTGCGGCGGCTTCGCCTCGCCGCTCCAGCACGCCGATCAGGCGCTCATCGTCACGGCGAACGACTTCGACTCGATCTTCGCCATGAACCGGATCGTCGCGGCGATCCATGCCAAGGCCAAGAACTACAACGTGCGCCTCGGTGGCGTGATCGCCAACCGCTCGGCCAAGACCGACGAGATCGACCGCTTCAACGCCGCGGTCGGGCTGGAACGTGTGGCCCACTTCCCCGATCTCGACGTCGTGCGCCGCTCGCGCCTCAAGAAGTCGACGCTCTTCGAGATGGAGCCCACGCCCGAGCTGGAGGCTGTCCAGAACGAGTACCTGCGCCTCGCTGCCTATCTCTGGGCGGGAGGCAGGCCCCTCGACGCGATTCCGATGAAGGACCGCGACCTGTTCGAATTCCTCGGGTTCGATTGAGGGCCGGCGCAATGACGAGCCCCACCTACGCCGCCCGTCGCGGCCAGCTCGAGACCTACTTCGACCGCACCGCCGCGGATGCCTGGGCGCGGCTGACCTCGGACGCGCCGGTGAGCCGCATCCGCGCGACCGTCCGGGCCGGCCGGGACGCCATGCGGGGCACGCTGCTCTCATGGCTGCCGGAGGATCTGTCCGGCGCCCGCATCCTCGATGCGGGCTGCGGCACGGGCGCTCTCGCGGTGGAGGCGGCCCGCCGCGGGGCCGAGGTCGTCGCCATCGACGTCTCGCCGACGCTCATCGGGCTCGCGCGGGAGCGCATCGGCCCGGTGGCCGGGCGGGGCAGCGTGGCGTTCCGGGTCGGCGACATGCTCGACCCCGATCTCGGCCGCTTCGACCACATCGTCGCCATGGATTCGCTGATCCACTACGCCGGCCCCGACATCGCCCGGGCCTTGGCCGCGCTCGGCTCCCGGACGTCGGGCTCCATCGTCTTCACGGTGGCGCCGCGCACTGCCCTCCTCACTCTGATGCACGCGGCCGGCAAGCTCTTCCCGAAGGCCGACCGGGCACCCGCCATCGTGCCGATCACGACGCGCGGCCTCGCGCGGCGGATCGCCCGCGAGCCGGACCTCGCTCCGTTCCGGCTCGCGCGCACCCACCGCATCAACAGCGGCTTCTACCTGTCGAATGCGATCGAGCTGAAGCGGGGGCGCCCATGACCGGCGCCCGCATCACCCGGGCGCTCATGCGCCTGACGCCCGCGATCCTGCCCTTCGCGGACGCGGCGACCGCCGAGCTTCCCCTCGGCCGGCTGATGCGGCTCGCCCTGTTCCAGGTCACGGTCGGCATGGCGGCCGTGCTCCTCATCGGCACGCTCAACCGCGTGATGATCGTGGAGCTCGCGGTGCCCGCCTGGATCGTGGCGCTGATGCTCTCGCTGCCGCTGATCTTCGCGCCGTTGCGGGCGCTCGTCGGCTTCCGCTCGGACAGGCACCGCTCGGTGCTCGGCTGGCGGCGCGTCCCCTTCATCTGGTTCGGCACGCTGCTGCAGTTCGGCGGCCTCGCGATCATGCCCTTCGCGCTGCTGCTGCTGTCCGGCGACACGACGGGGCCGGTCTGGGCCGGGCAGCTCGCCGCCGCGCTCGCCTTCGTCCTCGTCGGCGCGGGCCTCCACACGGTCCAGACGGTCGGCCTCGCGCTCGCCACCGATCTCGCCCCGGCGCGGGCCCGGCCGAAGGTGGTCGCGCTGCTCTGCGTGATGCTCCTCGTCGGCATGATGGTGAGCGCGCTCGCCTTCGGCCTGCTGCTCGCCGATTTCTCGGCCGTGCGCCTCATCCAGGTGATCCAGGGCGCGGCCCTCGTCACCATCATCCTGAACGGCGTCGCACTCTGGAAGCAGGAACCGCGCGATCCGGAGCGCACCCGCCGCGATGCGGCCCGGCCGAACTTCTCCCAGAGCTGGGCGCTCTACGCCGGCAACGGGCTCGCTCGGCGCCGGCTGGTGGCGACGGGGCTCGGCACCGCCGCCTTCTCGATGCAGGACATCCTGCTCGAACCCTACGGCGGGCAGATCCTGCACCTCTCGGTGGCGGCGACGACGGCGCTCACCGCCATGCTGGCGGCAGGCGGCGGTCTCGGCCTACTCATCGCCGCGCGCTGGCTCAACCGCGGCGGCGACCCGTTCCGTGTGGCCGCGGCCGGGGCGGTCGTGGGCATCATGGCCTTCTCGGCCGTGGTGTTCGCGGCGCCGCTCGCCTCGCCGCAGCTCTTCGCCACCGGCGTGACGCTGATCGGCCTCGGCGGCGGCCTCTTCGCGCACGGAACGCTCACCGCCTCTATGGCCAAGGCCGGCCCCGAGGATACGGGCCTCGCACTCGGCGCCTGGGGCGCCGTGCAGGCGAGCGCGGCGGGGCTCGCCATCGCGGCGAGCGGGATCGTGCGCGACGTCGGCTCCGAACTCGCCACCTCGGGCGCGCTGGGCGAGGCCCTGAGCGACGCCTCGATCGGATACCTCATCGTCTACCACATCGAGATCGCGCTGCTCTTCGCGACCCTCGTCGCCATCGGCCCCCTCGTGCGCGAGGGCCGCCGCACGTCACCGAAGTCCGAGCGCGGTCTCGCTCCGTCCGCCCTCGTCCAACCGTCCAGCTGAGCGTCGGGAGGTTCGCCATGCCAAGAGGTGAGATCACGGGCTACGTCGACGTGGCTCAGGTGGTGCTCTACGCGTTCTGGATCTTCTTCGCCGGCCTCGTCTTCTGGCTGCGCCGAGAGGACCGTCGGGAGGGCTACCCGCTGGAGGCCGAGGTCACCGGCAGGCTCAAGAGCCCCGACCCGATCCTGATCCCGACGCCGAAGCTGTTCCAGCTCTCCGACGGCAAGGTGAAGACCGCGCCGCAGACGGACACGAAGCCAGACCGCAACTTCGTCGGGCACAAGCGCGAGCCCTGGCCCGGCGCCCCGCTGGAGCCCGGCGGCAACCCGATGGAGGACCATATCGGCCCCGGCTCCTGGGTGCACCGCGACGACGCGCACGACCATACCTTCGACGGCCAGTACCGCATCGTGCCGCTCCGGGTGGCGACCCACTTCACGGTCCACGAGGACGGCCCGAACCCGATCGGCATGACCGTGTTCGGCGCCGACCGGCAGGTGGCCGGCACCGTCACCGACCTCTGGATCGACCGCGGCGAGAGCATGGTCCGCTACTACGAGGTCGAGCTCGGCGCGGGCGGGCGGCGGGTGCTAATGCCCCACACCTTCTGCCGGACCGGCCGCTTCTCGCGCACCGTGAAGACCGAGGCGCTGCTGGCGAGCCAGTTCGCCGGCATCCCGGGCACCAAGGATCCGGATTCCGTGACCCTCCTCGAGGAAGAGAAGATCATGGCCTATTTCGGCGCCGGCACGCTCTACGCGACGCCCGACCGCGCGGAGGCACTGCTGTGAGCGCCCGCGATCCGGCCATCCCCGACGGACTGCCCGGGCCGCTGCCGCAGGGCGAGCGCGTCCTCTGGCAGGGAAGGCCCACGGCCGTCGGCATGATGCTGCGGGTGCTGCACCTGCGCCTCGTCGCGCTGTGGTTCGCGGGCCTCACCCTCTGGCAGGCGCTGCCGAATGCCGGTCCCGGCGAGGCCCTTCGCGCCGCCGGCCCGACTCTCATCGCCTGCGGGCTCGCGCTCGCGCTGGTCGCTCTGCTCGGCTGGCTCGCGGCCCGAACCACGGTCTACACCATCACCAGCCGCCGCATCGTGATGCGGGTCGGCATGGCCCTGCCGGTGACGCTGAACCTGCCCTTCGCGATGATTGCGGATGCAGGCCTGCACACCTTCGCCGACGGGAGCGGCGATCTGCCGGTGCGCCTGCGGCCCGGCACCCGCATCGCCTATCTCAACCTCTGGCCCCACGCCCGCCCGTGGCGGCTCAGCGAGCCGCAGCCGATGTTGCGCTCGGTGCCCGAGGCGCGGGTGGTGGCCCGGCTCCTCGCCCAGGCCATCGAGGCGGCGCGGGCGAACGAGGAGAGCGCGACGCCGATCCTCGCCGAGCGGCCGCAGGCAGGTCTGCAGGGCCGCCCGCCGCGGCTCGCCGTGGCCGGCTGAGGAGGTGCCCATGTCCGATGCCGAGCACATCCCCGTCGCGGCCCCGGCCCTCATCGGTGCCGGCGCCCTGGTCGGCTTCACGATGCTGGCGGTCTTCGTCGGCCGCACCGGCGGCGTCGGCATCACCCAGAAGCCCGAGGCGAACCCGGTCGCGAGCCTCGCGCTCACGGTCGAGGACCGCAGCGACGGGGCGATCACCCTGCACGAGGCGGGCAGCGACCGGCTCGTCGCCACCGTCCAGCCGGGCGAGGACGGGTTCCTGCGCGCGACGCTGCGCGGCTTCGGGCAGGCGCGGCTGCGGGCGGGCCACGGGCGCGAAGAGCCCTTCCGCCTCACCCGCTACGACGACGGCAGCCTGACCCTCTCCGACGCGGCGACGGGCCGGCGCGTCAACCTCGAAGCTTTCGGGCCGACCAACGCCGCGGCCTTCGCGAGGCTTCTGACAGACGGGAGCACGATCCGATGATCATCGACTGGCTCAACGGGAGGCGCACGGTCGAGGTGCCGTGCACCATCGAGATCGAGCAGACGCCCGAGACCCTGCACGCCCATGTCAGCCTGCACGCGCCCTTCGACATCGAGCCCGGCGACGAGGTGCAGGTGCACGATGCGCCGACTTCGGTGCCCTACGGCGAGCGCCTCGTGGTCGAGCGCACCGCCACGGTGACCCGCGCGGGCCGCGTCGAGCGCCTCTGGACCAAGCTCGCCGGTCACCTCGAACTGACCGAGCTCTACGAAGTCAGCTTCACCGAGAGGAGGAGACTGTGAACGCGCCCATCAAGCATCCGCTCTCGCAGAACCCCGTTCCCAAGGTCCCGGTCAACGAATCGACCAAGGCGGCCCAGGAGACGACCTTTCTCAGCCCGCGCTTCTACACGACGGATTTCGACGAGCTCGACCGCACGAACGTCGAGCCCGTGCGCGCCGAGTGGACCGTCCTGATCGACGAGCTGCGCGCCGACCCGAACAAGCGGCACTTCGTGCGCAACGAGGAGTTCGACATCGACCTCTCGGGCCTCGATCCGGAGCTGCGCAAGGAGTTCCTCGACTTCCTCGTCTCGTCGATCACCGCCGAGTTCTCGGGCTGCGTGCTCTACGCGGAGATGCGCAAGCGCGCCAAGAACCCCGACATCAAGGAGCTGTTCGGCTTCATGAGCCGTGACGAGGCACGCCACGCCGGCTTCATCAACGACGTGCTCAAGGATTTCGGGATCGGGGTCGATCTCGGCTTCCTGACGAAGACCAAGAAGTACACCTTCTTCCGTCCGAAGTTCATCTTCTACGCGACCTACCTCTCCGAGAAGATCGGCTACGCGCGCTACATCACGATCTTCCGGGAACTCGAGAAGAACCCGGATCGCCGCTTCCACCCGATCTTCAAGTGGTTCGAGAAGTGGTGCAACGACGAGTTCCGCCACGGGGAGGCCTTCGCCCTCCTGATGCGGGCCAACCCGAAGCTGACGACCGGCGTCAACCGCTACTGGATCAAGTTCTTCCTGCTCGCGGTTTTCGCGACGATGTACGTGCGCGACCATTGCCGGCCGGCCTTCCACAAGGCCCTCGGGGTCGACCCGACGGACTACGACTTCAAGGTCTTCCGCATCACCTCGGAAATCTCGCGCCAGACCTTCCCGCTGACCCTCGATCTCGACAACCCGCGCTTCAAGGCGCTCCTCGACGAGTTGCTCGACTGCTCCGAGCGGATCGCCGAGGCGAAGGCGCGGGGCGGGCTCGCGGGGCGTGCGAGCCACGCGCTGCAGGCGGCGCGCGCGGCGCTGGCCTTCGGCCGGCTGATGCTGCTGCCGGCCCGCGACAACCCGATGCCGGCGGAGATCCGCCTGCAGCCGGTCTGGTAGCGGGGCGCCGATGTCGCCCTACGCCGTGCCGGCCCTCTACGCGGTGGCGGTCTGGTGGTTCTCCACCGGGCTGATCATCCTGCTCGACCATCTGCCGCGTCATACTTTCCGCTGGAGCATGGCGGGGGCGAGCCTCGTGCTCGCCGCCGCGCTCCTCGCGATCGGGGCGAGCGCGGGGGACGCGAGCGAGGCGGGGGCCTTCACGGCGTTCACGGCGGCGCTCCTGGTCTGGGGCTGGCAGGAGATCAGCTACTACATGGGCTTCGTCTCGGGGCCGGCCCCGCGCGCCTGCCCGCCGGGCACGCGAGGGTTCGACCGGTTCCGGGCGGCCGCCGCCGCGAGCCTCTGGCACGAGGCCGCGATCGTGGCGGGCGGTCTCGCGATCCTCGCTCTGACCTGGGACGCGCCGAACCGCTTCGCCCTCTGGACCTACCTGATCCTGTGGGGGATGAACCTCTCGGCGCGCCTCAACATGTTCCTCGGCGTGCGCAACCTGAACGCCGAGTTCCTGCCCGACCATCTCAGCTATCTCGGCTGCTACCTCCGCAAGCGGCCGATGAACCCGCTGTTCCCGATCTCGGTGAGCCTCGCCACCGTGATCGCAGCTCTCCTCGGGCGGGCCGCGCTCGCCGAGGAGGCCGCGGCCTTCGAGGTGGTGGGCTTCACCATCCTCACCACCCTGACGGCGCTCGCCACCCTGGAGCACTGGTTCCTGATGCTGCCGCTGCCCGCGGCCGCACTCTGGAGCTGGAGCCTGCCGGCGCGGGGCAAGGGCGCCGCCATCGCCGTCACGACATCCGAGCCGGCCGAGATCGGCCACCGAGACGCCGCCTGAGCCCGCGGGCCAGAGAACCTGCAGAAGAACCCGCGACAGTCACCAGGGAAGGGGAGCCCGCGATGGACTACGAAGCCTTCTTCGCCACCGAGCTGAACGGCCTGCACCGCGAGGGGCGCTACCGCGTCTTCACAGACCTGGAGCGGCAGGCAGGGCGCTTCCCGCACGCCATGCACCATCACCCCGGGGGCATGCGGCCGGTCACGGTGTGGTGCTCGAACGACTATCTCGGCATGGGCCAGCACCCGGCGGTGCTCGCGGCGATGCACGAGGCGCTCGACCGCTGCGGCGCGGGGGCGGGCGGCACCCGCAACATCTCGGGCACCAACCACTACCACGTGCTCCTCGAGCGCGAGCTCGCCGACCTCCACGGCAAGGAGGCAGCGCTCCTCTTCACCTCGGGCTACGTCTCGAACTGGGCGGCGCTCGGCACGCTCGCCGGCAAGCTCCCGGGCTGCGTGGTGCTCTCGGACGAGGGCAATCACGCCTCGATGATCGAGGGCATCCGCGCGAGCCGGGCCGAGCGCCAGATCTTCCGCCACAACGATCCGGACGACCTCGACCGCAAGCTGCGCCTCGTGGAGCCCGGCCGGCCGAAGCTCGTGGCCTTCGAGTCCGTCTACTCGATGGACGGGGACATCGCGCCGATCGCCGAGATCTGCGACGTCGCCGAGGCTCACGGGGCGCTCACCTACCTCGACGAGGTCCACGCGGTCGGCCTCTACGGCGCGCGGGGCGGCGGCATCTCGGAGCGGCAAGGACTCGCCCACCGCCTCGACGTGATCGAGGGGACGCTCGGCAAGGCGTTCGCGGTGCACGGCGGCTACATCACGGGCTCGGCCAAGCTCTGCGACTTCGTGCGCAGCTTCGCCTCGGGCTTCATCTTCACGACGTCGCTGCCGCCGGCCGTGGCGGCGGGGGCGGCGGCGAGCATCCGCCACCTGAAGCAGAGCAGCGCCGAGCGGGCCCGCCACCAGGACCGGGTCCGGCGGGTGCGCGCCTGCCTCGATGCGGCCGGCATCCCCACGCTGGCCAACCGCAGCCACATCGTGCCGGTGATGGTCTGCGACCCCGTGCTCTGCAAGGCGATCAGCGACGCGCTCCTCGACGAGTTCGGCATCTACGTGCAGCCGATCAATTACCCGACCGTGCCGCGCGGAACGGAACGGCTGCGCATCACGCCATCGCCGCTGCACACCGACGAGGACATCGACCATCTGGTCACCGCGCTCGCCACGATCTGGCGGCGCATCGGGCTGGAGAAGGTGGCAGCGGAGTAGGGCCATGACCCTCGACGAACGTTCCCCTCCCGCGACGGCGCCCGAGCCCGATATCGGGGAGGCGGGGGCGATGCCCGTCCCGTCGAAGCCGGGCGTCCGCAAGTCCGCGCCGCGTCCGCGGCCAGCCTCGATCGCCGCGGAGGAGGCGACGCCGGCCTTCCCCTTCTCGGCGATCGTCGGGCAGGACGAGATGAAGCGGGCTCTGCTCATCGCGGCCGTCGACCCGAGCATCGGCGGCGTGCTCGCGCTCGGCGACAGGGGCACCGGCAAGTCGACCGCGATCCGGGCGCTCGCGGCCCTGCTGCCGCCGATGCGCGCGGTGGCAGGCTGCCCCTATTCCTGCGATCCGGCCGCCCCGGCTGCCGCCTGCCCGCACTGCGCCGCCGGCCTCGTGCGCCAGGGACGCTTGGTCCCGGTGCCCGTCGTCGACCTGCCGCTCGGCGCCACCGAGGACAGGGTGGTCGGTGCCCTCGACCTCGAGCGGGCGCTCGCCGCCGGCATCAAGGCGTTCGAGCCCGGGCTCCTCGCCCGCGCCAACCGCGGCTTCCTCTACATCGACGAGGTGAACCTCCTGGAGGATCACCTCGTGGACCTCTTGCTCGACGTCGCCGCCTCCGGCGTCAACACCGTCGAGCGCGAGGGTCTGAGCCTGCGCCACCCGGCCCGCTTCGTGCTCGTCGGCAGCGGCAATCCGGAGGAGGGCGAGCTGCGGCCCCAGCTCCTCGACCGTTTCGGCCTCGCCGTCGAGGTGACGACGCCGACCGACATCCCGACGCGGATCGAGGTGGTGCGCCGCCGCGACGCCTTCGAGCGCGACCCCACCGGCTTTGCCGCCGCGCATGCCGGCGCCGAGAAGGCGCTCCGGCGGCGGATCACGGCGGCACGGGCCCGCGTCGCGGACGTCGTCGTGCCGGACGCGAGCCTAGAGGCCGCGGCCCGCCTCTGCCTCGCCCTCGGCACGGACGGCCTGCGCGGCGAGCTGACCCTGATGCGCGCCGCCAGGGCGCTCGCCGCCCTCGACGGCCGAGAGCGCGTCGGAATCGACGAGATCCGTGCCGTGGCGCCCGCCTCCCTGCGGCACCGGCTGCGCCGCAATCCCCTCGACGAGGCGGGTTCGACCGCCCGGGTCGCCCGCGCCGTGGCAGAGGTGCTGCCGTGAGCGCGCCGCCCGAGCCGGAGGCCGGCCGGGCGGCCTGGACGATCGCCCTGCGGGTCGCCGCGCTGCTGGCCGCCGACCCGCACGGCTGCGGCGGCGTCCGGCTGCGGGCCCGGCCCGGTCCGGTGCGCGAGGCGTGGCTGGCCGCGTTCCGCGCCGCACTCGGCACGGGCAGCCCCGTCCGGCGGATGCCGGTGGCCATCGCCGACGATCGCCTCCTCGGCGGTCTCGACCTGCCCGCGACGCTCGGTGCCGGCCGCCCCGTCCTGCAGCGCGGATTGCTCGCGGAGGCCCATGGCGGCGTCCTGATCGTGCCGATGGCCGAGCGCCTCGACGCGGGCACCGCGGCCCGCCTCGCCGCCTGCCTCGACACGGGCATCGCCGCTCTCGCACGAGAGGGGCTCGACGTCTGTCTGCCGGCCCGGTTCGGCCTGATCCTTCTCGACGAGGGAGAGGCGGACGAGGCGCCGCCCGACGCGCTCCTCGACCGCCTCGCCTTCCGTATCGATCTCGAGACGGTCGGCATCCGCGACATCGCGCCGGAAGGCGAGGGGGCCACCGCCACCGAGATCATCGCGCCGGATCCTGATACCGTGCGCGCCGTCGAAGCCCTCTGCTCCGCTGCTGCCGCCCTCGGCGTCGACTCGCTGCGCGCGCCGATCCTCGCGCTCAGGGTCGCCCGCCTCGCGGCCCTGCGCGACGGCGCGGCCGAGCCGGGCGAGGCCCACATCGTCGAGGCCGCCCGGCTCGTCCTCGCCCCCCGCGCGACGCGCATCCCGGAGGCCGCGCCTCCGCCGCCGGAGCGATCGGAGCGGCCGGACGATGCGCCGGAGGACGGGCAGGACGGTGCCGACCGCGCCCTCGACGACGTGGTACTGGAGGCTGTCCGCGCCGCGCTCCCGCCCGGGCTCCTCGCCCTCCTGGCGGCGGGCCGCGTCCGCAACGCCTCGGCCGGCCGCGCGGGATCCCGGGCCGCCTCGGACCGGGCAGGGCGCCGCGAGGGCAGCCGGGCGGGCGACCCGCGCCGCGGCCGCCTCGATCTCGTGGCAACCCTGCGGGCCGCCGCTCCCTGGCAGAAGCTACGCGCTTCTGCACGGCGCCCGCAGCAGCCGATCGTCATCCGCGGCGACGATATCCGCGTTGCGCGCTTCCGCAGACGCAGCGAGACCACCACGATCTTCGCCGTCGACGCGTCCGGCTCTGCGGCCATCGAGCGGCTGGCGGAGGCCAAGGGCGCCGTCGAGGGCCTGCTCGCCGAATCCTATGCCCGGCGCGACCGGGTTGCCCTCCTGGCGTTCCGCGGCGCCGGGGCGGACATCGTCCTGCCGCCGACGCGCTCGCTGGTGCGGGCCAAGCGCGGGCTGGCCGGCCTGCCCGGAGGCGGCGGCACGCCGCTCGCGGCCGGCCTCGACGCGGCGCTCCTGCTCGCGCTCTCCGTGCGGCGTGGCGGCGGCTCGCCTCTCGTCGTGCTCCTGACGGACGGGCGGGCGAACGTCGCCCGCTCCGGTGAGCCCGGCCGGGGGCGGGCGGGCGAGGACGCGCTAGCGGCCGCGCGCGCCTTCCGCAGCGAGGGGCTGCCCGCTCTCCTCGTCGACACCGCCGCCCGGCCCTCGGAGACGGCGCGGCGCCTCGCGGAGGCGATGGCCGCGCGCTACCTGCCTCTGCCGCAGGCCGACGCCGCGAGACTCGGCGCCGCGGTGCGCGCGGTGGCCTCGTGAGTGCCGGAGCCGCCATGGTCCATTACCGGGAGGATCGACCGCTCTGGGATGCGGAGGGCCGCGACTGGCCGAACCGCGGCGCGAGCCGCTTCGTCAGGGCCGCCGGGCTGGCCTGGCACGTGCAGGAACTCGGCCCGGAGGGCGCGCCCGCGCTCCTGCTCGTTCACGGCACCGGCGCCGCGACCCATTCCTGGCGCGGGCTGATGCCGCGCCTCGCCGAGCGCTTCCGCGTGGTGGCCCCGGACCTGCCGGGTCACGGCTTCACGGATCCGCTGCCGGACAGGCGCCTGTCACTGCCCGGCATGGCGGCGGCGATCATCGGGCTCGCCGAGGCGGTCGGCTGCGCGCCGGCCGTCGTCGTCGGCCACTCGGCCGGCGCCGCGATCCTCGCCCGCGCCTGCCTCGACGGCGGCCTCGCCCCCCGTCTCCTCGTGGCGCTGAACGGCGCCCTCAAGCCCTTCCCCGGCATGGCCGGCCTCGTCTTCCCCGGGATGGCCCGGATGCTGTTCCTGAACCCGGTGACGCCGCGCATCTTCGCGTGGTCGGCCGACCGTGCCGCCGTCGAGCGCCTGATCCGGGGCACCGGCTCCCGCCTCGACGGGGACGGGCTCGATCTCTACCGGCGCCTGTTCCGCAAGCCCGGCCACATCGCGGGCGCCCTCGGCATGATGGCGAACTGGAACCTCGACGCTCTCGACCGCGACTTGCCCGCGCTGAAGCCCCGCGCCCTCCTCGTCGTCGGGAGCGAGGACCGGGCGATCCTGCCCGAGACGGCCTTCGCCGTGCGCGACCGGCTGGCGGACGCGCGCGTGGAACTGATACGCGGCCTCGGCCACCTTGCCCATGAGGAGGCGCCGGAGCGCGTCGCCGAGACGATTTTTCAAGAGGCCGAGGCGGCCGGCATCATCCACGAGGAGGATCCGGCGGCCTGAGCACGGCCGTTCAGCCAACCGCCTTGCCACCGACCTCTCTGCAACCTTACTGTCCAACAATGCTGACGATCGATCGGTCCATTAATTATGACAGAGGCGGCCTCGAACGTCGCCCCCGCGCGCTCGTCATCGGCAGCGGCTTCGGCGGGCTCGCGGCGGCTGTGCGGCTCGGAGCGCGGGGCTATCGGGTCACGGTGCTCGAACGGCTCGGCCAGCTCGGCGGTCGGGCGCGGGTACACCGCCAGGATGGTTTCACCTTCGACGCGGGCCCGACCATCGTCACCGCACCCTTCCTGTTCGAGGAGCTGTGGGCTCTGTGCGGGCGGAGCCTTTCCGACGACGTGCACCTCGTGCCGATGACGCCGTTCTACCGCATCCGCTTCGAGGACGGCGCCACCTTCGACTACAGCGGCGACGAGGCGGCCATGCGCGCCGAGGTGGCGCGGTTCTCGCGTGCCGACGTACCCGGATACGAGCGGTTCATGGCACGCAGCCGCGAGATCTGCCGCGTCGGCTTCGAGGAACTCGGCCACGTGCCGTTCGGCAGCGTTCGGGACATGCTGCGGATCGCGCCGGACCTCATCCGCCTCGGCGGCCACCGCAGCGTCTACCGCGAGGTCGCTCGCCACATCCGCGACGAGCGGCTGCGCACCATCTTCAGCTTCCACCCGCTGCTGATCGGCGGCAGCCCCTTTCGGGCGAGCGCCATCTACTGCCTGATCGCGCATCTGGAGCGGCGCTGGGGCGTCCATTTCGCGATGGGCGGCACCGGTCGCCTCGTCGATGGGCTGGCAGGGCTGATCCGAGGGCAGGGGGGGCAGCTGCGCTGCGGCGCGGAGGTGGCGGAGATCCGCCTGGAGGGTTCCCGAGCGGTCGGCGTCCGGCTGGCATCGGGCGAGGTGATCGACGCCGACATCGTGGTCTCGAACGCCGACTCGGCCTTCACCTATCGCCGGCTGCTGCCGCCGCAGGCGCGCCGCCGCTGGAGCGACGCGCGGATCGAGAGCGCGAGCTCCTCGATGGGCCTGTTCGTCTGGTACTTCGGCACCCGGCGCAAATACCCGGACGTGGCCCACCACACGATCCTGATGGGGCCGCGCTACCGCGAGCTCATCGCCGACATCTTCGGGCGCAAGCTGCTGGCCGAGGATTTCAGCCTGTATCTGCATCGGCCGACCGCGACTGACCCGCTGCTGGCCCCGCCCGGCCACGACGCCTTCTACGTGCTCTCACCGGTGCCGAACCTCGCCGGCGGGCAGGACTGGAGCACCTGCGCCGAGCCGTATCGCCGGCGCATCGCCGAGCACCTGGAAGCGAGCCTGCTGCCCGGCCTGTCGGAAGCGCTGGTGACCTCAAGACTGACGACGCCGCGCGATTTCGCCGACGATTTCCTGAGCTTCCGCGGCTCCGGGTTCGGCCTGGAGCCCCTCCTCACGCAGTCGGCCTGGTTCCGGCCGCACAACGCGTCCGAGGACGTGCGAAATCTCTTCCTCGTCGGGGCCGGCACCCATCCGGGCGCCGGGCTTCCCGGCGTGCTTTCCTCGGCCAAGGTCCTCGATCGGGTGGTGCCGGATGCGCGCGTCTTCGCCTGACATCGCCGAGCCCTCGGCGGAGCCTTTCGCGAGCGAGGGCGACCACGCCGCCTGCCGGGCATCGATCCGCGCGGGCTCGCGCAGCTTCTACGCCGCCTCGCTGCTGCTGCCGCCGCGCACGCGGCGCGCAGCCTACGGGCTCTACGCGTTCTGCCGCCACTCGGACGATGCGGTGGACGAGGCCCGGCCCGGCACATCCGCCGCTGCGGTCGCCCGGCTCCAGGCAAGGCTCGCGCGGGCTTACGCCGGCGAGCCCGCCGACAACCCGGCCGACCGGGCGCTCGCCGACATCGTCGTCGCACACGCGATCCCGCGGGCCCTGCCGGAGGCGCTCCTCGACGGGCTCGCCTGGGACGCGGGCGGGCGCCGCTACGAGACCCTCTCCGACCTCTGCGCCTATGGCGCGCGGGTCGCCTCCTCGGTCGGGGCCATGATGACCCTGATCATGGGCGTGCGTGAAGCCGACGCCCTGGCGCGGGCCTGCGACCTCGGCGTGGCGATGCAGCTCACCAACATCGCCCGCGACGTTGGCGAGGACGCCCGCGCCGGCCGCCTCTACCTGCCGCTGCGGTGGCTCGCGGAAGAGGGCATCGATCCGGACGCCTTCCTGGCCGCGCCCGCAGCGAGCCCGGCGCTCAGCAGACTGGTCACGCGCCTGCTGGAGGCTGCCGAAGTCCTCTACGCACGCTCGGAGGCGGGGATCGGGGCGCTCCCGGCGGGCTGCCGCCCCGCGATCCGCGCGGCGCGCCTGATCTACGCGGAGATCGGCCGGGAGATCGAGCGCGCCGGACTCGATTCGGTGAGCGGGCGCGCCCGCGTCCCCGGCCGGCGCAAGGCAACGCTCCTGCTGCGGGCGGCCGTTCCGCGGTCCGCTGCAGGCATCTCGGCGCCCTGCCTTCCGGAGACGGCCTTCCTGGTCGCCGCCGTCGCGGCGGTGCCGGCGCCGGCGGCCACGCCCGGCTGGTGGGACATCGCCGGTCAGGTCGTGCGCGTGCTCGACATGATCGAGACCCTGCGCGAGCGGGAGGCGCTGGCGCGCGAGAGTGCCCCGTGAGTGATTCGCTCTTCGCCGCGCTCGATATCGGTCTCGTCTTCGCACTCGCGCTCGGCGCCGCTCTCTGGCAGCTCGTGCGGCTCAGGCGCAGCATTCGGCGCGACCGGGAGGCGGAGGCGCGGCGACAGGCCGGGGACAGCGGCTGAAGCGCACGGACGCATGCCGGAGCTGAACCTCTCCGGTTCTCGAAGCGCGTTCCGGGAGGATGAGGCCATCGACGAGCCTGCGTTACCGGCCGCCCGTTCCGCCGAGGTGGAACACCCGGTGCGGCACCAGCTCGCCCTGCTCGACATCGCCGACCGCGACCAGGATGCCGCCGCAGGTCGCGAACACCTTGCCCTCGGTCGGCGCATCGCGTCCGCGCAGGATCACCGGCTGACCGCGCATCAGACGCAGCGCCATGTCCCGCGAAATCGTCACCGAGGGAATCGCGTCGAGGGCCGTCTCAACCGGCCGCAGATGCGCCGCGTTGCCCTCCGGCCCCGCCGCTTCGAGCGCCGAGACCTGACAGGACTCGGCCTCCGAGAAGGGCCCGACCCGCGTGCGCCGAAGTGCGGCGACGTGCCCGTAGCAGCCGAGCATGCGGCCGAGGTCGCGGGCGAGCGCCCGAACATAGGTACCCTTGCCGCACTCGGCCGAGATCACCGTGCGCCCCTCCGCGTGCTCCACCACCGAGAGGTGATCGATCTGCACCGGCCGCGCCGTCAGCTCAACCACCTCGCCGTCTCGGGCGAGGTCGTAGGCGCGCTCGCCCGCGATCTTGATGGCGGAGAAGCGCGGCGGCACCTGCTCGATCGCGCCGATGA
This sequence comes from Methylobacterium oxalidis, assembly GCF_007992195.1. Taxonomy (GTDB): domain Bacteria; phylum Pseudomonadota; class Alphaproteobacteria; order Rhizobiales; family Beijerinckiaceae; genus Methylobacterium; species Methylobacterium oxalidis. The sequence goes on along the minus strand of NZ_BJZU01000002.1, from coordinate 10,589 downwards.
AGTTCGGGAGCGCGGCCTCGACGGCCTCGCGGCTCGGGCGCGCCTCGCTCGTCGCGACGGGGCGGCCCTCCGCGTCGTCCGTGTCGGTCTCGACGCCCCAGGCCACGGTGAAGCGGTACGCCTTGCGGCCGTCCATGACGAAGGGCACCGTCTTCGTCGCCTCGCCGAGCGCGATCGGCAGGATGCCGGAGGCGAGCGGGTCGAGCGTGCCCGCATGGCCCGCCTTCTTGGCGTTGAAGGCGCGCTTGACCACCGCGACCGCGTGGGTCGAGGTCATGCCGACACCCTTGTCGAGGATGACCCAGCCGCTGACGTCGCGCTTCTTCGGCCGATCCGGCCGAGGCCCGGTGCGGGGCGGGCGACGCCCGTCCACGGGGCGGCGGTCGCTGGGGCGCATCGTCTCGGGCGCGGGGTTCTGGCGCTCGATGGGCGGAACGTCGGTCATGGAATCCTCGGTCGATGACGGTTCGGCCGCTCCGGCCCCGGATTCGAACCGGGCCTCGCCGCGCCGTCCAGCGTTTCAGATCGATGAAAGTTCGTCCGGGCGCGTCCGGATCAATGCCCGGACTCGGCCTCGGGTTCGCCCTCGGACCCCGGTTGCGGGCTCGTATCGAGGTCGCGCTGCACCTTCTCGCTGCGCAGGAGCGCATCGATCCGGGCCGCCTCGTCGAAGGTCTCGTCGCGGCGGAAGCGGAGTTCCGGCGCGTATTTCAGGTTCACGCGCCGGGCGACCTCCTGGCGGAGGACCTTGCGGTGGCGCTCCAGCGCCGCGATCACCGGCGCCTCGTCCTGGCCGCCGAGCGGCATGACGTAGGCCGTGGCGAGCTTGAGGTCCGGCGACATGCGGACCTCCGGCACCGTGACGACATGCGTGCCGAGCACCGGATCCTGGATGTCGCCGCGCTGGAGCACCTCGGCGAGGGCGTGCCGCACCAGTTCCGCCACGCGCTGCTGGCGCTGAGAGGGACCGGCGCTCTGCTGTTTCTGGGCCATCGGGTCGTTCAACGCGGTTCGAGAGGCGAAGGCTGCAACGGGTGCAGGGACCGCCCTCCCGCCGCCAACCCCATCGGGGCCTGCGACCGGGACCGGTCCCTCCACCTGCCGAACATCGCCGGAGCATGGGTCGCCAGCGGCCCCTCGTCGGCAGCCCTGGCGTAGGGCTCCATCCGGACAGCGGGCGCCGTGCGAAGGCGCCTCCTTTAGCGCAAATACTCGTTCGGGATATAGGCCTGCTGCGCACGTTTTGCCGTCGCGGGCGTGCGAGCCGGGTGATCGTGGATATGCGCCGCGAACATGCGGTCGATCCAGCCGGCGTTCTTGAAGACCCGCTTCGAGCGCAGGACGTTGAACGGCGCGATCTTGCGCAGGGGATGATCCGCGTTGAACTCCGAGACGGCGAGAAGCTCGCCGTTCCAAGGGTTGGCACCGTCCATGCTCACGTCGTCGAGATAGACCGGCACGAGCGGCAGGTACTGCTCGGGTCGCCCGTCGAGCACCGTCAGCACCTTCACGGCGGAGGAGTAATAGTCGACGTCGACCGACACGAACCCGATCGGCGCCTCGTCCGTGACGGAGGCCAGGAACGCAGGGATCGTCGTCTCGGCATCGCCGATCACGAGGCGGCAGCGGCCAGGCAGGGCCCGGCGCAGAGCCTCGAAATCCATCGGGAAATCGCCCTCCTGGAAATACTCCGGCATGTCGCGATAATCGATCGCGGGCGGCATACCGGCACCCGTGTCGAAACCGACCACGTCGATGGCGATGCCGGTCGCCGCCTCGGTGCGCCGCGCCAGGTCGCACATGTTGAGGAGGCCGGCACCGGCCGCGACCCCGAACTCGAGGACCGTGATGCGGGAAAGTCCGCGCTTCTTCGCCTCCTCGGCGGCGAACAGGATCGGGAAGGCGTATTGCTGGCGCACCATCAGGTCGAAGGCGACCTTCGCCCGGTAGCTGCCGAACAGGGCGACGCCGAGGGCGATCAGGTTGAGGTGCAGCGGTTCGGAGAGGCGCTCCACGAAAATCTTGCGGTACTTGCCATCCGAGAGCGCCCGGCGAATGACGTAGGAATTCAGCATCGCTCCGTGCCCCCGCGGCACAACGGGCCGCCTCGACTTGGCTGTATCAATGAAGACCGAAGCTAAGCTGTGCAGATGCACCTGAACAGGGCGGTGCCCGATCCTGCCCCGACGAATCGAACATCAACGTTAAGGGCGCGTCCGGTCTCGTACGCTCGCCCGCACACGAGAAGGGCGCGGCCCGCGAAGGCCGCGCCCTGGATAGGAACCGGGAGCCGTCGCCTCAGAGGCTGCGGCGGATCTCCTCGACGCGGTAGCACTCGATCGTGTCGCCCGCGCGCATGTTCTCGTAGTTCTCGAACGCCATGCCGCATTCCTGGCCCGACGTGACTTCCTTCGCGTCGTCCTTGAAGCGCTTGAGCGTCTTGAGCTTGCCCTCGTGGATCACGACGTTGTCGCGGATCAGGCGGACATGCGCACCGCGCTCCACCACGCCCTCCGTGACGCGGCAGCCCGCGACCTTGCCGACCTTGGAGACCTCGAAGATCTCCTGGATCAGCGCCTCGCCCAGTCGCTCCTCGCGCAGCGTCGGCGGCAGCAGGCCGGACATCGTGGCTTTGATGTCGTCCACGAGGTCGTAGATGATGTTGTAGTAGCGGATCTCGATGCCCGCCCGCTCGGCCGCCTCGCGCGCTTCCTTGTGGGCGCGCACGTTGAAGCCGATGACGACGGCCTTCGAGGCCTGCGCCAGGGTGATGTCGGACTCGGTGATGCCGCCGACACCCGCGAGGAGGATGCGCGCCGAGACCTCGTCGTTGCCGAGCTTCTCCAGCGCACCGGAGATCGCCTCGACCGAGCCCTGGACGTCGCCCTTGATGAGGATCGGCAGTTCCTTGCGGCCGGCACCTTCCTTGAGATCGCGCATCATGTCGACGAGCGAGCGGTTGGCGCCGCCGGTGCGGGCCGCGAGCCGCTCGCGCTTGATGCGGGCGCGGTACTCCGTGACCTCGCGGGCGCGGGCCTCGTTCGCCACGACGATGACGCGGTCGCCCGCGTCCGGCGTGCCGTTGAAGCCGAGAACCTCCACCGGCACCGAGGGGCCGGCGTACTGGATGTTCTCGCCCTTGTCGTCGATCAGGGCGCGCACGCGGCCCCACTCCGCACCCGCGACCACGATGTCGCCGGTGAACAGGGTGCCGCGCTGCACGAGCACGGTCGCCACCGGGCCGCGGCCGCGGTCGAGCTGCGCCTCGATGACGGTGCCCTCGCCGTCGCGCTTCTCGTTGGCGCGCAGGTTCATGATCTCGGCCTGGAGCTGCAGGCCCTCGAGCAGGTCCGGCAAGCCGTCGCCGGTCTTGGCGGAGACCTCGAACTCCAGGGTCTCGCCGCCCATCGACTCGACTTGGATGTCGTGCTGCAGCAGCTCGGTGCGGACCCGCTGCGGGTTCGCGTCCGCCTTGTCGATCTTGTTGATCGCGATGATCATCGGGACGCCGGCCGCCTTGGCGTGCTGAATCGCCTCGACGGTCTGGGGCATCACGCCGTCATCGGCCGCCACCACGATCACGACGATGTCCGTCACCTTGGCGCCGCGGGCGCGCATGGAGGTGAAGGCCGCGTGGCCGGGCGTGTCGATGAAGGTGATGAGATCGCCGGACGGCGCCGCCACCTGGTAGGCGCCGATGTGCTGGGTGATGCCGCCGGCCTCGCCCGAGACGACGTTCGCCTTGCGGATCGCGTCGAGCAGCGAGGTCTTGCCGTGATCGACGTGGCCCATGATGGTCACGACCGGCGGACGCGGATCGAGATCCTCCTCGAAGTCCGGCTCGTCCGAGACGAGGCCTTCCTCGACGTCCGACTCGGCGACGCGGCGCACCGTGTGGCCGAGCTCCTCGGCGATGAGCTGGGCGGTATCCGAGTCGATCACGTCGGTGATCTTGTGGATCTGGCCCTGCTTCATCAGCAGGCGGATCACGTCGACCGCCCGCTCCGACATGCGGTTGGCGAGTTCCTGGATCGTGATCGTCTCGGGAATCGTCACCTCGCGGGCGATCTTCTCCTTCTGCTCCACCTGCCGGTGGCCGCTCATCCGCTGCTGGCGGCGGCGGAAGGAGGCGACGGAGCGCGTACGCTCCTCCTCGCCAGCGGTCGCGTTGGCGATCGTCAGGCGGCCGCGGTTGCGATCGCCGCCCGGCGAGCGGGGGGTCTTCGGCGGCGTGATGATTTTGAGCGGCATGCCGGGCCGCCGGATCACCCGCTTGGTGTCACCCTCCTCCTCGGCCGCGACGGCAGGTCGGCCGGCGGGCCGCGCGGCGGCGGTCGCACCCGCGGGACGGGCGGCGGTGGCGGCCGTCGGCGCCTTTTCGGGCTCCGGTGCCGGCGCGGGCCGCGCCATGAAGCTGAGGTCGCGCGGCTTGCGCACGTCGGCCGTGATGGTCCGGCGGGGCTCGCCGGCCGGGGGCCGCGGGGTGATCGGCGTGCGGGCGACGGGCGCCGAGGCCGGGCGCGGCGCGGTCACGGCCGGACGCGGCGCAGCAGAGCGCGGCGCCGGAGCGGCCGCCGGACGCGCGGGGGCGGCAGCTGCGGGCTGCGGAGCGGCCGGAGCCGGCGGCGCGACCGCTGCGGGGGTCGGCTGAGCGGGCGCGGCGGGAGCTGCAGGAGCAGCGGCGGGCGGAGGAGCCGGGGCACGGGGCGCCTCGGCGTCCGTGCGGCGGAGGGCCTCCTCCGTGGCGCGGCGGCGCAGCTCGTCCTCCTGGCGACGGCGGCTCTCCTCGTCGCGCTTGCGCTGCTCCGCGGCTTCACGCTCCCGCTGCTCGGCAGCCTCGCGCTCGCGGCGAAGGCGGGCCTCGTCCTCGGCATGACGGCGGGCGTCCTGCTCGCGGCGCTGCGCGTCGGCGAGGGCAGCGGCGCGGGCGTCGCGCTCCTGCTCGCTCAGTGTGCGCAGCACTACGCCAGACGACGACCGCTGCGGCGCCGCGGCGGGACGCGCGGACGCGGCCGGTGCCGCGGGCGCGGGACGGCCGGCAGGCGCGGCTTCGCGCGGGGCGGCGGTGCCGGGGGCCGCACCGATCACCCGGCGCTTCACCGTCTCGACCACGACCTGCTTGGAGCGGCCGTGGGAGAAGCTCTGACGGACGGTGCCCTGCTCGATCGGACGCTTCAAGGACAGCGGCTTCGAGGGTGCTTTCGTCAGAGTCTTGTCTCCCGGATTGTTCGTATCGCTCATTCAGCCCAAACCCTGAGGGTTTCCATCGTCCCGTCCACCGGCAACCGTCCCGGTGCCGGCCAGATCCGTCACATCGTCGTCAGGCAGATCGGAGTCGATCTCGCCGTCGCGGGCGGGGTCGGGCTCCTCAGTCGTCGTGGCACCGCCCTCGAAGAAACGGTACCGACGCCAACGCGCCAGGCAGCCGGACGCACCGACTCCTGCGACGAGCGCAGCGTGTATCACATGATCCCGACCCAAAGCCATGTCCAATTCATCGCCGGACAGGTCATCGACGATCGGTACACGCGATATGGCATCGCCATGCCGCCGGTGCAATGCCGCGGCGATCTTGCGGCGTCCATCCGCGCTGGCATCGGAGGCGTGGATGACCGCCGCGACGCCCGGCCGATCGGCGATGGCGGCCTCGACCTTGGCGAAACCCGCCACCACGCTGCCCGCCTTGTTGGCGAGCGCCAGACCCTGGCGCAGATCCTCCCGGAGCGCCGCCGCGATCCGGTCGGCGAGGTCATCCGGCGCCTCGGCCGTCTTCGTGCGGAACGCGCGCTGGAACAGACGGCGGCGCGTGGCCTCGGACACCGCGTCCCGCCGGGCCGTCACCCAGGCCCCGCGGCCCGGAAGGCGTGCGCGGAGGTCCGGCACCACCGCGCCGTCGGGACCGAGCACGAAGCGGATCATCCCGTCCGGGCTCCCGGCCGCGCGCGAGACGATGCAGGTCCGCTCCGAGCCGCGCCGGCCCCGGAGAGGGCCGGCGTCGAGGTCGGCAGCAGAGGATTCGCCCGTCTCGTGCGCTCGCGTCATCGCCGGTCGCTCCCGCGTTCCGGACCGCCTCAGGCCTCCGCCTCGGCGGGCGCCTCATCCGTCTGCCCGTCTTCACCTTCCTCGACCGGCTCCTCGGGCAGCGCCTCGATCCAGCCGGCCTTGAGGCGGGCGGCCATGATCATGGCCTCGGCCTCGGCGCGGGAGACGTCGTAGCCGTCGAGATAGCCCGCATGGCGTACGGCATCCTGGCCGCGACCTTCGGTGTAGCCGACGAGATCGTCGGTGGCGCAGCCGGCCAGATCCTCGACATTCTTCACGTCGTTCTCGCCGAGGGCGACGAGCATCGGCGTGGTGATGCCCTCGATCTCGCGCAGCTCGTCGGCGACGCCGAGTTCCTGGCGGCGGGCATCGTACTCGGACTCGACGCGGGCGAGGTAGTCCTGGGCGCGGGCCTGGATCTCGGTGCCGGTCTCCTCGTCGAGGCCCTGGATGTTGGCGAGTTCCTGGGGCTCGACGTAGGCCACCTCCTCGACGTTGCGGAAGCCTTCCGCCGCCAGGAGCTGGCCCACCGTCTCGTCGACGTCGAGCGCCTCCATGAAGACCTGGGTCCGCTCCGCGAACTCCTTCTGGCGGCGCTCCGACTCCTCGGCCTCCGTCAGGATGTCGATGTCCCAGCCGGTGAGCTGCGAGGCGAGCCGCACGTTCTGGCCGCGCCGACCGATCGCCAGCGAGAGCTGGTCGTCCGGCACCACCACCTCGATGCGGTCGGCCTCCTCGTCGAGCACCACCTTCACCACCTCGGCGGGCTGGAGCGCGTTGACGATGAAGGTCGCCTGATCCTCCGACCAGGGGATGATGTCGATCTTCTCGCCCTGCAGCTCGCCGACGACCGCCTGGACGCGCGAGCCCCGCATGCCGACGCAGGCGCCGACCGGGTCGATCGAGCCGTCGCGCGAGATCACCGCGATCTTGGCGCGCGAGCCCGGATCGCGGGCGACCGCCTTCACCTCGACGATGCCGTCGTAGATCTCCGGCACCTCCTGGCCGAAGAGCTTGGCCATGAACTGCGGGTGCGAGCGCGACAGGAAGATCTGCGGCCCGCGCACCTCGCGGCGCACGTCGAACAGGTAGGAGCGGATGCGGTCGCCCGGCCGGAAGGTCTCGCGCGGGATCATCTCGTCGCGGCGCACGATGCCCTCGCCGCGGCCGAGATCGACGATCACGTTGCCGTACTCGACGCGCTTCACGAGGCCGTTCACGACCTCGCCGATGCGGTCCTTGTACTCCTCGTACTGGCGGTCGCGCTCGGCGTCGCGCACCTTCTGGACGATGACCTGCTTGGCCGATTGCGCGGCCACCCGCCCGAAATCGAAGGGCGGCAGGGTGTCGGAGATGACGTCGCCGACCTGGGCAGCCGGGTTGTAGCGGCGGGCCTGGTCCAGGGTGATCTCGCGGGCGTCGTTCTCGACCTGCTCGACCACGAGCAGGTGGCGCGAGAGGCGAAGCGCGCCCGTCTTCGGGTCGATCTCGGCGTGAACGTCGGTCTCGGCGCCGTAGCGGGAGCGCGCGGCCTTGGCGATCGCCTCCTCCATCGCCTCGATGACGATCTGGCGGTCGATCACCTTCTCGCGGGCGACCGCGTCGGCGATCTGCAGAAGCTCGAGCCTGTTGGCGCTGACGACGGCCATCGGTGTCGTTCCTTCTCTCAAAGCGTTGGTCGAACGGTCCCGCGCCGCCGGCGCCGGACCTGGTATCTCTCGTCTCAGTGGAGCTTGCCGGAATCCTTGAGCCGCACCGCCTTGGTGACGGCCTCCTTGGCCTTCCGTTTCTGCTCCGGCGACTTCGGGGCCTTCGGCGCCTTCGGGGGCCGCGACTCCTTCAGCTTCGGCCGCTGCGGAGCCGGCACGAGCCGGACCGCGTGGGGGGCGTCCGCCTCGATCTGATCATCCTCCAGATCCTCGTCGGAATCCTCCTGGGGCGGGGCGGAGCCGCGCCGCAGCGATTCGCGGATCAGCTCGTCGGTGAGCACCAGATGTGCCTCGGCGAGGTTGCGGAGCGGGATCTCGTAGCGGCTCGGCAGACCCTCCTTCACGTCGGGCAGGTCGACCGGAACGGTAGCGCCGTCAGGGCTCGGGGCACCGATGATGCCGCGGAAGCGCTTGCGCCCGTCGAGCGGCACGGCGAGCTCGAGCTTTGCCTCGTAGCCGGCCCAGCGCGCGAAGTCGGAGGCCCGCACCAGCGGCCGGTCGATGCCTGGCGACGAGATCTCCAGGTGATAGGGCCGCCCGACGGGATCGTCGAGATCGAGGATCGGTGACAGGGCGCGGCTCACCGCCTCGCAATCCTCCACGCTCATGGTCCCGTCCGGACGCTCGGCCATGATCTGGACCGTACAGCCGTTGGCGCTCGAGACCTTCACGCGCACGATCCGGAACCCGAGCCCCTCCACGGGCCCCTCGACCACCTGCACGACACGCGCGGCGATACCGCTCTCGCTGACCAGACGCTTCTCGGGGCTTTCCGCCATGCGCGCTCTCGGGCTCCGACGTGGCTGCCGGGTCGGGCGCTGCGGCAATAAAAAAGAGCGGGCCCGGTGGGGCCCACTCCCGAACCGCAGCCTCACGACTGCAACCAGAACTGTTGGCTACCGATATACGCCGAACCCCGGACAATTCAAGCGGAGATCTGCTCGGGCTCGGCGTCTTCTTCGAGCGGGAAGGGGGTCGGCGTCCAGTACGGCTCGATCGCCGTGCCGCGCACGTTCTCGGCCTCCCAGCGATGGAGGATCCGCGCGAGCGCGGCGCGATCGTCCGCGAGGAGCGGCGGACCGATCTCGCCGTAGCGTGCCCAACGACCCTCTTCCGTCTCCCACGAGGGCAGCGGAGCGTCAGGGTCGGGCGCGGGATGCGAACCTCCGTACTCCGGCCATATGGCGCGAGCGTCGTCGAGTTCGCCGAGAGCGATGGTCGCGATGATCCACCAGTGCCAGCCTCGATGCCCGCTGGATCGAATGTGGCTCTTGATAAAACCGAGGGCTGCCTCGGTCGTATCGAGGGACCGCAGGAAGGGGAGCACATCCTGCTCCATCTGCTCGACGAAGTCCCCAGCCATCGTCGGATCGTCCCAGACCCAAGTTCCGCCTCCGCCGCCGTCCGGCCTGAAGCGTTCGGCCCTGCCGAGAAGGTCATAGCAATTGCCGAGAGACCTGCCGGTGTTCATAGGCCCAAACATCTCCATCAGTCGCCAAGATAGAGTGAAGTAGCGCTTCTGAGACGATCTTGCGATGTAGATCTGACGAACAACATGACCGACGGGCATGATCCTGATAAGATCGCTGTCGGTTAAAATCAGATCGGAGTGCCGCATCAGCAAAGGATTGACGATTTCTCTAATCTGCTTTGCAGTCGCCATTTTCTGGGTCTCACTTGAATAATGATAACTCTCTGTGTATCTGGAAACAACCTCTTTGCCGCAGTCGCGAGGAGCAGAGCTCGCGATGGCGACAGACCTTTCTGCCCGGTCTTGTAATCGTAGACACACGTCGTTCCGGGCACTGTTCGCTCGTAGAGATCAAGTCGGACGCTGCCCTTCTCACCGTATGTCACTTCGCCAACTCTGCCCCCCGAGACCTCCGCGCGAAGATTCGGATCTTTCTTGGCGTTGAAGAAATCAGCCAAATCGTAATGCAGAAGATTCCCGAATTCCTGCGGTGTCAGGCGCAAGCCCGACCGTCGCAACCGCTGAGCGGCCCGGTCTGTCTCTGTCTGAATCTCCTCAGCGCGTGGGCAAGCGCGATTGAGTTCATCTATCCCTATCGATCCCACCCAAACAGCCGGCGCGTTCCCCTCATTCACCGCCGGTCTGAATTCCTGAGCCGACAGGCCCAGCACAGGTCCAAACCCTTCTCTTCGAGCGGACAGGACAGCGAAGAGAAGGCCCGCCAGTTCGACCGTGGTCGTGAACGCGGCCGGCAGGGCGGGCAGAAAGGCCGGCTGGACCGTGGCGACCGGCTCCGCGCCGGTCGCGGTGAAGATACTGCGGGACAGGATCTCGCCGGTGATGCCGTCCCGGATCGTCTGCGTGTCGCCCGAGGTCTCGAAAACGCGGCTGCCACCATCCGGCCCTGTGACGGTATGCTCCTCGTCGCCCGCGCGAGGCCCGGCGTGGATCCGGATGGTGAGGACCTCGGATCCGTCTTCGAGCAGGGTGCGCTCGCGACTGAGCCCGGTGCCGGTCGCCTCATCCTCCGGGGCGAGGGAGGTCCAGCGCCCCGGCCCGGGGATGGCAAGGATGTCTGTCTGCTCGCCCGCGCCGCCGCCTTCCGCGACCCAACGTCCACCGTCGGGCTGGCCGGCAGGCGCGCGCGGCTGGTCAGGGCTGTACTTGTGGGCGAGGCTTCGCGAGAGGCGGATCAACCTCGTCTCGACGAGAAGACCGGCGAGCAGTTGCCGGATGCGACCGAGTTCCCTTTCCCGTGGCGACCTTCCAAGCATGCACGGCACCAATGTTCACTTTTTGTTCGATATTCGGTACAGATTCCTAGGCTCTTTGTCATATCACGTCTGTGCGAGCGGGGGGGGGGGGGG
>NZ_BJZU01000001.1 GCF_007992195.1 Methylobacterium oxalidis | reverse complement strand
GGGGGGGGGGGGGGGGGCAAATGAAGAGCGCCGCCCCGCATGGCGGGACGGCGCTGGTTCGAATGGTTGAAGAGTAGGCGGTGTCAGGCGGCCTGCTTGGCCTTGTTGAGGAGCTTGCGGTTGATCAGCACCTCGGCGATTTGCACCGCGTTCAGCGCCGCACCCTTGCGCAGGTTGTCCGAGACGCACCAGAAGGCGAGGCCGTTCTCGACGGTCGCGTCCTCGCGGATGCGGGAGATGTAGGTCGCGTCCTCGCCCGCAGCCTCGTGGGGCGTGATGTAGCCGCCGGGCTCGCGCTTGTCGACGACGAGCACGCCCGGTGCCGCGCGCAGGATCTCAGTGGCCTGCTCGGGCGAGAGCGGGCGCTCGAACTCGACATTCACCGATTCCGAGTGCCCGATGAAGACCGGCACGCGCACGGCGGTGGCCGTGAGCTTGATCTTCGGGTCGAGCATCTTCTTGGTCTCGGCGACCATCTTCCACTCTTCCTTCGTGTAGCCGTCCTCCATGAACACGTCGATGTGGGGGATGACATTGAAGGCGATGCGCTTGGAGAACTTCTCGACCTTCACCTCGCCCGCCGTGAAGACGGAGCGGGTCTGGTTGAAGAGCTCGTCCATGGCGTCCTTGCCGGCGCCGGAGACGGACTGATAGGTCGAGACGACGACCCGCTTGATCGTGGCCGCCTCGTGCAGCGGCTTCAGGGCCACGACGAGCTGCGCCGTCGAGCAGTTCGGGTTGGCGATGATGTTCTTCTTGGTGAAGCCCGTGATCGCGTCGGCGTTCACCTCGGGCACGATCAGCGGCACGTCCGAGTCGTAGCGGAAGGCCGAGGAGTTATCGATCACGACGCAGCCCTGGCTGCCGATGCGGGGGCTCCACTCCTTCGAGGCTTCGCCGCCGGCCGACATCAGGCAGATGTCCGTGTCCGAGAAATCGTAGGTGTCGAGGGCTTTGACCTTCAGGATCTTGTCGCCGAACGAGACGTCCTGCCCCTGGCTCCGGCGCGAGGCCAGCGCCACGACCTCGTCGGCCGGGAAGGCGCGTTCGGCCAGGATGTCGAGCATCTCGCGGCCCACATTACCCGTGGCACCGACGACGGCGACCTTGTAACCCATCTCTCCAACTCCGCTTGGAACCTTGCAGACCCGCGGCCACGCGGCGCTCGCGCGACGGCCCCGGGTGCCTCTCCGCCGATCGGGCGGCCCGGCCGCGCACCTTCAGCGGCCGTAGAGGGCGCGACCGCGGCGCCTGCGCGCCGGAAACGGGCCTCGCGACCCCCTCTCGTCCGAGGTGGGTCCTCCGGCCGGCGAGAGCAAGACTCTCGGTTCGCGCGCCTGTCAAGGGCGCTCGCGCGACATCCGGCCCGCGCCCTGACCGAAAACGCTCGATTCACCGAGACCGCAGAAAGGCGCCGGCAACCGCGGCGCGGAAACCCCATGGCGAGCCAAGCAGTCGATCATCGCGCCCGGACGATCATCCGGAGCCCGCGCCAGCCGACCCGAGACGCCGATGACGAGACAACGCCACGAACCCCGATTCGATGACAGCGACGATGCCCCGCCGGAGGGCGACCTCCCGGCGCCGGCCCGGCCTCCGTTCGGACTCGGTCGCTTCGCGGTCCGCGCTGCCGCAGCCGCCGCGGTGATCACTGTGCTGAGCCTCTACGCCCGGGAGACGATCCGCACGAACCCGCCGGTGCCGCAGCGTGAGGCCGAGCAGCCGCTCGCGGTGGCCTTCGTGCCGGCGGCGGCGCTGCCAGTGCGTCCCGCGGTCCCGCTCTCGGAGTCGGGCCCCCGCCTGCGGCTCGACGCGGCGGAGGGAATCGAGGTCACGCGGGTCGAGCCGGCCCGCGTCAACGCGGCGACGTCCCAGCGCGAGGCAAGCCTCTCCCGCGGCGATTTCGACGCGATCGAGGAGGCGCACCTGCGCGTGACGCTGACGCAGGGCACGACGGCAGACCCCGCTCCGAGCCTGTTCGTCACCCTCGCGCGCCGCGCCGCGGACGGCCCCGGCCTCTCCGTGACCCGTACGGGCGAGCGCGGCCGGATGGCCTCCAAATTCGGTGCCGTCGAGACCCTGGAGACGGTGCTGGCGGGCCGGATGAGCCGCACCTGCACAGGCTTCGTCAGCTTGGAGGCGGCGCCCGCGCGCCTCGAGGGCTGGCTCTGCGCACCGCTCGGCCAGCCGCCGGAGCCGCGGGCGCTGGCCTGCGCCCTCGACGCGCTCGCCCTCGATGGCCACGCGGACCCGGCGACGGAGGCCGTGTTCCGAGAGGCAGATGTACGGCGCGATACCGGCTGCCGCGGCCCGAGCGAGGCCTCAGCGACAGGCGAGGCCTTGGCCGAGAAGTCAGGTCAGACTGGCTCCATCGCGGCGCTGCGCCGAACGCCAACGAAAAAATAAGGCGAAATCTGGGCAAAAACGTGCAAGCTGGGCCGTGGACTGGGAACTACGGCTCCGCTCGCACGTCTTCTCCACAGACAAGCCGAGGACCGGGAGACCCCTTCGCGGACAGTCCGGGCGCCTGCTCGGGACGCTTCGTGAGAGGCCCTTAACCCTTCGGTGCCAGGATCAGCCCGAATTTAACCAAGGTGCGTCATGCGCTCGTTCAAGATTGCCCTCATGGGAGCCCTCGCCGTTGCCGGCCTCGGCCTCAGCACTGCCGCGGATGCTCAGGGGCGCTACGCGCCGGCGGGCTACCGGGTCAGCCAGCCGCTCCCGATCCGCATCCGTCCCCGTAGCTGGCTGGATGCCGGTAACGTGGTCGAGCCGGGCAGCACCGCCGGCGGCCTCGGCAACCCGGCCACCAACCCGCAGCTCATCGCCGCCTCGAACCAGCTGAACCCGGTCTGGGGCCGCAACGACCGCTTCGGCGGCGGCATCCTGCCCGACCCGATCACCAACGGGCCGTTCATCGGAGCCCGTTCCTCCGCAATCCGCAACATCGACTTCTCGGCCGTCGACGCGATCGACCCAACCTCCTACGTCTCGCGCTACGGCAACCCGTACTGAGTCGGACGAGAGCCGAATAGCGAAAGGGCGCCCCGCGGGGCGCCCTTTCTCGTTCCGAGCCCTTTCGGGGAGGTCGGTGCCGCGGCCTCAGCGCGCCCGCGACCGCAGGGCGGCGATCACGGCCTCGCCCATTCCGGCGGTGCCGAGCACCTTGGCGCCGGCGCCCGCGATGTCCTTCGTGCGGGCGCCGCCGGCAAGCGCGGCGGTGATGGCGCCGTCGAGGAGATCCGCGGCCTCGCCGAGGCCGAACGAGTAGCGCAGGCACATGGCGAGCGAGCCGATCATGGCGAGCGGGTTGGCGATGTCCTGGCCGGCGATGTCGGGCGCGGAGCCGTGCACCGGCTCGTAGAGAGCCTTTCGGGTGCCGCGGGCATCGACCGCGCCGAGGGAGGCGGAGGGCAGCATGCCGAGCGAGCCCGTCAGCATGGCGGCGGCGTCCGACAGGATGTCGCCGAACAGGTTGTCGGTCACCAGCACGTCGAACTGCTTGGGCCGCCGTACGAGCTGCATGGCGCAATTGTCGGCGAGGATGTGCTCGAGCTGGACGTCGGTATAGTGCTCGGCGTGGACCTTCGTCACGACCTCCTTCCAGAGGACGCCGGACTTCATGACGTTGTGCTTCTCGGCCGAGGCGACGCGGCCCGAGCGCTTGCGCGCGAGGTCGAAGGCCACGTGGGCGATCCGCTCGATCTCGGCCGTGGTGTAGACCTGAGTGTCCACGGCCCGCTTCGAGCCGTCGGCCTGAACAGTGATTTCCTTCGGCTCGCCGAAGTAGACGCCGCCGGTGAGCTCGCGCACGATCATGATGTCGAGGCCCTCGACGAGCTCGCGCTTGAGGGCCGAGGCGTCGGCGAGCGCCGGGTAGCAGAGCGCCGGGCGCAGGTTCGCGAACAGGCCGAGATCCTTGCGCAGGCGCAGCAGTCCTGCCTCGGGACGGATGTCGTAGGCGACGCCGTTCCATTTCGGACCGCCGACAGCGCCGAGCAGGATCGCGTCGGCCGCGTCGGCCCGCGCCAGCGTCTCGTCGGCCAGCGGCTTGCCGTGGACGTCGATCGCCGCGCCGCCGACGAGGTCGGTCTCGGTCTCGAACGACGCGATGCCGAGCTCGCCGAGCGCGCCCACCACCCGCTCCACCTGAGCCATCACCTCGGGACCGATGCCGTCGCCGGGCAGGAGGAGAAGCTTGTAGGTCGTCATGGCGGAACTCGTCTGAAATGGGGGAACGCGCCGCGCGGCTCTATCGGCGCGGCCCGGTCCTTGGCAAGCGGGGATCGGTCCGGTCAGGCCTTGCGGGCGACGGTGAAGCGGGCGGCTTCGCGCAGGATCTCGGCTTTCGTGCCCCAGCGCGAGACGGCCTCCTCACAGACGCCGACGAGTCGGTCGCACTCCGCGCGGGCGCCGTCGAGACCGAGCCGGTCGACCAGGGTCGCCTTGCCGGCCTCCTTGTCCTTGCCGGTGGCCTTGCCCATTGCCTCGGGCGAGGCCTCGCGGTCGAGGATGTCGTCGGCGATCTGGAAGGCCTGACCGAGGGCGAGGCCGTAGCGAAGGAGAGCGGCCCGCTCGTCGGGACTCGCACCGCCGACGATGGCGCCGGCTTCGACCGAGAAGGCGAGGATCGCCCCAGTCTTCATGGCCTGGAGTTTCAGGGTGTCGTCGACGTCGACGGCGATCGGACCGAAGCGCCCTTCCGCGCCGAGGTCGAGGAGTTGGCCGCCGACCATGCCGCCGAGGCCCGAGGCCCGGGCGAGGCCGAGGACGAGGTCAGAGCGCACGCCCGCATCCGTCTGCCAGCGCGAGTCGGCGAGGATCTCGAATGCCAAGGTCTGGAGGGCGTCGCCGACGAGGATCGCGGTGGCCTCGTCGTAGGCTCGATGGACGGTGGGCTTGCCGCGGCGCAGGTCGTCGTTGTCCATGGCCGGCAGGTCATCATGGACGAGGGAGTAGCAGTGGACGAGCTCGATCGCCGAGCCCGCCGCCAGCGCCCCCGCGTCGGGGCCGCCCAGCATCCGCGCCGTCTCCACGGCGAGGAACGGGCGCAGGCGCTTGCCGCCGCCGAGCACCGCGTGGCGCATCGCCTCCATCAGCCGGGGCGGCCGCGCGATCTCGCCCGGCTGCACCTCGGGCCCGAGCCGGTCGGCGAGGAAGGCCTCGACCGCGTCGGCCACCGCGCCGAGCCTGTGGGAAAAAGCATCCTCCGGCGTGCCCGCCTTGACCGAAGCGTGGGAAGCTTGCGTTGAGGACGTCGAGGTGGTCATCGGGGTCGTCATCGAGACTCAGGCCTTGATCGGGAATGAAAGTGTCGCGGTGGGGAGGATCGATCGAACTCGCGGGCGAGAGGGCGCCGCGACCGGTCCCGGCGGACGGGACCTGCCGCTGGCCGGGCGCCCACGCAGCGGCGGCCGCGGGCGGGCGCGGCGCGTCGCCGGCCTGATCCTGCTCCTCCCCATTCTCGGCCTCGCCGTCATCGTTTTTCTCGCGCTCGTCTATAGCGCGCTGACGCCGCCCTCAACCCTGATGCTCGGGCGATGGTTGACGGGCCAGCCCGTTCAGCGCACCGCCGTGCCCCTCGACGCGATCTCGCCGCACCTCGTGCAGGCGGTGATCGCCTCGGAGGATCAGCGCTTCTGTGCCCATCGCGGCGTCGACTGGACGGCCCTTCGGGACGTGGTCGACGACGAGGAGGGCCCGAGCCGGGGCGCTTCCACCATCACGATGCAGACGGTGAAGAACGTGTTCCTCTGGCCGGGACGCTCCTACATCCGGAAGGGTTTGGAGATCCCGCTCGCGATGCTGGCCGACGCGCTCTGGGGCAAGCGCCGGGTCATGGAGATCTACCTGAACGTCGCCGAGTGGGGGGAGGGGGTCTTCGGCGCCCAGGCCGCCGCCCGGCACTGGTTCGGCAAGGATGCAAGGGCGCTCACGCGCGGCGAGGCGGCTTTGCTCGCCGCGACCCTGCCGAACCCGATCGCGCGCAGCGCCGGCAAGCCCTCGCGCGGCGTGCGCGCGGCCGCGGCGCGCATCCAGGGCCGCCTCGGGCAGGTCGAAGGGCTGATGAGCTGTCTGCGCGGGTGATCCCGTTCAGTCGAAGCGGACGCCGACCTCGTCACCCGAGCGCCGCAGGGTCTGGCAGGCCATCCGGATCTGCTGCGGCTCGATGACCAGCGTGAAGGCGCCCGGCACCTGCGCGGGGTCGGCCACGCTGAAGCGCGCGCCGACCTCGGAAATCGCCAGGATCAAGACCGGCAGGTCGGCGAGGCCGTCGACCTCGACTCTGCCCCTGCGGCGAAACCGGTTTCCGGCCAAGGTCATGTTCAGCGTGGACATCGTTCGATCTCGGGCCTCCGCAGACTGTCTTGCCCGAGGATCCTTGCTGGACCTTTACCTGAAACCTCGCTTCACAGGGTCTTGAATATCAGAACTGAACTTTACGACTATAAGTATACAGTAATAGAGTTCAGCAACTTCTGATGACGTTGAGGACTGCGTCCGCCACGTGCGACGGTGGCCGCCGGAGCGTTCGAGGTACCGCTCACCGCCGTCAGGTGCCGAGCTTCTTCTTCCGCTGGGCGAGGGTGCGCAGGCGCAGGGCATTGAGCTTGATGAAGCCCGCTGCGTCGCGATGGTCGTAGGCGACAGCGCCCTCCTCGAAGGTCACGAGATCCTGGTCGTAGAGCGAGTTCGGGCTGTCGCGGCCGATCACGTGGACGCCACCCTTGTAGAGCTTCAGGCGCACCGTGCCGGTGACCTGCTCCTGGCTCCGGTCGATCAGCGCCTGCAGCATCTCGCGCTCCGGCGAGAACCAGAACCCGTTGTAGATGAGCTCCGCGTAGCGCGGCATCAGCTCGTCCTTGAGGTGGGCCGCGCCGCGGTCGAGCGTGATCGACTCGATGGCGCGGTGGGCGGGCAGCAGGATGGTGCCGCCGGGCGTCTCGTACATGCCGCGGCTCTTCATGCCGACGAACCGGTTCTCGACGAGGTCGAGGCGGCCGATGCCGTTGGCGCGGCCGAACTCGTTCAGCTTGGCGAGCAGCGTGGCGGGCGACATCGCCTCCCCGTCGATCGAGACCGCGTCGCCCCGCTCGAAGCCGATCGTGATCACGGTGGGGGCGTCGGGGGCCTCCTCGGGCGAGAGGGTGCGCGAGTAGACGTAGTCCGGGACCTCCTCGGCAGGGTCCTCCAGCACCTTGCCCTCCGAGGAGGCGTGCAGGAGGTTGGCGTCCACCGAGAACGGGCTCTCGCCGCGCTTGTCCTTGGCAATCGGGATCTGGTGCTGCTCGGCGAAGGCGATCAGCGATTCGCGGGAGCGGAAGTCCCACTCGCGCCAGGGCGCGATCACCGTGACGTCGGGCTTCAGGGCGTAGTAGCCGAGCTCGAACCGGACCTGGTCGTTGCCCTTGCCGGTGGCGCCGTGGCAGACGGCGTCCGCCCCGACCCGCTCGGCGATCTCGATCTGCTTCTTGGCGATCAGCGGCCGCGCGATGGATGTGCCGAGGAGATAGACGCCCTCGTACTGGGCGTTCGCGCGGAACATCGGGAAGACGTAGTCCCGCACGAACTCCTCGCGCAGATCCTCGATGAAGATGTTCTCAGGCTTGATGCCGAGAAGCTCCGCCTTCCGCCGCGCCGGCTCCAGCTCCTCCCCCTGGCCGAGATCGGCGGTGAAGGTCACGACCTCGCACCCGTAGGTGGTCTGCAGCCATTTCAGGATGATCGAGGTGTCGAGCCCGCCGGAATAGGCGAGGACCACCTTGCTGACGGGCTTCTGGGACGACTGGGACATGGATCCGGCCTCGGTTCGCAGGGCGTGGCGGCGGCTTATCGTGGCGGGGCCGGCCCTGCAACCGGCGGGCCGTCTCGATCGTTCGCTCAGGCCCGCCCGCCTTATCGCGGACACGGGCCTGGGGGAGGTTTGAGCCCACACTCTCGCTCCGGAGATTCCCCGACATGGCGCGGCGGCCGACCCTCGAGTTCTGGTACGAGTTCGCCTCCACCTATTCCTACCTCGCCGCGATGCGGATCGAGGCGCTCGCCGAGGCCGCCGGCGTGGCGGTCCGGTGGCGGCCCTTCCTGCTCGGGCCGATCTTCGCGGCGCAGGGCTGGACCTCCTCGCCCTTCAACCTCTACCCGGCCAAGGGCCGCAACATGTGGCGCGACCTGGAGCGTGAGGCCGCCCGACTCGGCCTGCCACCGGTGCGTCGGCCGGACCCATTCCCGCAGAACAGCCTCGCGGCGACGCGGGTGGCCGTCGCCGGTGCCGATCAGGACTGGCTGATCCCCTTCAGCAAGGCGGTCTACGCCGCCGAGTTCGCGGAAGGCCGCTCGATCGCCGAGCCCGCCGCGGTTGTCGCGATCCTCGACGGGCTCGGCCTCGATGGCACCCTGACGCTGAAGGGGGCCTCCGCCGAGGCCAACAAGACACGGCTGCGCGTCGCCGGGGAGGAAGCGCGCTCACGCGGGATCTACGGCGCCCCAACTTTCCTCACGGACGACGGCGAACTGTTCTGGGGCAACGACCGCCTGGAGCAGGCGCTGGCCTGGGCAGCGGGCGAGCGACCGGGCGACCTGCGCTGAGGGCGCCGCGCGGGCTCGACTCGAGCCCGGCGTACCGCCTTAGGGCTTCGGCGCGGCTGCGGCCGCGGGCTTCTCGGCCGGCGCGGGAGCCCCGGCCGTCTCCTGGAGCTTGCGCGCCTCCTCGGCGCGGCGCGCCACCTCGGCCTGATACTTCTTCTGCTCCTCCTCGGTCATCGCCGGACCGTCGAGGGTGGGGCCGAGGCCGGCGAGCGGCACCATGAAGTTAAGCTCGCGCTGCGTCTGGTTCAGCACGGCGAGCTTCAGACTTGCGCCCTTCTTGAGCGCCGCGAGGGTGTCCGGGCCGATCGTCGCCTCCGAGAAGCAGCCGATCGGCAGGCAGGCGTTGAACTTGCCCGTGGTCGCCTGCTGCCCGTCGACGGTGAAGCGGATGCCGGGCTGAATCATGATGCCGAGCGGCACGAGGAAGCGCACCACGCGCGCCTCCTGCTTCGTCTGCCCGCTGCGCATCTCGTAGAGAGCGATCGCCATGAGGGGCTTGCCGCCCTCGGAGACGAAGTCGCGCGTCGTGCTGCAGAGATCGTTGCCGGCCTGATCCTTGTTGCAGACCTTGATCCAGCCGGGCTGGCCCGGCTCGGGCTTGACGTTGAGGACCTGTGGCGGCTGCTGGCCGGTCGGCCCGGGCATCGGCGCCATGATCGGGGGCGCGGTCAGCGGAGGCGGGGCGGGATTGCCCTGCTCGGCCCGAACCGGCCCCGCCGCGAGCGCAGCCGCGAGGGCCGCGCCGGAGAGCGCGAAGCGCGCGGCACCCCGGCGGCACGTCTGGATCTGGGCTGAGAACATCGGAACGGACCCTTCGGATTGACCGTGCAACCAGCCGTGCGCTCTGGAGCGGAACGAGGGCGAGCGGTTCGGGCGCGCCCCTCACGGCAGGTCGGCCTGCTTTCCCGCTGAATGAGGCGAAGACATGATGCGGCCGACACGCGGTGCGCCGCCGCTCATGGTGGCGCCCCGGGCGGATGCATCGCGGCCGGAAACCCGCTAATCAGCCTGCCCCGCTCTACGGGCAACCCGCGCTGTCCGGAACCGCACCCATGCCGATCGACCGCCGCCGATTCCTCGTCGCCTCCGCCAGCCTCGCCGTCATCATCGGCGGAACCGGCCGCGCCGCCGCGCAGAGCTACGGGCAATCCTACACCGCCACGAGCGACGAGGGCCGGGCGGTTGCCAACATGCGGCTGCCCGGCGAGATCACCGGCGAGATCCCGGCCCTGCGCGGCGTCACCTATGTTGGCCCCCGCGAGGCCGAGACGACGATCTACGAGTTCTTCGACTTCAACTGCCCCTATTGCCGGAAGGCGGGGGCCGACCTCGCCTCGCTCGCGTCGAGCGATCCCACCCTGAGGATCGGACTCGTGCACAACCCGATCCTGTCCGTGCAGTCGGCACAGGCGGCCAAGGTCGCCCTCGCCGTGCAGCGCAAGCTCGGATCGGCGGCGGCCTGGAACCTCTACGGGCAGCTCCTCGGCAGGCCCGGCCGGATCGACGGGCCGGGCGCTCTCGACGCGGCCACCGCCCTCGGCCTGCCGAAGCCGGAGGCAGAGGGCATCGCCGACAGCGAGGAGGTGCGCGCCGCCCTCAAGAGTCACATGAAGATGGCGGCCGATCTCGGGCTCTACGCGACGCCCTCCTACGTGCTCGGAAACACGGGCATCCTCGGCCACCCCGGCGCCCGCTCGCTCGCCCGGATGATCGCCTCTCTGCGGCGCTGCGACCGCATCGCCTGCTGAGACCCGCCGCCCGAGCGGAACACCCGGTGCCTCTGCCCACGCTCCCGATCGCGGAAACGTTAGCCGGATCGGGTCCGCCGGCAGGGGCGAGCGCTCGGCAGCCCGGACCGGACCTGCTACGCTGCCGGCGACGGGGGGAGAAGCCGGCTATGAGACGCATGCTCGCTGCGGTCGCCTGGGCGCTCGCGGCAGCGCACGGCGCTACGGCCGCCGAGGCGCTGAGCAAGGCCGGCATCTACCCGCCGCGCTTCGAGATCCACCCGATCCAGAGCCTCACCCTCACCGACGAGCAGTTCCTCTCCGGACAGGCGGACGGCGCCCGTGCCGTCACCGTCGCCGGCGTCCTGCGCATCGCCAAGGCGGGCAAGGACAGGCTTCCGACCGTCGTGCTGATGCACGGCTCCGGCGGCATTGGCGGGAACATCGCGTTCTGGGAGCGTGCTCTGAACGCGCGCGGCATCTCGACCTTCGCCATCGATGGGTTCACCGGCCGCGGCCTCACGGTGGTGAACACCAACCAAGCCCTGCTCTCCCGCACGAACCTGATCCTCGACATCTACCGGGCGCTCGGCGTGCTCGCCAACCATCCGCGCGTCGACCCTGCCCGCGTGGCCGTGATGGGGTTCTCGCGGGGAGGGCAGGCCGCCCTCTATGCCAGCCTCGCCCGGTTCGACCGCGCCTGGAATCGCTCCGGCCTGACGCCCGCCATCTACCTTCCCGTCTATCCCGACTGCTCGATCACCTTCCAGGCGGATACGGATCTCGTCGCCAGGCCCGTGCGCATCCTCGCGGCCGGCGCCGACGACTATAACCCCGCCGGGCCCTGCCTCGCCTATGCCGCTCGGCTCCGCGAGGCCGGGCTGGACGCCGCGATCACCGTCTTTCCGGGAGGCCAGCACGTCTTCGACAACCCGGTCGGTCCCCGCGAGCCGACCGTCTCGCCCGGCGCGCAGACGGTGCGCAACTGCTCCATCCGCGAGGAGCCGGAAGGTCGGCTCGTGAACGCGCGGACCGGCGAGCCCTTCTCCTACAGCGATCCCTGCGTCGAGACCGGCCCGCATATCGGCTCCGACGACGCCCTCCGCGAGGCGGCGCTCGCGGCGGTGGCCGAGGAGCTCAAGTCCGCCTTCCGGCCCTGATCCTGGTCGGGTCGCCCGCACGGCGCAGGCCACGCTCACCGGAGCACGCCCGGGACGCGGACCGGACGCCTCGGCACCCGCCCGCCGACGGTCGCCGCTGCGCCGAGGACGCGACGCCTGTCGAGATCGGCTGTTGAGAACGGGCGCTCGGCCGGCCGGCTCCGTGCCCAACCTTCGCCACCGTTCACCATCACGGAAACGGGCTGCGCGGAATGCCCCAACGCCGGTTCGCGGCGTCGGCCGCATCGCCTTGCGCGCTCCCATCTCCCATGCTAGGCGGTCGCCGCGTCGGCAAAGGGGCTTCTCGCGCCCCGCGTGTCCGGCACATTCCCAATACCCAGGGTCCAGTGCCGAGCGTCTCCAGGCAGGCGCGATCCGGCCGGAGCCGGGCAAGGATAAGAGAGAGCGGCGGGTGGCGCAGAACGGTTCCGAAGCGGGTCCCCTGGTTGCAGGCGTGGCGGGCCGCTACGCCTCCGCCCTGTTCGAGTTGGCCCGCGACGAGCGCCAGGTCGACGCCGTTGCGGCGGATCTCGACCGGTTCGACGGCCTCCTCAAGGAGAGCGCGGACCTCAACCGCCTCGTGAGGAGCCCGGTCTTCACCGGCGAGGAGCAGGCCGCCGCGATCGGCGCCGTCCTCGACAAGGCCGGAATCTCCGGGCTCGCCGGCAACTTCATCCGGCTCTCCGCCGCGAACCGGCGCCTGTTCGCCCTGCCCGACATGATCCGCGCCTTCCGCGCCCTGGTGCGCGAGTCGAAGGGCATCGTCCGCGCCGAGGTGCGGGTGGCCGAGAAGCCCTCCGACGCAGTGCTGGAGGAGATCAAGTCCTCGCTGCGCGACGTTGCCAAGTCCGACGTCGACATCGACCTGCACGTCGACCCGAGCCTGATCGGCGGCCTTGTGGTGAAGCTCGGCAGCCGCATGGTCGATGCCAGCCTGCGCACCAAGCTCAACGGAATTCGCCTTGCGATGCGGGAAGCCCGGTAGGCGTCGGACGCCGAACCCGCTCCCGTCCCTGACAACACACGATTGTAGTAAGAGGCCCGACGATGGACATCCGCGCCGCCGAGATCTCCGCGATCCTGAAAGAGCAGATCAAGAACTTCGGTGAAGAGGCCGAGGTCACCGAGGTCGGTCAGGTCCTGTCCGTCGGCGACGGCATCGCCCGCGCCTACGGCCTCGACAACGTCCAGGCCGGCGAGATGGTCGAGTTCGAGTCGGGCGTGCGCGGCATGGCGCTCAACCTCGAGCAGGACAACGTCGGCATCGTGATCTTCGGCTCCGACCGCGAGATCAAGGAAGGCCAGACGGTCAAGCGCACCGGCGCCATCGTGGACGTGCCTGTCGGCAAGGGCCTGCTCGGCCGCGTCGTGGACGGCCTCGGCAACCCGATCGACGGCAAGGGCCCGATCGTCGCCGAGGAGCGCCGCCGCGTCGACGTGAAGGCTCCGGGCATCATCCCGCGCAAGTCCGTGCACGAGCCGATGGCGACCGGCCTCAAGGCCATCGACGCCCTCATCCCGGTCGGCCGCGGCCAGCGCGAGCTGATCATCGGCGACCGCCAGACCGGCAAGACCGCGATCGCCCTCGACACGATCCTCAACCAGAAGCCCGCCCACCAGGGCACGGACGAGAAGGCCAAGCTCTACTGCGTCTACGTCGCGGTGGGCCAGAAGCGCTCCACCGTCGCCCAGTTCGTGAAGGTGCTCGAGGACCAGGGCGCGCTCGAGTACTCGATCGTCATCGCCGCGACCGCTTCGGACGCCGCGCCGATGCAGTTCATCGCGCCCTTCTCGGGCTGCGCCATGGGCGAGTACTTCCGCGACAACGGCATGCACGCCGTGATCGTGTACGACGACCTCTCCAAGCAGGCCGTCGCCTACCGCCAGATGTCGCTGCTGCTGCGCCGCCCGCCGGGCCGCGAGGCGTATCCGGGCGACGTGTTCTACCTTCACAGCCGCCTGCTGGAGCGCGCCGCCAAGATGGGCGACGCCGCGGGCGCCGGCTCGCTCACCGCGCTGCCGGTCATCGAGACGCAGGCCAACGACGTGTCGGCCTACATCCCGACGAACGTCATCTCGATCACCGACGGTCAGATCTTCCTCGAGACCGACCTGTTCTACCAGGGCGTGCGCCCGGCGGTGAACGTCGGACTCTCGGTGTCGCGCGTCGGCTCGGCCGCCCAGACCAAGGCGATGAAGAAGGTCGCCGGCAAGATCAAGGGCGAGCTCGCGCAGTACCGCGAGATGGCCGCCTTCGCGCAGTTCGGCTCGGATCTCGACGCCTCGACCCAGCAGCTCCTGAACCGCGGCTCGCGGCTCACCGAGCTCCTGAAGCAGCCGCAATTCTCGCCGCTGAAGATGGAGGAGCAGGTCGCGGTGATCTACGCCGGCGTCAACGGCTACCTCGACAAGCTTCCCGTCAACAAGGTGCGGGCCTTCGAGGACCAGCTCCTCTCGACCCTCCGCTCCAAGCACCAGGACCTGCTCACCGGCATCCGCGATTCGAAGGACCTCTCCGACGAGAACGCGGGCAAGCTGAAGAGCGTCGTCGAGGGCATCTCGAAGTCGTTCAGCTAAGACCGACGGATCGCCGAAGCCGGGCGCGCGACACCCGCGCCCGGCCCTGAGCCGCCCGCGACACACCTGGAAATCCCCCGATGCCGAGTCTGAAGGATCTGCGTAACCGCATCACGTCGGTGAAGGCGACGCAGAAGATCACCAAGGCGATGCAGATGGTCGCCGCCGCCAAGCTGCGGCGCGCCCAGAACGCCGCCGAGAGCGCGCGTCCCTACGCCGAGAAGATGGCCCAGGTGCTCGGCAACCTCGCCGGGAACCTCGTCGGCGGCTTCGGCGCGCCGAAGCTCCTCTCCGGCACCGGCGAGGACCGGGTGCACCTGCTCGTCGTCTGCACCGCCGACCGCGGCCTCTGCGGCGCCTTCAACTCGTCGATCGCGCGGCTCGCTCGCGACCACGCCAACCGCCTCATGGCGGAGGGTAAGACGGTCAAGATCATGACCGTCGGCAAGAAGGGTTACGACATCCTGCGCCGCCAATTCCGGCAGCAGATCATCGAGAACATGGATCTGCGCGGCAACAAGCCGATCGACTATGAATTCGCCTCGGAGATCGCCGACAAGATCCTCGCCCGTTTCGAGGCCGGCGAGTTCGACGTGGCGACGCTGTTCTACTCCGAGTTCCGATCGGTCATCTCGCAGATCCCGACCGCGCAGAAGCTCATCCCCGCCGAGCTGCCGGAGAGCGGCGAGAGCAGCACCGGCGCGCCGGCCGATTCCGCCATGGAGTTCGAGCCGAGCGAGGAGGCGATCCTCGCGACTCTGCTGCCGCGCAACCTCACCGTTCAGGTCTTCCGGGCGCTCTTGGAGAACGCGGCCTCCGAGCAGGGCTCGCGCATGGGCGCCATGGATTCCGCAACCCGCAATGCGGGCGAGATGATCAAGAAGCAGACGCTGGTCTACAACCGCACGCGTCAGGCCATGATCACCAAGGAACTGATCGAGATCATCTCGGGCGCCGAGGCCCTCTAGGCTACCGGCAGCTCCGACCGCACAGAATTGAAGGACAGGGACATCATGGCGAACACCGCTTCCCCCGCCGCCGGCTCCAACAAGGTCGGCCAGATCACCCAGGTCATCGGCCCCGTCGTCGACGTGCAGTTCGACGGTCACCTGCCCGAGATCCTGAACGCGCTCGAGACCAAGAACAACGGCGCCCGCCTCGTCCTCGAGGTCGCCCAGCAGCTCGGCGAGAACACCGTGCGCTGCGTCGCCATGGACACCTCCGAGGGCCTCGTGCGCGGCCAGGAGGTCTCGGACACGGGTGAGCCGATCAAAGTGCCGGTGGGCGCCAACACGCTCGGCCGCATCATGAACGTCATCGGCGAGCCGATCGACGAGGCCGGCCCGATCGAGACCACCACCTTCCGGGCGATCCACCAGCCCGCCCCCTCCTACGCCGAGCAGTCGACCGAGGCGCAGATCCTGGTGACGGGCATCAAGGTCGTGGACCTGCTCGCCCCCTACGCCAAGGGCGGCAAGATCGGCCTGTTCGGCGGCGCCGGCGTGGGCAAGACCGTGCTGATCATGGAGCTGATCAACAACATCGCGAAGGCCCACTCGGGCTACTCGGTGTTCGCGGGCGTCGGTGAGCGGACCCGCGAGGGCAACGATCTCTACCACGAGATGATCGAGTCCAAGGTGAACATGGACCCGAAGGAGCACAACGGCTCGGCCGAGGGCTCCAAGTGCGCGCTGGTCTACGGCCAGATGAACGAGTCGCCCGGCGCCCGTTCCCGCGTCGCGCTGACCGGCCTCACGGTCGCCGAGCAGTTCCGCGACGAGGGCCAGGACGTGCTCTTCTTCGTCGACAACATCTTCCGCTTCACGCAGGCGGGCTCCGAGGTGTCGGCGCTCCTCGGCCGCATCCCCTCGGCGGTGGGCTATCAGCCGACGCTCGCCACCGACATGGGTGCCCTGCAGGAGCGCATCACCACCACGACGAAGGGCTCGATCACCTCGGTGCAGGCGATCTACGTGCCGGCCGACGACCTGACCGACCCGGCGCCCGCCGCCTCGTTCGCCCACCTCGACGCCACGACCGTGCTGTCGCGCTCGATCGCCGAGAAAGGCATCTACCCGGCGGTGGACCCGCTCGACTCGACCTCGCGCATGCTCTCCCCGGCGATCCTCGGTGAGGAGCACTACGACGTCGCCCGCCGCGTGCAGCAGACCCTCCAGCGCTACAAGGCGCTTCAGGACATCATCGCGATCCTGGGCATGGACGAGCTCTCGGAGGAGGACAAGCTGTCGGTGGCCCGCGCCCGCAAGATCGAGCGCTTCCTGAGCCAGCCCTTCCACGTGGCCGAGGTCTTCACGGGCTCGCCCGGAAAGCTCGTCGCCCTCGAGGACACGATCAAGGGCTTCAAGGGCCTCGTGAGCGGCGAGTTCGACGACCTCCCGGAAGCCGCCTTCTACATGGTCGGCACGATCGAGGAGGCCAAGGAGAAGGCCAAGAAGCTCGCGGCGGCCGCCTAAGGCCCCCGCTCCTTCCCCCGGCACGGGGGAAGGGCTTCGGGAAGGGTGCCGCCGCGGCTCGCGGTCTCGTCGGCACCGATCCCGTCTTCGACGCTTCCCGCAACGCCTCCCGACGCGCGGGCGGCGCGCATCCGAAGAGACCCTGATCCGATGGCCACCTTCCAGTTCGATTTCGTCGGCCCCGAGCGGACGCTCTACTCCGGCCAGGTCGAGGCCGTCCAGCTTCCGGGCACCGAGGGCGAGATGACCGTCCTGCCGGGCCACGCGCCCGTGCTGACCGCGCTCAAGGTCGGCGTGATCGTCGTCACCGAGCAGCAGAACAGCGGCAAGCGCATCCTGGTCCGGGGCGGCTTCGCGGATATCGGGCCCACGGGCGTGACCGTGATCGCCGAGCGCGCGGCGCCCATCGAGGAGGTGACTCCGGCCTCGATCGACCGCGACATCGAGGCGATCGAGCTGCTGCGCGACGCCACCGAGGATCTGGAGCGGCGCGAGGAGCTGAACGGCCAGATCGTGCAGCTCCAGGAGTCCAAGGTCGCGCTGGGCCTCTGATCCAGGCTGATCCCGACCTTCCAGAGGTCGTCGCCCGCCGATCCCGGCTCAGCCGGGGCCGGCGGGCTTCTTTCTGCCCGGCTCCGGCTGCCGAGCCGCGTCCGCGCCCAGTGCCGTCGCGATCAGGTCCTCGCGCGCGGCCGCGTCCGTCGGGCAGCCGCGAGCGAGCCATAACCTGCGGGCGGCGGCGAGAGCCTGCCCGATCCGGGGACCCGGCATGAGGCCGAGCGCCACGAGATCGGCGCCGGTCAGCGGCATCACCGGCCGCGCCGCGGAGGGGTCGAGCAGCGCGGGCAGCAGGGCTCGCGCCTCTGGTGACAGGGCAGGGCGCCGCTCGCCGTCGAGAGCGGTGAGAGCGCGCCCGAGCGTGGGCGCGCCGTGCTCGGCCGCGAGGGCGCGAAGCGCCGCGGCATCGATCGCCTCTGGCGTGAGAAGGGCGGCCAGCGCCCGCGCGTAGGCGACCAGCACCGCGAATTCAGCGTTCGAGAGGCGCAGGCGAAGCCGCAGCCGTTCCGCGTCGACGGTGCTGAGCACGAAGCCCGCCGCGAGCCGCCCGTTGACGCAGAGCCCTGCGCGCGCGGCGCGGTCGAGGCGCCCGAGATCGCAGATCCCGGCGATCAGCCGCGTCAGAAGCCCGGTTCGGCTCAGGGTCTCGATCGCCGCCACCGCGCCGGGCGTCATCAGTGTCTTCAGGAATTCCGCCCGCACGCGCTCGCGCGAGAGCCCGTCGAGCGCGTCGCGAGCGCGGATGCACGCGTCGAGACCGGCCGCGTCCGGCGCGTCAGCCCCGAAACGGGCGTGGAAGCGGAAGAAGCGCAGCACGCGCAGCGCGTCCTCGCGGATGCGCGTGTCCGGATCGCCGATGAAGCGCACGCGTCCCTCGGCGAGGTCGGCGAGGCCGCCGGTCAGGTCGTAGAGGCTTCCGTCCGGCCCGAGCGAGAGGGCATTCATGGTAAAGTCGCGCCGCTTGGCATCACGGACGAAGTCGCGCCCGAACCGGACCACCGCGTGCCGGCCGTCCGTCTCGATGTCCTCGCGCAGGGTCGTCACCTCGAACGGGTCGCCGTCGGCGATCACCGTGACGGTCCCGTGGTCGATTCCGGTCGGGACCGCCTTCAGGCCCGCACGCTCGGCCCGTGCCATCGTATCGGCGGGCAGCAGCGTGGTGGCGAGATCGATGTCGGAGACGTCGCGGCCGAGGAGTGCGTCGCGCACGCAGCCGCCGACGAGGCGGGTCTCCTCGCTGGGCGCGTCCAGTGCGGCCAGGACCGCCGACACGCCCGGCCTGGCGAGAAGCCGGCTCAGGCCCGGCGCGTCGAGGCTCTCCGGTATCGTCACCGGAACTGCCCCGGGACGAGGCGCCCGTTCTCCATGTGCGCCGGCACGTAGCCGCCGCTATGGCGCTCGGAGAACAGGCCGGTGAGGATGAGGGAGGCGATCACGACGCCGAACCCGGCCAGCACGAGGCGGAAAACCTGCGCTTCCCAGTGAACCCGGTGAAACGGATTGCGGCCGACGAGCAGCAGGTAGCCGAAGAAGAGGAGGAAGGGGATGAGGAAGAGGCCCACCTCTTCCAGGACGCGACGCAGCATGGGACCCGGTCAGGCAGTGGGGCGGGTGGGCGGATGGGCCCACGCCTCATAGACATAAGCGCTGGTGGAGATTGTGCAGGATGCCGGCCGTGAGGCCCCAGATCATCCGCTCTCCGAAAGGAACCGCGTAGTAGTGCCGCAGCCGCCCCTTCCAGACGAGGGCGTTCAGCGCGTAGCGCGACGGGTCCATCAGAAAGGCGAGCGGAACCTCGAAGATCTCGGCCACCTCGGACGGATTCGGCGCGAAGGGCGCCTCGGGATCGACGAGGCCGACCACGGGCGCGACGAGGAAGCCGGTGGCCGAGAGATAGGGGTCGAGATAGCCGAGCACGCGCACCCGATCGGGCGCGAGCCCGATCTCCTCCTCCGCCTCGCGCAGGGCGGCGTGGCGCGGGGTCTCGTCGTCCGGGTCGATCTTGCCGCCGGGGAACGCGATCTGGCCCGAGTGATCGCGCAGGTGCGGTGCGCGCTTCGTCAGGAGCACGGACAGGCTGCCGGAGCGCGGGACGATCGGCACCAGCACGGCGGCGCGCCGGTGCGGGCCGGGCGGCGCAACGGCCTTGCCCTCCGGGTCTAAGGAGTGGTCGCCGCGCGGGTTCGAGGTCGGATCGCAGGGACCGGGCGGCTCGCGGGCGAGCCTCGCCTCGGCACGAGCGACGAAATCCTCCGCTGCGATCTCGCCCGGCAGGCACCGGGAGTCGGCCGCCGCCACGGGACGCGACGCGGCGCTCATGCGGCCTCGGCCGGTGCGATGGGATGGAAGCTGCCGGCGGCCGCGAGCCCGAACCAGCGAACGCCGTCGATCACGCGCTCCTCGCCCAGCGCCACGAGGTCGTAGGTGAGGGCGCGGGTCAGCAGCGCCCAGAGGTCGCGCCGGACGTGGATGTAGGGCCGCAGGCCGCCGGCCTCGTCCTGCTCGAAGCGGAGGGCGTGCGCCGCGCCGAGGGGCACGAGATCGTCGACGTTGGTGCGGAAAGCGATGTGCCGCGCCTCGCCCGTGCCCTCCACCGCCATCTCGACCGCCACGAAGGGCGCGTCGTCCACCGTGATGCCGACGCTCTCGACCGGCGTCACGAGCACGGTGCGGCCGTCCGGCTCCCGGCGCAGGATCGAGGCGAAGAGCTTCACGAGGGCGGAACGGCGGATCGGCGAGCCGTTGTGGAACCACGTCCCGTCGGCGGCGATGCGCATGTCGATCGCGCCGCAATAGGGCGGGTTCCAGGTCTCGACGGGCGGCGGCCCGCGCTTCGGCAGCGTGCCGAGGGCGGCGCTGAGGCGGCTGAGCGTCGGGTCCGGCGGGGCGGCCTCGTCCGATGGGGTGTCGGCTGTCATGGGCGCATCAGATAGCGTCGTGCGGACGCTGGCAATCCGCGCGAGGCGTCCAGGATACGCCCTCATCCTCCCGGCCTGCGGCGCAGGATCTTCCAGATGCCTGTGGCGCTGGCGACGGTGTCCGTCCCGCGGGTGAGGTCCGTGCGCAGGAAGACGAGGGAGTTGGTGCGCTTCACGATCTCGGGGCGGGCCTCGATCCAGTCGCCGATGCGGCCGGCTCCGACGAACTGCATGTCGAGCTGGATCGTCACGCAGTTCGCGCCGTCCGCCGCCGCCATCGCCGCCACGCCGAGCGCCCGGTCGGCGAAGGTCATCAGCATGCCGCCCTGCACGACGCCGATCAGATTGGCGTGCTTCTCCTCGGCGCGGAACCCGTAGGCGCCGTCGTCCCGGTGCCAGACCGGACCGACATGCGCGATGAAGCCGGGATCGTCGAAGGCGGTCCAGCCTGCGGGGTCGGGCGGCTGCGCGGTCTCTGGCGGCATGGCGGTCTCTGCGAGCGGATCGGCCGGGTCGAGAGCCCAACTCGGTACGGCTCCGGTTGATCCGGCGCCTGTGCGCCGGGCGGAATCGGCTGCGGCGAAACCGACCTTGCCAGGCCGCCCAAAAGGACGCCACACTCCGGCCCTTCGATGCGTCCCCGGCGCCACAGCCCGGGCACGGTCCCTGCACACCGACCGCGAGGCCCTTCGATCGGGTCGCGAGAGACGGGAAACGACGCGCATGACGCACGGCTCATCGCCGGCCACCAGCCTCGACGACGGCATTGTCGCCACCGCCGAATCCTGCCTCGCCGCGGTCGGCAAGGCCCGGGAGGCGATCCACGGCGTGATCTTCGGCCAGGAGCAGGTCGTGGACCTCGCCCTCGTCACGATCCTCGCCGGCGGCCACGGCCTTCTCGTCGGCCTGCCGGGCCTCGCCAAGACGAAGCTCGTCGAGACGCTCGGCACGGTGCTCGGCCTCGACGCGCGGCGCGTCCAGTTCACCCCCGACCTGATGCCCTCCGACATTCTCGGCACCGAGATCCTCGACGAGGACGCCGACCGCCGCCGATCCTTCCGCTTCGTGAAGGGGCCCGTCTTCACGCAACTCCTGATGGCCGACGAGATCAACCGCGCGAGTCCGCGCACGCAGTCGGCCCTGCTGCAGGCGATGCAGGAGCACTTCGTCTCCGTGGCCGGCGAGCGTCACGACCTGCCGCGGCCCTTCCACGTGCTCGCGACGCAGAACCCGATCGAGCAGGAGGGCACCTATCCGCTGCCCGAGGCGCAGCTCGACCGCTTCCTGCTCGAGATCGACGTCGGCTACCCCGATCGTGCGGCCGAGCGGCGCATCCTGATCGAGACGACGGGGATCGAGGAGACCCGGGCACGTTCCGTCATGACGACGGAGGAGCTCCTCACCGCCCAGCGCCTCGTTCGCCGGCTGCCGGTCGGCGAGGCGGTGGTCGAGGCGATCCTCGATCTCGTGCGCTCGGCCCGTCCCGACAGCGGCGACGGCATCGTCAAGGGCAAGCTCCTGTGGGGGCCGGGCCCCCGCGCCAGCCAGGCGCTGACGCTGGCCGTCCGTGCCCGCGCCCTCATCGAGGGCCGCGTGGCTCCGTCCGTCGCCGACGTGAAGGCACTCGCCGAGCCCGTGCTGAAGCACCGCATGGCGCTGAGCTTCGCCGCCCGCGCCGACGGCGAGACCGTGCCGGGCCTGATCCGGCAACTCGCGAGCAAGCTCTAGCGGATGGTCGCGACGCGGGTCTCGGGCTCCTCCGAGCGCACCCCCGGGCGGCGCGAGACCGAGAGCGCGCTCTCGCTGGCCGAGCGGATGCCGCGCCTCGTCCTTGAGGCGCGCCGGGTCTCCTCGACGCTGGCCCACGGCCTGCACGGGCGGCGTCGGGCGGGGCCGGGCGAGAGCTTCTGGCAGTTCCGGCCCTTCGTGACCGGCGAGGCCGCGGCCCGGATCGACTGGCGCCGCTCGGCCCGGGACGACCGGCTCTACGTGCGCGAGCGCGAGTGGGAGGCCGCCCACAACGTCTGGCTCTGGATCGACCGGTCCGCCTCGATGGGTTTCGTCTCGGACCTCGCCGAGACCCCGAAGGTCGAGCGCGCCCTCGTCCTCGGTCTCGCGCTGGCCGACACCCTCGTCGAGGGCGGCGAGCGCGTCGGGCTGCTCGGGCTGACCCGGCCGAACGCCTCACGCCGGATCGTCGAGACGATGGCTCAGGCGATCATCGGCGACGCGGCCGGCCTCGCGCAGGACCTGCCTCCGCGGGCTGCCCTCGGCCGCTTCGACGAGGCGATCCTCGTCAGCGACTTCCTGACGCCGCTCCGAGAGGTCGAGGCCGCGGTTCGCACTATCGCCGGGGACGGCACGCGCGGTCACCTCGTGCTGATCGCCGATCCGGTCGAGGAGACTTTCCCCTTCGCCGGCCAGGCCGTGCTCCAGGACCTTGAGGCCGGGATCAGCCTCGACATCGGCGACGCAGCGGCCTGGGGCGAAGCCTACCGCGAGCGCATCGAGGCCCATCGCGCCGGCCTGCTCGGCCTCGCGCGCGACCTCGGCTGGACGCTCACGCTCCACCGCACCGATCGGCCCGCGAGCGAGGCGGCCCTGCGCCTCGTCACCCTCGTCGCCGCCCGCGGCGCCGGCTGAGGAGGGCGCATGCTCGGACCGCTCACCTTCGCCGCGCCCCTCGCGCTCGCCGCCCTCATCGCTCTGCCGGCGCTGTGGTTCCTGCTGCGGGTGACGCCGCCGCGCGCCCGCCGCATCGACTTTCCGCCGCTGCGGATCGCCGCCGACCTGCTGCCCCGGCGCGAGACGCCGGCCCGTACGCCGCCGTGGCTGCTGATCCTGCGGATGCTGGCGGCCGCCGCGCTCATCCTTGCGGTCGCCGGTCCCGTCTGGAACCCGGCGGGCGTCGGGGCGGGGGGAGGGCGCACGCCGCTCCTCGTGATGATCGACAACGGCTTCGCGGCGGCCCATGACTGGCGTGAGCGACAGCGCGTCGCCACCGACGCGGTCGAGGGCGCGGCCCGCGACGGGCGTCCCGTGGCGATCCTCAGCCTCGCCGATCCGGCGGCGGCGACCGAGGCGCGGACCCCGGCCGCGGCGCTGGAACGCCTGCGCGCGGTGGCGCCGCGCCCGCACCTCGCGGATCGCGGGGCTCATCTGCCGGCGATCGGCACCTTCCTGGAGAGGACGCCCGGCGCCGGCATCGTCTGGATCTCTGACGACGTGACAGGAGCGGGCGAGGCCCGCTTCGCGCCGGAGCTGGAAGCTCTGGCGACGAAGCACGGGGTGGCCCTGACGATCCTCAAGGCCGACCAGCCGCCGGCCCTCGCCCTCACGGGATCCGAGGGCGGCGGGCGCCTCGTCGCCCACGCCCTCCGGGCCGCACCGAACGGCCGCGACACCGGCCTCGTCCGGGCGCTCGACCAGAAGGGACTGCCGCTCGCCGAGCACGACTTCGCCTTCGCGGCCGGCGCCACCGAGGCCGAGATCGTGTTCGACCTGCCGGTGGAACTGCGCAACGCCATCGCGCGACTCGAGATCGCCGGCGAGCGCTCGGCCGGCGCCGTCACCCTGATGGACGAGCGCGGCAAGCGCCGCCGGGTCGGCCTCGTCTTCGGCGGCACCGCCGATCAGGCCCAGCCGCTTCTCGCCCCGACCTACTATCTCGCCAAGGCCCTCTCCCCCTTCGCGGACGTGCAGGAGCCGCGGGGAGCCAAGGGCACCGCCGAATCGATCGGCCAGATGCTCGACAACCAGGTGTCCGTGCTGGTCCTCGCCGATGTCGGCGCCCTCGATGAGGGCACGCTCGCCCGAGTCTCGAAATTCGTGGATGCCGGCGGCCTGCTTCTGCGCTTCGCCGGACCGCGGCTCGCGGCGGGCAACGATCCCCTCGTGCCGGTACGACTGCGCCGTGGCGGCCGGACGTTGGGCGGCACGCTCTCCTGGGACAGCCCGAAGACCCTGGCGCCGTTCGCGCCCGAGAGCCCGTTCGCGGGCCTCGCGCCACCCGCCGATATCGGCGTTCGCCGTCAGATCCTGGCCGAGCCCGACGGCGACCTGCCGAGCCGCACCTGGGCCTCGCTGCAGGACGGCACGCCGATCGTTACCGCAGAGAAGCGGGGGCAGGGCCTCGTGGTGCTGTTCCACGTCACAGCCGACACCACCTGGTCGAACCTGCCGCTCTCCGGCCTCTTCATCGACATGCTGCGCCGCGTGGTCGGCCTCGCGGGCAGCGCCGCGGCGCCCACCGCCGAAGGCGGCCCGCGGCCGGCCGCGGCCGTGCTGGCCCCGCGCCTGACCCTCGACGGGTTCGGGGCGCTCGGCAGCCCGCCCGCCTCGTCGCGGGCCGTCTCGGCCGATTATGGGGACCGGGCGACGCACGATCACCCGCCCGGCTTCTACGGACCGGCGGACGGGGGGATCGCGGTGAACGCGCTCCGGCCGGACGACCGCCTGAAGCCTCTCGACCTCGCGAGTCTGCAGGGCGCCCGGGTCGGGTCGCTGGCCGGGGCCGAGACCCTTGACCTGCGCGCCCATCTCTTCACCCTTGTCCTGATGCTCCTCGTCCTCGACACGCTCGCCGGCCTCTGGCTCGGCGGCTTCCTGAGCCGGTCGACCGGCGGCCTGCTCGGACGGGTCGGCGGCCGTTCGACCGCGCTGCTGCTCGCCGGGCTCGCCGTCCTAGCGCTCGCGGGCCCGCTGCCCACTCGGGCAGAGGAGCCGCCCGCCAACCGCCCGAACGGCTTCGAATCGGCCCTCGTCACGCGGCTCGCCTACGTGATCACGGGCGACGCGGCGGTGGACGAGGCGAGCCGGGCCGGCCTCTCGGGCCTCACCCAGATGCTGGCCTCGCGCACGGCGCTGGAGCCCGGCGAGCCGGCCGGCCTCGACCCGGCCAGGGACGAGCTCTCCTTCTACCCGCTGATCTACTGGCCGATCGCGCCGAGCCGCCCGCAGCCGAGCGAGACCGCGATCCGCCGCATCGACGCCTTCATGCGGAACGGCGGCACGGTCCTGTTCGACACCCGCGACGCCCTGACGAGCCGGCCCGGCGCCGGCCCGAGCCCGGAGTCGGCCTACCTGCGCAAGATGCTGGCGACGCTGGAGGTGCCGGAGCTGGAGCCCGTGCCGATCGACCACGTGCTCACGAAGGCCTTCTACCTCGTCGAGACCTTCCCCGGCCGCTACGCCACCGGCCAGACCTGGGTCGAGGCGCTGCCGCCGGCGGGCGAGGGCGCCGAGCGCCGCCCGGCCCGGGCCGGCGACGGGGTCAGCCCCATCATCATCACGGGCAACGACCTCGCGGCGGCCTGGGCGGTGGGCCGCCGGGGCGAAGCGCTCTACCCGGTCGTCGGCGGCGACCAGCGTCAGCGCGAGATGGCCTTCCGCGGCGGCATCAACATCGTGATGTACACACTGACCGGCAACTACAAGGCGGATCAGGTCCACGTTCCAGCCCTGCTGGAGCGGCTCGGACAGTGAGGACCCGGAAGACAGTGCTGCGGCGCCAACTGCCCGCCCGTCTGCGCACGGGCCCGGCGGCCGGCTTCGGGGACATCACCTCATGCTGAGCCTCAGCTTCACGCCCCTCGTTCCCTGGCCGATCCTGATCGGGTTCGGGGTTCTCGCCCTGCTGTTCTGCGTCCTCGCCTTCGTGGCGCGCGGGCGCACGGCGTTCCTGCGGGCCCTCGTGCTGCTCCTCGTGCTCGGCGCCATCGCCAACCCGTCCCTCGTGCGCGAGGACCGGGAGCCGGTGAAGGACGTCGCCGCGATCGTGGTCGACCGCTCGGGTTCGCAATCCCTCGGCGACCGGCCGGCCATGACCGATCAGGTCCGGGCCGAGCTGCAGCGCCGCTTCGGCGCGCTCACCAACATCGAGCCCCGCTTCATCGACGTGCCCGATTCCCGCGACGGCGACGGCGGCACGCAGCTCTTCGCCGCGCTCTCGCAATCCCTCGCCGACGTGCCGCCCGAACGGCTCGCGGGCGTGGTGATGCTCACGGACGGCGTCGTCCACGACATCCCCGCCTCGGCCGCCGCCCTCGGCCTCAAGGCGCCGCTCCACGTCCTCGTCACCGGCCATCCGGACGAGCGCGACCGCCAGATCAAGCTTCTGGAGGCGCCCCGCTTCGGGATCGTCGGGAAGGACCTGACGATCCGGGCCGAAGTGATGGAGCGCGGCGGCACCGGCAACGCTGTCGTCACCGTCCGCCGCGACGGCGAGCAGATCGGCCGGCGCAGCGTGCCGACGGGCAAGCCCTTCGCCCTGACGACGAAGATCGAGCACGGCGGCCCGAACGTGGTCGAGATCGAGGTGGAGCCGCTGCCCGCCGAACTCACCACGGTGAACAATCGCGCCGTGCTGCCGATCGAGGGCATTCGCGAGAAGCTGCGGGTCCTCCTCGTCTCGGGCGAGCCGCACCAGGGGGAACGGACGTGGCGCAACCTCCTGAAGTCCGACGCCAACGTCGATCTCGTCCACTTCACCATCCTGCGCCCGCCCGAGAAGCAGGACGGCACGCCGATCTCCGAACTCTCCCTGATCGCCTTCCCGACGCGCGAGCTGTTCGTCCAGAAGATCAAGGACTTCGACCTGATCATCTTCGACCGGTACGCGAATCAGAGCGTGCTGCCCTCCGCCTATTTCGACAACATCGTCCGCTACGTGCAGGAGGGCGGGGCGCTGCTCATCGCGGCGGGGCCGGAATTCGCCTCCTCGGCGAGTCTCGCCCGCACGCGGCTCTCCTCGATCCTGCCGGGTGACCCGAACGGTCGGGTGGTCGAGCAGCCCTACAAGGCGGCGCTGACGCAGACCGGCGCGCGCCACCCCGTCACCCGGGCGCTTCCGGGCTCGCAGGCGAGCCCGCCGGCTTGGGGCGACTGGCTGCGCATCGTGGCCGCACAGACCCGTCCCGGCGTGCAGCCGATCATGTCGGGCGCCAACAACCTCCCATTGCTCGCGCTCTCCCGCGAGGAGAAAGGCCGCGTCGCGCTTCTCCTGTCCGACCACGCCTGGCTCTGGGCTCGCGGCTACCAGGAGGGCGGCCCGCACCTCGACCTGCTGCGCCGCCTGGGCCACTGGCTGATGAAGGAGCCGGCGCTCGAGGAGGAGGCCCTGCGGGCGCAGACCACGGGCCGGGGTCGCGAGGTCCGCGTCGAGCGCCAGACCATGGCCGACACCGCGGAGCCCGTCACCGTCACCGGCCCGACCGGGCAGGAGCGGACGCTGACGCTCACGGAAGCCCAGCCCGGCCTGTTCTCGGCGACCTTCGAGGCGACGGAGCTCGGCCTGCACACGCTCCGCTCGGGGAGCCTCGTCGCCTTCGTGAGCGTCGGCCCGGCCAACCCGCGCGAGCTCACGGACGTGTTCAGCGACACCGACCGGATGCGCGCGCTGGCCGAGGCGACCGGCGGCTCGATCCGGCGCGTGGCGGATGCGGGCGGCATCAGCGTGCCGCGGCTGCAGAGCGTGCGCAGCGGCCGGCTCAGCGGCGGCGACTGGATTGGCTTCCGCCCGAGCGACAGCGCCATCATCCGCGGCGTCGAGGTCTACCCCTTGGCGCTGGGCCTGTGGGCACTCGCCGCCCTCGGCGCGGCGCTGCTGGCGATGTGGCTCGTGGAGGGACGCCGCGGCCGGGTTGCGTGATGTTCACGCGCGCCGGCTGCGCATTCCCGGCACGATCCTGAGGTCGCCGCGCGCGGCAAGCGTCCGGTAGGCCTCCGTCTCGACTCCGTAGGCCGCGACGAGGCCCGCCGCGTCGTGGTGCAAGCCCCAGCCGTAGCGCTTCACCAGCGGGGAGGCCCGCAGGCACGCCTGCGGCCTGCCGAAGAAGGCCGCGCGCTCCGCGCCCCGCTCGGCTTCGGCGAGACCGCGTCGGCGCGCATGGACCTCGAACAGCAGATCGTCGCTCGTCAGCCCGTAGGGGTCGCCGACAAGGAGGGCGTGCTGGATCTGCGCCACGGAGCCGGCCCTGCCCGGCACGAGGCCGCGTTCCGCCGTGCTGTCCGCCGAGGCGAGGATGAAGGTGTCAGCGTAGTTCGTGTTCATCGGCCCTCCCGCGGCCGGTACCTCCCGCCCGCGCTCAGCGGCCGGAGACCGGCCCCTGCGTCCGCTCGCAGGTGCCCTCGGCAAGCTCCAGCCAGAGGAAGCGCGCCGGATCGACCGGTCCCGGCAGCACGAGACGTCCCGGCGGCACGGGTGCGAATCCGAAACGGCGGTAATAGGGCGCGTCGCCGACCAGGATGACGAGGCCGTGCCCGGCCTCCCGTGCCGCTCCGAGGCTCGCCTCCATCAGCGCCGCGCCGACGCCGCGATTGCCGAAGCTCGGATCGACGGTGAGGGGCCCGAGCACGAGGATCGGCGCCTCCCCGGCCCGGGCCGGACCGACGCGCACGGACCCGACCAGGAAGGTGCCGACGAGGGCCGTGAAGCTCAGCTCCGCCCGGTGCGTCACGCCCTCGCGCAGACGGTAGGCGGTGCGCGCGAAGCGGCCCGGCCCGAAGGCACGGGCGTGCAGGCGCTCGATGGCCGGCCCGTCGTCGGGGTGCTCGGGCCGGATGACGAGAGAGAGGGGAGACACGCGCGCTTCCGAGATGAGGCGTCGCGCCGGATAGCAGCGCGGGCGCGGAGCCGCAATCGGACCCGAAGCGGCCGCTCACGTCCCCCGAGCGGCGAAATCGATGCGCGGGTCGATCCAGACGTAGATCAGGTCCGACAGCAGGTTCACCGCCAACCCCAGCAGCGAGAAGATGTACAGGGTCGCGAAGACCACAGGGTAGTCGCGTCCGACGATCGACTGGAACGAGAGCAGCCCGAGTCCGTCGAGGCTGAAGATCGTCTCGATCAGGAGCGAGCCCGTGAAGAAGGCCGAGATGAAGGCTCCGGGGAAACCCGCCACAACGATCAGCATCGCGTTGCGGAAGACGTGGCCGTAGAGGACGCTGCGCTCGCTCAGGCCCTTCATGCGCGCGGTGAGCACGTACTGCTTGCGGATCTCGTCGAGGAACGAGTTCTTGGTCAGAAGCGTCGCGGTGGCGAAGGCGCCGATCACGAGCGCGGTCAGCGGCAGCACCATGTGCCACGCGTAGTCGGCGATCTTCTGGCTCCAGGTGAAGCTCTCCCAGCCCTCGCTGGTGAGGCCCCGGAGCGGGAAGATCTGCAGGAAGGAGCCGCCCGCGAACAGGATGATGAGCATCAGCCCGAACAGGAAGCCGGGAATCGCGTAGCCGATGATGACGACGAAGGAGGTCCAGAGATCGAAGCGGGAGCCGTCCTTCACAGCTTTGCGGATGCCGAGCGGGATGGAGATCGCATAGGACAGGAGCGTCATCCACAAGCCGAGCGAGATCGAGACCGGCAGGCGCTCCCTGATCAACTGCAGGACACTGACGTCGCGGAAGTAGCTGCGCCCGAAATCGAATCGGACGTAGTCCCAGATCATCTTGGCGAAGCGCTCCGGGGCCGGCCGGTCGAAGCCGAACTGCTGCTCGAGCTTCGCGATGAACTCGGGGCTCAGCCCCTGCGCGCCGCGGTACTTCGAGCTCGTCTCGCCGCCGCGGTTGCCCGACATGCCCCCGCCGAGATCGCCCGCGCCGCCCGTCACCCGCGAGAGCGAACCGTCGCCCTGTCCCTGGAGCTGGGCGAGCACGCGCTCGACCGGACCGCCGGGGGCGAACTGCACGATGGCGAAGGTGATCAGCATGATCCCGAACAGGGTCGGGATCATCAGGGCGATGCGGCGCAGGATGTAGGCGAGCACGGGTCCCCTCCGCTCTCAGTTGCGGCCGATCCGGCGCGCCCTGTCGGCGTCGAACCACCAGACCGCGGGCACCCCGAGCCCGAATTTCGGGCCCGCGGCGGGACGCCCGTAGACGTCCCAGACCGCGAGGCGATGGCTGCCGGAGTACCACATCGGCACCCAGTAGCGGCCGGCGCGCAGCACCCGGTCCAGGGCCCGGCAGGCTGTGGTCAGCTCTTGGCGGGAGGCCGCGTTCGCCACCTTGTCGAGCAGCGCGTCGATGGCCGGGCTCTCGATGCCGGCGAGATTGTTGGAGCCCGGGGTACCCGCGGCGCGCGACCCGTAAGCTTGGCGCAGTTCCGCACCCGGCGTCACGCCGTTGGTGAAGCGGCGCGAGGTCAGGTCGAACGCGAAGTCGTTGAGGCGGGCCTGATACTGCGAGGGGTCGACCTGCCGGATCGTGCCCTTGATGCCGATCAGCCCGAGATTGCGGATGAACGGATGGGTGTGCGGCTCCAGCGCCGGATCGGTGTCGAGGAACTCGATCTCGATCGGCTTGCCGCCGGGGAGCCGGATCGTGCCGCCCTCGCGGGTGCAGCCGGCCTCGCGCAACAGGGCGACGGCGCGGCTGAGGAGCGCCCGGTCCTGACCCGATCCGTCGGAGACCGGGGGCGTCCAGGCCTCGTCGAACACCTCCGCCGGCAGCCCCTCGCGCAGCGGGTCAAGAAGGGCGAGTTCCTCGGCGGAGGGTCGGCCCGTCGCCTTGAGATCGGAGTTCTCGAAGTAGGAGGCCGTGCGCGTATAGGCGCCGTACATCAAGTTGCGGTTGGTCCACTCGAAGTCGAAGCAAAGGCCGATCGCCTCACGGACTCGCGGGTCGCGGAACGCCTCGCGGCGGGTGTTGATCCACCAGCCCTGGGTGCCCGAGGGCGTCGCGTCGGCCACCGTCGTCTTCACGACGCGCCCTTCCTTGACGGCCGGGAAGTCGTAGCCCGTTGCCCAGACGCGGGCGGTGAACTCCTCGCGGTAGGTGAAGGCGCCGCTCTTGAACGCCTCGAAGGCCACCTGCCGATCGCGGAAGTACTCGTAGCGGATCGAGTCGAAGTTGTGCTGGCCGACGTTCACGGGGAGGTCCGCCGCCCAGTAGTCGCGCACCCGCTCCAGCTCGATGAAACGGCCGACGTCGAGGCGACCGACCTGGTAGGGGCCCGAGCCGAGGGGCGGCTCGAGCGTCGCGGCCTCGAAATCGCGCGTCTCGTAGTAGCTCGCCGAGAAGATCGGCAGCTGCGCCACGATGAGCGGCAGGTCGCGGCTGCGACCGGGCGCGAAGGTGACGACCACGGTACCCTCGTCCGGGGCGGTCGCATCCGTCATGTCGCGGATGACCTGCGAGATCTCCGGGTGGCCCTTCTCCCGCAGCAGCTTCAGGGAGGTCGCGACGTCCCGCGCCGTCAGCCGCGAGCCGTCGTGGAAGCGGGCCTGCGGTCGCAGGCGGAACGTGTAGGTGAGCCCGTCCTCGCTCACCTCGACCGCGCGGGCGACGAGTCCGTAGATGGCGTCCGGCTCGTCGAGCGCCCGCACCATCAGGCTGTCGAAGGTGAGGTTCATCCCCGCCGCACCGTCGCCGCGCAGCACGTAGACATTCAGCGTATTGAACGTATTGCCGTTCTGGTTGCCGAAGGTGGCGGAGATCTGCGCCGAGAACCGGCCGCCGTGCGGCGCGGCCGGGTTCACGTAATCGAAGTTCTGGAAATCGGCCGGATATCTCAGGTCGCCGAAGCTCGACAGGCCGTGCACGCCGCGGGACGCCTCCGCCCGTCCGGGCCGGGGCAGGCAGGCCGCGCCCGCGAGCGCGCCGACGCCGATGACGAGGCTGCGCCGTGTGGGAGCGGGGCTCAACGGGGCGCTCCCGTCCTGGCGGCGAGCGTCTCGTCGTACCACCACGTCGTCGGAAAGCCCGAACCCCCGTAGCGGGGCAGGAGGTCGGGCCGGCTGAAGCGGTTCCAACGCAAGGTCCGGGAGACGCCCGAGGCCCATTGCGGCACCACGAAGTTGTGGGCGAGCAGGACCCTGTCGAGGGCGCGGGTCGCCGCGACGACGCCGGGCCGGTCCTTGGCGAAGATCACCTTCTCGACCAGCGCGTCGATGCCGGGATCCTTGATGCCGGCGATGTTGCGGGCACCCGGCTTGTCCGCGGCGGCCGAGCCCCAGTACTCCCGCTGCTCGTTGCCCGGCGAGAGCGACTCGGGCCACGAACTCGTCGTGATGTCGAACTCGAAGGCGCGCATCCGGTTCTGGTACTGCGCCTGGTCGATCACGCGCAGGGTCGAATCGATGCCGATCAGCCGGAGCTGCGCGGCGAAGGGCAGGATCACCCGCTCGAAGACGTTCTGGAATTCAAGGAACTCCACGGTGAGGGGCTCGCCGGTCTTGGCGTTCACCATCTTGCCGCCGCGCAACTCGTAGCCGGCCTCGCGCAGGAGCTTGACCGCCTCGCGCAGGTTGGCCCGCACCCCGTCGGGGCCGTCGTTGACCGGGTTCTTGTAGGGCGTCGTGAAGACGGAGGCGGGGATCTTGTCCCGAACGCTCTCCAGGATCGCCTTCTCCTCACCCTCGGGCAGGCCGGAGGAGGCGAGTTCGGAGCCGAAGAAGTAGGAGTCGATCCGCTTGTAGAGCCCGAAGAACAGGGCCCGGTTCATCTCCTCGAAATTCATGGCGAGGTTGAAGGCGCGCCGCACCCGCTCGTCCTTGAATTTGTCCTTGCGCAGGTTGAACACGAAGGCCTGCATGATGCCGGTGCCGCGGTCTGGGAACTCCTCCTTGACGAGGCGGCCCTCCTTCACGGCCGGGAACTCGTCGTAGGCGGTCGCCCAGTTGCGGGCGATGTTCTCGCTGCGGAAATCGTAGAGGTCGCCCTTCAGCGCCTCGACCAGCACGGTCGAGTCGCGGAAGTACTCGT
The DNA here is from genome assembly GCF_007992195.1 of Methylobacterium oxalidis. GTDB lineage: Bacteria > Pseudomonadota > Alphaproteobacteria > Rhizobiales > Beijerinckiaceae > Methylobacterium > Methylobacterium oxalidis. The sequence continues at coordinate 15,612 of NZ_BJZU01000001.1, read as the reverse complement.
TGCGCAGCGTGCCGAAATTGTTGCGGCCGGCGTTCACGGGCAGATCCTTGCCCCAGTAGTCGGGCACCCGCTCGTAGGTGGCGCTGCGGCCAGGATCGAACCGCGCCAGGCGGTAGGGGCCGGAGCCGAGGGGGATCTCCAGGGTGGTCTCGGTGGGGTTTCGCGCCTTGCCCTCGGCGTTGCGCCCCGTCCACCAGTGCTTCGGCAGCACGCGGAGCTGACCGATCACCTGGGGCAGTTCGCGGTTACCGGTCTCGCTGAACGAGAAGGTCACCTCGCGCTCGCCGGTGCGCTCGGCCTTCGTCACGTTGTGGTAATAGGCGGCGTAGAAGGGGCTGTTGTCCTTCAGGATGCCGAAGGACCAGATCACGTCGTCGACGGTGACCGGCTGGCCGTCGTGCCAGCGGGCGCCCTCCCGCAGGCGGTAGGAGACCGAGGAGAGATCGGGCGCGATCCGCACCGCCTCGGCGAGGAGCCCGTAGGACGTGAAGGGCTCGTCGAGGGATTCCGTCATCAGCGTATCGTAGATGAGCAGGATCCCGCCCTCGAGGTCGCCCTTGAGGCCCGACACGATGCTGTTGAAATTGTCGAAGCCGCCCTGCGCGCCGAGGCGGACGAGGCCGCCCTTCGGCGCGTCGGGCCGCGCGTAATCGAAATGCTTGAAGTCCGGCCCGTATTTCGGCGCGCCCATCAGGGTGACGGCGTGCGCCCACTCGCCCGAGGGCGCGGTGACGGACGCGGCGGGCGCCGGCTCGGACGCCGCCCCTGCCGGAAGCCCCGAGAGGGCGACGCAGAGCGTCGCGGCGAAGAGGCGTCCGATCAGGGCGTGCGCTGTCACGGTGAGGCGATCTCCCGGTGGGCGCCCGGACGAGATCCGGGCGCGGGGCCGGGCGACGTTCTAGGACGGACGGGCGGCGCGCGCCAAGCCGGCGCGTCGGCGCAGGGCGCCCCCGGCTTCAATCGGCCGGCGGTTCCGGCTTCTTCTCCTCCGGCGCGCCGCGCAGGAGCCTGAGCGATTCCTCGATCCGGGCTCGGCTCGTTTCGACCGCGAGGCGTGTGAGCGCGAGGCAGCGGTCGGTGCGGGCCTGGAACGTGAAATCGATCCGAGCCGGGCGCGGAAGCTTGTGCATCCTGACCTTCTGGCCAGAAGACCGGCGAGCCGCATTTACCTGGGTGAAGCGCACCGACCGGGAAAGGGCCGGATCCGGCAGCCCGAATGAGAAAGGCCGGGCATTCGGCCCGGCCTCCTCTCATCCGCACAGGCTCGCCGCGGCTCACTGCTGGGCAGGCTTCTCCCCGCCGACATCCACATCCTGCGCCTTCTTCTCCGCGGCGGGATCGGCCTTGGCCGGCGGCTCCTTGGCATCCGGCGCGCTCGGGGCGGCCGGAGCGATCGCGTCCTTGCCGGTCGGCGTCGGGCCGCTCGCCTCGGGTGCCTGCTGCGGCGCGACCTCGTTGTGGCCCTCGACGCTGCCGGCGGGCTTCGGCCCGACGGGCTTGGCCGTGCTGGTGTCGGCGGGCTTGGCCGGGCTGTCCTTGCCCTCGGAACCCTTGTTGGCGGCGGGGGCGGCGGAGGTGGGCTTGTCGCCCTCGGCCTTCGCGGGAGCCGGCGCGGCCTCGGCGGGCTTCGCCTCTGCGGGCTTGGCCTCCGCAGGCTTGGCTTCGGCAGGCTTGGCTTCGGCCTTCTCAGCGGCCGGCAGGGGCTTAGGGCTGTCCGAGAGCGTGCGCAGGTAGGCGATCACGTTGGCGCGCTCCTGCGGGGAGGAGATGCCGGCGAAGGCCATCTTGGTGCCCTTGGCGTAGCCCTTGGGGCTCTCCAGGAAATGGTCGAGATCCTCGTAGGTCCAGGTGCCGCCCTTCTCCTTGAGGCTGGCCGAGTAGTCGAATCCTGGTTCGTGCGCCTTCTGGCGCTCCACCACGTCCCAGAGATGGGGGCCGACCTTGTTCGGGCCGCCCTTCTCGAAGCTGTGGCAGGAGGCACAGGCCTTCGTGCCGGCCTGGCCCTTCTCGACATTGGCGCTGGCGAGCCGCACCGCGACGGGCTCGGCCTTGGCGGCCGGCGCCGCGGCGGACTCCTCCTTGGGCTCCGGCAACTCGTAGCCGGCCGTACCCGCGGGCTTCGGATGGTAGATCAGCTCGGCGACGAACCCCGATCCCATTGCGAACAGCAAGGCTCCGAGCACAGCACCGGCAACCTTGTTCACCTCGAATGAGTCCATTCTCGACAACTCCGGCGCGCCACCGGGGTGCGCCCCCGCGGCACAAGATTGCGACCGGCGGGGGAGGCGCCGGACATTGGAAGTTTTCGAGGGTGCTCTAGCCGCTCTGCCCCGATCTTGACAATGGCGGATTCGGCGTCGGCAAGGTCGCAGACCCGACAGGACGCGGCGGCCGTTCCCCTATTTCCTCGTCATGACAACACGCTTGCCGCCTGTTAAGCACCGCCGCTCGCGCGCCGAAGCCTGTTGACAGCATGTCCGACCCCCTCGTCCTGATCCCCGCGCGGCTCGCCGCGACGCGGCTGCCGAACAAGCCGCTCGCCGACATCGCGGGCGAGCCCATGATCGTCCATGTCTGGCGGCGCGCCATGGAGGCCGGGATCGGCCCCGTCGTGGTGGCCACCGACGCGCCGGAGATCGCCGCCGCCATCGAGGCGGTCGGCGGGCTCGCCACGATGACGCGGGCCGACCACCCATCGGGCTCCGACCGGCTCGCCGAGGCGCTGGAGACCGTCGATCCCGAAGGCCACCACGACGTCGTCGTGAACGTGCAGGGGGACCTGCCGACGATCGACCCGCGGGCCATCGGCGCGGCGGTCACCCCGCTCGCCGACCGGGCCGTCGACATCGCTACGCTGTGCGCCGTGATCACCCGGGCCGACGAGGCGACGGACCCGAACGTGGTCAAGCTCGTCGGCCATCCGGTCGGGCCGAACCGGCTGCGCGCCCTCTACTTCACCCGGGCCCGCGCCCCGTGGGGGGAGGGGTCGCTCTATCACCATATCGGGCTCTACGCGTATCGCCGCGCGGCACTCGCCCGCTTCATGTCCCTGCCGCCCGGCCACCTGGAGACCCGCGAGAGGCTGGAACAGCTTCGGGCGCTCGAGGCCGGGATGCGCATCGACGCGGTCGTCGTCGACGACCTGCCTCTCGGCGTCGACACGCCGCACGATTTGGAACGCGCCCGCGCCCTGATGGGCGCCCGCCGCCTGCACTGACGAAGCGATGACGAACCGCACCATCTCCTACCAGGGCGAGCCTGGCGCCAACTCGCACATCCTCTGCGCGCAGGCTTACCCGGACTGGACGCCGCTGCCCTGCCCGACCTTCGAGGACGCCTTCGCGGCGGTGACGGAGGGGCGCGCCGCGCTCGCCATGATCCCGATCGAGAACTCGATCGCGGGGCGCGTGGCCGACATCCATCACCTGATCCCGACCTCATCGCTCCACATCGTGGCCGAGCACTTCCTGCCGATCCACTTCCAGCTGATGGCGCTGCCGGGCGCCTCCGCCGAGGGGCTGACGAGCGTGCACAGCCACGTCCACGCCCTCGGCCAGTGCCGCCGGATCATCCGGCGCCTCGGCCTGCGGGCGGTCGTGGCAGGCGACACCGCGGGCGCGGCCCGCGAGGTCGCGGAGGCCCGCGACCCGACGCGGGCGGCCCTCGCGCCCGCTCTCGCTGCGGAGGTCTACGGCCTGGAGATCCTGGCGCGGGACGTCGAGGACGAGGCCCACAACACCACCCGCTTCGTGGTGTTCTCGCCCGAGCCCGAGGCCACCCCGCCGGGGGAGGGGCCGACCGTGACGAGCTTCATCTTCCGGGTGCGCAACATCCCGGCCGCCCTCTACAAGGCGCTCGGCGGCTTCGCGACGAACGGCGTGAACATGTCGAAACTCGAGAGCTACATGGTCGAGGGCCAGTTCACCGCGACGCAGTTCTACGCCGAAGTCGACGGCCATCCGGAGGATCCGGGCCTCGCCCGCGCCCTGGAGGAGCTCCGCTACTTCTCGCGCGAGTGCAAGATCATCGGGACCTACCCGGCTCACCCGTTCCGGGAGACCACGCGGCTCGCCGCGGAGTAGGCGCTACTCCCGCCGGATGACCCGGTCCACCAGCACGTCCGACCAGAAGCCCGGCCGGAAGTCGCGCCTCAGCGCGGCCGGGTCGTAGGCGGTCTCGACCCAGGTGATGAAGTCGAGGCCCTTCGCCTCGCCCTCGCGCAGGTAGAGCGCGAAGAAGGCGTCGAGGATGCCGGTCTTGGCGAAGCGGAAATGGCCGAACCGGGCGGAGAGCTGGCGGGCCGCCTCGGCCACCGGCCGGTTCTCGTGCAGGATCAGGTAGAGGGCCGCGGCAAGCCCGGCCCGGTCCGCCCCCGACTTGCAGTGCATCACGGCCGGGTACTCGATCCCTGCGAAGAAGTCCCGTGCTGCCAAGATCGTCTCGCGCGATGGCGCGTCGCGGGACCGCAGCACGAACTCGACGAGCTTGAGCCCGTGGCGCTCGCACGCCTCCCGCTGCAGCGGCCAGGATCCGTGCTCGCGCCCACCCCGCAACGAGATGATGGTGCGCACGCCCCGGCGGTGGAAGCGGGCGAGATCGCGCGGGCTCGGCTGGGCCGAGCGCCAGATCTCGCCCGTGCCGACGCGGTGATGATTCAGGTAGGCGAGGCGGAACACCCCGTGGTCCACGAGGAGCATGTTCGCCCAGGCCATCAGGCGGGCGCCCGGCCCGGCGATCGGCCGCTCGAAGCGGGCGATGCGGGCGAGTCGCCGCGCGTTGCGGACCTCGGTGGTGCGGAAGCGGTTGAACACGGGGCGCTGAGCGGCTTCGGTGGCGGCTGCGATCGATGGTCGCCGGCTCTACCAGCCCGGTCGGAGCGCGGCAAATCGTGCGTACGGTTCCGGCATCAGGCTTGCCTTCTCTTTGCCGGCATCCGGGCAGAACCTGAGGCAGGGCAATCGGGTTTCCCACCGGCGACGAGCACGCGAGACGCTTGAGAGAAGGGATCCGGGGCATGAGCACGCGCAGCACGACGAGCATCCGCCGCGCCCGCGAGACCGACGCGCCCGCGCTCTCGGCGGTGTTCGACGCGGCCTGGCGCGAGGCCTATCGCGGCATCATCCCCGGCATCGCGCTGGAGCGCCTGATCTCGCAGCGCGACGGCCGCTGGTGGCGCGGCGCGCTCCGCCGCGGCCGGCCGATCGCCGTGGTCGAGACGCCTGCCGGCGTGGTCGGCTACGCCGCCTACGGCCGCGCCCGCAGCGGTGCTCTGAAGGCGGAGGGCGAGATCGACGAGCTCTATCTCGCCCCGGAATACCAGGGCCTCGGCCTCGGACGGCGCCTGTTCCGGGCCGTGCGCAACGATCTCGGCGACCACGGCCTTCCCCGCGTCGGCGTCTGGTCCCTGGAGGAGAACGAACGGGCGGCGACCTTCTACGAGGGGCTCGGGGGCATTGCCGGCCCGCGCACGCTCGACCGCATCGCCGGCGTACGCCTCGCCAAGGTCGGCTATCTCTTCCGCTGAGGCACGGGCCGGCAACGATCCTGCCGAAACGTCGCGGACCCGCCAGAAGGCTGATTTCCTTTGTCGGGCAACGGCTCTAAGAGACCGGCGCACGGGGCTCGCGCGCCCCGCTCTCCGGGAGACGAGGTACCATGCGCATCGATGCCATCTCGATCGGCAAGAACCCGCCGCACGACGTCAACGTCATCATCGAGGTCCCGCTCGGCGGCGAGCCGATCAAGTACGAGATGGACAAGGACGCGGGCGCGCTCGTGGTCGACCGCTTCCTCTACACCTCTATGGTGTATCCGGGGAATTACGGCTTCATCCCGCACACCCTGTCGGGCGACGGCGATCCCTGCGATGTGCTCGTCGCCAACACCCGCGCCATCGCGCCGGGCGCCATCATGAGCGTGCGCCCGGTCGGCGTCCTCGTGATGGAGGACAATGCGGGCGAGGACGAGAAGATCGTCGCGGTGCCCTCGCGCCACCTGACGATGCGCTACGACCGTATCGAGAACTACACCGACCTGCCCGAGATCACGCTCAGCCAGATCCAGCACTTCTTCGAGCACTACAAGGACCTCGAGCCCGGCAAGTGGGTGAAGGTCGTGCGCTGGGGCGACAAGGCCGAGGCGCAACGCCTGATCCTGGAAGGGATTGAGCGGGCCAAGGCAGACAAGAAAGGCTGAGGCCGGAGCGACCGGAAGCTCAGAGCGCCTCGCCTCTGAGGAGGCGCGGCTGCTCGCCCCGGAGGCCGGCGGCCTCGCCGATGAAGAAGCGCTTGAGCGCGGGGCTGCGGTCGACGAGACCGAGGCCGAGATCGCGGATCAGGCGCACGGGCAGCACGTCGTTCGAGAACAGGCGGTTGAGCCCATCAGTCGCCGCGGCCATCGCCAGCGCGTCGAAGCGGCGGCTGCGCTCGTAGGCGCGCAGCACATCTTCCCCGCCCGGATCCATCCCGAGGCGCAGCGCGTCGCTCACCGCCTCGGCGAGCGCCGCGGCGTCGGCGAGGCCGAGGTTCAGCCCCTGACCGGCGATGGGGTGGATGACGTGGGCGGCGTCGCCGAGGAGCGCGAGGCGCTCCGCCCGGTAGCTCCGCGCCAGCCCGAAGGCGAGGGGATGCGCGCTCGGGCCGTCTTCCAGGCTCAGCGCACCGAGGTTCAGGGTGAAGCGCCGCTCGATCTCGGCGAGCACCTCCTCCGGGCCGCCCCCGAGCAGGGCCGGGACGTCCGCGGCGCGCTCGGTCCAGACGATCGAGGAGCGGTGCCCGAGACGCCCGCCCCGAGTCAGCGGCAGGATCGCGAAGGGCCCGCCCGGCAGGAAGTGCTCGTAGGCGCGCCCCTCGTGGTCGCGGGCGTGCCCGATCGTGGCGACGATGCCCATCTGCGGGTAGGACCGCCCGACCCAGCCGATCCCTGCCGCCTCGCGCAGGCGCGAGCGCGCGCCGTCCGACGCCGCGACGAGGCTCGCCGCGAGGGACTCCCCGTCCGAGAGGGTAACGCGCATGGCGCGCCCCTCCGGCCGCGCTCCCGAGACGCCGCGCGCGTCGAGGACGAGGCCGGCCTCGCGGGCGCCCGCGAGCAGCGCCTCGACCAGGGGCTCGGCCTCGACCATGTGCGCGAAAGGATCCTCGCCCTCGCGGTCCTGCCCGAACGTGAGGAAGACGGGGCGAACCGGGTCCGCGAGCCGGCTGTCGCTGATCGCCATGTCGTGGATCGGCTGGGCCGCGCCGGTCAGCCGCTCCCAGACGCCGAGGCGCTCCAGCATGCGGCGCGCGCCCGCCGCGACCGCGTAGGCGCGCCCGCGCTGGCGGCTGCCGCCCGAGGCGAGGGCGGGGTCGCACAAAGTCGCCGCGAGGGCCGGCCCGTGCGCCTGCTTCAAGGCCAGCGCCAATGCGAGACCCGGGATGCCGCCACCGGCCACGAGGATGTGGCGGGCTCCAGGCCGGACTGTCGAACTCGTCATCGCTCCGTCGCCTCCCGCTGACCGGCCTTCGCGCCCGGCCTTGCCCCAGGCGGGCCCAAGCCTGCTATGACCTGCCGCCCGAGGCCACAAGGCCCCCTTCAGCCGAACGTGATGCCATGACCGGAATCGTCGCAGAACTGCTCGACATCCTCGATCTCGAACGCCTGGAGGTCGACCTGTTCCGCGGCATCAGCCCGCAGATCGGCTGGCCCAGGGTGTTCGGCGGGCAGGTCGTGGCCCAGGCGCTGGTCGCGGCGACCCGGACCGTGCCGAGCACGCGCCCGCCGCACTCGCTGCACGCCTACTTCCTCCTCGGCGGCGACCCCAAGGTGCCGATCATCTACGAGGTCGAGCGCATCCGCGACGGGCGCAGCTTCACCACGCGGCGGGTGAAGGCGATTCAGCACGGGCGCGCGATCTTCGCGATGTCGGTCTCCTACCACGACGCGGAGGAGGGCTACGCGCATCAGGCCCGGATGCCGGAGGCGCCCGATCCGGACACGCTGCCGGACACGCGGGCCCTGCTCGCCGCGGGCGGCGAGGGCATCCCGTTCCCGGTCGCCGCCTACTTCGCCCGCGAGCGGCCGATCGAGCTGAAGCCGGTCTCGATCAAGCGCTACCTCGTGCGCGAGCCGCGCGAGCCGCGCTGCCAGGTCTGGCTCCGGGCGGCCTCGCCCCTGCCGGACGACCCGGCGATCCACCAGGCCGTGCTCGCCTACGCCACCGACATGACGCTCCTCGACGCGACCCTGATCGCGCACGGGCGCACGGTGTTCGACACGGACATGCAATCGGCCAGCCTCGACCACGCGCTCTGGCTGCACCGCCCGTTCCGGGCCGACGAGTGGCTCCTGTACGCGCAGGACAGCCCCTCCGCCGAGGGCGCGCGGGGCTTCGCCAGGGGCCAGATCTTCAGCCGCTCGGGCGAGCTCGTGGCCTCGGTGGCGCAGGAGGGGATGATCCGGCCGCGACGGTCACAGACCTGAGGGCGGCGAGCGACGAGAACCGTACGAAACGGCCGCCCGCGGCCCGGTTTTGCCGAAAGAAGGCGCGTTCTGCACAAGGACGCGCCATTTTTTCGCGCCGAGCCGCCCGGCCAGGCGCCAGCCGCCGTTCATTTCCTGTGCAGGCGCCCGACTCGCGAAAAGGTTCCAGCGCTCCAGGACGCTGGCATAGCTCTTGAATGAGGGCCGGCGAGCGCGGGGTCATCCCGATCCCCGCGCAACCCGGACCGAGACGTCGCGATCAAGACGGCTCCGGCTACCGGTCCCAGTCGGACAAGGGGGCGCCGCCCATGAAAATCGTGATGGCCATCATCAAGCCGTTCAAGCTGGAGGAGGTGCGCGACGCCTTGACCGGCATCGGCGTGCACGGCCTGACAGTGACCGAGGTCAAGGGCTACGGCCGCCAGAAGGGTCACACGGAGATCTACCGCGGCGCCGAGTACGCCGTGAGCTTCCTGCCGAAGCTCAAGATCGAGGTGGCGGTCGCGGCCGACCTCGTCGCGAACGTGATCGACACGATCGCCGGCGCCGCCCGCACGGGTCAGATCGGCGACGGCAAGATCTTCGTCATGCCTCTCGAGAAGGCCGTCCGGATCCGGACCGGCGAGACCGACGCCGACGCCCTCTGAGGCCGCCCTCTGAGCCGGCCCATCGTCCGGCTCCGCCGAACCACACCGTTTCACAACAGCATCGCACCGCGATCGGGAGTCTCGAGTCCATGAAACTTCGCAACATCCTCGCGCTCGGCTTGGGAGGGGCGGCGCTCGCAGCCCTCCTCGTCGAGCCGTCCCTGGCGCAGACGCCTGCGCCGGAGGCCGCCGCCGTCCCGGCCGCCGCGCCGGTGCCCGCCAAGGGCGACACCGCCTGGATGCTCATCTCCAGCGCCCTCGTGCTCCTGATGACCGTCCCGGGCCTAGCCCTGTTCTACGGCGGCCTCGTGCGCACAAAGAACATGCTCTCGGTCCTGACGCAGGTCTTCGCCATCGCCTGCATCGTGTGCCTGATCTGGGTCTTCTTCGGCTACAGCCTCGCCTTCACCAACGGCGGCGGCCTCAACGACTTCGTCGGCGGCTTCTCGAAGGCCTTCCTGAAGGGCGTCGACCCGACCACCACCGCCGCAACCTTCTCGAACGGCGTCGTGATCCCCGAATACGTCTACATCTGCTTCCAGATGACGTTCGCGATGATCACCCCCGGCCTCATCGTCGGCGCCTTCGCCGAGCGGATGAAGTTCTCGGCGCTGATCGTGTTCTGCATCCTGTGGGTCACGCTCATCTACTTCCCGATGGCGCACATGGTCTGGTACTGGGGCGGCCCGGACGCGGTCGGCAATGCCGCCAAGGCCCTCGCCGCCGCGACCGACGACGCCACCAAGAAGGCGGCGCAGGACGCGCTCGACGCAGTCAACGCCGATGCCGGCCTGCTCTTCAAGATGGGCGCGCTCGACTTCGCCGGCGGCACCGTCGTGCACATCAACGCGGGCATCGCCGGCTTCGTCGGCTGCCTGATGCTCGGCAAGCGCATCGGCTACGGCCGCGACCTGCTCGCTCCGCACTCGCTGACCATGACGACGATCGGCGCCTCGCTGCTCTGGGTCGGCTGGTTCGGCTTCAACGCCGGCTCGAACCTCGAGGCCAACGGCACCACCGCGCTCGCGATGATCAACACCTTCGTCGCCACCGCCGCAGCGGCCGTCTCCTGGCTGTTCGTCGAGTGGGCCGTGAAGGGCAAGCCCTCGCTGCTCGGCATGCTGTCGGGCGCCATCGCGGGCCTCGTCGCCGTCACGCCGGCCGCGGGCTTCGCCGGCCCGATGGGCTCGATCGTCCTCGGCCTCGTCGCCGGCGCGCTCTGCTTCGTGATGTGCTCGACCGTGAAGAACGCCATCGGCTACGACGACTCGCTCGACGTGTTCGGCGTGCACTGCATCGGCGGCATCCTGGGCGCGCTCGCCACCGGCATCCTGGTCAGCCCGGATCTCGGCGGCGCCGGCATCCCGGACTACACCACGAAGCCCGGCGAGCTCGTCGCCGGTGCCTACGACATGACGGCCCAGCTCCTCACCCAGGCCAAGGCCGTCGGCCTCACCCTCCTGTGGTCGGGCATCGGCTCGGCGATCCTCTACAAGCTCGTGGACGTCACGATCGGCCTGCGGGTGACGCAGGAGGAGGAGCGCGAGGGCCTCGACATCGCCGACCACGGCGAGCGCGCCTACAACTACTGATTGCGGCGCGTCGGCGGAACTCCGCCCGACAGGAGGCCCCGGCTCTCGCGAGCCGGGGCCTTTCTCATGGCGCCGCTCTCCAATTCCGCAGCGGGGATATGCGGCCGTCGGAGCGCCCGCCATCCGTCTCTGGCCAGCCAGAAAGATGTGCGCCTGCGAGATGACCTGACAGACCGAGTCCCCACATCGGATCGTCGCGTCCAGCCGGCACTTCGGCAGACAAAAAGTGGCAGTTTCGCAACATCTCCGCGCCAATTCTGTAGAAGATGTTGTACTGCCTTTAATCTGAGCAATTGCCTAGACTTTGATTTTGATCTGCTGCGACCATTTCGGCAGCTTTACCGTTGAGACGACAACGGGACTCGAAATCATGACACTGAGATTATCGCTCAGGGGCGGCACGGCCACGACCGCCCTGCTGCTCTGCCTCGGCCCAGTCTGCCTGAGCCCGGCGCAGGCCGCGGACATGCCCGCCGCGCCCCCGCCCACCCCGGTCGTCGAGTCCTGCAAGGCGGCGATCACCTTCCCGGCCTATGGCGGCGTCATCAAGCAGAACCCGAACCCGGCCTGCTTCACCACCGGCCTCGGCGACATCTACGTCGGTGGCGCCGTCACCGGCTACGCCTACACCTACTCGAACCCGTTCGGCGCCTTCTATACGCCGCCCCTGGAGCGGGACGACCGCTACGGCCGGGTCGATTTCAGCAACGTGCAGGCGTTCATCCAGAAGGCGGACGGGCCGTTCCAATTCTACATCCAGACCGGCCTCTACTCGATCCCGGCCCTCGGCTTCCCGACCTTCAGCGCGCTGAGCCAGACCGACCTCCTGTTCGGCCCGCTGCCCGTCGTCTTCGGCAAGGTCGCCATCAACGACGAGTGGTCGGTCCAGGGCGGCCGCATGCCGACGAATATCGGCTCGGAGCTGGCCTTCACCTTCCAGAACCTGAACATCTCGCGCGGCCTGCTTTTCAACCAGGAGAACATCATCAACCAGGGCGTGCAGGTGAACTATGCGAGCGGGCCGTGGGCGGCCTCGCTCGCCGCCACGGACGGCTTCTTCTCGGGCGAGATCAACTGGATCACCGGAGCCGTCACCTACAAGCTCGACGACGCCAACACGGTCGGCATCAACGGTGGGACGCACTTCACGAACTTCAACTCGGGCCTGCGCAGCCTGCGCTTCCAGTACGCGACGCCGCTCGCGCTGCAGAACAGCAGCATCGTCAGCGCGAACTACACCTACTCGGCCGGCCCCTGGATCGTGACTCCGTACATCCAGTACACCAACGTCGACAGCAACGCCGCGCTCGGACTCGCCGGAGCCGAGACCTTCGGCGGCGCGATCCTCGCCAGCTACGCGATCACCGACAACTTCGCGCTCGCCGGCCGCTTCGAGTACATCACCCAGAGCGGGAACCGCTTCAACCCGGGCGGCCAGACATCGGTCCTGTACGGCGCCGGAAGCTCCGCCTACTCCTTCACCATCACGCCGACCTTCACCTTCGATCGGTTCTTCATCCGCGGCGAGTACTCGCACGTCGAACTCGTCGACTTCCAGCGCGGGGACCTGTTCGCGGGCGGCGCCACCCCGGGCCTCGGTTTCGGCCGCCTGGGCAACCGCAGCGGCCAGGACCGCTACATGATCGAGACCGGCTTCACCTTCTGATCCGGTCGCGGTCAGTCCGACTCCGGCTACCCGAAATACAACTTCCGATTCGGTTCGGGCCTGCGTTCCCTCCTGGGAACGCGGGCCCGTCGCGTCTGCGAAAGGACATTCTGCACGTCGCAAACTTTAGCTTCGGACAGTTTGAGCGCTTCCACTCGCCGGATGCGCGGCAACAATGTGGCACCCGTGCCACATAATGCGTTCAAATCTGCTTGAGCAGGGAAAATGCTCACGAAATAGGCAATTGCTCGAATTCTCGTTTTGCGGCGCACGGGCGATTTCGGCACCTTCCTCCCATCAAGAAAAAGGGGCTGGGCTCTGAGATGACGTCGAAACTTTTCCTGAAGGGTGCTGCCGCCGCGCTGGCTTCCCTCCTCTGCTTCGGGCAGGCCGAAGCCGCCGACATGGCCGCGCCGAAGGTGATGCCGCCGGAGGCCAAGGCGCCGGATCCGATCATCGGCTTCGCGTTCTACTCGCAGCTCGCCTCGGACTATAACTTCCGCGGCGTGTCGCAGTCCGACCGCCAGTACAGCTACCAGAGCTTCTTCGAGGCGCAGTTCTTCAACAACCTCGCCTATGCCGGCTTCTACACCTGGCAGACCCGCCTGCCGACCCGGCCCGACTTCGAGTTCGATCTCGTCGCGGGCATCCGGCCCGTCTTCGACAAGCTCTCCTTCGACCTCGGCGTGATCTACTACTACTACCCGGGCGAGACGCCGCTGATCATCAACGGCACGCAGTTCACGACCCGCAACACGGACTTCATCGAGTACGCGGGCAAGGCGCTCTATCAGGCGACGCCCGAGCTCGCCATCGGCGCCAACGTCTTCTTCGCGCCGAACTACCTCGGCCAGCACACCAACGGCACCTACGCGTCCGGCACCATCGCCTACACCCTGCCCGCCGCGTGGTTCTCGTTCCTGCCCGAAGCCTACGCGGGCGGCTTCTCGATCTCGGGCGAGGGCGGACACTACTTCCTGGGCGCGGCCAAGACCTCGGCCACCGGCTTCATCCCCTTCGACCTGCCGAGCTACAACTACGGCAATGTCGGTGTCTCCTGGGCCTACAAGAACCTCCTGGTCGACCTGCGCTTCCACACGACCGACCTCAACCCGACCCAGTGCTTCAACCTGACCACCGACCCGAAGGGCATCCTGCGCGGCACCGGCCGCTCCGACTGGTGCGGCGATGCGGTGATCGGCTCGATCCGCTGGCAGGCCTCCACCACCAACCCCGGCGTCTACGCCGAGCCCGGCGGCTTCCTCAACATCTTCCGGTAAGCCGCCCGCTTTCCGCACCCGTCGCGAGCGAGAAGGGCCCCGGATCGCTCCGGGGCCCTTCCTTGTTGGTCCGGCACGCCCGCCCGTCGAGGGAGGGCGCGATCGTCAGAAGCTCACCGCCCGCACCCGCTTGACCTGCGGGATCGCGGAGATCTGGTCGAGGACGTCGGGGCCGACCGGCCCGTCCACCGCCACGAAGGCAATGGCATTGCCGCCCTCGGTCTCGCGGCCGAGGTTGAACGTCGCGATGTTGACGCCGGCCTCGCCGAGCAGGCTGCCGAAGCGGCCGATGAAGCCCGGCTTGTCGTGGTTGCGCACGTAGAGCATGTGCGGCGCGAAGGCGGCGTCGATGTCGATGCCGCGGATCTCGATCACCCGCGGCTTGCCGTCGTGGAAGACGGTGCCGGCGGCGTCCCGCGGCATGTCCTCGGCCTCGACCGTGATGCGCACCACCGACTCGAAGTCGCTGTCGCCGCCCGCCCGCTTCACCTCGTCGATCACGATGCCTCGCTCCCGGGCGATGGCCGGGGCCGAGACCATGTTGATCTCGGCGAGGAACGGCCGCAGCACGCCGGTGACCGCCGCCGAGGTGAGAGCGCGGGTGTTCATCCCGGCCACCTCGCCCTCGTAGGTGATGCGGATGCCCTTGATCGGCGCGTCCGTGAGCTGGCCGAGGAACGAGCCGAGCTTGTCGGCGAGCGAGACGAACGGCCTCAGCCGCGGCGCCTCCTCGGCCGAGATCGAGGGGAAGTTGATGGCGTTGGTGATCGCGCCGCTGAGGAGGTAATCCGACATCTGCTCAGCGACCTGCAGCGCCACGTTCTCCTGCGCCTCGTTGGTGGATGCGCCGAGATGGGGCGTGCAGATCACGTTCGGATGGCCGAAGAGCGGGTTTTCCCGCGCCGGCTCCTCCACGAAGACGTCGAAGGCCGCGCCCGCGACGTGACCGGCATCGAGGGCCGCGCGAAGCGACACCTCGTCGACGAGGCCGCCGCGGGCGCAGTTGACGATGCGAACGCCGGGCTTCGTCCGCGCCAGCGCCTCGGCGGAGAGGATGTTGCGGGTCTTCTCCGTCATCGGCACGTGCAGGGTGATGATGTCGGCCCGCGCGAGAAGGCCGTCGAGCTCGACCTTCTCGACGCCGATCTCGCGGGCGCGCTCGGGCGAGAGGAAGGGATCGTAGGCGATCACCTTCAGCTTCAGGCCGATGGCGCGGTCGGCGACGATCGCGCCGATATTGCCACAGCCGATCACGCCGAGGGTCTTGCCGGTCAGCTCGACTCCCATGAAGCGGTTCTTCTCCCACTTGCCCCCTTGCGTCGAGGCATCGGCCTGCGGGATCTGGCGGGCCAGCGCGAACATCATGGCGATGGCGTGCTCGGCGGTGGTGATGGAATTGCCGAAGGGCGTGTTCATCACGATAACGCCCTTGGCGGTCGCGGCCGGCACGTCGACGTTGTCGACGCCGATGCCGGCGCGGCCGACGACGCGCAGGCGGGTCGCCTCGGCCAGGATCTTCGGCGTCACTTTGGTGGCCGAGCGGATGGCGAGGCCGTCGTACAGGCCGATGACGGCGGCGAGCGCCTCCTTGTCCTTGCCGAGTTCGGGACGGAAATCGACGTCGATGCCGCGATCGCGGAAGATCTGGATGGCGGCCTCCGACAGCGCGTCGGAGATGAGCACCTTGGGAGCGGGCATGGGTGCCTCCTGCTCTGGAATGGGGAGGGCGGCGGCCAGACGGGATCAAGCCCGGCCGCACGGGATCTCAGGATGGCGCGGATAGCGCGACGCGCACCCTCTCCCGTTCGGGAGCGGGTTGGGGTGAGGGGGGGCGACCCATCCGGAGCACCCTGATCGCTCACCCGGTCCGCGCGCCGCGGACTCGACCTCCCCCGAAGGAGAGAGGTGGGCGCTACGCGGCCTGCGCCAGCTTCGCCTTGGCCTCGGCGAAGGCCCAGTCCAGCCAGGGG